>NZ_JBFAKK010000012.1:0-289108 GCF_040655735.1 Phytomonospora sp. NPDC050363
GGTTCCCTCGACCAGGTGACCTACGGCGACGCTTCGGTGGCCGACGGCCCCGGCACCGTCCCCGGAACCCCCATCAACCCCTACGCCAGCTAACACGAGCGACGCGTTTCGCTGATACGAACGTCCCTGGGGAGTGACGAACACACCGACAGGGCAGGGGGCGGCGGGCGTCCGGTCTGAGAGATCAGACCGGGCGCCCGCCACAGTCGTGTCGGGGGCCGGTCGCGTCTACAGCCCGTCCTCGGGATCGGCGAGGTGCGCCGCGCGGGCGCACCACTCGGCCGCCTCCGGACCGAGGGTCCAGGGCCGGTGCAGCAGCGCCACCCGGGTCACCTCACTGTCCAGAAGCGACGGCCGGGGCGGCAGACCCGAGGTGAGCCGGCCGTCGGGGCCCCATTCGCGCCGCCCGGGATCGCCGACGAGGGCGAGGATGCGGTCGACCTGCTCGGGCCACCCCGGCGCCCCCCACCAGTGGTAGCGGGTCAGCCCCGACTGCATGGCCGTGGTCAGCAGCGTCCTGGCCAGTCCCAGATCGTCGACCTGGCGCAGGAAGCCGCCCAGAACCCCCGCGACGTGGTCGACGGCCTCGTCGTGGTCGGCGGCGGCCACGAAGCCGAGCGTGTCCCCAGTGGACAACAGACGGTGGGGATCGGTGAGCCAGCAGCCGATCCGGGACACGAAGCGACCCGCCTCGGGCGCCAGCGACGCCAGGCGCGCCGTCGTCGCCGTCCGGGACAGCCCCAGCTCCGCCCGCCAGCCGTGCAGCGCCTCCCGGATGTGGTGGGCGGTGTGCATCGTCGTGCGGAGCAGTTCGCCGTCGGTGAGCCGCCGCTGGGCGTACCAGCGCATCGCCGGGCCGTGCGTCCACATCGCGTCGGTGAGGCCGATCGCGGCCAGATTGAGCACATCGGACAGACGGTCCGGGTCGATGCCGACCTTCTCGTTGAGCACCCGGCGCACCTCCTCCTCCGGCGGTGCGCAGTCGGCGTCGTGCTCGTGCGGGGCGTAGACCTCGGGCAGCTGACGGTAGGGGTGGACCGTGCCACCGGTGCGCGGCGAGAACCAGTCGCGGACGCCCCGGCTGAGCCGAAGGTGCGCGAAGACCGGATCGCCGTCGTGGCCTTCGGGGATCTCGTAGAGCGTCTCGTGGTCGAGGTCGGACAGCAGCCGAAACCGCAGGGTCGCCAGCAGCGGGCGCAGTCGCGCGAAGGGCACCGACTCCAGCGGCCGCAGCACCTCCTCGCTGCTCTCGATCATCAGGCTGAGCGCCAGCGCCTCGGCCAGCGAGCCCGGCGGAGTCCACTCCTGGGCCGCCAGCCGGTCGGTGACCTTCATGGCGGCGGCCAGGAACGAGCGCGCGAAGTCCAGGTCGTAGCGGTGCCGGTAGTGCTCCGGCAGCAGCGACAGGACGTAGAGCTGGCCGGTGTCGACGGGTCTGCGGCCGGCGCGGACCAGGATCGACAGGTCCTCGCAGAGGATGTCGATGAACAGCTCGGCGGAGCCGATCAGCGCCCCGGCGACCAGGGCGGAGTCGTCGGGATCGGTGTCGGGGCCGAAGATCTCGGGCCCGAAGGCGGTGACCTTGGCGGCTTCGGCGCGCAGCCGGGCGGCCGGCCCGTCGGTGACGAAGGCGGAGTAGCGCTCGACCTCGGGCTCGTCGTCGAAGCCGAGGGCCTCGTCGAGGCCGGGATCGAGGGTGACCTCGCAGCTGGAGACGTGCCAGTCGGTGAGCAGCCGGGAGCGTTCGAGGGCCTGCGCGACACCGCGTTGCAGACAGGCCTCGGCTCCGGCGAGGGAGCCCGCGACCAGGCGCACGTCGATGTGGGTGACATAGGGCTCGACGCTGATCTCCAGTCCGCCGCCCGGATCGCGGTCGGCGGACAGGCAGTGCTCCAGGCCCTCGCGCAGGAGTCTGTGCGCGCCCTCGCATTCGAGGGGGGTGAGCCGGGCCCGGCCGTCCGGTGGGGAGAGGTGCACGTGCAGGGCGTAGTCCATGAACGCCACGTCCTTCGAGTCGCGATGGCGGACACCCTGTCTAACGCCGCGGGCCGCCTATCGTGACGCCCGGCGCGAGGCCGGACCCTTGACCGCTGAACCGGGTTCAGGGCGTGTCCGGTGGATCACCGCGGGGCTGCGGCGGGCTCATTCTCCTTCTGGCGGCGCCGTTTCACGGCCCGAGTACAACACCGGTACTAGGGCGTGTCCGGGTGATCACTGCGGGGCTGCGGCGGACTCGTTCTCCCCCTGGCGGCACCGTTCCTTCGCCCAGGTACAACACCGGTACCAGGGCGAAAGAACGGCTTGCCAGAAGAAAAACGAGCCCCGCCTCGCACCCACAAGACCACCAGGACACGCCCTAGGGCCGCAAAACGTCTGGCCAGAAGAAAAATGAGCTCCGCCTCGCATCCACAAGACCCACCGGACAAGCCCTAGTGCGTGGCGGCGAGCTTGGTCAGCAGCGCCGTGACCACGCAGTCGGCGGTCGCCGAGTCGACCCGCCAGGGCTTGGCGGTCAGCGTGTCGCGCACGACGCTGAACTCGTTGTCGGCGTAGACCGGCAGCAGTGCGGCGATGCCGCCGTGGGCGGCGGCGTGCGGGCCCCAGTCGGGATGGTTGGGCTCGGTCAGCATCGGCGCCACGAGATCCACTGTGGACGGCCAGCCGGGGGTGCCGTAGCGGTTGCGGGACAGTCCACCGCGCGCCGCGGCGACGAGCAGGCCGTGCCGCAGGCCGCCCGAGCGGTTGTGCTCGACGATCGTCGAGAGGTTGTGCGCGACGATGTCACAGAAGACGCCGTGGGAGGTGCCGGCGAGCTGCCCGATCGTGTGTCCACTGGGGAGGGACCGGGTGGGGTCGGTGAGCCAGCCGCCGAAGGCCTGCAGCGGCTCGCGAAGGTCGCCGCCGTGGACCGCGGCGAGGTCGGCGACCGTCGAGTTCGCGTCGAGGCCGAGTTTGGCGCACCAGCTGCGAAACCAGCGCTGCGCGGAGTGCCGGTGGTAGCACAGGACCCGCCACAGGTCGCCCTTGCTGATGGGGACCTCGGGCTGCACGGCCGGCGAGGTCGCCTGCCAGGTGCCCTCCACGATGCCGACGGCGGCCAGATCGGTGAGCGTGAACAGGTTCGCGGGATCGAGGTCGAGTTCGGCGCGCAACTGGGCGTCGTTGTAGTCGTCGTCGTTGTCGGCTGCCTCGTCGAAGACGGTGGGCCGGTCGCCGAGCTGGGCGATGAAGTACGGGTGGCCGTAGCGGCCGGGCGCGAACCAGCTGACGAGCCCGCCGGGCGCCACGTCCATGTGCTCGAAGACCGGGTCGAGGCCCTCGTCTCCGGCGGAGGTGTAGAGCCGCTCGTGGTCGTCGTTGTCGAAGGCGAACGCGCGCAGGGCGCGGAAGGCCGGTTCGACGCGCGCCTCTGCCGTCAGCTTCTCGTGCAGGATCTTGCGCTGGGCCGTGGCGATGATGATGTGCAGCGCGAGGGCCTCGGCGAGGTTGGCCGGCGGGGTCCATTCGAGACGGCCGAGGCGCCCGGCCATGTCGATGACGGTGATGACCATCCAGTTGCTGAAGGACGCGTCGTAGCGACGGCGGTAGGCGGCCGGGAGAAGGCCGTAGACGCCCATCTCGTCGAGGTCGGCGAGCCTGCTGAGGCTCAGCGAGCGATGGTCGCGCAGGACGTGTCTGGTGGCCCGGAAGGCGATGTCCTGGATCGCCCCGGCCGCCAGCCGGGCCGTCGACTCGTCCACACCGGACGGATCGGCCGGATCGAAGCCGAAGGCGTGCAGGGGGAACGGCGATGGGCGCAGCGAGGCGACCACCAGTCGCTGGCGCATGACGTCCGGCGGTGTCGGCGGGCGCTCCGGCGGGGCCGGTTCGACGCTGAGCGGGCTGCCGCCGCAGTCGGGTCGTTCGGGCGCGGCGCCCAGCAGGGTCTCGTCGAGTTTCACGCCGCAGTGGACGATCTCCCAGTCGGCGAGCAGGACCGAGGCGTCGAGGGTGTGCCGGACCATGGTCGCGGTGAGGCGCTCGGCCTCGGTGAGGCTGAGGGTGTCGAGAGGCACGATGACGTGGGCGCCGGCGGGTTTGGTGCACACGTGGAGGTCGGTGATGTGAAGTTCACCGTCGGTGCCTTTGCCGGTGAGTCCCTCGGTCGTCATGAGCTGCCACAGGTTCAAGCGCAGCAGGGATTCGGCGCCGACCTGCTGCAACGAATCCATGCGGGGGCGCGCCTGGGGCTGGGACAGCCGCACCTCGACCGGGTAACGCATTCCCATACCGTAACGGGCGCCGAGTCGTAACAGCGTCCGCGATAGGCGCTGTTCGATGGATTTGACGCGCTTCACCGGATTGAGCTGCGTGAATGCATTTCGTCGTGACGATCTTGTGACCTACGAACGCAACTTGCGTTTATCGGGCGGTCACGTGTTCGGGGGGTCTTCGACACAATGCGTTCCCGTTTGCGGGGGTCGGGAACGGTCCGCTCACTCGGTGGTCGGGAAGGCCGTCGCGGGTGGGGTGCGGTGTCCTGCCTTGGGAAAGTCGCGGCGGGGCGGCCGCGTCGGCGTGGTCATGGGCCTCGCTCGGTCGGTGAAATTCTCAATGGGCGCAGTGGGGGTCGCATCGGCGTGTCGCTGTCGCGATTTCGGCCGCCGCGACAATGGTGGTCGGCGTCGCGTCGGAGAATGCGTACGGCGTCGCCGGGAAAGATCCCCAAGGTAGAGGCGGCGACCGGGAAAGAAGGCATCCGGGCGCCGCCCCCTCACGGACGAACCGTGATCGCACCGTGGCCCAGAATCACCGATCTTGGCGCACGGTTGGGCTGAACTGTCGGGTACCCGTCAGAAATATTGCCTGAATTCGGACCAAACTCATAGCATCCGGTCGGCTCGGAAATGCGGGCACGACGATTGCGCACCGGTAACCCGAAGAGCGCGTTCGAGGCGATATCCTGGCGTCGCCGATACCGGTCGCTAACCGTCATTTAATTGCACAGAGGAATATCCGCCCGGCGAGGAATCATCGGTGCATAAATGCGGTGTCGGGCAGTGCCACGACCGCGTCTGCCGCGGTTGCACCCGGCTGCACGAGATGTCCCAGTCCAGCAGCAGCATCCCCTCGGCGACCGCCAGGGTGGCGATCGCAAAGGCGCGGTCCTCGGCCTCGGCGCGCGAGGGCGCGTGGATGTGCATCAACAGGTGCACCCCGTTGGGGTGCGGGCGTATTCGCAGGAGTGGACGAGGCCTTCGCTCGGTCAGCAGCTGGTGTTCGCGGTCGAGATACCGCCGGAGGGGAGCGTGCAGGATGCGGGCCACCCCATGTTGCTGGGGCACGTCGAGGGGTGGCGTCCCGGCGGGTTGGCGGAGACGAACATCGACGATGTACATCATGGTCGCCAGATTAGGACAGAGAAGGCCCCGGCTAACGGACATGCTGTGCGACGAACGCATCAACATGCGTTGGCAAGCAGACGTCGTTGCGTACATGAGTACTCCACCGGGCATCGAGACACGAAATTCGCACTCGATCGCGCGTCGGCGCCCCCACGCGCCGGTTCCCGAGCGTTCCGAACCGTCGGGAGACCCAGGCTAGGGCCGCGACCCGCGCCTTCGACAGGGACTTTCGCCCCCACCGCGCGCGATAACCCGGTGCGCCGTGATGCGCCGACGGTGATAATCCGCGTGATGCTGAATCGACACTGGCCCCTGCGCGGCCTCACCGTGCGCACCGAACGCCTCGAACTGCGCCTCCCCGACGAGAACGAACTCGCCGAGCTGGCCGACGTCGCCGCCGCCGGCGTCCACGAACCCGGCGTACGCCCCTTCCTGACCGAGTGGACCTCCATGCCGCCCGAGGAGGTCGCCCGCGGCGTCGTCCAACGCCACTGGGCCCGCCTGGGCTCCTGGCGGCCCGACTCCTGGCAGCTCGAACTCGTCGCCTTCGCCGACGGCCGCCCGATCGGCTGCCAGGACGTGCGCGCCAAGGACTTCGCGGTCCTGCGCGAGATCACCAGCGGCTCCTGGCTCGGCAAGGAGCACCACCGTCGCGGCTACGGCACCGAGATGCGCGCCGCCGCCCTCCACCTCGTCTTCGGCCACCTCGGCGGCGAGTACGCCACCACGATGGCCTTCCTCGACAACGAGCCCTCGATGGGCGTCTCCCTCAAACTCGGCTACCGGCGCGACGGCCTCTCACGCGACAACCGCGACGGCGAGACGATCGTCTCCCAGCGGATGCGCCTTTCGCGCGAGGACTGGGAGAAGACCGCCGCGACCCTGCCGCCGGTCGAGATCAGCGGCGTCGAACCCTGCCTCTCCCTCTTCGGCGTGACCGGCTGAGACCGTCCCGTGTGGACACCGGCACGTGTCGGGTTGCGCGGACCCGGGGGAAGTAGGGGATTATGGGCGGGTGATGGCCACCACCGCGACCCGCCCCGCCGACCCGGGCGACCCCTACGCCGACCCGCCTCGCAACTGGAAACGCGTCGGATCGCTGGCCGGGGCCTGGATCGCGGTCTGGGTCGTGCTCGCCGCGATCGGCTGGGTGGTGATGCAGGTTCCGGCGCTGACCGAGGACGACGCCCGCCAGGGCACCAACGCCGACCCGGAGGCCACCGCCCGCGCCTTCTTCGGCCAGGCGTACGGGCGCGGCGACGTCGATCCGACGCAGGCCTTCGTCAAGGAGGCGCCCGAGGGAAGCTGTGGCGCGCAAGGGCTCCCGGACCCGGTCGCGCTGCGCGCCGAGTGGGCCGCCCTGGAGACGCAGTACGGTCCCGAGCCGCCCAAGCTCACCAAGAACGCCGTCAGCGACGCCGACGGCCGCGCCGTCGTGCGCATGACGGTCGACTTCGGCGCGGTGATCGGCTGGGACTGGGAGCTGTCGTTGTTCGAGGACGGCGGCTGGTGGATCTGCGGCTACAACCGCACCGAGATCCCGCGACCGGTGCCCAGCGGTTCCTGACTACTCCACCCAGAGCAGGTGGATCTCCACCTTCTCCGTGCGCGGTGTCTCGCCCGTGCGCGACCACCGGTACCACGCGGCCTCCTCGCAGACCCGCAGGCAGATGTCGCCGCGGTCTTCGTAGGGTTCGCTGGCCGCACGCAGGCCGCGCCGCTCACCGTCCGGAATGGACTGGGCGAGCCTGCGGCCGTTGAGGCCGGCGACCTCGCTGGCCGGCATCGGGCGCCGTATCGGCGGGGTCTCCAGGCGCACCAGGCGATCGAGGACCGTGCCGATGTCGTGGATGATCTTGTTCTCGGGGAAGCCGGGCTGCTCGATCCAGACGCGTTCGATGGGCACCAGCGGCGCGAAGACCTCGACGCCCTCGTCCTCGGCGCGGTAGAAGTCCGCCTCGGTGAGGATCGGCACGAAGGCCTGGTCGCCGCGGAAGACCTTGTCGTCGGCGCGCAGGTCGTAGCGCCAGCCGGATCCGGGGCTGCCGACGATCACGCGCTCTCCGCGCAGCTCGTCGACCGACACCGCGGGACTTGGCACCAGCGGTATCGGTGAGCGAACGGTGAACTTCTCGTCGTGCACCCGACAATCCTCGCATGACCACGAACAGTGACAGATGCCCCAGCCGGGCAGGATACGTCAACCGTACGGTTGGGTGTTCTGCCGCTTGTATTCAGTGAGTCGTAGTCCCTGCGGTCACTTGCGTGTTCGTCCGGTCTTTTCCGTGATGAGGATCCGGCCGGGACGCTCGTGACGATGCGTGATGGACTTCGGCATGCGGTCTTTCTGGGGCGTGAATACAGCATAGGCAGGTTTCAGAGGCAAACCGAGTCCATCGTGGACGGAAAGTTCCGGGACCCTCACCCGCGGGCCCGACAGGATCGTTCGCGGTGCCGCTCACCTGCACCCAGGGCTTGTCCGGTGGGTCTCCGCAGGGCTGACCGGACAAGCCCTAGACTCCTGCGCCATGCCCCCCGAGATCAACTCCGGCGCCTCGCCCTGGGCGCTGCCGGCCTTCCGCTGGTTCTTCACCGGCCGCGTCGTGTCCCTGCTGGGCACCTCGATGGTCTCGGTCGCCCTCGCCTTCGCCGTCCTCCAGGAGGGCCGCCCCGACGACCTCGGCCTGGTGCTCGCCGCCGAGAGCGTGCCGCTGGTGGTGTTCCTGCTGTTCGGCGGGGTCATCGCCGACCGCTTCCCGCGCCGCGTCGTCCTGCTGTGCGCCAACCTCGGCGCCGGCGTCGCGCAGGGCGCCGTGGCCGTCCTCTTCCTCACCGACTCCTACCACCTGCCGGCGATCATGGCCCTGGAGTTCGTCAACGGCGCCTCGGCCGCGCTGACGCTCCCGGCGATGATGGGCATCGTCCCCGAGATCGTCGCCAAATCCCAGGCGCAGCGCGCGAACTCGCTGCTCGGCTCCTCCCGCAACGCCGTGACCGTCGCCGGCCCGGCCGTCGCGGGCCTGCTCGTCGCCGGCGTCGGGGGCGGCTGGGCCATCGCGATCGACGCGGCGACCTATTTCGTCGCCGCCTTCTGCCTGACCCGCGTGCGTCTGCCGAAGACCTTGCGCAAGACCGGTTCGGGCACCTGGGCCGACTTGCGCGAAGGCTGGCGGGAGTTTCGTTCCCGCAGCTGGGTCTGGACGGTGGTGGCCTCCTTCGGGATCATCAACTGCGTCTCGGTCGCGGTGTGGTCGGTGCTCGGCCCGCGCATCGCCGAGCGCACGATCGGCTCGCAGGGCTGGGGACTGGTGCTCAGCGTGCACGCCGCCGGCCTGCTGGTCATGAGCATCGTCATGTACCGCCTGGTCGTCAGGCGGCTGCTGGCGCTCGGGCTGGTGTCGATCTCCTTCGCCGCCGTGCCGCTCTTCGTGCTCGGCTTCGAGCCCTCGATCCTGTGGCTCTCGGTCGGCGCGTTCATCGGGGGCCTCGGGATGGAGGTCTTCGCCATCGCGTGGGCGACCTCGATTCAGCAGCACATCCCGGAGAACGTCCTGTCGCGGGTGACGTCCTACGACGCCCTCGGCTCCTTCGTGGCGATCCCGATCGGCCAGCTCCTGGTGGGCCCGGCCGTGTCCGCCGCGGGCGAGAAGTCCGTCGCGATCATCGGCGGCGCCCTGTTCTTCGTCGCGGCGCTGGTGCCGCTGGCGTGGCCGTCGGTGCGCGGGCTGTCGACGATGTCGAACGAGCCCGCGCCCGCCGGTTAGGGCTCGTCCCCCGCCGCGTCGAGCAGTCGCCGCCCGAGAGCGCGGGCGGTGCGGCGGATCTCGGGCCCGCCGAGGATCCGAAACGGCGCCGGAAGCGCGGTGAGGCGCCCGGCGTACCACCACGGATTGCTGGTCGTCCCGGTCAGCCGGCACGTGCCGTCGTCGAGCGCTTCGAGTCGTCCCAGAGAGCGCGGGATGTACCGGGACACCGCCTCCAGCGGCGCCTCGACGATCACCTCGGCGGTGTACTCCCAGCCCACCGACAGGTGCTCCTCCAGGACCGCGACCGGATCGAGCTCGGCCGGGGGCTCGAAGCCCTCGGCGAGCAGCTCGACGGCGTGGATCCGGTCGACGCGGTAGGCGCGGCGGCCGTCGGAGGTGTGCGACCAGCACAGCAGGTACCAGCGCCCGTGCCGCACGATCACGGCCCACGGGTCGACCTCGGCGTCCCATTCGGACCCGGCCTCCGAGCGGTACCGCACGCGGACGCGTCTGCACTGCGAGCAGGCGTGGACCAGCGAGGTCGTGGTCGTGGGGTCGGGACGCGCGGCGGAGCGGTCGGGTGCGGGCGCTGTCGAGCGCCGGACGGCCTCGGCCTGCGCGGCGACCGGCTCGGGGAGGGCTCGCACGATCTTGGCCAGGGCCCCGCCGACGAGGCTCGTGGCGTCACCGGCGTCGTGATGGCCGTCGAGGACCGCCATGACCAGTCCGAGGGCCTCGGCCGCGCCGAAGGTCAGCGGCGGCAGCCGCAGCCCTCGCCCGACGCGGTAGCCGCCGTAGGGGCCCCGGACCGACTCGATCGGGATGCCCGCCTCGCGCAGGATCCCGACGTAGCGGCGGGCCGCGCGCTCGGAGACGCCGAGCTTGGCGGCGAGGCGGTCGGCGGTGATGCCCGGATCGCCCTGCACGAGTTCGAGCGTCAGCAGCGCCCGCGCGGTGGGGCTCAGACCGGATTCCACGGCACTCCTCTCTCCGCGCTCGCAGAACCGGTCGCGGAACGTCCGGAACCGATCCTAGAGTCCACCCCATGACCGATGACACGGCCTTGAGCACCCACATCGACGAACCGTCCATGACCGCCGGCGAGACCGAGATGCTGCTGTTCGCCCTCGACCGCTCCCGCGCCCAGTTCGCCTGGAAGAGCGGCGGCCTCGACGCCGACGCCCTCCGCCGCACGCAGCCGCCCTCCACGCTCACCCTCGCCGGCCTGCTCAAACACCTCGCGCTCGTCGAGGAGCTCTACACCCTCGACTTCTCCGGCAAGCCCCCCGGACCGCCCCTCGACGCGCCCGAAGCCGCGACCGACCCCGACTGGGCATGGCGCAGCGCCGCCGACGACACCCCCGCGGAGCTCTACGCCCTCTGGAAAGGCACCGTCGAGCGCTCCCGAGCCGCGATGGCCAAGGCGCTCGCCGACGGCGGGCTCGACCAGCCGGCGAAGTACCGCACCGACGAGCACGGCACCGCGCCGAACCTGCGCCGGATCATCGTCGACCTGCACGACGAGTACGCCCGGCACGTCGGGCACGCCGACCTGCTTCGCGAGGCGATCGACGGGCTGGTCGGGGAGGACCCGCCGCAGTGACGCACGACCGTCAGGCGAGCGCCGCCCGCGCCAGTTCGGGGCGCGGGTTGGCGCCGGTCAGCACGGTCGCCGGGCGCTCGCCGAGGCCGTGGCGCGCGATCGCGGCGATGCCGGCCGCGCCGGCGGGTTCGACCAGGATGCCGAGGGTGTCGGCGATCAGCCGCATCGCGCCGAGCAGGTCGGCGTCCTCGACGAGCACCATCTCGTCGACCAGGCCGCGCAGTCGCTCCACCGACCGGGGGACCGGCACCCTGATGGCGATGCCCTCGGCGATGGTGTCGACGGGCCCTCCGGCGACGACGCGGCCGGCGCGGAGGCTGTCGGCGAGGGCCGGTGCTCCCGTGACGCCGACTCCCACGACCCGCGTGGTCGGCGCGGCGTGTTTGACCCAGCGGGCCACGCCGGCGATCAGGCTGCCGTCGCCGACGGGGAGCACGACGGTGTCGGGAGTCTCGGTGCGCAGCAGTTCGACGGCGATCGTGCCGGCGCCTTCGGCGATGGCGGGCTCGCTCCCGTCCTCGGCGAACACGGTGCCGGGGTGCTGCCGGGCGTGGTCGCGCGCGGCCTGTTTGGCGTCGTGGCCGTCGCCGTCGACCAGGGTGACCGCGGCGTCGAGCGCGCGCAGCCTGGCGAGCTTGACGGGGTTGGCGGTGCGGGTGGAGAACACGTGCACCGGCAGTCCGCGGCTCCGCCCTGCGTAGGCGATGCCCTGGCCGAAGTTGCCCGAGGAGGCGCAGACGATCGTCGGCCTGCCCGGCAGTTCGTGCACCAGGAACTCGGCGCCGCGTCCTTTGAAGCTGCGCAGCGGGTTGGCGGTCTCGACCTTGACCAGCACCGGGCGGTCCAGCGCGGCCGAGAGCAGGGGGTCGGTGTACTGGGGCGTGTCGCGGAACCTGCGGTCGATGACGGTGGCGGCGCGGGCGATGCGGTCGAGGGAGAGGTCGTTGGCACTCATGTGCGCATCGTATACGATGTGCGCATGGGAGCCGATCCGATCGAACGCCCCGCGCCGCTGCGCGCCGCCGTCTACCAGCGGGTCGTCGACCTGGTGGCGACCGGGAAACTCACGCCGGGGCAGACGATCACCGAGGCGGAGCTGAGCCGCTCGCTGGGCGTTTCGCGCACGCCCGTGCGGGAGGCGCTGCTGCGACTGGAGGCCGAGGACGTGCTCGACTCCACGCCCGCGCGCGGTTTCAGCCTGCGGCCGCTGAGCCCCGCCGAGGCCGCCGAGCTGTACCCGATCCTGGCCGCGCTGGAGCGGCTGGCGGTGTCGACCTCGCCGCCGGGCGCCCTCGACCTCGCCGGGCTGCGAGCCCTCGACGCCGAACTGCTCGCCGCCGACGACCCCGTCGAACGGTGGCGGCTGGACACCGCCTTCCACGAGGCGATCGTGTCGGCGTGCCCGAACGTCAGCCTGCGCGGCATGATCCACGGCCTGCGCGTGCGGGTCGCGCGCTACGAGCTGACCTACATGCGCGACGGCGACCGCGAGACCCACTCCGCGCCGGTGCACGAACGCATCCTCGCCGCGCTCGACGCCGGCGACCTCGCGGCCGCCGCCGGGCACATCGACCGCAACTGGGAGGGCTCGCGCGCAATGGTCCTGAACTGGCTGAACACAGGGGGCGGCGAGTGAGGATCGGCATCATCGGAGTCGGCGAGATCGGCCGCGCCCTCGTGGCGGGCCTGTGCGGCGGACCCGGCAAGGCGCCCGAGGTGTTCCTGTCGCCGCGAGGAGCGCGCACTGCCGCCGAACTGGCCGAGCGCCACGACACCGCGCGCGTCTGCGCCGGCAACCAAGAGGTCGTCGACCGCTCCGACATCGTCTTCGTCGCCGTCCGCCGCGAGCACCGGCGCGAGGCGCTGGAGGGCCTGCGCGTCGGCGGGGACAAGATCGTCGTCAACGTGATGGCCGGCGTCGGCGAGCGCGAACTGCGCGCGCAGCTGGCCACCGACGCGCCTCTCGTGCGGGCCATCCCCCTGCCCGCCGTTCGCGAGCGCGCGTCGATCACCGTGACCTGCCCGTCCCACCCGGTCGTCGACGCGCTCTTCGAGAGCCTGGGCGGCGTGCTGCCCGTCGCCGACGAGGCGACCTTCGACGCCTTCTCCGCGCTCACCGGGACGCTCACCGCCCACTACGCCTACCTCGCGACCCTCACGTCGTGGATCGCCGGCCACGGCGTCGATCCCGGCGGCGCCGAGCGCTATGTCCGCAGCCTCTTCGAAGGCGTCGGCCGCTCCCTTGGCGACCGGACCCGGACCCTGCGGCAGCTCGCCGCCGACCACGAGACCCCCGGCGGGAACAACGAACGCGTCCGCACGACCTGGTTCGACGCCGCCAACGCCGCCGCCCTGGAGCGGGCCCTCGACGACCTGCTCGCCGACCTTCGCTGAGTGGAATCCCCGTCGTCCCATGGGTACCGTGGCCGCGTGGATGCAGACGAGCAGCTCCGTTCCTCCTTCGGCGCCGCGGCGCTCGCCTACGCCGAACACCGGCCGGACTACGCGCCGGCGGCCGTGCGGTGGGCGCTCGAACCGGCGCCCGGATCGCGGGTCCTCGACCTCGGGGCCGGGACCGGGAAGCTGAGCGGGTCGCTCCTCGCGGTCGGCGCCGACGTTGTCGCGGTCGAGCCGGACGAGGAGATGCTCGCCGAGCTGCGCCGCGGGCTGCCCGGCGTGCGCGCCCTGAACGGTGATGCGGAGGGGATCCCGCTGCCGGACGCCTCCGTCGACGCGGTCGTGGCGGGCAACGCGATGCACTGGTTCGACATGGCCGTCGCGGGACCCGAGATGGCCCGGGTGAGCGCTGTCGGCGGAGTCCTCGCCGGGCTGTGGAACGTCCTCGACGACCGTGTCGAGTGGGTCGCCGGGCTCGCGCGAGTCGCCGGGAGCGCCGCCATCGGCCCCCGCGACACCCCCGACGCCTGGCGCGGCGAGACGGCCGCGTTGCACGCCGGCGCGGCCGCCTGGTTCTCGTCGCCCGAACTGGCCGAGTTCCCGCACGGGCATACCCGGACCGCCGACTCGCTCGTCGCGACGCTGGCCACCCGCGCGGGGATGCTGGTGATGCGCGAGGAGAAGCGGACGGCCGCGCTCGGCGGTATCCGCGACTACCTCGCGAGCCGGCCGGAGACGGCCGAGGGCGAGTTCACGCTGCCGATGCTGACGTGCGTGCTGAGGCTTCGGCGGTCGTGACGGGCCTCGGCGCGAGCTTGCGGGTCGGCGCCTGCCAGACGCCGGAGATCCTCGGCGACGTCGAGGGGGCGCTGCGCTGCGTCGAGGAGTTCGCGGGGCGGGCCGATGCCGACCTGCTGCTGTTCCCGGAGTGCTTCCTCCAGGGGTATCTGGTGGAGGAGCGGCACGTGCGGGAGCACGCCGTCGGGCTGGGGTCGGCGCGGTTCGCCGGTGTGCTGCGGCGGCTGGCGCGGATCGAGCAGACCCTCGTGTTCGGGGTCATCGAGGAGTCGGGCGGCCGGTACTTCAACTCGGCGGTCGTCGTGAGCCGGGGCGAGCTGGTGGGGGTGTATCGCAAGACGCACCTGGTGCCCGGCGAGGCCCTGTTCACGAAGGGCGAGGAATACCCCACGTTCGTGCTGCGAGGGGTCAGGTTCGGCGTGAACATCTGCTTCGACACCCGGTTTCCCGAGGCGGCGGCGCCGATCGCGGCGCAGGGCGCGCGGCTGCTGCTGGTGCCGGCGCAGAACATGATGCCCCGCGCCGCAGCGCTGGACTGGAAGGAGCGGCACCACGCCATCCGCGCCGAACGCGCGCGGGAGACGGGGATGTGGCTGGTGTCGGCGGACGTGACCGGCGAGCGGGACGAGACGCGCGTGGGGTGGGGGCCGACGAGTGTCATGGACCCGCAGGGGGTGGTCGTGGGGCGGGTTCCGGTGGGGGTGGCCGGGGTGGTGGTGGGGTCTGTTCCTTGCGAGTAAAGGCTTTGAGACCATCGCCGGATGCTGACCATCCGGATGAGTGAGACAGCCGTGGCCGCGTTGGGGCCGGCGGGTGGGCTGGTGTCGGAGGAAGGGCTCACGCCCGGTTTGCGCGCCATGGTCGCCGAGGGCATCGAGGTGCGCGGCGACGTGGTGGTCTGGAACGGTGGGGCGCGGTGGGCGGAGGCGCCGCCGGGGAGGTCGGGGACTCTGACCGGCTGGGAGTGCTTCGTCAACTACTTCCACTTGGATGACGAGGTTCCCGTGGCGTTTTCCGAGGGCAGTGAACCCTCGATCGCCGAGGACGAGCAGGTGGTGCTGCTCCGCCAGGGCGCGGCGTTCGGGGTGGCGGTCTGCCGTCTGGCGATGGAGTTGGATCCGCCGGTGCCGCTGCGTTGTGTGGTGGTCGTCGGCGTGACGAGTGGAACCTTCCGGTTCCACCGGATCCGGCGCGGGGAGGACTGGGTGCGGTCGGACCCCGACACTTACCGGGAGGAGAAGGCGGTGGTGATCGAGGCGTGGCGGGGCGGGTTTTGAGGCGGTGATCCCGCCGCGGGTTCCTCGCGTTAGAACCGGCTGAGGGCTCCGCCCCCAGCACCCCCGCTGGGTGGCTTCGCCCCCAGACCCCCACCAAGGACTCCGTCCCTGGACCCTGCTGGGGCTCCGCCCCAAACCCCGCCAAGGACTCCGTCCCTGGACCCGGTCCTACGCCTGGGCTGCGGGCCGGGCCTCCCGTGCCCGCGGGGCATTGGCCGCGCGGAACCGGCTAGGTCTTGGGGCCCCGCCCGGCGCGCTTCGCCGGCCCCGGCCCCGGTGGCCCCTAGTCCTCCCGGCCGAGGGCGGTGGCGATGATCGTCGTGCTGTCGTCGTGCAGCGCCTGGGCCGCCGACTTGCCCGTCGCGGCGAGGTAGGCGTCGACGATCCGGTTCCCGGCGGCGTATCCGGCGCCGGTGGGCAGCCCGACCGGCGTGCCGCCGTAGCTCGCGGCGATGGCGTCCCCGTGGACCCAGGACGAGAAGTTGTGCATGCCCGTCACCTCAAGACCGGTCACGACCTTCGCGAAGACCGCGTCGTCACCGAGATGCGGCACACCGATGCGCGTGTAGCCCAGCTCGTCGCCGTAAAGCCCGCGCGCGAAGGCGTCGGCGAGCCCTTCCGACACGACGTGCTCACCGACGTTGACGGTCGCCGGGTCCCACACCGCCCCGCCGGGGCTGTAGCGGAGGTTGTGGTTGAGCTCGTGCACGGCGGTGGCCTCCAGCCGTTCCACGTTCTCCGGCGTCGGCCACACGGTGATCGTGATGTAGCCCGGGACGCTGCCGTTGCCCGTCACGCCGAGCCCGTGGGTCATGAAGACCTCGTCGTCGGGGTTGCCGAGCAGGAGCAGCACGGTGATGTCGGGGACGTTCACGCCGGGTGTCGCCGCGAGCTGCGCCTCGACGGCGTCGTCGAGGGCCTTCTGGACGCGCCCCCAGGCATCCGCCGAGGCGAGCGTGTCCAGCGCCTCAAGGCATCGGGTCTCGTCGCGGTCGAAGGGGAAACCCGCCGAACGCCCATGGAAGGCGACCAGGTCGACCTCGCCGGGGAAGTAGCGGTACATGCCCTTGGCGGGTTCGAGCATCTCGCGCAGGATTTCGGCGCGGTCATCGGCGGGCGCGGTCAGGACACGGCGCATGCCGGCGTGGGTGTCGAGAACGGTGATCGTCATGCCCACGACGCTAAGACCTGACGTCGCGTCAGGGGCAAGTCGGGCTGACCCGGCCCTCACCCCTGCAAAGGCGCCCCACGCAGCTGCATGAACGCACCCGGGTCGGTCGCCCCCGACGAACTCGTGTCGTTGTTGAGGTGCACCTCGAAGTGCAGGTGCGGCCCCGAGGAGTTGCCCGAGGTGCCGACGATGCCGATGGGCTGCCCCGCGACGACCTTCTGCCCCACGAACACGTCGGGCTGCTTGACCATGTGGCAGTAGCGCGTCACCACACCGGCAGCGTGCGTGATCTCCACATACCAACCGCAGCCCATGATCGACGGCGAACCGTCCACGTCGCACGAGTACGCCCCGCCGCCGGGGTAGGAGGCGTTGCACATCATCAGCGACACCACACCGGCCGACGCCGCGTGGATGACCGTCCCGCGCGGCGAACCGAGGTCGACACCGTCGTGGGTGGGACGCTCGGCGGTCCGGTAGCCCGAAACGATGCCCTCCTGGACGGGGGCGGTCCAGCCCGAGGCCGAGATCTCGCCGACGTTGGCGCAGGTCCCGGCGTTGGCGCCGACGGCCGCGCGAGCGGCACCGTCGGTGAGAACGTTGACGACGTCGGTCGCCAGCGGCTCCCACTTGGCGTAGGCGTCGGGGAAGGCCGAGACCTGGACCCGTTGCGCGGCAATGGTCAGCGGCAACTTCTCCCAGCCCTCGATCGTCTTGAGCTTGCCGTAGAACCGCCCCGCCGAGTACTCCGGATCCAGGATCTGCGCGGGCGTGCCCCAGCCCATGCTCGGCCGCTGCTGGAACAACCCGAGCGAGTCGTGGTCGTTGGCGTCGCCGAGGTGGCCGTAGTTGTGCAGCGTCGACTCCTGCATCGCCGTGGCGATCGCGATCACCCAGCCGCGCGGCGGAATCTGCTTGTCCTGCCCCACCTTGATGATCACCGCGGCGTGGTAGCGCTGCTCCTCGTTGAGATTGCCGACCGAGGGCAGCTCACCGTCCACATTGATCGCATTCGTGGTGCCGCAACCGACCAGGTTGATCGCATCCGAATCGGGCTGACCCGAGAAGAACGTGAACACCAGGGTTCCCGCGCAGCACAGGACCAGGGTCGTCGCGCTCGCCACCCAGGCGATGACGCGTCCCCGTCGGCGCACGGATCCCGCTGGCATCAGCCTCGCTCCCAGTCGATGCCGCTGACCAGCCACTGTCCATTGGTGACCGTCAGACTCAATCGCAGTGTGCCACCAACAGCGCTCACTGTCACCTCCGCGAGGTCGCCTCGCTGAAACGACAGCTCCGGCTCACCCAGGAGTTCGTTCGTGGGCACCGAGATCGGGTCGACGCCGGCGAGCTGGACTTTCAGCTCCTCGGTGGACAAAGGCCCCAGCGAGTCGTGCCATTTCTGGGCGCTTTTCCCGGGTTGTGCCCATTTCTGAGCGAAGTCACCGGCGACGGAGAGGAGGTCCTCGGCGCCTTCGGTGAGCGCCGGCTCCTGCGGAGCTGTCGGCAATCCGCTCGAATGGACGACCCCGTCGTCGGGCACCTGCACCGGCGACGAGGTCTCGTCGCCGGCCACGTTGTTGCCCGCGCTCCCGCTGTCGCCGGGGCCGTTGATCGCCCGGCTGACGGTGAGCACCACGACGACGATCAGGACGATGGCGCCGACGATTCCGTAGCGGGTGAACAGCAGTCGGGTGATCCGGCGCATGCGAGGTCCTGCTCTTCGATCGGGGTGGGTCTAGTCGGGCCGCGAGCCCGAGTAGGTGTGCGGTCTGTCCGCCGGCTCGTAGTTGGTCACGGTCGAGGACGTGCGGGCACCCGACGGCCGGTACACGGCCACTCCGGGTCCGCCGCCGGCTCGCGGTGTGGGCGTGGGATCTCGGCGCACCTCGGGCCGGTCGGAACTGCTCGACCCGGACTCTTCGACGGCATCGGCGCGCGACTCCTCGGCCCGCGTCTCGGGCCGTTCCTCGCGCGCGGTGATGGCGCCGCGCGAACCGCCGCGCTCGATGATCTTGACGTGCTCCTCTTTCTTCTTGCTGCTGCCCCAGAACGAGTCGCTCATGGAACCGCCGCCGCCGAGCGAGAGCATGCGCCGGTATGGGCGCAGCAGCATCCACGCCGCCGCGCCGGTCAGGGCGATGAGCAGGATCTGCAGCCACGGAGCCAGTGCGCTGGAGAGGATCTGGTCGACGGCGAACAGATACACCGCGGCCGCGACCCCGAAGACGATCACGTTGATGACCGCCGACAGCACGATGTTGATCAGCCGTTTGAACCCGCCGCCGGCCGGCCGCAGGATCGCGATGGTGCCGATGATCGGCAGGGCGATGATCGCCCAGCGGATCAGCAGGAAGCCGAGAATGATCAGGATGCTGGCGGTGATGTCGAACAGCGCGAACAACAGTGCCGACAGGATCGCCAGGAAGCCGGCTCCGACACGCTCCCAGCCGCGCACGCCCTGAAGGTGCTCGTACTCCTCGGGATAGGAGCGCTGGATCTCACCGGCGATGGCGCGCCAGCGGGCCGCCTTCTCCTCGGCGAGCGTCGTGCGGCGGGAGGGGTCGGCGCGGACCTCTTCGATCTCCTGCCAGCTGAAGGCCGTCGTCTCGTAGAGCGCCTCGCCGTAGAACTTCGCCGCCTCGCTGTCGGCCGAGCCCAGCGTCGCCCGCAGCCAGTTGTTGTAGAGCAGGTTCTCCGTGACGGTGTCGGACGCCCGCACCGCCGCCGGCCGCTCGTCGACGCACGGCTCGGTGGCGTCGTCGCAGGCGCTCGGCGGCCCGACGGCGTTGTTCACCGTGGTCAGCGCGGTCGTCATGGCGCCGTCGGCGACCTGCGCCGACTCCGTCGGCCACTTCGCGACCGCCGTGACCAGCACGAGCATGAACACCGCCCAGCCGACGGTCGTCATCGCCGAGGACATCTCCGCCTGCCGCGAGCGCCAGATCAGGTAGAGGCCGACGACGCCGACGGTGATGATGCCGAAGACGCTGAAGACCTTCTCGTAGACCGCCTGCGTGGCCGTCTTGACGAGGTTGTCCGACCAGCTCCACGCGTCGGCGGGCTGCCAGGCCCACTCGCGCAGCGCGTTGGACGCGCCGGTGATGCCGGTGGCGATCATGAACTCGCCGCCGGCGATGCTGTTGGCGCCGGTATAGCTGTCGACGGGTGTGCCGCCCAGGCAGCCGACGTCGTACAGCCTGGCCTGATAGCCGGCGTACCCGTAGGTGCTGTAGAAGCCCGCCTCGGTCTCGGTGGGGAGCTTGGGGTCGCTGGAGAACCAGCCCGCCAGGCCGGAGTCGGGCGCGCTGGGCGCCGGCGTCTCCTTGCAGGCGTCCTTGGGGACCGGTGGCAAAGCGTTGGCGCAGCCGACGGGATCCTCCTGCCAGACCGAGAGCGCGCACTTGCCGCTCGGGTCCTTGGGATCCTCCTCCTCGGCTCCGGCGATCCCGGGCACGAACATCACCGCGAGCGCGGCGACGCCCACGGCGAGCACCGCCGCGGCGAGCTTGTGTTTACCGACGCGCCACATTCCCATCACCCTCCACCATGGACTTCGCGTGAGGTCCGCCGGCGGCGGCGCCACCGACCGGTCCGGGAACACCGGGAGTGGTGTCCAGGAACTCCAGCAGGCGCGCGGCGTAGGAGATGTCGGCGCGGATCCGCTGGACCCGTCCGTCGACGTCGCGCATGATGAACTCCCGGTACGGCAACCTTTCCGCCGATGATGCGTCCACAGAGGACAGTGCGGCAAGGGTTTGCTCGTATCCGACATCGGTGGGTACCCGCAGAAGGCGGAGGGCCTCCTGCGCGATTTCGGCGTCTTCGGCGATGCGGCCGACGAAGACGGTGGAGACCAGGTTCTGTACGTCGAGGCCGAGGATGTCCTTGGGGTTCTGGGAGGCGACCAGGGCGGCGAGGTTCCACTTTCGGGAGTCGCGCGCGAGGCGCACGAGGAAGGAGCGCCCGGAGCGCCAGCCCTCCATGAAGTGGGCCTCGTCGAGGCCGACGAGCTTGCGGCGGTTGATGTCGCCGCCGTAGCAGCGTCGGACGGCAAGGCGGTGCGCGGTGTGCAGCATCGGCAGGGCGAGGGCTTCCTCGGCCGACCAGTACTCGCGCTCGATCTTGAGGTCGGGCAGGCGCAGCCCGGCCATGGTGATGACGGTCAGGGCGGCCTCGTCGCCGAGCGTGTCGGGCGGCGGGGAGCCGAAGAACAGCATCGCCAGCGGCATCTCGGCGGTGTCGAGGAGCAGCGCGGCCAGTTCGGCGCCCTCGTCGCCTTCGTCCTGGAGGACGTCGACGACGTCTTCGAGGGTGCTGGTCTCCTCGGCCGGGACGGCCCGCGCGGCGTGCCGCAGGAGCCGGGCTGTTCCCGCCTCACGCGCGACCTGGGGCGGTACGAGCATCGAGCAGATGTCCTGGACGAGCATGCGCCGCTCGGCGCGCGCGTTGGACACCGCGATCTCGAAGTCGCGGTCGGCCTCCGGGCCCTCGCCCCAGTGCTCGCGGCGGGGCGTGGGGATCAGCGCGTAGGGCGCCAGGGTCCCCGACTGCTGGCCGGTGAGGTTGATGACCCTCGCGTAGGGCTTGAGCTCGGGCATCTCGCACAGTCGCGCCAGCGGCCCGGACGGGTCGAGGAGCGTGACCTGGACGCCGCGGCGGGCGGCGAGGTAGCCGAGTGCGCCGAGCAATGTGGACTTACCACCGCCGGGCTCGGCGACGAAGACCGCCAGACCGGACCTTTCCCTTACCTCCATGGGGAAGTGGAGGTCGAGGAACACCGGACGCCGGCAGGTGCCCGACGTGCGGCCGATCAGGTCGCCGCGTCGATCGCCCACAGTGGACGCCGCCTGCGGCAGCGCCGCGGCGAACAACCGCACCGGCATGCGCCGCACGTATCCGGTGTTGGCGATCGGCTCGCCCGGAATGAACTCACGGGCCAGCCAGTCCTGGTTCTTCGGGTGCTGCAGGGAGATGCGCATCTCGCGGCCGTACATCTTGATCAGCCGCCGAGCGCGCTCCAGGCACTCCTCGCGCGAGGCCGCCGACACCGCGATCCGGTGCCAACCATGGATTCGGGAGGCGTCGGTGGGCAGACCGGTGGTCATCTCGTCGCCGACTCCCAGGGCACGCTGCGCCAGACGTTCCAGCTCCGGCGGCGCGTCCATCGAGTGCTCGTCGTAGTCGTGCTGCTGCGAACGGATCATCCGCAGCCGGTGCTCCAGGTTCCGGAAGGCCTCACCCGGACCGAGGACGTCGACCCGCGACGAGATCTCCATCGGCCACGGCAGTCGCTCGTGGAAGTGCAGCCACGGCTCGTGCCGCTCCGGGATCTCCAGCTCCTCCATGCGCCCGACGGTGAGGATCGCGGTGTGCGTCTCCTCGCCGGTCAGGCGGTTGACGAGCTTCACGGTCGACCCGTACGGCGTCCGGTACCGCTCGATCTGCTCGGTCAGCGCCAGCAGATCGCCCGGCGCCCAACCGGTGTCCGACACCGGCGACAGCTCCTCCGGCGGTGAGGCGCCCAGCGCCACCGAGCGGTAGATCAGCCACTCCAGCTCGTGCGGCGTCACGCGCCGCCCGCGAACGCCGTAGGCGCCGAGGACCTCGTCGAACTGCTCGGTCATCCGGTCGAGACGACGGCGTTCGACGTCGAGCGTCCCGCGCCCGCGAAGCCGGTTGAAGCGCTCGCCGACGGTGTCGGCCAGCGTCCGGCGCGCGAAGCTGATCCCGAGGTAGGTCTGGCCCTCGGCGTGGCTCATGTCGTGCAGGTGCTGCTGGGCGGCGACGAGGTGGTCGGCCCAGCTGTTGGCTCCCGGGACGGTCGGCAGCGGTCGCGCGGTGTTGCGGTCGACCGTGCGCGCCCAGTCGGCGGCCGGGAAGGGCCGGTTGGTGCGGCGCAGGTGCAGCCGGAAGCCGGCCATGCCCGAGTACTGCTCGGCGATCGCCGAGATCAGCGCCTCGCGCTCGGTGTCGGGCCGGAAGGCCCAGCGGACCTCGGGCAGCCGGTACCAGGCCGTCACCGAGATCGGCGTGAAGGTCAGGTGCCCGGCGATCTCGGTGAGCGCGAGCTCCTGCACCGGGCTGCGGTCCTTGAAGCGGGGCGGCTTCGACTGCCGGAACAGCTGCGCGCGCTTGGCCTCCTTCTCGGCCTGCTTCTGCTCCTTTTTGGACAGTGGGCGCGGTTCGGCCGGGCGCGTCCCGGGCGGCGCGGTGCGCAGCCTCGGGTCGTACTCCTGCTGCGGGACCGGCAGACGCTGCGGCATCGGTTCGAGCTGGCGTCCCGGCACGGCCGGGGGAGCGGCCTGCACGGGAGGGGCCGGGGGCTGCGCAAAGGGCGCGGCGGGCGGCCCGGGCGGCGGCGGCTTCATCACCGGCGGACGCGGCGGGGCGACCGGGCGGGCCGGCTCCTGGGTCCGCTGCTGGGCGACGGGCGGCGCCTGGCGCTCCGGCGCGCGCGGGGGCGCGGGCTTCTGCTCGGGCTGCTGGGCGGGCTGCCTGGCGGGCTGTTGGGCGGCCCGCTGCTCGGCCTGCGCCTGGCGGCGCTGCACCTCGCGGCCGCGCTGGTCGGCGCGACGCTGCTCTTCCCGGCCGCGCTGCTCGTTGCGCGCGGTCTGGACCTCGCGCTCCTTTTGCGCCTCGCTGCTCGGCTGCTCGGTCGCGCGGGCCTCCGAAGGACGCTCCGGGGGCCGCTGGGAGGGCTCCTCGGCGACCATGGGCACGCGCGGGCCGAACACGGCGTCGGCGATGGCGGTGTCGAGCGGCTCGGTCGGCCAGTCCGGGCGCCTCGTGCGCTCGCGCGGAGGCGGAGGGGGCGTCACGGCGCCCGCGGGGCGCGGGGGCACCGGCTGCGGCGGCTCCTCACCGTCGAGGGCCTCGGCGATCCGCGAGTCCTTCTCGGTGCCCTCCCCGCGCGGCTTCTTCGGCGCGCGGAAGACCGCGATGGGACCCTTCTGTCCCTGCGGGGAGCCGTTGCCGGACCGCTCGTCGTCGGGGCGTTGGGGTTCAGTCACTGGACAACCTCACGGATGCGCACGGCACGCGCGACGAGGCGCTGGTCGCGCTGTTCTTGATTCGGTTCCCGGGTCGAGCGCCAGTCGGTGACGACCGTGCGCAGCACCGCCCTGGCAGGGCGGTCGGGATCGACGTTGCGGAAGATCAGCGAGGTGGTCACCATGGCCAGCGCGATCTCCCAGGCTGGAAAGAGATTCACGTCCTGGAAGAAGGCCCAGTACAAGAACATGTAGAGGGCGAGGCACGCCGCGAACACTCCATATTGTGCGTACGGCAGGTGAATGGGCAGCGTGTATCCAGGCGGCCCCAGGTAGAGCAGCCGCGCACGATAGATGTCATCGTCCGTACGTAGCCTCAATGCCAACTCCTGCCGTCGTTCCCAAGGTCCGCGTCCTTCCCAAACGCGTACCCCGTCGACGCCCTGCGGCGCCGCTCGCTGAGCCTTCTAGTCGGTGAAGAACAGGTCGACGAGGGTTCCACCGAGGAACACCAGCGTGACCGCTCCGGCGATGAAGGCCAGGCCGACGATCGCGATCGCCGACGATGTCATGACCTTGGAGATCTCTCCCTTGTTCGCGCGGCCGATGAAGATCAGCCCCAGCACGCCCAGCAGGATCGGGGCGATCTTGCTGAGGAAGAAGTCGATGACTCCCTTGGTGTTGATGTCCGCCTCAGCCCCGGCGAGCATCGGCGCGATGTCGTGCAGTGCCGTCCTCAGCATCGGTCCGCGCCTCCTTCGATCTCTCGCGCCTGGTCAAGTTGCACGTGAACCTCACAATATGGTGGTCCGCCGTGACGATGGGTTTCATTACGCATGGCGAAACGCTCCACAATCACCGCTCTGTCGTATATCGGACTGTACGTGGCCCAGGTGTCGTGAGTGGAGCATCGGGGCCGCTCGGAGTTTCGCGACGGGCGGGATCGGTGTTCATCGCATAGCCTCGAAGTTCGAGGAGGTGCACCGATGGAACGGACAGTGATCCTGGCCGGCGCGCTGGTCGTCGTGGGCATAGTCCTGACGGGTCTTTCCGCGGTGCAGCTCGGCATAGCCCGGGCCTCCGCGAAATGGCCTTCGGCCCGCCGCCCCAAGATGGGCCGGGGACCGGCGCTCGCCGGCATCGTCGCCGGCACGATCTTCATCGGCGCCGCGGGCGCCGCCGCCGCGACCCTCGCCCCCACCGAAGGCCTCATGTGGATCTTCGGGGTGGTGGGCGCGGGCGTGCTCCTGTGTGCGATCGCGGCCGGCATCGCCGTCCGCCTCGCCTCCCAGGTCGAGCTTAAAGCCCTCATCTCAACGCCATCTCCCGCGTACATCGCGATCACACCCCGTGGGGAGTCTCCTCCCATGATCGCAGGACGCAGTGACATTGTGGCTGCGCCACAAGCCCAGCCTGCCACTACTTCCATCACGGGTGCCACCAACGAGCCCTCTCCAACGGCTACCGGGCCCCACAATACGTCCCTGCCCACCTCCTCGATCCCTTACGCGTCAACCTCTCGCGATCGGATCCGGCCCTGGGACGAGCCTGAACTGGCGATCCCCGCCGACGCCGAACCGGGGTGGGTGTACCAGGACGCCGATGGGAATTTCCTGCTGGTGATCGACATCGACACGCCCGAGGACGAGGGGCGGCGGCTGGTGAGGCTGGCGGACTTCGCGCTGGCGCCGTACGGGTCGGTGCGGGAGCCGTTGAGGCTGGCGGGGTCGATCGAGATCAGCGTGTGGCCGATGGACTAGGGCGTGTCCTGGTGATCACTGCGGGGCTGCGGCGGACTCGTTTTCCCCCTGGCGGCACCGTTCTTTCGCCCAGGTACAACACCGGTACCAGGGCGAAAGAACGGCTTGCCAGAAGAAAAACGAGCCCCGCCTCGCACCCACAAGACCACCAGGACACACCCTAGGTGGGGCGGCGGGGCTCGGGCGTGGGTCCGGAGTGGAGTTGGGGCGTGGGCCGGGCTGTGGGTTCGGAGTGTGAGCTCGGAGTGTGAGCTCGGAGTGTGAGGCCGGGTGAGGGCTGCGGGATGGCCGGTTCCGGACTGGGCGCCGGCTCGGTGCTCCGGCTCGGTGCTCGGTTGCCCTGCCTGGTGCCGGTGCCGGTGCCGGTGGCCGAGGGCCGATGGCCGATGGCAGGTTGGTGGGGGTGTTGGGCGATACCGTGCCCGCCGCGAGCCGCGAGCCGCGAGCCGCGAGCCGCGAGCCGCGGGCCGCGGGCAGGAGGGCGGTGAACACAGATAGATACGTGCGCAGGCGCAGGCGCAGGCGCAGGCGCAGGCGCCGGAGTCCGGCAGCGGCGCCCGACGCGCGGAACCCGACCCGACGCGTCCCCCGGCCCTGTCCCGGCCCCAAGCCGAACCCGAACCCGAACCCCAGGGCCGAACCCGAACCCAAACCCAAACCCAAACCCCAAAAAACAACCCAACCCTCTGGACTGTCCTCTATGGATCTTGGCATGCTGGAGACCCACCACCTTAACGACCCCTAAGTTCCACCCTTCCGGGTCCGAAGCATCGGCGCTCCCACACCCCGGCAGCACAGTGCAGCGCAGCGCAGCACCACCCGCGCCCACCGGCGCACCGCGCCCACCACCCCTCGTCACCCCGCACCACCCGCGCGCACACCGCTTCGACCCTCTGGGCAGCGTCGCCCGCACCTCCCTTCCCCAAAAGTGATTCCCGGAGGTCGCGATGTCCCGTTTGGACAATGCTCGCCGGGCGACTTCGGCCGCCTGGTACCCGCAGTTCGCGCGCGTCGTCTGGCACGCCACCGCACCGCTGCGGCACGCGCTCCACCGCACGCAAGGCGTGGAGTGGTGGTGCCCGACCCAGATCGCCCCCTACTCTCCCGACGACCCGCGCGGCACGACCGCGTCGGCGACCTGCGCCGAGTGCGTCAGTGAGCACGGCGAGATCCTGTGCCTGACGTGCCGCCGTTTCGACGACCACCGCGACTCGGTCGCCGACCCCGACGGGTGGGCCTTCCGTGTCGCCGAATGCCTGATGCTGGACCGGTTTCGGCGTATGCGGGTGGAGGTCGGCGCACTGGCGCGCACCGACTCCCGTGGTGTCGTCGGCCGCATCTACGGGGCGTGCGCGACGGACTGGGAGCGCCATCTGGCGCGGCTGATCCTCGCCTACGTCGGTTTCCACGGACCGGTACCGGCCGACATCTGGCCCTACCGCCGCTGGCTGGCCGAGAAGGCCGAGGTCACCGGCGAGACCCAGCACGGGCCGAGCCGCCTCGCCGCCCTGCACGACGACATCCTGCTGGTCCTGGCCGTGATGCGCGCGCGCAGCGGTCACGTCTCGGTCGAGGGTGAGCGCATGTCCTGGTACGAGGCGTATGTGGAGCGTCCGCTGGGCCGGCGGCGGCGGATCGACACGGTCAGCCTCGAACAGGGCCCCTCGACCGGCGACGGCCGGCTCACCATCGATCCGCCCGATCCGGGCCTGGTCCGTGACTACACCGACCGGTTGATCGGTGACTGCGCGGCGCTGGTCGCCGACGGCGCGACCGTCGGCGGTGCCCTGCGCCAGGTCCTGCCGGAACTGCTGGGGGGCAAGGGTTTCCAGGTGATCGGGAACCGTGCGCTGATGGAGCGGCTGACGCGTTATGTGCGCGCGCAGTTGCCCGAATCCGACGCCAGGGCGAGCCGGTGAGAGTTGGCGCCCCCTTGCGCCTGGGGCATACTGGTGTGACGCCGAGTTAGCCGATCGTGGCTTGAGGAGAGTGACGGCGGCATGAACGACATCCCGCGTGACGCGTCCCGTCCCGACTCCCGGCCACCGCTGGCGCCGGCCCTGCTCGAAGAGGTGTCGGTCCTGCTCAGCGAGATCGCCTACGACCGCATTCACACCGGCATCCGCCCCGAGGGCACCGATGTCGATCCCGGCTGGCTGCGCGAGGCCGCGGCCGAGCAGTACGGACTGCTCGGTGCCGCCCTCGACGAGCGTGACGGTCGCGCCTGAACGGTCGCCCTGGGCGGCCGAAAGGTCACAGTACGGTCTCCCTCGGCGTGCGTTGCGGTCGGAAACGCCCCCTTGTCGCACTGCGAAGGTATGGTGGGCGCTCGATCGACCCTGTACGGAAAGAGGACACCCGTCATGACCTATCCACCACAGCAGCCTCCCGGCGGGCAGCAGAATCCGTACGGGCAGCAACCTGACCCTTACGGCCAGCAGCCGGCGTCGGGTGCCCCGTATGGCCAGCAGCCCGCTTCAGGTGCTCCCTACGGCCAGCCGCAGTCACCGGCCCCTTACGGCCAGCCCGACCCGTACGGCCAGCAGCCCGCCTCGGGTGCGCCGTACGGCCAGCAGCAGCCCGCCTACGGTCAGCCCGCCTACGGCCAGCAGCCCGGTTACGGCCAGCCCGCCTTCGGGCAGGTGCAGCCTCCCGGCGAGCGTCCGCAGATCGTGACGATCGCGGCGATGCTGATCATGGCCACGGTGGCGCTGTCGTTCCTGAGCGGCATCCTGTCCTTCGTGGCGATGGGCGATGTGGTCGGCAGCGTGCCGTCCTTCTCGATCATCAGCGCGGTCATCTACATCATCGTCGCGGCGGGCTTCACGGCCATCGCGCTCGGCGTGCTGCGGGGCCGCAACGGCGCCCGGATCGCCGCTTTCGTGCTCTACGGCATCTTCCTCGCGTGCTGGGGCATCGGCCTGATCTCCAACGCGGCGCTGAGCAGCTCCGACACCCTGGTGTCGGCCTACCCGAGCTGGTACATGACCCTCAACCTGATCTTCAGCATCCTGCTGATCGGTTGCGGCATCGGCATCATCGTCACGCTGGCGATGGGACCGTCGAAGGACTGGTTCAACGCGCACAAGTCCGCCCGCGCCGCCGGTATGGCGTAACCGGCGCGGACCCCGTAACTTCGAGGCGGCGCCGTCAAGGCGCCGCCTCCGTCATGTTCGCCCCACGCCGAAAGGTGCCCCGTGGCCGCCCCACAGTTCGCCGTACCCGCCAAGCCGCCACGCCCGGGCGTCGTCTCCATCGCGGGTTACCTCCAGTTCGCGGTCTTCGCGTTCGCCCTGGTCAACGCGATCGTCAGCTACCTGGTCGCCAAGTCGCTGATCCCGGAGCTGTCCGAGGCGTTCTTGTCCTCCGGCGCGCCGAGCGCCGCCGAGGCCGAGGAGTTCGCCAACCTCATGGCGATCACCATGGGCGTGGTCTACTTCTGCCTGCTGATCTGGCCGGGGGCCTTCGCGCTGCTGGGCATCTGGACCCTGCGGGGTGTCAACGGCGTGCGCATCACGACCTGGATCCTCGGCGGCATCGCGGTCCTCTGCGGCCTGTTCAGCGTCCTGACCTCCGGCCTGCAGAGCACGCTGACGACGAGCAACACCACCGGCGGGGGCGAATACGCCTGGGCGCAGGAGATCGACGTCCAGTCGCTGATGCCGGGCTGGTTCACGGCCTACTCGGTGATCCAGAACATCGTCTCGACCGGCATGTACGCCGCCGTGGTCATCCTGCTGCTGCTCCCGGCCGCGCACGAGTACTTCCGGCCGGCGCGCCAGTCCGTGCAGCCGCAGATCTACCTGCCCTACGAGCCGCCGGGGAAGCTGTGACCGAGATCCCCAGCGGGGGCTTCGGGATCCCCGACGGCCGCGGCCGGCCACCGGCGACGGTGCGCCTGGCCGCGGCCTTCTTCTTCGCCGGTGCGGCGCTGACCGCGTTGTGGGCGCTGGTGTCGGGTGCCGCCGCGATCGGTCTTCCCGACGCCCTGCGCGCCGAGCTTCAGGCGACCGGCGACCGCCTCGACGTCCAGGTCACGGCCACCGTCGTGGGCCTCGGGCTCATCTGGCTGCTGCTGGCCGCCGTGTCGGCGGTCGCCGGTGCGAGCCTGCTGCGCGGCCGCCCGATGGGCTACTGGGTCGCGCTCGGCCTGTGCGGCCTCCTGCTGGCGGTGTCGATCCTGTGCGTGGTCTACGGCGGCGCGCTCCAGAACATCCTGGCGCTGACCGCCGACACCGCCGTTTCGGCCGTCGACACCGAGGACGTCACGGCCGCCCTGCCCGACTGGTACGCCTCGTATACCTTGGCGCACAACGTGCTCGGCATCGTCGCCTTCACGCCGGCCGGTTTCCTGTTCGTGCTGCCGGCGTCGGGGGAGCACTTCACCCGTCGGCAGCCGCCGACCGGCGGTGGAGGCTTCGCGGTTCCGCGCTGACCCACCCCAGCAACCGGGAGCCCACCCGTGACCTACCCGCCCCAAGGGCCCGCCAACCCGTACCAGCACGCCGCCTATCAGGCGTCCGGCCGGCAAGTCGTGCCCGAGCGGCCCTCGCAGGTGCTGACCGCCGCGGTCTTGATGTTCGCCATCGGGTTCATCGGCGTGCTGATGATGATCAGCCTCGTCTCCGACGCCGGCCACATGAGTTCCCAGAGCGTGGGTCCCGCCTTCGCCGGCTGCCTCGGCCCGATGCTGCACATCGCCGTCGGCGTGCTGGCGGTCTTCGTCCTGCGCGGCCAGCACGGCCCGCGCGTCGCCGTGTTCTGCGTCGCCGGGGCCGCCGCCCTGTGCGACGGCTTCTCGGTCATCTCCAGCGCGACGGTCAGCAGTCAGCTCAGCGACTACGCCTACAACTACTCGCTGGGCCCCGGCTACTTCGCGATCCTGGCCATCGTCACGGGCCTCGTCCTGATCGCCAACGTGGTCATCGTGATCATGCTGGCGACCGGCCGAGCCGCCGCCTGGTTCGCCGCCGTCCGCGCCGCGAAAACCGCCTACCCCGCGCAGAACTACCCGACCCAGTGGTCGTGATGTACTAGTTTGGGGCGATGCGCCCCATATTGCAGCCGACGGTGGTGACCGTCGCGGCCCGCGTCCAGTACGCCACCGCCGCGCTCGCGCTCGCCGGGGCCGTCCTCAGCGTCCTGCTCACCGGCAGACTCCTCGCCGTACTCCCCGACGCGCTCGCCGAGGAGTTCCCCATGGAGGCCCAGCGCGAGACGGCGGTGTTCACCACCCGCCTTGCCTCCTACACCGTGATCGGCCTGTGGCTGCTGTGCTCGCTGGCCTTCGCCGCCCTCGCCCGCTTCTACCTCGCCGGCAGGCGCTGGGCCCGCACGTGCACCTGGGCGGTCGCCGGGCCGCTCGTCCTGTGCGGGGTCTGCGGGCTCGTCGGCGAGGGCTCACCGAGCGGCTACGGCGCCGACGCCGCCACCGCGCAGCGCGTCGAACAGGCCCTCGACGCGGCGACGCCCGGCTGGTGGTCGGGGGCGAACGTGGTCGTGCAGGCGCTGACCTTCGCGGCCTACCTGGCGATCATCGTGCTGCTGGCGACCCCGCCGGCCAACCAGTGGTTCCGCGCCGTGCCCGAAGCCGCCCGCAAGGGCGTCCCGGCGGCCACCTGAGCCCGCGCGGGTGATCATCGCCCAGCTCACGGCCCCCGACCAGCCGACCTGACCCGTCGGCCGCGATCGGCCAATGACACAGTGAGGCCATGGAATCCGCCATCTTCGGGCCAGCGGCCCACCCCGGGGCCCGCCGGGCTCTGATCACCGGCGCCACCGCCGGCATCGGCGCCGCCTTCGCGCGCCGGCTCGCCGCCGACGGCTACGACCTCGTCCTGGTCGCCAGGGACGCCGAACGCCTCACCGACGCGGCCGAACTCCTGCACGAGACTTACGGTGTCGAGGTCGAGGCCCTCGCCGCCGACCTCGTCGACGACAAGGGCTGCGAAGTCGTGGAGGGTCGGGTATCCGACGCGGCGCGCCGGGTCGACTTCCTCGTCAACAACGCCGGCATGGGCTTGGCGCGCGGCTTCCTCGGCTCACCCGTCGACGACGAGGAACGCCAGTTGCGGCTGAACGTGCGGGCCGTCCTCCGCCTCACCCACGCCGCCGTACCGTCCATGATGGACAGAGGTTGGGGCGCGGTCGTCAACGTCTCCTCCGTGGCCGGCTTCGGGCCCATCGGACCGGGCTCCACCTACAACGCCTCCAAGGCCTACGTCACCAACTTCTCGGAGTCCATCGGCCAAGCGGTGCAAGGGAAGGGCGTGCGGGTCATGGCCCTGTGCCCCGGCTACGTGCGCACCGAATTCCACCAGCGCGCGGGCATCGAGACCACCGGCATTCCCGACCCTCTATGGCTCGACGCCGACGACGTCGTCGCGGCCGCGCTGCGCGATCTGGACCGCTCCCGACTCGTCAGCGTGCCCACCGCCCGGTACCGCATTGTGTCCGAAGTGGTCAGACACGCGCCGAGATCCCTGCTGTATCGGCTGGCCGGGCGCCTGCAGAAGCGGTCGGGGCGCGGCGGAATCGACTGACCACGCCACGTACCCTGTCAGGCATGTCAGAGCGCGACCAGCTGCGCACCCTCATCCACGACCTCGCCGTGGTGCGAGGCCGTGTGGTGCTTTCCAGTGGGCGTGAGGCCGACTACTACATCGACCTTCGCCGTGTGACCCTGCACCATGCCGCCGCGCCGCTGGTCGGCGCGGTGATGAACGAGTTGACCGCCGACTGGGACTACGACGCCGTCGGCGGTCTCACCCTCGGCGCCGACCCCGTGGCCGGCGCGATGCTCCACGCGGCGAACGCCACGCCGTCCAGGCTCACCCCCCTGGACGCGTTCGTGGTGCGCAAGAGCGAGAAGACGCACGGCCTGCAACGGCGCATCGAGGGTCCGGACGTGTCCGGACGCAAGGTACTCGCCGTCGAGGACACCTCCACCACGGGCGGCAGCGTGCTCACCGCGGTCGACGCGCTGCGCGAAGCCGGCGCCGAGATCGTCGGCGTCGCCGTCATCGTGGACCGGGGAGCCCGGGAGGCCGTGGAGGCCGCCGGACTGCCCTACCGGGCCGCGTACGACCTCGACGATCTCGGACTGTAGACCCGAACACCCCTCTTCGATCAATCCCCAACTCAGAACACGTTCATACTGGGCCATTTGTCGCCATTAACGGCCATCCCCACCATCCTCACGGTGGGGAGGCCGCTGGCGCGATCGACAGAGATGGTGAAAGGAAAACACCCGTGCCACGCGCGATCGTCGACACCACCTATTCCACATCACCGCTAGACGGTGAACCCATGGAGCATCCCGAGGCCGAGCGGCTCGCCTCGGTCTTGAAAGCGCTCGCCGACGCCAACAGGCTCCGGCTGATCAGCCTCATCCAGGCCTCTCCCGCGGGAGAGGCGTGCGTCTGCGAACTGACCGAACCGCTCGGACTCTCGCAGCCCACGATCAGCCACCACCTGCGCATCCTCACCGACGCCGGGCTTCTGGAACGCGACAAACGCGGTGTGTGGGCGTACTTCCGGCTCGTGCCGGAGGCGCTCACCATCATCGCCGGTTCCATAACGCCCCCCAAGCAGCGTCGCCAGAGCCGTGGGGGAAGCCTGGCCCCCCGCCGCAGGTGAGCCTATGGCGATCCGGCACCGTCGCCCCCCGCGACTAGGACGCAGGACCAGGCGCATCCTCATCGGCTGCGCCCTGCTCGCCCTGCTCGTCCCCCTGACCGGGTTCGCCCTGCGGGTCGTCATCGACCGCGCGCAAGAATGTTCCGAAATCCTCGACCTGGAGGTCGCCGCAGCACCGCCCGTCGCGCCCGCCCTGCGCGACGTCGCCGGTTCACTCAAGCGCGGCGACCTGCGCGTCAACTCCACCTGTGTCTCGGTGACCGTCACCGAGGTCGACTCCGCCGCCGTGGCCGAGGCCCTGGTCAAGGCACGCGGCGGCGAGATCGACATCGGCACGGGCGAGGAGTCGGCGCCCGCGGCCGCGCTGCCGCACGTGTGGGTGCCGGAGTCGCGGGCGTGGAGCCTGCGCGTCGACGGCGCGGTCGACGGCGGTGGCGCCATCCTGGGCGCCCACCAGCCGTCGGTCGCGTTCAGCCCCATCGGCCTGGCCGCCGCCCACGGCGACGCCGAGAGCTTCTTCCCGAGCCTGGCCCTGGACGCCTGGGATCCCGAGAAGCTGCCCGTGTGCGTGGGCGACCCCCGGCGTGACGTGGCGGCGCTGGCGGCCTTGGCGGCCTTCGACAACGTCGGCGCGGCCACCGCGGTGAAGGTCGACGAGAAGCTCGCGCCCGGGAAGTTCCCCAAGGGCTACAAGGCGATCCCGATGTCGCGCCTCGACGTCGACGCCCACAACGCCGCCCACCCCGACGAGCCGTGGGTCCTGCTGGAGACCACGCCGGCCGTCACCGGTCTCGACTTCCCCTACGCGATGCGCGCCGACCTGTCCGGCCTGCTCAGCCAGGCCGCCGAGAAGTTCCTGGCGGTCCTCGACGACGAGGAGAACCTCGCCCGCCTCACCGGGCTGGGACTGCTCCCGCCCGACGAGTACCAGCCGGTGCTCACCACGGCGGCGGTCACGGCGGCCCTGAACGAGAGGGACTAGGGCTTGTCCGGTGACCCGCCGCGCACGTCCTGGCGGCCCATGAGGGCGGCGAGGATGTCGTCGAGGGTCACGATGCCCACCGGGGAACCGGAGTCGGCGACGAGCACGATGTGCACGGCCGCGCGCCGCATCTGGAGCAGCAGGTCGCCGAGGCTCTTGTCGGGCGGCACCGCCGGAAGCGGCCGGATCCGGCCCGGATCGATCGCCCGGGCGCGGTCGGCGGGGTCGACGCCGATGACGTCCTTGATGTGGATGAACCCGCGGATGCGCCGGCCCTGACGCGCGATCACCGGGAAACGCGAGAGCCCTGACGCGCAGGCAAGCTCCTCAAGTTTCTCGTTGGTGGTGTCGTCGGTGATGGTCGTGACGCCCGCCCAGGGCCGCATGGCGTCGCTGGCGTGGCGCTGGCCGAGCTCGATGGCCGCCGACAGCCGCGCGCCGTCGCTCTCCTCCAGCAGGCCGCCGGCCTGCGACTCGCTGATGAGCCCGGCGAACTCGTCGACGGTGTAGGTGTTCTTGACGGCCTCGGCCGCCTCGATCTTGAACAGTTTCAGGATCCACGACGACAGCGCCTTCATCGCCAGCAGCAGCGGGCGCGTGGCGGCGCAGAAGGCCAGCATCGGCGGCCCGAGCCAGACCACGGCCTTCTCGGGTCCGGCCAGCGCCAGGTTCTTCGGGACCATCTCGCCGAACACGGTGTGCATGTAGGTCACGAAGGTCAGCGCGATGATCAGCGCGACGGGGTGCACGAAGTCCTCCGGCAGCCCGACGGCGTGCGCGAGGGGCTCCAGGAGGTGCGCGATCGCCGGTTCGGCGACGGCGCCCAGGCCCAGCGTGCAGATCGTGATGCCGAGCTGGACGCCGGCGATCATCAACGGGAGCTGCCCCATCGCCGACAGCGCCCACCGCACCCGGCGGGAGTCGGCGTGGGCCTCCAGCGCGGTGCGGCGCGAGGCGATCAGCGCGAACTCGGCGCCGACGAAGAACGCGTTGCCCAGCAGCAGAACGGCGGTCAGGACGAGGCTCACGAGTCCTCGCCTTCGCCGTCGGTGTCGGGCGGCGGGACGACCACGACCCGCTCGATGCGGTGGCGCTCGACCTCGACGACGTGGAACTCCCAGCCCTCGTGCTCCAGGGCCTCCCCGGCTTCGGGGATGTGCCCGAGGGAGGACATCAGGAAACCGGCGAGGGTCTCGTAGGGGCCGTCGGGCATCCGGAAACCGGTCTGCTCGGCCAGTTCGTCGGCGCGGAGCACGCCGTCGACCTCGTAGGGCTCGGCCGAGGACGACAGATAGTTGTCGACGTCGGTGTCGGCGTCGTCGACGGTGTCGTGCTCGTCGAAGTCGTGCTCGTCGGCGATCTCCCCGACGAGTTCCTCCACCAGGTCCTCGATGGTGACCACGCCGTCGGTCCCGCCGTACTCGTCGACGACGACCGCGATGTCGCTGCCCATCTCGTGCAGCCGTGCCAGGAGGCTGTCGAGATCGAGGTGCTCGGGCACGAACACCGGTTCGCGCGCCACGGCCCGCACCAGCGTCGTCGCCCGGTCGGACGGGGGCACCGACAAGACGTCGTTGACCGCCACGACGCCCACGACGTTGTCGAGAGTGTCGAGGTAGACGGGGAAGCGGCTGTGCCCGGTCTCGGCGACCGAGGCGAGCATGTCGGCGACGGTCGCCTCGGCGTTGAGCGCCTCGACGTCGACGCGCGGGGTCATCGCCTCGGCGGCGCGCTTCTCGTTGAAGCGGACCGTGCGCCGCAGTAGCCGCGCCATCTCCGGCGACAGCGTGCCCGCGCGAGCGGAGGTGACCGCGAGCAGGCCGAGCTCATGGCGGCTGCGGGCCGTCGCCAGTTCCTCCTGCGGCTCGATGCCCATCCGGCGGACCAGCCAGTTCGCGCTGCCGTTGAGGATCGTGATGAGCCAGCCGAAGACCAGCGAGAAGATCCGCTGCGGGCCGGCCGTCGCGCGCGCGATCGGCATGGGCCGCGCCAGGGCCGCGTTCTTCGGGACGAGCTCGCCGAAGACGGTCGAGACGAGCATGGCGATGACGATGGCCAGACCCGAGGCCACGGCTGGGCCGGCGTCGCCGAGGAAACCGAGGACGGGTTCGAGGAGCCGCGCGAGGGCGGGCTGGGCCAGGTAACCGGTGAGCAGCGCGGTGATGGTGATGCCGAGCTGCGCGCCCGAGAGCTGGAAGGAGAGCCTGCGCAGCGCCGCCGACACCGAGCGCGAGCGCCGGTCGCCGGCTTCGGCGGCGGCCTCGATGGAGGGGCGGTCAACGGTGACGAGGGAGTACTCGGCGGCGACGAAGAACGCGTTTCCCACGGTGAGCAGCACGAAGACCAGCAGGGGTATCGCGGTGAGCCACGGCTCGTCTATCGGGACCACCTCTTGCGGCGGGGCTTATCCACGGCTGGTGATGGTCGTCTCGGCGACCTGCACCGGGTCCGCGCCCGTGGTGTCCCACAGTCGCAGGGTGTACTCACCGTACGGCAGCGCCATGGGGACCTGCCCGGCGATCCGGCAACCCGTGATGACGAGGTTGTCGCCGAGGATGGCGGCCTTCTTGCCGGCGTCCTCCTCGGCCTTCTCGACCTTCATCGACGAGGGCGTGCCGCGTTCGAGCTTGGCCACGCCGAGGGTGAGCGAGTACTGGCCGCCGTCGGGGCCGGTGACGACCCACAGGACGTCCTTGCCGATGTCGACGCGCTTGTCGAGGATGTGGATCTTCGGTGTTCCGCAGTCGGCGTCGGGCGGGAACTTCGGTGCGTTCGCACGCGAGTAGAGCACGGCGGCGATGATGAGGGCGCCGATGATGAGCAGCCCCTTCTTGGTTCGCCAGAAGGGTTTCTTTCCCGCGTCGGCCACAGCGGAAGGTTAATCAGCCCCACGCACCGTACGCAAGAGCACCTGTGCCACGTCGACGACTTCGACCCGTTCGGACGCCTCCTTGGCGTTGACGCCGTCGCCCAGCATCGTGGCGCAGAAGGGGCAGCCGACGGCGATGGTGCGCGCGCCGGTGTCGAGGGCCTCTTCGGTGCGGTTGATATTGATGCGCGTGCCGATGGTCTCCTCCATCCACATGCGAGCGCCGCCGGCGCCGCAGCAGAAGGAGCGTTCGGCGTTGCGGGGCATCTCGGTGAGGCCTTCCTCGGCGACGGCGCCGAGGACCTCGCGGGGCGGGGTGAAGATGCGGTTGTGGCGGCCGAGGTAGCAGGGGTCGTGGTAGGTGACGCCACCGTCGACCTTGGACACCGGGGTGAGTTTCCCGTCGGCGACGAGGGTCGCCAGCAGCTGCGTGTGGTGGACGACGTCGTAGTGCCCGCCGAGCTGGCCGTACTCGTTGCCCAGCGAGTTGAGGCAGTGCGGGCAGGTCGCCACGATCTTGGTGCTGGTCGACTCGTTGAGGCCCAGCTCGTTCAGTGTCTCGACGTTGGCCTCGGCGAGCATCGTGAAGAGGAACTCGTTGCCGATGCGGCGGGCCGGGTCGCCGGTGCAGCCCTCGCCCTTGCCGAGGATGGCGAACTTGACGCCCGCTTCGTGCAGCAGCGTGGCCACCGCGCGGGTGGTCTTCTTGGCGCGGTCGTCGAAGGCTCCGGCGCAGCCGACCCAGAACAGGTAGTCCCATTCGGTGCTGGGGTCGTCGACGCGGGGCACCTCGAAGTCGAGGCCCTTGGTCCAGTCGTCGCGGGTGTTGGGGTTGGCGCCCCAGGGGTTTCCCTTGGTCTCCAGGTTGCGCAGCATCGTGCCGGCCTCGGCGGGGAAGGCCGACTCGATCATCACCTGGTGGCGGCGCATGTCGATGATGTGGTCGACGTGCTCGATGTCGACCGGGCACTGCTCGACGCAGGCGCCGCAGGTCGTGCAGGACCACAGGACGTCGGGGTCGATGACCCCGCCGTCGGCGACCGGTCCGACCAGGGGGCGCTCGGCCTCGGCCATGGCCAGCACGTTCACGCCGGCGAGCTGATCGGCGGTGGCGGTCTCCTCGCCGAGGGCGTCCTTGCCGCCGCCGGCCATCAGGTACGGGGCCTTGGCGTAGGCGTGCTCCCGCAGATTCATGATGAGCAGCTTCGGGGAGAGCGGCTTGTCGGTGTTCCAGGCAGGGCACTGCGACTGGCAGCGGCCGCACTCGGTGCAGGTGGTGAAGTCGAGCAGGCCCTTCCAGGTGAACTGCTCGACCTGCCCGACGCCGAAGGGGTCCTTCTCGGGGTCGGCGGTCTCGAAGTCGAGCTTCTCGCCGTTGACCGTCATCGGCTTGAGCGCGCCGAGGGCCACGCTCTCGGGGTCGCGCTTGAAGTAGATGTTGAAGAACGCGGTGAAGCGGTGCCACGCCACGCCCATGGTGATGTTGCGGGCGATGACCATGAACCACGCCATCGAGACGAGGATCTTGACCATGGCGACGATGGTGATCGCGGCCAGGACCCCGTCGCCGGCGGTGTAGAGCTTCGACAGGCCGTACCCGATCGGCGAGGCCCACGCGGGAATGTCGGCGCCCTCGGCGATCACCAGCGAGCGCAGCAGGAACTCGCACACTCCGATGGCGACGATGGTGATCTCGACGTAGTACGCCTGCCACATCCGCGAGCCCTCGAACCGGGACTTGGGGCGCCGGGAGGGCAGGTTCAACTGGCGGATGACGATGAGCGTCAGGATGCCGATGAGCATCGTGATGGCGATGAGCTCCGAGGCGAGTGTCCACACCGGCCAGTGCGAGAACCACGGAATCGCGGCTTCGGGGTCGACGACCTGGATGTAGGCCTCGACCAGGGTCGGCAGGAGCGCGCCGAAGGCGATGAAGACGAACCAGTGCGCCGCGCCGACGACACCCCACTGGAGCATGCGGGTGTGCCCGAGGGTTTCCTTCACCATGGTCGCGACGCGCTTGCCGGCACGGTCGGTGCGGGTCTTGTCGCTCGCGCCGAGGCGGATGACGGCGACCATGCGCAGTGCCGTGCGAACCACCATCACGACGGCGGCCGCGCTGACCACCGCCACGATCGCCAGCGCCACGATGTTCAGGGCGTCCATCCGGGTCCTCCTCGGTGAGGCTGTGGGGCGCGACTCATGTTACCCGCCAGTAGCGTAGGTGTTCAGGCGCCGTGCGCACCTTATCCTCTCCCGCGGTGCGGTATTTCATGCCGAAGGTGACGAGGATCGTTCTCGCGTCGTCGGCTCCTTGTCCACTTGGGCGCCTTGGTAATGGCAGGATTTGCCTGTGGAACCCGTTGCCGCCGGCACCAACGAACCAGACGGCCTGTTCGCCCTGCCCGAGGGCGCGCGGGTCGTACGCAGACGGCGCAGTCCGGCGCGCCGATCGCGGCCGGAGATCACCTACGCTCCCGTGCCCGACCCGGTCCTCATGCCGCAGCGCTCGGTGGCCGCGCCCGTCGGGCCACCGCTGTCGGGCATGGAGGAGGTCGGCACCGGTCTGCTCGACCGGCTCGACATGATGCAGCGCGTCGCCGCCTCCGCCCCGCCCGGGCCGCTGCTCATCAACGCCGGTCCCGGCACGGGCAAGACCCACACCCTCACCCATCGCATCGCCTACCTCATCGCCGACCTCGACGTGCCCGCGCGCGAGTGCGTCGCGGTCACCCGCAGCCCTCGCGCCGCGGCGGAACTGCGCACCCGTCTCGCCGCACTCCTCGGCGAACGCGCCAAGGAGGTCACCGCCGCTCCGCTGGGCGCGCTGGCCGGCGCCGAGCCGTGGCGGCACCTGTTCGTCGACGACCTCCACGACTTCACCGAGGCCGAGTACGGCCAGCTGCGCGAGCTCGGCGGCGACGGGCAGCTCGTCTCGGCCACCGGCGACGCCGACCAGACCCTCACCGAGGGACAGCCCGACCTGCTCGAACGCTTCACCACCGAGCACACCGACACGCGCGTGTTCCGGCTGACCCGCAACTACCGCAGCCTGGAGACGATCCTGGCGACCGCCGGGCTGCTCGTCTCGCCGGTCGCGGTCGCCCGCTCGCGCCTGCTCCAGCCGGTCCGGCGGGAAACCCCCGCGTCGCCGCCGGTCCAGCGCTACGCCGCCGCCGACGAGGCCGAGGAGGCCGGCGTCGTCGCCGACATAGTCACCAGGCTGTCGCGCCTCGGTGTCCCGGCCCCTGAGATCGGCGTGCTCTGGTTCGGCGACCCGAAGCAGATCACCGGCGCCACCTCGCTGCGCCTGGCCGACGCCGTCGGGCGCGAGTTCCGGGTGGTCATCGTGCCCGGCGTCGACGCCGAGGCGGTCCCCGTCGACACCGCCAACCGCCGCCGGCTCTTCGTCGCCCTGACCAGGGCGCGCGACCTCGCCTACCTCACCCACGTGGGAAACCCCTCGCCGCTGCTGTCGGAGATGCACTCCGGGCTCGTGCGCGTCTACGGGCACGTTCCCGATGAACAGGCCAAAGGGGAGCAGCCGCGGCTGCTGTAGCCGCGTATCGGGGAGTATCGGAATTATCGAATAGTCGTCGATAGAACGGTCGACGCCGAACGATCACGCCCACTGGCTGGGCGGATTCACGCCGGTAGATGGCACACTTGCCCTCACGAGTTACCGTGTCCGCAAGACGATCCCCTCGAAGGAGACGGCAGATGTCCACGTACGGACCGCCACCTGGTGGTGGCTATGGCCAGCCGCAGGACCCGTACGGCCAGCAGCAGCCGCCGTACGGGCAGCAGCCGCCCGCCGGAGGGGGCTATGGCCAGCCCCAAGACCCTTATGGTCAGCCCCAGCAGCCGCCGCACGACCCGTATGGGCAGCCGGTGCAGCAGCCCGACCCTTATGGTCAGCCCCCCGTTTACGGGCAGCCCGACCCCTACAACCCGTCACCGGCCTCGGCGCCGCCATACGGTCCGACCTCCGCGCCCCCCTTCGGCGCCCCCGGACAGCCGTGGCAGCCGCCCGCCCCGATGCCCCCGCAGAAGAGCAGCAGCTCCGGGCCCCTCATCGCCGGACTCATCGTCCTGGTCGTGCTGGTCCTCGGTGGCGGCGCGATCTGGTTCTTCGCCTCCCAGGGCGACGACGACGGCAACAACACCGCCAACACCGGCACTTCGGCCTCCCCGACGCCCACCGACGAGGAGACCACGCCGGACGAGGAGACCACTCCTCCCCCTGACACCAGCGACCCCGTCCTCGCGCAGGAAGGCGACTGCCTCCAGGCGGTCGAACTCGACGACGGCTCCGGCTACGACGCCGAGCTGATGTCGTCGTGCAAGGAGGGCAAGGACGTCTACGTGGTCTTCGACCGCATCGACGGCGTGTACGACGAGAAGGAGTGCGACACGGCCCGTACCGAGTTCTGGTACAAGGTCCAAAGCCCCATCGGGGAGACCTTCGACGTGACGCTCTGCGCCGAGATCTACCGGGACTAGAACCGCTTCGAGGAACCGCCACCGCGAAGTCGCGGTGGCGGTTTCTCGTATACGGCTTGTCCGTAGAGTTCAGGGAAGACCCACAAAGCCCCGAAAGAGAGAGATTCATGAACCGCATGACGCGCCGGATCGCGACGATCGTGGCGGCGGGCGCCTTCGCCCTCCCCACCCTGGCCGCCTGTGGCGCGGCGGAACAGGCGGTGGACTGCGCGAACCTCACCGGAACCGTCACCGAGAGCATCGGCAGCATCGCCGGAGATCCCGCTGCTCTCAAGGACCAGGCGACCAAACTGCGCGAACAGGCGGCCGACGTCGGTGACGCCGAACTCAAAGAGGCCGTGAACACGCTCGCCGACCACTTCGACCGCCTCGCCGAACTCCAGGAGAAGGCGGCCAACGCCCCCGCCTCCTTGACGCCGGCGGAGGCCGAGGAGATGACCAAGCTCGCGGGCGACATCCCGACGCAGGCCGGCACCATCACGACGAAGTGCTCGGACGTGACCAGCTAGCGGACCGGATTTCGACGACCGCTCGCCCCTTCGCGGGGCGGGCGGTTTTTCGTGCACCTAGTCGACGAGCGCCACGACGAGAGCGGCGACGAGGAGCAGCCCGACGACGATCGCGGCGGCGACGCTGACGACGGGGCCGGCGCAGCCGGGGCGAGGGGTGCCGGCGTTGTTCTCAGGCATGGCGGCCTCCGGCGGTGCGGTCGGGCGCGCTGTCCACAGTGGCCATAGCGCAGGCTACCGCTTGTGAGGGCGCGGTGGCGGGGCTCCGGCGCGCTGTTCAGGTGAGCCGCTCGCGCAGGTGGACGTCGACGTCGTCCCCGGCGTTCTTGCCGATCGCGGTGCGGAGTTCGGCGTTGACCGGCAGCTTGTGCGTGCCGTCGCCGAGGGCCATGAAGGAGGTGGTGAAGGGGACTCCGTCGACGGTTCCGGAGACCTTCACCCGTCCGCGTGTGCCGAAGTACTCGGCGGAGCCGTCCATGACGACGTAGGTCCAGCCGCCCTTGGCGGGGCTCTGCTGCAGGGTGGCGGTGAATCGGCGGTCGATCGGGCCGGTGGTCGGTGACATCTCGGAAGACTTCCCTTCGTGGCGTGCGGCGGTCGGGTCAGTGCAGGGCGCCGACGATGGCGGCGATGAGCAGGAGCTTGAGCAGCCAGTCGCCGGCATGGATCGCGGCGGTGACCGGTGCGACCTTCTCCCAGGCGATCGAGCCGGTGAGAAGGGCGAGCGGGAAACCCGCCCAGAGCACGAGCGCCAGCGGCAGGGCGTCGGGGAGGGACAGCCGGTCGGCCTGAGCCGCGACCCAGGCGAAGACCGCGGCGACGAGCGTCGTGCGCACCAGCTCGGCGAGGATCTTCCACGCCGTCGGCCGGCCCCGGTCGAGGGCCTTGTCGCCGAGGACCTTGCGCTCGACCGGGGAGGCGATCGCGTAGTAGACGCTGCTGGCGACGAAGGCGGCTACCGCGGACAGTCCGATGCCGAGGACGATCATGGGGACTCCTTTTTAGTACGTGGCAGTACTATAACCCTGGGTTTTGCGTACTGTCCAGTACTATTAGGCGATGTCCCCGATCTCCGCTGCACGCACCCGCGGGCGCCCCGGCGGCAGCAGCGGCGCCGAGCTCCTGGCCGTCGCCCGGCAGGTGTTCCTCGCGAGCGGCTACGCCGGCGCCACCATGGACGCCGTCGCCTCCGGCGCCAAGATCTCCAAGCAGACCCTCTACCGCCACTACCCCTCGAAGGACGTGCTGTACGCCGCCGTCGTGCGCGACTGGGTCGATCAAGGACACGACCGCATGCGGCCCCACGTCCAGGCCCTCCTCGACGCCCCCGGCCTCGCCGAAGGGTTGGTGAGGCTCGCTCGCGTGATGCAGGCGGGAATCCTCAGTCCGCCGGTGCTGCAGATGCGCAAACTGGTCGCCAACGAAGCCGAACGCTTCCCCGAAGTCGCGGCGGACTACTTGGAGAGAAGCTGGAACCGCAACCAGCACATGCTCGCCGAGGCGCTGCGGGAGCTGGGCGATCGAGGGGAACTGCGGGTCGCCGACGCCGATGGGGCCGCGGTGGCCGCCGAGCAACTGACCTGGCTGGCCATCGCCGCCCCGCTGAACCGGCTGACGCTGCAGGGGGGCCGGACGGTCGGCGGGGGCAGGGACGGCGGGGAGCTGGAGGCCGTTGCGGCGGAGGCGGTGGCGACGTTCTTGGGGAGGTTCGGGGCGGGGGAGTGATGGCGAGCCGCCATGGCCCCGCCCTGCGCTCGCCCACCCCTAACCCCCCGCCGGCAGCGCCTCCAACGTCTCCAGCGCCGCCGCGAACTGCCCCGGCCGCTCCACCGGCCCGAGGTGCCCGCCCGGAACCTCCGTCAGCGGCACCCCCAACCCCACGGCCAGCGCCGCCGCCGCGCGGTAGGGCAGCTGCCCGCATGAGTCGATACCCGCGACGGGCACGAGCCTCGGCGCCACCGCGCGCAGCGCCGCGAGGTCGACGTCGTTGGTGGTGAAGGGAACGAGGATCCGTTCCAGGAACACCGGCTGCAGCGCGCTCAGTCCGGCGAACACCTCCAGCAGTTCCGGAGTCGGGGGCTCGGGGCTGGTCTCCGCGTAGCCCTCGAACCAGTCGCCGGGGTGGCGCAGCTGTGGGGCGTCGGCGATGGGCGCCAGGGTCGTCATGATCTCGGTCATGAGCCGGGCGGCCTCGCCGGGGCCTTCGGCGCGGGCGGCAGTGCGGACGGCTTCGATCGCGGTGCGCTGCCGCTCGGCGTCAGGCAGGAGGCCGAGCACGGGCGGCTCGTGGACGATCGCCAGCCGCAGGTGGTCGGGGTATCGCGTCAGCAGTTCGAGCGTGGTGATGGCGGCGGCGCTGAACGCGAAGACGGTCGGCGGCTCGTCGAAGAGAGCCTCGATGAGCCCGACGGTGTCCTCGGCGTAGACCTTCGGGCTCTGCTCACCGTGCTCGGACCCGGGCGGCGCCGAGGCCAGTCGGCTCGACATGCTCACGACGCGGTGGCGCTCGGCGAGGCGCGCGGCGAGCGCGTCGAGCACGGCTGCGTGGCCGGCGCCGCCGGGAAGGAGCAGCAGGGGTGGGCCGTCGCCCAGTTCGCGGTAGTCGATGGGGGTGCCGTTGAGGGTGAGTGTCGCGGTGTGGATGGGTCTCTCCTATCGCGGGATGTTCGACCAGTTGGTGAGGGCGTGGTGGAGGATGTCGACCGCCCGCCGCCATGAGGTGGCGAGGCTGTGGTCGGCGGTGAACCCGCCGGTGGCCTCCAGGTCGCTGAAGCCGTGCAGGGTGCTGCGCAGCAGGCGGACCGCGTCGGTGGCCTCGGGTTCGTCGAGGTCGTAGCCGCGCAGGAGGGCGTAGCAGACGCCGATGATGCGCGCGGCGGCTCCCGACTCGGTGAGTCGCTCGGGCGAAACCGGGTGCCGGGTGGCGGCGTAGCGGCCGGGATGCCCGGTCGCGTGCGCCCGGTAGGCGTCGGCGAAGGCGCACAGGGCGGAGTAGCCCGATCGCCCGGCGATGGCACCGCCGAGGGCGTCGGCCCACTCGGCGAGCGCCAGCAGTGCCACGCGCTCCTGGAGGTCGGCGAGACCCCGGATGTGGGTGTAGAGGCTGGCGTCGCGGACGCCGAAGCGTTTCGCGAGCGCCGCCAGCGTCAGGTGGTCGAAGCCGATCTCGTCGGCGAGGTCGGCGGCGGCCGACACCAGGGCGTCGGGGGTGATCCTCTCGCGGGGCATGCTTTCCTAACCTTCCTAGGGTGGCGCCTAATATACATAGGCTGCGGGATGCGGGCACACGAAAAACCCCCGTCCCAAGAGGGACGGGGGTCTGCGGAACGTGGGTGCCTAGTCGAACAGCTCCCGGAAGATGCTCTTGCGCTTGTACCCGTGCTGCCCGTGGTGCCCGTGCCGGTAACCGGCGCGCCCGTGCCGGTACTGGGGCTGCCCGTACCCGTAACCGGGCGCGGGGGGCGGGGCGTGCTGCGGGTAGGGCTGCGCCGGGTACGCCTGCCCGGGGGGCGGCGGAGGCGGGGGAGGCGGAGCCGACGCGCCGGCGGGCCGCGGCGGGGCCGCGTTGAGCCGGTTCTCGGCGTCCATGAGGTGCTCTAGTTCACCGCGGTCCAGGAAGATCCCACGACACTCGGTGCATTGGTCGATGTGGACGCCATTGCGCTCAAACTGGCGCATCCGGCCGTGGCACTTGGGGCAGGTCATCTCCATCCCACGACGGTACCTGGTCGACGCTGAGAATTGATCGCAGTGGGATCCACCACACGGCAAATGCGGCCGGATACAACAAATATCCGAATCGCGTCGCGGGCATCAGCAAGATCGCCGCGAGCAGCCCGACCGCGATCATCAGACTCACCGCGGCCCCGTCGCGCGGAGGCCGCCGCCACATCCACACGGCCATACCGGCCGCCGCGCAACCCAGCAGCACCAACGCGACCACCCGGCCGCCGTCGAACGCCGACGCGATCAGGTGCCCCGGGAAGGGACTCGCGGCCGGCGACTCCACCAGCCCGTGGCCGGTCGGGAAGGCGATGAGGTTCTCGCCGACCGCCGCGGCGTCGACCAGCACGGCCGGAAGCAGTACGAGGACGGGGATTCCCACCGCCAGGGGCACGAACCGCCGCCAGCGGCCGCTCACGATCGCGTAGACCACGAGCACCGCGAGGATCGGCCACGCCAGCAGTTTCAGCGCCGCCGCGACGCCGATGACCGCCGCCGCCCACACCCACCGGCCGGTGGACGCCAGGACCAGCGCCAGCAGCGACAGCGCGAGCACCGGCAGGTCGTCGCCGCCGGTCGCCAGCGTCAGCGCGCAGATCGGCAGCACCGTCACGGCCTGGGCCGCCCGGATCAGGCCCGACGTCGCCGCGCCCTCCCGGTACAGCAACCTCAGCGCGACCAGCACCGCCGCCAGGGTCGCCAGCGCGAACCAGATCCGCGCGTCGGCGAGCCAGGCGCCGTCGCCGAGGATCGCGCGCGGGACGCCGAAGACCGCCATCCCCGGCTGGTAGGGGTTGTAGCCGAGCAGCTGGTCGGGCAGCGCGGCGATGTCGTCGCGGCCCAGGTAGGGCGTGCCCAGGTCGAAGAGCCGGACCCCCGACTGCTCGACGACCAGCACCTCCTCCTGCGCGCGCCCGGCCGTCCCGTCGGCCCGCGACACCGCCTCGGCGATCAGCGGGAAGAAGGTCGTGGCCGCGTAGGTCGCGGCGACGATGTAGATGCGGCTGCTCAGCGCGATCGTCGGCCGCGCCAGCAGCAGCGCCGTCACCATCGCCGCCGGGAGGTAGCCGCCGAAGGCGATGCCGCCCCACACCCGGTGCGGCGTCAGCGTGGAGAAGAGCGCGGTATAGCCGGCGAACAGTGCCGATACGCCGTACAGGATGAGGTCGACGGGTAGTCCGCGCCGGGTTTCGAGTCTCCACACGGGGGCCAGTCTGCCAAGGGGGTGCTCGGCGCTCAGAGGAGGCCGCGCAGTGACGCCCGTAGATACGCCGCCATCGTGTACCCGTCGGTCACCGCTCCCGACGAGATCAGCTCCGCGAGCTCCGCCGGCGCCGCCAGCCGCACCGCGCCGATTCCTTCGGCCGCGTCGAACGCGCCGACGCCGTCGATCTCGGCGTGGAAGAGCGAGACCGGATCCGCCGACATCCCCGCGTCCACGTGCAGGGATCCCAACGGAGTGAGACACACCACCCGGGCGCTCTCCTCCGCCGAGAAGCCCGCTTCCCCGAAGCCGCGCGGGATCTCCAGGCTCCAGCCGCGCACCGCGTGCCGAAAGTGCTCGACCAGCACGATCCGGCCGCCGACTACCGGGAGGACCGCCTGGCCGGGCGCCGAGACCGCCGCGACGTCACGGATGTAGGTGCCCAGGGTCCCGTCGGGAAAGCGCACCGCGTCGCGCAGCAGGGTCAGGTACTGGTCCTCGTAGACGACACCGGTGCGCGCCAGTTCCGCCGGCCGTCCCGCTGCGTGCAGCCGCTCGGCGGTGGCGTGCTCGGCGGCGGCCGCCGACCGTGCCGACCATGTTCGCGGGCGCCGCCGTGATGTGCGCCCACAGCTGTCGCCGCCCGGTCATCTCCTCGGCTCGCTGCGGCACGACGTGCTTGCGATAGCGGCCCACGAGGTACCGATAACGGGACTGTGGCAGCGTCAGGTGCCGCATCCGGCCCATGATCGCGTCGACGCGTGACCAGGTCAGCCACTCCCCGAAGCCGGGTTCTTCGACCAGGTTCGTCGCCCGCGCGCCGACGGTGTGCCCGGAGCCCGGGCGGGCCACAGCCAGGGCCGTCTCACGGTCGGGCAGTTCCGTCTCGCTTCCCGAGGCGCCCAGAGAGGCCGCGACGATCTCGTTGTAGCAGGCGTCGACGATCCCGCGGGCCAAGCGGATCTGCCGATCCTCGACCGGATCGGCGCCGGAGCGGCCGTCGAGCAGGGTGTACCAGGCTGAGCGGCGGTCGAACAGGGACGGATCCGCCGACGAGCGGACATCCGCGTCGAGGGCCGCGAGCAGCCGCCCGCCGCCGTACAGCGCGCGGGCCCTGCCCAGTGCGGTCAGGACGCGATCGGCGAGGCCCGGGCCTTTCACCGCTCGCACGACCGTCGAAAGCCCTGTACACCGACAAAGCGGCCGTGTCGGATCGAGGACACACAATGCCCGGCGGGCGCGGCTAGCCCAACGTTCGCCGCGCCCACCGGGCCACCAGCGCGGCGGGGTGATCCCGCCGCCCGGTGGTCTCTCTACCCGGTAGTGCAGACCGCGCCGTTGACGGTGAAGGCCGACGGCGGGGTGTTCGTGCCGCTGAAGGTCGCGTTGAATCCGGCGGTGACGCTTCCGCCCGTGGCGACCGCGCGGTTCCAGTCGAGACCGCTGACGGTCACCGCGCTCCCCGACTGCGACCAGGCGGCGTTCCAGCCGCTGCTCACTGACTGTCCACTGGGGAACGAGAAGCCCAGCGACCAGTTCGTCCAGGCGGCCCCGTTGTTGGTGACCGTCACCGACCCGGTGAAGCCGCCGGCCCACTGGTTCACGACGGTGTAGCCCACGGTGCAGCCACCTGAGGGGCCACCGCCGTCGAGCGTGGTCACCGCGACGGGCGCCGACGCGGCCGAGGTCTTGCCCGACGCGTCCTTCGCCACGACGTGGAACTGGTAGGCCGTCGCCGGGGTCAGCCCGGTGAGGATCGCCGACGTGCCGCCGACCGAGGCGACCTTCACCGGCGGTGCCGCGACGCGGAAGACGTCGTAACCGGTGACGCCGACGTCATCCGTGGACGCCGCCCACGTCAGGGTCGCGCCGGTGCTCCCCACATTGGACGCCGACGGCGTGCCCGGCGTGGTCGGGGGCGAGGCGTCGGGGGCCGACGGGCCGGGCTCGGTGCCCCAGATGCGCTCGGCGCCCGAGTAGAGCGGGATCCGCTGCACCGTGACGGGCGTGGTGCCCGGCGTGGTCGCGACGCCCTGGTAGGACCAGTCGTCCGACGGATCCCACGTGCCGCTGCTGGCGATCCGGAACTGCACCTCGGCCCGGTGCTGGGACTGCCCGCTCGGCGAGATCAGCCGCGACGAGCAGTCGATCTCGACGTAGTACACCTTCCCGGCCTGCAAGGTCGGGCCGGTCGGCGGGGAGCACTGGTTGTAGTTCGCGGTGACCGTGATCTGCGCGGCCGTGGTCGATCCGTCGAGGGTGAAGTAGTACCGGAACTTCCCGGCGACCAGCGCGCGGGCGGGCCAGGCCGAGCGGTTGACGACGTAGGCCTTGATCTCGGTGAAGCCGCTGCTCGCCGCGTTCACCGAGGCCTGCGTGTAGATCTCGGGCCCGTCGGGGGTCTCGGCGACCGGGAAGTTCGTCAGCGGTGTTCCGCCGTACTCGCCGTAGAGCCGGGCCACGGCGCTGGTGAAACCGGCGTTGTAGTCGGTGGCGACCTCGTTCATGACGTAGTTGTCGCGCGAGTCGGTGTACTGGTCGTTGGCCGCCGATGGCCCGCCGACGAGCGCCCCGACGAGATTGTGGCGCGACTGCACGGGCTCGTTGATGTTGTCGCTCCACGACCCGTGGGCGGTGCGGTGGTGGGGGTTCTTCGGCGGGTTGGCGCCGAATCCCATGAGGTACGAGGAGTTGCGGGGGTTGTCGCCGAGGATGTAGTCGATCTGCCCGACGGCGAAGTCGTGGTAGCGGGCCTTGCGTGCGGCGTCGGTGGTCCAGTCGCCGTACACGAGGGCCGCGAAGGCGGTGTTGGCCGCGTACCGCAGCGATCCCCAGGTGTCCAGAACCGCCTGCCCGCCGGGAGAGTAGGGGACGCGGGCGCCGTTGACGCCGACGGTCCAGTAGTCGAGCCAGCGGTTGGCGTCCTCGACGTAGGCCTGCTTGCCGGTCAGCTTCGCCAGCAGCACGTAGGCGCCGTAGCTCTTGTCGTCCCAGGCGATCGTCCACTTGAACGACTTGATCGGCTGCTGCGGCTCGGTTCCGAGGTTGGCGTAGCCCGCCTCGGCCTTGGCCAGGTAGGACGACTCGCCGGTCGCGCGGTGCAGCCAGATCGCGCCCCACACGAGCTCGTCGTTGTAGCCGCTCCAGGAGCGGTAGTAGCCGCCGGCGTCGGTGATGCAGTCGCTGTACTTGCCGCGGTAGGTGTCGGCGAAGGTGTAGAGCTGCCGCGCGTGGGTGAGCAGGGTCGCCGAGTAGGACGGATCGCTCTGCTTGAACACGATCGCGATCGCCGCCAGCGCCGCCGCCGTCTCACCGGCGAGGTCGCTGCCCGGGCAGCTCGCGTCGATCTTGTACGCCGGGCGGGCCATCCGCATCGCCTCGGCCGGGCCCCACCAGCCGTGGTCGGCGCCGCCGTTGCCGACCTGTCCGTAAAGGACGTTCGGCGAGGGGTGCGCCTTGACGAAGTAGTCGGCGACGAAGCGCAGGTTGTTGCGCAGGTGCGTCGCCTGGCCGGAGTTGGTGTAGGCCTGCGGGTACTCCACGGCGCCCCAGGCGAGCATCGTCGCCGAGAACGCCATCGGGAGACCGAACTTCACGTGGTCGCCGGCGTCGAACCAGCCGCCGGTCAGGTCGAGCCCGACGTCGGATCCGTCCGCCGGTGCCGAATCCCCGCGCCAGCCCACCCGGTTCCACGACGGGAGCTCGCCGGCCTGCTGCGCCTCGTAGAAGAGCAGCGACTTCTGCAGTGCCTCGGCGTAGTTGTAGTCGCCGGCGGCCCGTGCCGGGGCGGTGCCGGTGATGACGGACAGGACGGACGCTAAGAGCGCGGCGGCCACCACCGCGGCCAGGCGCCGGATCGCTTTACCCACAACGGACTCCTCGGGGGTGGGGGGCGCGGCGGCGGGAGAGGCTTCGCCGCCGCGCCCCGAAGGTGCGAATCAGGTCAGGCTGACGGGAACAGCCGGGCGTACTCGGCCAGTGCGACCGCGATGTCGGCTTGCGCCCAGAACCGGTGGTAGGTGAACTCGGGCACCTGTCCGGTGTCGAGGTAGTTCTGCACCTTCGACCACTGCGGATCGTCGTGGTACCACGAACGGATCGACTCGAAGGTCGAGCCGGGGGCGATCGGGTCGCCGTTGTTCATGGTTCCGCTCCAGCCGCTGGGGATGAACAGTCCCTGCTGGTTGGAGGACGACCACACGTCGTCGAAGCGGTTGTAGTCCTTGCGCTGCTCGGGAAGCGCGATCCCGATGGGGTCGGAGTAGTTGTTCCACATGCCGTCCAGGAGCGCCTTGGCCATCGTCGCCGCCGCCGTGTTGCCCGACTCCGCCGCGTAGAACGTCAGGGTCTTGGCGTAGGCCGCGGTGACGCCGACGTCCTGTGTCGTGGCGGTCACGTCGACGTGCAGGTTGGCGTTGGTGCCGGGGCTTGCGGCGTTCCACTTGTCCGGGACACCGGTCCAGGTCAGCGTCGACGGAACCGCGTAGGTGCCGTCGGCGTTGATCGTCGTCTCCGACATGGCCCAGGCGACCCACTTGTCGAGGACCGTCTTGGCCTGCGCCTTGAGGGTGGCATCCGTTGTGGCGTAGTAGAACTCGGCGACCCGGCCCATCGACCAGGCCTGCATGCCGAACCACTCGCTGCTCGGCGGGTCGTGGTAGACCGGCTGCCAGTCGAAGAACATCCCGTAGAAGGTGTTCGTCCGCACCTCGGCCGGGGGAGTGCCGTAGCGGCCCGCCCAGCTGTTGGTCGCGCCACCGGCGATGGCGCCCTCGGAGGTCTGCAGCCAGCGGTAGAACTCGAGCTGCCGCTTGAGGCTGGCGGTCCAGTCGTTGACGGCGTTGGTGCCCGACTTCGGTTTCAGCTCGGGAACCGTCGACAGCGCCATGGCCGCCAGCGGGTTCTGGTACCCGAAGTGGTTGTAGCTCGACCCGATGCGCCAGGCCCAGCCGCCGTCGGTGGCACCGCCCCACGAGTAGTACCAGGACAGCAGGTAGTGCGAGGCGTCGCGGCCGGTGCCGGCCGGGCAGGTGGTCGGGCCGACGCAGTCGCCGATCTTCTTGAAGTACTTGTCGAACATCGAGTAGCGCAGGTAGTCGCCCATCTTGGCGGCCTTGCCGACCGTCGAGGAGATCGACGACTCCTTGCCCTGCGCCTTGGCCCATTCCAGCGCCCAGTAGGCGGCCTGGACGGCGCGCGCGTCGGCGTCGGGGGCGTTGGTGTAGCGCCACTGCTTGGCGTAGGCGGCGTCATCGGTGAACAGGTCGAGGAAGCCGTTGGTGCCGCCGTCGGTGAAGGTCTCGCACGAGGGGTGCGGAACGGTCTCCCAGACCGACTCCTGCGGACCGCGCTGGAAGGTGTTGATGTACGACGGGCTGGTCGTGCCGTCACCGCAACGCCCGTAGCCGTAGCGGTTGTCGACGTCGAGGATCCAGTGCATGCCGTAGATGTCGGAGCTGCCGTAGGCGGACTTGAGCTCGTTCATCAGCGGGTCGGAGCCCACGGCCACGCCGTTGTCCAGCGGGGTCGGGTACTCGCTGGGCTGGTCGAACTCGGGCGCGTAGGTCGCCGGGTCCGAGGGGTTGTAGGTCGCCGCGCCCGGCTGGTCGGCCGCCGACGGGATGATGTACTTCTCCATCGAGGCCCAGGCCTCGTTGAAGCGCGTCCAGTCCTGCGTGACCCTGCCGTAGGAGGCTTCCAGGAGAAGCCAGTAGCTGAAGGCCTCCGAGGTCGTGACGTGCCCGTAGTCGGGCGCCTCGACGATCAGGGTCTCCACCGAGTGGTAGGGGATCGGCGGGTTGTGCGAGCTGAAGTACCCGTTGGCGGGGTTCTTGATCTTCGCGTAGAGGTCCAGGAAGCGCTGTGCGTACTGGGCCTGGTCGTTGTCGAGCTCGGTCGCCTTGACCGTCCCGGCGGTGTGGCCGCTCGCGGTGAAGGCGAAGTCGGCCGTGCCGTTGACCTGGTCGGCGTCCTCGGCCGCCTGTAGCGTCACCGCCTGGTTGGCGCTCCAGGTCGCCGTGGTGAACGTCAGCGACGCCGGCGTGGCCGTCACGTTGGTGTCCCCGGCCGAACGCGCGACCGCGACCGTGACGTTGCCGGCCGGCTGCGCCGACAGGTGCACGTTGACGGCGGCCGAGGCGCCCTCGGCGACGTTGACCGCCGCCGGACTGACCACGATGGACGGACCGGTGTTCGCGGTGACGGTGATGTCCACAGGGGACGACGCCCCGGTGTTGCCGGCGTTGTCGGTGGCCCGTGCGACCAGCACGTGCGCGCCGACCGGCGCGCCGGACCAGGTCGCCTGGTAGGGCGCGGAGTTGTCGGTGCCGATGAGGGTGTTACCGGCGTAGAACGAGACGCCGGCGACCGTGCCGTCGGCGTCGGCCGCCGTGGCCGCGACCGGGATCGCCTGTCCGGCGGTGAACGTGGAGTCGTCGGCCGGGGAGGTGATGGCGACCGTCGGTGCCGTGCCGGCGCCGCCGCAGGAGGTCCCGTTGACCGAGAAGGCCGTGGGCTTGGGGTTGGCCGTGCCGAAGGTGCCCTGGAAGCCGATCGTCACCGAGGCGCCGGTGGCGAGGTTGCGGTTCCAGTCGAGGGCGTCGGCGGTGACGGTCTGCCCGCTCTGCGCCCAGGTCGCGCTCCAGCCGTTGCTGAGCCGCTGTGCGGCGTCGGGGAAGCCGTAGGAGAGGCGCCAGCCGCTCCACGCGTCGCCCTTGTTGGTGACGGTGAGTTCGGCGACGAAACCGCCGGACCACTGGTTGAGGATCTTGTAGTCGACCGCGCAGGCCGGTGCTGCGGCCGCCGGTGCCGCCGCCAGCGTCGTCGTGCCGAGGATGACGGCGATGACCGCGATGATGCGGGTTCCGCTCCACTTGCGGAACCGCGACAGGCGGGCGGTTAAGCCACCGCGCCCAGCACGTTTTGGGGTACGTCTCACGGCTGGTTCCCTTCACAGGATTGGGGATTAGCCGGACGGGCGCCCGCGGCGGCCAAAGCCGGTGCCGAAGGCCGACGTTGACGCCCGTCCGTGTGGGAGCGCTCCCAGCAGGGTTTCAGATCGGTAACGCGACTGTCAAGGGTCAGTTACGCGGAAATCAGCGTCTTGACTACCCACTGGTAAAGACCCAGGTAGTTAAGGGATCAATCACAGAAGGGTAACGATCAAGGCTTCGGGGTTTTACCTTTTCGTTTCGGCGGTCTACGTTGTTTGGGAGCGCTCCCACGCACCTGATGAGATCCATGACGCGCCCCCGGCCGCTCGGTCGGAGGCGCTGTTTCCCCTGCCCAGCAACGGATCGACAAAGGACGAACAAGCCATGCAGACCAACTTCGGCCGCAGTCGGCGAGCGCTGCTCGCGGCGACCCTCGCGGCGACGATCGCCGCGGGAACCGTCGCCTGCTCAGACGACAAGGGCGGCGACGCCGGCGGCGACGTCACCCTCGTGCTCAACACCTTCGGCGGCGGTGCCGCGTTCGCCTACGACGACGTGATTCCCGAGTTCGAGGCCGCCAACCCCGGCATCAAGGTGGACTACCGGATCGTGTCGGAACGCTTCGACGACCAGTTCCGCCCGCAGCTCCTTCAGTGGCTGGAGGCCGGAAGCGGCGCCGGCGACGTGGTCGGCATCGAGGAGCAGGGCATCGGCGAGCTGATGGCGCTGCCCGAGTACTGGACCGACCTGGCCCAGTACGGCCTCGACGCCCGTAAGTCGGACTTCCCGGAGTGGAAGTGGAACCTCGGCCTCGACGCCGACGGCAAGCTCGCCGCGCTCGGGACCGACGTCGGCGGCATGGCCATGTGCTACCGCAAGGACCTTTTCGAGAAGGCCGGTCTGCCCACCGATCGCGACGAGGTCAGTGCCCTGTGGCCGACCTGGGACGAGTTCACCAAGATCGGGGAGTCGTTCAAGGGCAAGGCCGGTGACGCCAAGTTCATCGACAGCCCGAACACGATCTACAACGTGCGGATGATCCAGGAGGCGGGCGTCGCCGACGGCCTGACCTACTTCGACAAGCAGGGCGGCTACGTCCTCGACAAGACCCCCGCGGTGAAGACCTCCTTCGACTACGTCATGGAGCTGCAGAACAAGGGCCTGCTCGCGGGTCTGCGCAACTGGAGCGACGAGTGGAACGCGGGCATGCGCTCGGGCGGTTTCGCCACCATCGGCTGTCCTTCGTGGATGCTCGGCGTTATCCAGGGCAACTCCGGTGAGGAGAACAAGGGCAACTGGGACGTGGCCGCGGTTCCCGGCGGCAGCGGCAACTGGGGCGGTTCCTGGCTCGGTGTTCCGACGCAGAGCGAGCACCCCGAGGAGGCCGCGAAGCTGGTCGAGTTCCTGACCAACAAGCAGGGCCAGATCGGCGCCTTCAAGAAGGGCGGGAACTTCCCGAGCTCGGTGTCGGGTTCGACCGACCCCGAGGTCAAGACCGCGGCGAACGCCTACTTCAGCGAGGCCCCGACCGGGGAGATCTTCGGTAACTCGGTGGCGTCGTTCAAGCCGGTCTACTTCGGCAAGTACCACTCGGCGGTGCGCGCGGTCGTCGAGGAGGTGATCCTCGGGATCGTCGAGGGCACCTACACGCAGGCCGAGGGCTGGGACGAGTTCACCAAGCAGGGCAAGCAGGTCGTCGACGAGATGGGCGGCTGACCGATACGGCCGCCCGGCCCGCCGTGACATCGACTCCGGCGGGCTGGGCGGTACCACGTCCGTTCCTTGCGTGAAAGGCAAGTCTGCCAATGACCACCGCCGCCCCGCCCGTTCCAGCGGTGCCGAAACCGGCCCGCAGCCGGCTGCTGCGCTTCGAACAGCGCGGCATGCCCTACGCCCTGATCTCGCCGTACTTCCTGCTCTTCGCGGTCTTCGGACTCTTCCCGCTGGGCTTCACGCTCTGGGTGTCGCTGCACCGCTGGCGCCTGGCCGGTGAGAAGGAGTGGGTGGGTTTCGACAACTACGCGTTCCTGCTGACCAACGAGCGCTTCTGGAACGCCACCGGCAACACCCTGGGCATCTTCGTGATGTCGACGATCCCGCAGCTGCTGCTGGCGCTGGCGATCGCGAGCGCGCTGAACAAGCGGATGCGCTTTCGGCTGGCGATCCGGCTGGGGATCCTGCTGCCGATGGTGACCTCGGTGGTCGCCGTGGCGGTGGTGTTCAGTCACCTGTACGGGACCGAGTTCGGCCTGTTCAACTGGCTGCTGAACCTGGTCGGTGTGGACAACATCAACTGGCGCGCCGACAAGCTGCCGTCGTGGTTCGCGATCTCGTCGATGATCGACTGGCGCTGGACGGGCTACAACGCGATCATCTTCCTGGCGGCGATGCAGACCATTCCGCGCGACCTCTACGAGGCCGCGGCGATCGACGGCGCCTCGCCCCGGCGGCAGTTCTGGCAGATCACCGTGCCGCAGTTGCGGCCCATCATCATCTTCACCGTCTTCGTGTCCACCATGGGTGGGCTGACGCTGTTCGCGGAGCCGACGATGTTCGGCTCGGGCCTCTACGGCGGCGGTACGGCGGGGCAGTTCCAGACGGTGGCGATGTACATCGTGCAGGCCTTCAGGCAGCGCAACAACTACGGCCTGGCCGCCGCGGCGGCGTGGCTGCTGTTCCTGATGATCCTGATCGTGGCTTTGATCAACTACCTGTTCGTCAACCGCATCCGGGGGTCGCGATGAGCGCCGTGGCACGGCTGGGGACCGCCGGCCGCAGGCGCACCGCGACCTGGAACGGACCGCGGTTGGTGGCCGGTGGGATCCGGTTCCCCTTCTCGGAGGTGACGCTCCGGCGACCGGATCCCGCCGGCGGTTCTCCGGGACGCGACGACGACGGTGGCGGCGGCGCGGCCGATCGTCCGTCGCGCCCCGGTTTCCTCGCCCTTCCGCGCGGCTTCGACGCGATGCTTCGCCGTCTGTCGACCGCCTTCGCCACCGAGACCCACCGGAGCCCGCGTTGACCAGCACGATCGCCAGCCGCGCGACCAGCGGCAAGCCCCCGAGTCCGGCACCGACTCCCACCGACGCGGAGCGGTTCCGGCGCGGGGGCGCCACCCGCCACCTCTGGCGGGCCTCGATGCTCACGCGCATCGCGCTCGGGGCCGCGATCATCCTGTCGGCGATGCCGCTCTACTGGATGGTCGTCATCGCCAGCCGGACCGCCTCGGACGCCGTCGCGGTCCCCCCGAAGCTCATCCCCGGCTCGAACCTGTTCTCGAACTTCGCCCGGGCCTTCACCGACGAGAACGCCTATTTCCTGCAGGGGCTGACCAACTCCTTCATCATCTCCACGACGGTGACCGTCTCGGTCGTGCTCATCTCGACGATGGCCGGCTTCGCCTTCGCCAAGCTCCGCTTCCGGGGCGCGAAGGTCCTGCTGGTGTCGATCCTGATCACGATGATGGTGCCGTTGCAGCAGATCGGCGTGGTGCCGCTGTACGTGATGATGGTCGAGCTGGACTGGGTCAACACGCTTCAGGCGGTGATCCTGCCCTTCCTCGTCAACGGTTTCGGCATCTTCCTGATGCGGCAGTACACCGAGCAGGCCGTGCCCGACGAGCTGGTCGAGTCTGCGCGCATGGACGGCGCCTCCACGTGGCGGGTCTACTGGAGCATCGTGCTTCCCGCCGTGCGGCCCGGCATGGCGGTCTTGGCGCTGCTGACGTTCATGCAGAACTGGAACGAGTTCCTCTGGCCGTTGATGGTCCTGCAGCCGGACAACCCGAGCGTGCAGGTCGCCATCCGTGGGCTGACCACGAACTATGGCGAGGACTACTCGATGGTGTTCGCCGGGACGTTGCTGTCGATCGTCCCATTGATCATCATCTTCATAGCGTTCGGCCGACAGATCATCGGCGGACTCATGGAAGGGGCAGTCAAAGCATGAATTCTCACCACCGGCAGGTCTTCCCGGCCGACTTCGTCTGGGGGGCGGCCACCTCCGCCTACCAGATCGAGGGCTCGACCACCGCCGACGGGCGCGGACAGTCCATTTGGGACAGATTCGCCGCGACCCCGGGGCGGGTGATCGACGGGAGCACCGGCGACATCGCCACCGACTCCTACCGGCGCATTCCCGAGGACGTCGCGCTGATGCGCGAACTCGGGCTGACCGCCTACCGTTTCTCGGTCTCGTGGCCGAGGATCCACCCCGAAGGGGACGCGAAGGTCAACCAGGCGGGCATCGACTACTACCGGCGGCTCGTCGACGAGCTGCTCGGCGCCGGCATCGAGCCCTGGATAACGTTGTATCACTGGGATCTCCCGCAGGCCCTTGAGGACAAGGGCGGCTGGCCCGCCCGCGACACGGCCTACCGTTTCGCCGAGTACGCCACGACCGTCCACGGCGCACTCGGCGACCGCGTGAACCGCTGGATCACCGTCAACGAGCCGTGGTGCGCGGCCTTCCTGGGATACGCCTCGGGCGAGCACGCGCCCGGCCGCCGGGACCCGGCCGACTCCATCCGCGCCGCCCATCACCTGATGCTCGGCCACGGCCTGGCCGTGCAGGCACTGCGGGCGCAGAAGCCGGACGACAAGATCGCCGTCGGGCTCAACTTCTACCCGGTGCGCGCGGTGTCGGAAGAGGCGTCCGATGTGGACGCCGCGCGCCGCATCGACGGGCTCCAGAACCGCTTCTTCACCCAGGCTGCCCTCGGCGGCTCCTACCCCGCCGACGTCCTCGCCGACCTCTCCGAGGTCGTCGACCTCGACTTCATCCGCGACGGGGACCTCGCCGAGATCCACCAGCCCATCGACGCCCTGTGCGTCAACTACTACAGCAGCTTCAACGTCACCGGCAACGGCAACGGGAAGGTGTCGGCGGCCGCCGCGCCCACCGACGCCGGCTCGCCCTGGCCGGGCAGCGGCCACGTCGCCTTCCAGGGCGGCGGCCTCCCCGTCACCGGCATGGGCTGGGAGATCGACGCCGACGGCCTGCGCTCCACCCTGGTCCGGCTCAGCGAGGAATACCCGGGACTCGCGCTGATCGTGTCCGAGAACGGTGCGGCCTTCGAGGACGCCCCGGCCAACGGCGGCCCCGTCGCCGACCCCGACCGGCGCGCCTACTTCGAGGTCCACCTCCAGGCGTGCGCCGACGCGATCGCCGCGGGCGTCCCGCTGGGCGGCTACTTCGCGTGGTCGCTGATGGACAACTTCGAGTGGGCGTGGGGGTACACCAAGCGCTTCGGTCTGGTCCACGTCGACTTCGACACGCAGCACCGCACGATCAAGGAGAGCGGCCGCTGGTACGCCGACTGGATCCGCGCCGGGATAGGTCGTAACGCCGACAGCGATTCGAGTCTTTCGATAGATTGACCGTGACCAGCACGTACCGAACTTCGGGGGGAGACGAAGTGAGCGGACGTGTATGGGCGGCCATCGCCGCGCTCGCATTGCTTGTGGCGGGGATCTTGACCGTGCTCGCGATGCCGGCCGACGCCGCTGACCCCATCCCGCAAACGACCTGGCAGACACAACCCTGACGACGAGCGCGAGGAGCCCCGGCCTCAGCCGGGGCTCCTTTTCTTCGCCCGACTCAGCAGCAGGACGTACAGGGTCAGCACGACGAGGTAGCCGCCTGCGGCCACCCAGGGGTACCAGCGGCCGATTCCGAGCCTGTCCGCGGGCGCGGCGATCGCCCAGCCCTGCGGGTCGGTGACGATCTGGACCGGCGTACCGACCTCGTAGCGACCGTCGACGGGGAAGGACCCCGGAAGTTCCCGGCCGTCCTCGCCGGTCAGGCGCACGTAGTGCCCGCCGCCTTTCGCCGCGGCGCCGGCGTAGGCGCTGACGGTCGCGGTCTCCTCGACACCCCGCACGGACAAGAGGTAGCCCGACAGGCCCTGCGAGACCACCGCGCACAAGACGAGCGTCCCGACCGCCGGGCCGATGACATATAACCCGCCCCGCTCCAGATACCAGTAGAAGAGGAGGCCGACCGGTGGCACGACCCCGGCGGCCAGCAGGGCGAGCGGGAGCACGCCGACCGCCGCCGGCGCGGTCCCGGAGAAGGCCGAAAGGCCGACGCCGACGGTCAGCGAGAGCAGCACCGAGGTGCCGTAGATGTATGACTTCATGCGCGGAAGGTAGCCGATGGGTGTGACTGTCCGCTTCCTCCACCGGGGTCGCCGGAAAGGACCGAACACCGCGCCGACAGGAGCCCTCCGCGCCCGTATCCGGCCATTGCGCGCCCTTGCTTCCCGGGCGTCCGTTTGGCGGACGATCACGATCGCGTTTAACGTACTCGCCATCACGCCGCGATGCCGGAATCGCCGGATCACGGCACAATGAGACCCAGCAGCCCTCGAGGAGACCTCCATGCTTGACGACAACGGCCACCGGCCCACGCTTGACACTGTGGCCGCGCGCGCCGGGGTCGGGCGGGGAACCGTCTCACGGGTCATCAACGGTTCCCCGAAGGTCAGTGAACAGGCGCGCGAGGCGGTCCTGAAGGCCATCCGGGAGCTCGGTTACGTGCCCAACCAGGCCGCGCGCTCGCTCGTGCGCCGCCGCACCGACACCGTGGCGCTGGTCGTCTCGGAGTCGGAGGAGCGGCTGTGGAGCGAGCCGTACTTCGCCTCGATCATCCGGGGCATCAGCAAGGGCCTGGCCGACACCGGCCTCCAGCTGCTGCTGACGCTGTCGCACTCGCGGGCCGAGCACGCCCAGCTGGAGCGCTACCTCGCCGAGCGGCACGTCGACGGCCTGCTGCTGGTCTCCGTGCACGGTGAGGACACCTTCTCGCAGAACATGGAGCAGCTCGGGCTGCCCATCGTCCTTTGCGGTGTCCCGGTCGGCACCCGACCGGTGTCCTATGTGGACGCAGACAATCGCGGCGGCGCCCGGCAGGCCGTCGAGTACCTGGTGGGCAAGGGAAGGCGCAAGATCGCGACCATCGCGGGATCGCAGGACATGCAGGTCGGCGTCGACCGCCTCGCCGGTTACCGCGACAGCCTGCGCACCGCCGAACTCCCCGACGACCCCACGCTGATCGCCTACGGTGACTTCTCCGAGGCCAGCGGCATGGCCCGCACCCGCGAACTCCTCGAACGGCACCCCGACCTCGACGCCATCTTCACCGCCTCCGACCCCATGGCCTTCGGCGCCATGCGCGTCCTTCGCGACGCCGGCCGCCGCGTCCCCGACGACGTCGCGATCATCGGCTTCGACGACTCGCCGACCGCCGCCCAGACCGACCCGCCGCTGACGACCGTGCACCAGCCCGCCGAGGCGATGGGCCGCGAGATGGCGCGCCTGCTGGTCGCCCGTATCCGCGGCGAGCAGCCCGATCCGCCGGTGACGATCCTGAGCACGAAGCTGGTCGTGCGCGACTCGGCCTGAGTCAGCGCATCAGGCAGAACTCGTTGCCCTCGGGGTCGGCCAGGAGCGTGTGCCCCTCGAACTCGGCGACGATCGTGGCGCCGAGGCCGGTGAGGCGCTCCTTCTCGGCGTCGGCGTCCTCGGCGCGCAGGTCGAGGTGCACCCGGTTCTTGACGGCCTTGCGCTCGGCGACGAGCTGGAAGAACATCCGGGGCCGGCCGTCGTCGACCGGCTCGACGAGGACCGTCGGGTCGTCCTCGACGTCGAAGATCCCCTTGCCGCGCAGGCGTTCCAGCTCCGCCTCGTCATAGGGGGCGACGCGGTACCCGTCGACGGCCGCCGCCCAGAAGCGGGCGAGCGAGGCGGGGTGCGCGCAGTCGAACACGACGTCCTGGATCCAAGCCATCAAACCATTCTCGTCGGGCCCGGCGGGTTGTCACAGGGTTTTCCGGCGGCGAGCGCGTGGTGCCTAGGGTGGCTCGATCAGTGCTACGAGAGGGGAAGCCGGTGCGCACCACTCCGCCACGGCCGTTCGATCCCGAACGGCGCAGCCCGGCGCTGGCGGGCTTGCGCCGCACCGCCACACGGCTGCATCCCAGGCCGGGGAACCCGGGAGTCGGGGAGAGTTCGGTGGGCGGACCGCTGCTGTGGCCGGCCGGTGAGGCGTGGCCGGTGTGCGGGTCACCGGTGCCCCATGACGCCGCGATCGGCTCGGTCGCCGGCGTGCGCCGTGAGCGGCTCCTGGTGGCGCGGCGGGACCTGGGGCGCGCGGAAGGCCGCCAGAGCGCCGAAGTCGAGGCCGAACTGAAGGAACTGTGGCTCGCACAGCGGGCGGCCGGTGCCGTGCGGCGGGACCCGGAGGCGCCGCAGGCGCTGATCGGCGTGGCGCAGTTGTACGCACGGGACGTGCCGGACCTGCGCCGGCCCGAGGGGACCGATCTGCTGCAGATGCTGTGGTGCCCGTACGAGCACGCCGACGCCGAGCACCTGCCCGCCGTTCGCCTGGTGTGGCGCGATTCGGCGGCGGTCACCGAAACCGTGCCCGACCCCAGTCCGGGCGTGGGGGTGCAGGAGGGCGGCTTCGTCCCCGAGGTCTGTTCGGTCTTCCCCGAGACGGTGGTGGAGTATCCACCGGAACCACTGATCGGGCTGGACCTGCCCGCGGACTTCGACGATCCCGACGAGCCCTGGGCGATCGCGGACGGCTGGAAGGCCGGCGGCTGGGGCGGGTACTGCGGCGTCACCGATCCGGTGATCCCGGAGTGCGCCTGCGGAGCGCGCACCGAGCCGCTGCTGACGGTCGGCAACGGCGAGTGGAGCAACGACTATCCGTGGTGGAAGCCCTTGGAGGAGGCCGGCTGGCGCAAGACGCCGGAGCATCCGACCTCCTGGGATCCGGTGTGCACCGCCATCGGGCGCGGCTACATCATGCAGATCTTCCAGTGCGCGAAGGGCTTCGACTGCCCGCCGACGGTGGCCATGACCTGAGCGCGGCCGCTCCTACCCCGCCCCCGACTGGGTCAGGAAGAACGCGATCCCCCACCCGACCGTCGTCAGCGTCCCCAGCGCCATCGCCGCGATCGCCAGCCCGTTGCTGGGCAGGTTCCCGCGCGTGGCGAGCAGAGCCGTGACGATCGCGAACACCCCGACCCCGGGGATCAGCACCCCCAGCCCGGCCAGGCCGAGCGCGTAGGGGATCATCGGCGAGCTCTTCTGCGGTGTCGGGGCGGCCACCGGGTGGCCGAGGTGCTCCAGTTGCGCTCGGGCGGCGAGGATGTCGACGACGCATTTGCGGACGGTGTTGCGGTGCAGCAGGTCGCGGCGGTCGGGAGCGGTGGACTCCCGCGCCCGCAGCACGTTCCCTAGGCGCTTGCGCTCCTCGGCGAGCCACTGGCGCGTCGGCGGTTTCTCCACAGTGGACCGCACCCATTCGGGCGCTTCGGGATAGCGCGAGGACAGCACCGCCAGACGGGTCTGCAAGTGCTGGAGCCGCCGGACCGAGCGCGCCGCCCGCGCGCCCCTGCGGCCTTTCGGCGCCTGCGCCAGGCGCCTGGCCGACTCGCGCTCGCGGTAGGACAGCAGCGCGTCGAGCTCCTCGGGGTGCACCAGCGGGGTGTCGTCGTACTGCTTGAGCTGGTCGCGGTAGAAGCTCGCCTCGGTGCGGTAGGCGAGCGAGAACAGGTACCAGACCAGCAGGAACACCGGCAGGCCCTTGATGAACAGGGCCGCCACGATGCCGATGCCGCCGAAGCCGAAACCGTCGCGCAGCAGCGGCGAGTTCCACAGTGCGTGGGCGAGGATCGCCACGCCGACCGCCCCGGCCACGACTCCCACGCGCCGGCGCATGGGCAGGCCGCGATTGACCGTCGCGTAGGCGATCGCGCCGCCGGCCAGGGCCGTGAAGACGGTGTGGCTCCACAGTCCACTGAGGAAACCGCGCACGATGAAGGTGGACACCACCGGCCCGACCTGGTCGCCGCCGCGGTCCCAGGCGGTCGCGGTCACCGCGTAGCCGAAGTCCTCCACGACCTGGAAGCCCAGCCCGATGAAGGCGCCGTAGACGAATCCGTCCACAGTGGAGTTCACCTGCTCGCGGGCCAGCAGCACCACCAGGACCACGCCGAGGGCCTTGAGGATCTCCTCGACGATGGGCGGCCCGATCGCCGCGCTCCACGTGCCGGCGAACTCCGGCGAGACGAGCTTGGCGAGCAGTCCGTGCGCGGCCCGTCCGCCGTAGACGGCGCCCATGTAGGCGACCACCCCGCCCCACGTGAAGGCGAGCGCGACCAGCCCGGGCGGTTCGCGTTCGAGGTAGTCCAGGCGCCGCAGCACGATCACGAAGGGGACGGTGAACAGCGTGAAGCCGACGGCGGCGACGGTCGAGGCGAGCGGGTAGGTGATGAAGCAGTTCCGGACGGCCTTGCCGAGTACCCACAGGGCGGGCAGCGCGAGGATCGCGAAGACCCACAGGGCGGGGTTGCGGACGTCGAACCACCGGCGGGAGCCCGGAGGCGTCGGGCGGACGTAGTGCTCGCCGGTCACGGGCGGCTCCCCTCGAAGCGCATGGTGGCCAGCGCGTCTTCGAGCCGGTCGTAGGTGACCTCGTCGAGGCCGCGGCGGGTGGAGCTGGACACGATCACGTCGACCCCGACGCCCTCGTGGACGAACACGATGAAGTAGCCCTCGGAGCTGGGTGAGCGGAACACGTGCCGCAGGCCGACGACGCCGTCCCGGGTGGTGAAGACGGTCTCCTCGCCGGCGAGCTGGATGCCCGGCTGCGCCTTGAGTTCGCCGTCGATCGCGCCGGCGAGGGCGGCGTCGGTGTCGTCGTAGGGGCGGGCGGTGGCGGCCACGATGGCGCCGTTGACGTTCAGTTCGGTCTTGCCGCCGAGGAGCCGGTCGCGGCCGACGTCCCGGGTCGTCCCCTCGGGGGCCACAAAGGACACTCCGTGGCCCAGATCGATGCGGTTTCCGCTGAGGTCGACGATTCCGGGAATCATCGAGTTGAGCAGGGGCAGGCCGGCGACGATGGCCAAAACCGCCCCGAGAACGGCGAGGGAGCCCAGAAAGCGGCCCGTGAACGTGTCAGTGAACAGTGGGCGGGAACGGTCGAAGCGGTCGCCCATGTCGCACTCCTCCCCTTGGATGGCCGCCTGAGCCCCATTGTGTCGTCTTGAGTGACGGACAGGGGTAGGGGAGTGGAGCGACGACAGCGGCCCACCCGCAAGAATCGGGTGGGCCGCTGTCGTGAGGGGATCGAGCTTTCGCTGAGGGGATTAAAAGCTCAAAGGTCAAGCCTGTCCGGGCTTCGCCGTGCCGGAAAGAACGCGGGGGGCGTACTCGGCGAGCGTTTTAGTCAATCGATTCCCGCTGCGAGGGAATCTGGCCCTGAAGCAGCGCGCGTACCTCCGACTCGCGGTAACGCCGGTGTCCGCCGAGCGTCCGGATCGCGCTGAGCTTGCCGGCCTTGGCCCACCGGGTGACCGTCTTCGGGTCGACACGGAACATGGTGGCCACTTCGGCCGGCGTCAGCAGCGGCTCGGGCTCGTGAGTACGAGATGCCATTGTGTTACTCCTCCACAGGTCTGTCATCACACACAGTCGCCGCACTCGGCTGACCGGCGCAGGTCCATCGTCCGGCCTGTCCCCGATGTCCGACATGGGCCGAACGGCCGAAACTGGGTGGCCCGTGGGGTTGAAGAAACTTTGGGAAATATCAGGATCGCTGCCTTAGCCGCCCGAATATAACGGTTTGATATCACTCGGGAAGATGCCCACCATCCGGTCTACCAGGCATCCCACCCCGCTCGGAGGAAGGTACAGGGTTAGCCTTTCGAGTGTCGGCTGCACCCCTTGTCGACCACCACGCGGGGCGGCCCCACGAAGTCCGCGTCGCAAGAGATCCTTCTATGGGAGAAGTAATGGGCGTATTCACGGCGCCGGAGAACCTCAGCGGCCACGAACAGGTGGTCTTCTGCCAGGACAAGTCCTCCGGGCTGCGCGCGATCATCGCCGTCTACTCGACGGCTCTGGGACCGGCTCTCGGCGGGACCCGTTTCTACCCGTACGCCAGCGAGGAAGAGGCGCTGCACGACGTCCTCGACCTCTCGAAGGGCATGGCCTACAAGAACGCCGTGGCCGGGCTCGACCTCGGTGGCGGCAAGGCCGTCATCTGGGGTGACCCGGTCGCCGACAAGAGCGAGGAGCTCCTGCGCGCCTACGGCCGCTTCGTGGAGTCCCTCGGCGGGCGTTACTACACCGCCTGCGACGTGGGCACCTTCGTCGAGGACATGGACGTCATCTCCAAGGAGACCAGCTTCGTCACCGGGCGCAGCGAGGACAACGGCGGCGCCGGCGACTCCTCGGTGCTCACCGCCTACGGCGTCTTCCAGGGCATGCGCGCCGCCGCCGACCACAAGTGGGGCACCCCCACGCTGGCCGGGCGGACGGTCGGTGTCGCCGGGATCGGCAAGGTCGGCAAGCACCTGATCGCACACCTGATCGACGACGGTGCGAAGGTCGTGGCCACCGACGTGTCCGAGCGGGCGCACGACTGGCTGAAGACCACGCACCCCAACGTCGACTTCGTCGACACGACCGAGGCGCTGATCTCGGCCGACATCGACGTTTACGCGCCCTGCGCGCTCGGCGGCGCGCTCAACGACGAGACCGTGCCGGTGCTGAGCGCGGCCATCGTGTGCGGCGCGGCGAACAACCAGCTCGCCCACCCCGGCGTCGAGAAGGACCTCGCCTCACGCGACATCCTCTATGCGCCCGATTACGTCGTGAACGCCGGCGGTGTGATCCAGGTCGCCGACGAGATCAATGGCTTCAACTTCAACCGCGCCCAGCGCCGCGCGTCGAAGATCTTCGACGTGACCGGCGAGATCCTCCGGCTGGCCGACCGCGAGGGCGTGCCGCCCGCGGTGGCCGCCGACCGGCTCGCCGAGCGCAGGATGGCGAACGTGGGGCGGCTGCGGTCGATTCACTTGCCGTAGCGGTTTGGTTGGTTTGGTTCGGGCGTCCCCGGGGCTTGGCTCCGGGGGCGTTTTCGTGTACGGGGTGGGGGACTGGTGGGCCTGGGGAGGGCCTGACTGAGCGCTAGAGGAGGCTCAGGAGCCGTTTCGCCTGGTGGGGGAGTGCGGCGGGAGGGTTGCGGGCGGCCGACGGGCCGCCGGGCAGGAGCATGTGGAGCCAGAAGGCGGCGAACAGCCGCCGCGCCTCGCGAGGCGTCGGGGGTCGGCGGGGAAGCGTGAGGCGAAGCCCGCGTCGAGTTTCCCGCGCATGCCCAGATGCTCCACCAGCGTCGCCGGCTCGAACGCGACGTCGCTGAGCGAGGCGTCCTCGAAGTCGACGATTCGCATGCGCTGTGCGTGTCCCACAGGCAGTTCGCGGGGTTCGGGTCGCCGTGGCCGAGGACCGGGTTCGGCGGCGCGGTGAGAAGAGTGGCGGCCCCGGGCGTGGACGCCCACGCCAGCGCCGCGTCGTAGGCCTCGCGGACGACACCGGGCTGCGGGCGGTCATGCGCGGCGAGGAGGGGGATGACGGTCGCGGCGAAGTCGGCGGCGGGCGGGAAGTAGGTCGCGATGGGGACGGGGGTGAGGACGGGGACGGCCCAGAGGCGTCCGAGGGCGTGTTCCAGCGCGTCGAGTTGAGCCGTGTCGTAAGGGCCGTCGACCGGGGCGCCGGGGATGACGGCCATCGTGATCCACGGCGGGGTGGCGGTGAGGTCGGCGGCCAGGGGTGGCGTCGTGAGTCCGGGGGCGTGTGCAGCGAGGTGCCGCAGGGCCGCCCACTCGCGGTGGTGTTCACGGCGGTGCTCGCGGCGGTGCTCGCGGCAGGGCGAGGCGCGGTAGCGCTTGCGGAGCACGGGGCCTTGGGCGGTCAGCTCGTGGGTGTGGGACACGGGTCGAGCTTGGCGAGGCGGGGTTCGGGGCGCAAGGTTGGCTGCCTGCTGCCTGCTGCCTGCTGCCTGCTGCCTGCTGCCTGCTGCCTGCGTACCCTCCGCCCTCGCGCCCGACCGCCGCGGCGCGGGGTGCCGGTCCGCCAGCCGGCCTTCCCCTCTCCAGGCGTGGCTACGTGCTCTCCAGGCGTGCGGTCAAAACCGTCGTACCTCGCCCGTATCGTTATTTTTGGGGCCCCTTTGGGGTGCGCGATGGCTCGCGCCTTCGCTTCGGGGCCGCCCCCCGGCGTGCCCTCGCCTCACCCGGCATCGGCCGGTCCTCCACCTCGCGCCCCCTCCGTCTTGCAGGACCCGGCGTCCACACCCCACCCGGCACGCGGCGTCCACACCCCACCCGGCACGCGGCGTGCCCTCACCCCGCATCACCCACGCGCCCCCACCCCTCAAACCCTCCCCAACACCGCCTCCACCGCCCCCTCCACCGCGCCCGCCCCGTCCAGCTCCAGGTCGTACCCCCTCCCGTGCGCATGCACCGTCCCCAGGTGCCCCCGCGCCAACCCCGCGACCTGCCCCCGCTCCCTCTCCCGCGCCTCCAGCACCGGCAGCGGGCAGTGCAACCCCACCCACAACACCCGCACCCCGCCCAGCGCCTCCGTCCACGCCCCCATGAGGTCCGGCGTCAGCAGCAACTCGTCCACGATCACGTCGTTCCCCGACTCCGCCATCGCCGCCGTCGCCGCGTGCATCGCCCGCAGCATCCGCCGGCCGGCCGGCCCGTAGCGGATCACCGTCACCGGATGCCCCTCCTCGGAGACGGAGCGGTCGTACGCGAATCCCTCCCGGCTCAGCGGCCCGCCGCGTCCGCCGCCCCAGGGCTCGGGCACCGACGCGAAGAAGGCGTCGATGCCCGTCGCGAGCCACGGCGTGTCGGCCCGCTCCTGGATCGCCCGCGTCAGCGTGGTCTTCCCGGCGCTGGAGGTGCCGTTGATCCAGATCACGCGACCGCTCACGCCGCGTCGTCCCCCCAGCGGCGGGCGGAGATGTCCCCCATGTTCGCGTCGCCCCAGTCGCCCAGCGGCAGCAGTGCCGCGTTGAGACTGCGACCGAGCCGGGTCAGCGAGTACTCGACGCGGGGCGGCACCTCGCGGAACACCTCGCGGTCGACGAGGGCGTCGGCCTCCATCTCGCGCAGTTGCTGGACGAGCATCTTCTCGCTGATGCCGGGCAGGCGGCGCCTCAGCTCGGCGAAGCGCGCGGTGCCGTGCTCCAGCTGCCAGAGGATCAGCGCCTTCCACTTCCCCCCGATGACGTCCACGGCGGCGTCGAGACCGCAGGAGTACTCGCGCTTGACCTTCATCGGGCCTCACTCACCTTTAGGGGGGTACCGTCGGCCAAGGATGGTACCCGGAAAGGTCCGTTTCGCGCTCCGCGACTCGTATCGACCCCCATCAAAGAGTGGTGCTTACCGCACCGACTCGCCGGTAAGCGTTCTAACACTGCCCCGGATGCGGAGCTATGAGGTATTTTGTCGCCTTTTTCCGCCGCTTTCTTGGGGTGGGTCGAGGTGCCAAGTTGAGCTGAGGCGCTGTACCGTAGGGGCCACGACAGAAGATGACGTTCTCCGGGGTCGCCGCTGCGGCAACCCCGTGACTGTGTGCGAGGGGGTCGAGCCATGGGGCGCGGCCGAGCTAAGGCCAAGCAAACTAAGGTGGCCAGGCGGCTGAAGTACCACTCGCCGAACACCGATCTTTCTGCGCTCCAGCGTGAGCTCGGAAACGATGACGGTGCGGCGGACGACGAGTTCGAGGAGACGGACGATGAGTTCGTCGACGCGTACGACGACGTAGGCCAGGGCCAGGACCGAGAACGAGACCCTGACGACCGCGATCTGCGCGAGGAAGACTGGCTCCCCCCGCGCAAGAGCTGACGTCCACAGGCAACGGCGGCCGAGTCGCAGGCCCCTCCATCGGAGGGGCCTCGCGCACTCAGGCCGCCGACTTCCTGCCGTATTCATCGGCGCGGCCGTAGACGTTGAGCACGTAGGCGTTGACGTGGTTGTACGAGAACACCGCGTCGTACCAGCCCTGCGCGGTCGACAGGTCCCGGTTCCCGGCGCACAGATACTTCGCCGCGGCCAGGGCCACGTCGTCGATGTCGTTGGGGTTGGCGTCACCGTCGCCGTCCGCGTCGGTCGCCCAGTTCTTCCACGTGGTCGGGATGAACTGCATCGGCCCGATCGCGCGATCCCAGACCGTGTCGCCGTCCCAGGCGCCGTCGTCGGTGTCGGCGATGGCCTGGTTGTTGTTCGTGCCGTCCAGCGCCGGCCCGCGGATCGCCTTGAGCGGCCGACCGCCGGCGTCGAGGCTCGTGCCGCCCGTCGTCCCGTGGTTCGTCTCGACGCTGCCGATCCCGGCGAGCGTCGTCCACGACAGCTTGCAGTTGGGCTGTGCCGTGGCCAGCCGCAGCTCAGCGAAGCCGTAGGCCTGCAACGCGCGCGCCGAGACCCCCACCTTCGCCGACATCTTCGTCGCCCAGCCCGCCAGCGTGCTCGACGGCGTGTTGTTCGACCCGCTCGGCGGCGGCGTGTAGACGCCCGTCGTGGGAGTCGGCTGCGGGACGTTCGGCGCGCCCGGGATCGCCTGCGCGCCGGGAGGCAGCGCGATCGGCGCCTCGCCCGCGGTGCCGCTGCTCTCGCCGGCGCCGACCGGTCGCGCACCACCGCTGCGCGGAACCACGAAGGTCGCCAGCAGGGCGAGAGCCGTCAGCAGGACCACCGTCACCGCGACCTGGATGCCGAACCGGGAACCGGGTCTGCGCATGTACTCCGCGGTCGCCCGGCTCGCCGCGACCGTCGAACGGGTCGCCACGGGAACCCCGCGCCGGGTGGAGCCCCAGGCATCCTGGAGGCCGCTGGAAACGTATTGAGAGATTTTCGTGAGCTTGCCCGCCACGCGGGAAGTATGGCCGATCCCGGCACGTCACCGCCAGTGCCCGCCGTCCCTTTTCGTCCTCATCGCGCACCTAAACCACAGAAAATAACGACGCAAATGTCACCAGGTCGCAACCGGAAGGCCCGTCGCGTCGTTTCGAAGGTTGTGTGCACAAGCCCGGTCGCCCGGGGTCACCGAGGCGGCGGAGGGCGAGTGCCGGGGGGCCGGCTGTCGTGCTCATCGGGGGGAACGCGGTGGAGGAACGGAACTACGTCACGTCTGCGACAGGGGGCGGTCCACCGTCGGAGGGGGCCGCCGCGGTGTGCCGGGCCGGGCCGCCGGTGAACGACGCAGGAGGACTTTCCCCGACGCACAGGTGCGCAGAGCCGATGCGCGAAGGCATGCGTAGTGTTCGGGCACCGGACATGGCGCCAGGGTCGGAGGAATCCACTGTGGAGACACAGTTGCCGAGCGGAACAGTGACGTTTCTGTTCACCGATATCGAAGGTTCGACTCGGATGGCTCACTCGCTGGGGGCCGAGTATCGCACCGTGTTGCACGACCACAGACGGCTACTCAGAGGCGTCCTCGGCCGCAGCACGGGAGCCGAACTTCTCACCGAGGGGGACAGTTTCTTCGTCGCCTTCGCCGACGCGGCCACGGCGGTCACCGCGGCCATCGACACGCTTCGCGCCCTGGCCGCGCACACCTGGCCCTACAGACCCGGCTGGACCGAGCCGTGCATGCCGAGGCTGCGGATCGGCATCCACACCGGTCCGGCCGTCCCCAAGGGAGGCGAGTACGCCACGCACGTCGTCCACCGCGCGGCGCGGGTGCGCGACGCGGCCCACGGCGGGCAGGTCCTGTGCTCGGAGGCGACCTTCGACGCGGCCAAGCGGCGGCTGCCGCCCGACATCAAGGCCGTCGACCTGGGCCTGCACCGCCTGCGCGGCTTCGACGATCCCGAACGGCTGATGCAGCTGGTGGTGCCCGACCTGGAGTCGGAGTTCCCGCCGCCGCGCACCGAGGACGCCCGCGCGCACAACCTGCCGTACTTCGCCGACTTCGTCGGCCGCGAGGCCGAGATCAGCCGGTTGCGGCGCCTCGTCGACGGGCACCGCCTCGTTTCGGCGACCGGTCCCAGCGGCGTCGGGAAGACCCGCGTGGTGGTCGAGATGGCCCGCCGCGCGGCCCCGAGTTACACCGACGGCGTCTGGTACGCCGAGCTGCCAGGAGCCGGCGACGCCGACGCCACGGCCGGGCTCGCGCTGGCCCGCGCGGTCGGTGTGCGGCCCGATCCGTTCCGGGCGCCGGTGGAGACCGTGCTCGACTGGCTGCGGCACCGCAAGTGCGTGATCATCCTCGACGGCGCCCAGGCGCGCCACGCCGACTTCGTGCGGCGCGTGCTCGCCGAGTGCTGGCAGGCGAGGATCCTGCTCGTCTCGCGGGCGCCGATGGGTCTGTCGGGTGAGGTGATCTGGGCGGTGCCGTCCATGGTCGACGGTGAGGCGGTGCGCCTGCTGGAGTTGCGCGCCGCCGCCGCCCGGGGAGGCGTGCCGGTCGAAGGCTGTGCCTCCGTGGCCCGCCGCCTCGGCGGTCTGCCGCTGGCGCTGGAGCTGGCCGCCGCGCGACTGCGGGTCGTGTCGCCCGAGGCCCTTGCCAAGCGCCTCGACGACGACCTCCTCGGTGTCCTCGACGGCCCCGGCCGCGTGTGGAGCGCCGCCCTCGACGCCTCCTACGAGGCCCTGCCGCCCGGCGCCGTGCGTCTCCTGCACGCCTTCGCCGACGAGCCCGACCCCGTCGACGTCGACGCCGTCGAGCGCCTCCTCGGCCACACCGGCGCCGATCCCCTCGACGCCCTCGCCGCGCTCGTCGATGCGTCCCTTGTGGACGTTCGCTACACCGGCACCGCGGCCCTTTACCGCCTCAGCGGCCCCGTCCGCGCCTACGCCGCCTCCCGCGGGCCGTCCCGCCCGCCGGGCGCGCGGGGCCGCGCCGCCGCCCCGCCCTCCCCACCGGAGCCCTCCTGTCGGGCCACCTCACCCGACCCGCCCGCCCCCGACCACGTGGCACCCCACGACTTCGGCCGACTGCCGGGCACTGTCTACGCGATGAACGGTTTACTGCCCACCACTCCCGCCGACGGCCGACGCTGGCCGGGCGACGCGGTGTCGGTCGGCAAATTAGGCGGCTGGCGCGTGGGCGCGGCGTGGAACCGCGCCCACGGCTAGGCCACCTGGGAACCTTGCGCGCTCCGGTTACGGTTACCGTCGGTGTTCGGCAGATCTACCCCGGGGGTTCTCATGGCGGAGACGTTCGACGACGGCGGCGCGAGCGGCGAAGGCGACTGGAAGTCCACTCTCGAGCGTTTACTCGACCTGGCCACCGACCGCCATATCGAGGACAACCCGCAGTGCGTGGTCGTCACCGAAGCCCTCCAGCCCTACCGTGAACAGCTCGGTGCCTCCGCCCTCTGGGGACACGCCACCACTGATCCGGCGAGCCTGAGGTCGTACCTGCTGGAGCAGGCTTACGCGTTCGAGTACGACGACATGGTCGTCTTCGACATGCCCGACGGCCGGCGGCTCTCCTACTACCTGCGCGGCGGTGCCGCCTGGCTTGAGGTCCGCTCCACCTTCGACGGTGTGAAGGCGCAGTTCGAGGCCGTCATGTCCTACAGCCCCGACAGCATGGCCGGGCCGTATCAGGCGGTCAAGCGCATCCGGGAGAACCTGACACCCGTTACGAACCTGTCGGAAGAATTCACGAGGCTCACCGGCCCGCAGATCACCGATGCCCAGGGCGAACTTCAGGACTACGCCACCTTCAACCAGAACTGGGGCGCCTACGCCGAGATCGGCGAGTCGCTCGTCGCCTGGCGAGGTATGGCGGCCGAGATCTTCAACGGCGCCTATATCAACCTCATCCCGTCCATCCTGACCGGTCAGACGCTGGTGGCGAAGGTCCTGGAGGACTCACTCGACATCGCCGCCACGTCCTACACACAACTTCGGCTGCACGCGGTGGCCGCCTTGAACGACGCCGTCGACATCCTGGCGCTCTATCCCGCGCCGGTGTACTTCGGTGATCCGTTCGACTGGGCCACGACCCTCGACATCATCGCGGCGGGCGCGGGAACGATCTCGGGCGTCACCGGCTTCGAGCCCGGCGCGGGAACCGCCGTCTCTGTTGTGTTCGCCCTGGTCGCCGGAGCGGCGTCCCTCGCCAAGACGGTCATCGGCAGCCCGGAACACGTCGAAGCGAAGAGAAAGCCGGTGAAGATCGAGGGCGACAGCGCCCGCGAGATCGCGTCCAACTTCGAGCTGCTGATCCGGACGTACCAGAACACCGTCCACAACACCGAGGAAACCCTGAGGCGAACACTGGCGGGCTTCCAGTCCTTCGTCGACGACCGCAGTGCCCCGGGTGTCGTCGTCCGCCTGACTTGGGGTGGGGACTACCCGGTGTCGCAGCGCAACACCTTCTTCGAAACGATGCGTCCGTCGCTCGGAGACCTCAACGCGGACACCGGATTCGCCACGATCAGCGGCAACGATTACATGGGCGAGCCGCCCCACAGCGGCGCCTATTTCGCAACCGACCTCCAGAGGCTGCTTCAGTCGGGCCACCAGTGGTTGCCGGACCTGGCCGCCAACTACCACGGGTTGAGCGGCTCGGGTGCCGCCAACGGGGTCGAGGCCGCTTTTACCCGTGACACCCACGGTTACTCGGTCAGTGACAGCGAGTCGTACGCGGGCATCTCCAAGGGGGTGCTGTATCCACAATGGATCGTGCTTTACGACGAGCTCATGAGCATGCTGAAGACTTCCGGCGACAACCTCGACGCCGCAGCATCCGGGCTGATCGCCGCAGCCATCGCGTACGCGGAGCAGGACGATGCAGCGGCCAAGGAATTGAAGGACACCTCGGCTTACTACAAGGAGGCGTGATGCGGTCTCATGATCGAAACTCGTGGCCCGTATCGGCGCGATGGACGGCAGCGCCCGCCGTCGTGGTCCTGCTGTTGTTGACGGGCTGCACCGAAAACGGTCCGGAGACTCCCGAGTCGACGGCTCTTCCCAGCGCGTCGGTGGTGCCGAGCGATCGGCCCTTGAAGCCAGGCTGCCTTGCCTGGGCCGACCCGCCGACGTCGGGCACGCTGGAGGTCTACAAGACATGGCTCGAATATGACCCGGGCTTCGACGCCATCGTCAACTGGAACATCATCCTGTACAACTCCAGCGAACTGATGGCCGTCGACGCGACGATCACGCCGAAGTTCACCCTCGACGGCAAGGACGTCACCGACGAGATCGAGCACAAGGATTACGGACCTTTCGGGTCCTTCATCGGGTCGTACCGCCCACATGAGAACGTCGATCTCGATGGTCCATTGACGGCCCCACAAGACTGGAAGCGCAGGGTCGAGTTCACCGCCACCGTCGTCGCCGACTACTGGTGCCACCCCGCGCCCAAGTCGTCCTAGCCCTCACCGCACCGTCCACCCGACGCCCCTCGTCGAACGGATCCCCTCGTGCCCGACCTCGCCGACATCCTCGACCGCATGACCGTCCGCGTCACCTCCCCGGACAAGCGCGTCCGCGCCGAACTGCGGCGCCGCGCTGTGACCGTCTCCTTCGCCTCCCCCGATGCGTACGGCGCCTACCGGGACGCCACGGCGCTCGCCGGCCAGGTCGCCGCCACGATCACTTCCGCCGTCGCCGCGGCCGACCGGGCCCGCCGGCAACTCGTCGCCCAGCACACCGGCTTGCGGATCGACGACGAACCGCACTGGGATCCGGGCCGTCGCCGTCTGCGGGAGCGTCGAGACCGAATCGAGGTCCAGGGCGAATCGCCGGGCGGTGTCGTGCGGATCACGACCGTCGGCCTGCGTGAGTGGCGCGTGCACGTCGTCGCGGGCACGCTTCAGCGCTTGAACTCGGCGAGGTTCTGCGCCGAACTGAACGGCGCGATCGCCGACGTTCACCGGGCCCACGCCGAGGCCGTCTACGAGCTGAAGTCCGCGGAACTCGGCCGGGTGGGCGCGCAGCCGCGCGGTGGGGCATAGCCAGTGGTCGGGACCGGCCTTCGGCTACCGCTCGACCGGAACCACCGACGCCTCCCCGCCCTCCGCCAGCTCCGGGAACCTCCCCGCGTTGCGCGCCATCTTCGCCCGCGTCGCCGCCTCCAGATCCACGCCCAGCACGTCGGCCAGCCGTGTCAGGTACATCAGCACGTCGGCCATCTCGGCGGCGACCGCTTCGCGCTTCGCGTCGGTGAGGTTCTCGCACTCTTCGGGGGTGAGCCACTGGAGTTCCGCGACCAGCTCGCCGACCTCGCCCGACAGGGCCATGGCGAGGTTCTTGGGGCGGTGGAACTTCTCCCAGCCGCGGGCGGCGGCGAAGGCGCGGAGATCTTCGGTCAACCAGTCGAGCGACATTCCAGCAGGATAGGCGCGGGGCCTGCGCGAGCCCCGCGCCTGTCGCGCTATTCGAACGCGGTGGTGTGGATCCTGGCCTTGTAGAACTCGGCGCCGGTCCTGGTGCGGTCGGCGCCGACCGAGAACCTGACGGTCGGGCTTCCCCAGGTCTTGGCGCCGACGCCGTCGGCCTTGACCGAGATGTCCTCGCCCGACGAATGCCGCGACCAGGCCTTGAGGGAGCCCTCGGCGAGGACCGTTTCCTTCGTCAGGGTGGCGGTGTCGACGCGGTAGGCACCGTAGGTGTCCGTGACGAACAGCTTGCCCTTGTCGGTGTAGTCGGGCTGGAGGTCGTGGCCCAGTCCGGACAGTGTGACCTGCTTGCCCGCGTAGACGAGCCGCGTATTGCGGTAGGTGCCGGTGACGTTGTAGGCGCGCAGCATCTTGTCGCCGACGGCCCACAGGTGCTTCAGCGTCGGATCCCACAGGACGCCGTGGGCGCCCTTGAAGGCGATCGTCTGCACCCGCGCCAGCGTGCTCGGGTTGCTGACGGCCGTCGGCCCGTAGACGCACAGGTAACCGCCGGCCAGCAGACCGTCCGATGAGGACGCCGTGACGATCGCGCCGATGTCGGGGATCCGCTCGATCGCGTGCGGATTCCCGCCCGGCGTCCCGGTCCACAGCAGGTCGTTGAGCTCCTGGTGCTGCTCGGTGGTCTTGTCGACGATCCCGACGTTGCCGCCCGACGCCGCCACCAGGCACACCTCGCCGAAGGACGCGGTGCTGCGGAAGCGCACGTCGGACAGGTTGGACCAGCCGCCCGCGCCCGGCGACCAGCTCCACTGCACATTGGCGTCGGTGAACGCGCTGTCCTTGTCCCAGACCAGGATCTTGTTCTGCACCTGCTCGGTCGTCGCCACCGAGTACACGGCGGCCTGCGCGGGCGAGCTCAGTATTAACGAGGCCGGTGCCGCGAGGGCCGCGGCGCCGAGGAATGTCCGTCGTTTCATGCGGATTCCCTTTCCTGCGTGGGTTACTGGAACGCGGTCGTGTAGATCCGCGCCTTGTAGAACTCCGCGCCCTCGCGGGTGCGCCACGGCGAGCGCGAGAAGCGGACGGTCGGGCTGCCCCAGGTCTTCTCGCCGACGAGGTCGGCGCGGACCGAGACGTCCTCGCCGCTCTGGTGGCGGGAGTAGGCCTTGACGGAGTCCTCGACGGCGATGGTGGTCTTGGTGAGCGTCGCCTTGTCGATGTGGTGGACGCCGTAGGTGTCGGTGACGAAGAGCTTGCCGACGTCGGTGTAGTCGGGCTGGAGGTCGTGGCCGAGGCCGGCGAGGGCGACGGAGCGGCCGGTGTCGACCAGGCGCACGTCGCGGCGGTTCCCGACGACCTCGTAGGCGCGCACGATCTTGTCGCCGATGGCCCAGAGCACGTCACCGGCCGGGTCCCACAGGACGCCGTGGGCGCCCTTGAAGGGGATCGTCTGCACCTGTTCGAGGGTGGTGATCTCGCGCGGGTGGGAGGGCGCGTAGACGCACAGGTAGCCTCCGGCGACCTGGCCGTTGGAGGAGCTGGCCGACACGACGGCGCCGACGGGGTGGACGTACTCGGCGGCGTGGGGGTTTCCTCCGGGCGCGGCCGACCACAGGAGGTCGTCGAGGCCCTGCTCGCGCACACCGCGCTTCTTGACGACGATGCCGACGTTGCCGCCCGACGCGGCGGCCATGGCGACCTCGCCGACGCGGGGGATGCGGCGGAAGCGCGCGTCGGAGAGGTTGAACCAGCCTCCGATTCCCGGCGACCAGGACCACTGGAGGTTGGCGTCGGTGAACTCGTCGTCCTTGTGCCACATCATCAGCCGGTTGAGGATCTGCTCGGTACCGACGACGGAGAAACCGGACGAGGCCTGCGCCGGCGAGGAGCCGAGGAGCGCGGCGGCGGGGACGCCGAGGGCGGCGGCGGACAGGAGAGAACGTCGCTTCACGGTGATCCTTCGTCTACAAGGGGCAAGGGTCGTATCGAAGTATGCCGAAGAAAAGCTCGAAACCTTGACCACGAGATGAAGGTTTCCTACTGTTCGGGTAGCCGACGAAAGGAAAACCTCCCCATGCCCACCGAAGACACCGGCTCCGGCACCGCGCGCCGAACCATTTTCCGCACCGGAGCGGGCGTCGGCATCGCCGCCCTGGGCGCTGCGACGCTCGTCGCCGGCTCCACCACCGCGCAGGCCGAGGAGACCACCACCGGCGCCGCCCCCGCGCCGGCCGTCAACCCCGCATTCCCCAAGTACGAACTGCGCGCCTCCTGGATCGCCAGCACCGTCAACATCGACTGGCCCAGCAGGCCCGGTCTCGACGTCGCCACGCAGAAGGCCGAACTGGTCCGCTGGCTCGACGAGGCGGTCGCCTACGGCTTCAACGCCGTGATGTTCCAGATCCGCCCCACCGCCGACGCGTTCTGGCCCTCGCCCCACGAGCCGTGGTCGCGCTGGCTGACCGGTTCGCAGGGCGTCGACCCCGGCTACGACCCCCTTGAGTACGCCGTCGCCGAGGCCCACAAGCGCGGCCTGGAGATCCACGGGTGGTTCAACCCGTTCCGGATCTCCATGGCCTCGGTCAGCAACGACGTCGGCATCGACCCGTCCAAGCTCGTCGACGGCCACCCCGCCAAGGACAACCCCGACTGGGTCGTCGCCTACCCCGCCGACGCCCCCACCAGCGGGAAGCTCTACTACGACCCGGGTGTGCCGGCCGCGCGTCAGCACAACGTCGACGCGATCTGCCACGCCGCCGAGAACTACGACCTCGACGGCGTCCACTTCGACGACTACTTCTACCCCTATCCCGTGGGGACGTCGGAGTTCCTCGACGATGCGAGCTTCGCCGAGTACGGCGGGGACTACACCGACAAGAAGGCGTGGCGCCGCAACAACGTCGACGAGTTCGTCAAGGCGATCTCCGACCGGCTGCGCCGCAACCGGCCCGGGATCAAGTTCGGCATCAGCCCCTTCGGCGTGTGGCGCAACAAGGCCGACGACCCGGTCCTGGGCTCCGACACCGCCGCGGGCGCGCCGACCTACGACGTCCTCTTCGCCGACACCCGCAAGTGGGTCCTGGAGGAGTGGATCGACTACATCGTTCCGCAGGTCTACTGGGCCGACTCGCTCGCCGTTGCCAGCTACGGCAAGATCGTGCGCTGGTGGGACGAGGTGTGCCGCGGCACGAACGTGCAGCTGTTCATCGGCGAGGCGACCTACAAGGTCAACGCCTCCACCCAGTCGCCCGAGTGGAACAACGACGCCCACGAGCTCGACCGGCACGTCGTCCTCGGCCGTGAGCTGGGCGACGTCGACGGCAACATCTACTTCTCCGCGAAGTCGGTGCGCGCCAACGAGCTCAACGCGATGGGCATCATCCGCGACGCGCACTACCAGCGTCCCGCGCTGATCCCGCCGTCCGACGACCGTCAGCGCAGGCCCGACCGTCCCGAGATCAACGACGCGCGCTGGCGCGACGGGAAGCTCGAACTGCGCTTCGGCTGCGGCCGCGGGCGTGGAGGCGGGCACGGGCACGGTCGTCGTGAGGCGACCTGGTACGCCGTGTGGCGCTTCGACGGGCACCGCCGGGACGTCGACGCCGGTGACATCGCCGACGCCACCGCTCTGGTGGGCCGCGTGCACGCCGACGCCGACGGCGAGTTCGTCGACGCCACGGCGGTGCGCGGGCGCAAGTACACCTACGCGGTGACCGCGTACAACCAGAACTGGACCGAGAGCAAGATCAGCAAGGCGCGCAAGGTCTAGTCTCTACACGGCGGCGCCGACCCCGGCCTGGGCACGGAACGGGGGCGGTGCCGTCGTTTTGCCTGCGTTGCGGCTACCGCTTCTGCCCCTCGCGCGACAGTCCGCTGCTCGACGGCTCCATCGACCCCGAGCGCTATCTGGCGCTGCTCGCCGACGGGGTTCTCGACGTGGGAAACCCCTGTTCATCGGGCCGGTGCCGAGAGCATCGCCGGGCAGAGCCTCGGCGGCCTGGCGGCGCTCCACGCCGCACAGCAGGCGCCCGACCTCGTCGGGCTCGCGCTGGCGCAGTCGGCCTCGCTCAACTGGGTCACCGACGCCGACGCCGCCACTGCCGCCCTCCCCGCCGCGCAGGAAGCGTCCACCACCGGCGGCGTGCGGTACTTCCTGGAGGTCGGGCGCCACGAGCCCACCCTGCTCGAACCCAACCGCCGCCTCCACCGCGCCTTGCGCGACGCGGGAGCCGACGTCGTCTACCGCGAGTTCCAGGGCGGCCACGACTACACCTGCTGGCGCGGCGGGCTCGCCGACGGGCTCCTCGCGCTGCTGGGAGGGGCGTGACCCGACGGGCAGTCCCGGGGCACGGTCCCAAGTGTCAGGAGTTGGCCACCGTGATGATCTCTACGGCGCCGAACAGCCTGGTGCGACCCTTGTTGCCCAGCTCGGTGAGGATTCCCTGAGCCACGAGTTTCTCGACGGTCAGCAGTGCGGTGCGGTGACTGACGCCGAGAAGGTCGCGGACGTGGTTGATCGTCACGGCCGGAGTCACGAACAGCGCGTTGACCAGACTGGGGAGCATCGCCGAAGCTCGCGCGACCATGACTTGCGACAGGTACCGCCCTTGCAACTCCTGTAGGTTCCTGGCCCGGCGTGCCGCGTCTTTCGCCTGCTCGGCCATGCCACTCAGGAAGAAGGTCAGCCAGCCTGTCCAGTCGCCGTGGGTGGACACCCGGAGCAGCCCCTCGTAATAGGCGTCCCTGCGGGGTTCGATCCATGCGGAGATGTCGAGGAGGGGGGCCGGTAGCAGGCCCCATTCCAACAGGAGCATGACGATGAGCAGGCGGCCGACACGGCCGTTGCCGTCGGCGAAAGGGTGAATGGCCTCGAACTGGTAGTGGAGGCAGCCGATCCGGATGAGCGGGGGCAGGTCGTCATCGGCGTGGAGATACTTCTCGAACGCATCCAGGCATTGCCAGAGCCGATCGACCGGAGGGGGGACGAAGCTCGCGTGCTCGATGGTCCGGCCGCCGATCCAGTTCTGGCTTTCGCGGACGTCGCCGGGATGGGCGTAGCCGCCGCGAACGCCGGTCATGAGGGCCTTGTGGGCTTCTCGAAGCAAGGGCACGCTGAGAGGCAGCCGCCGATCCGGAGCCGTGACGAGTTCAAGCGCCTTCACGTAGTTGAGCACCTCGCGAATGTCATCGCGAGGGTCAACGATCGCATCGAGTTCGAACAGCGCCAGCTCGGACTCCGATGCGCGGGTGCCCTCGATCCGGCTGGACTGGACGGCCTCGCGTCGAGTGATAGGGGCGGTCATGATCTCGGGATTCGGCAGCATCCTCCCCAGACCGGCCAGTTCGCCGACCGCACGCTCGGCCGCCGCGGACAGGCCGACCAGCGTCCGGTCGAAGACGATCTCCGGCGGCAGCGGCGGCGGCATGAAAGCGGTCGCCCCCTGGCCGACGGTGATCAGATTGTGCCGCTGATCGGGTGCGAACTGGTTTTCGAACATCAGCCCTACTCGATGTATTGATACTTTGGGGTGCTCAGAGTATCAATACATGACTGGATTGATACTTGGCCATCATTGTCTTTGTGGCCTGAAGTGTCTTTTGTCGAGCCGTGTCCGTTATCGGCCCCTCAAGCCCCCCTCAACATCCACCTCCTCCCCGGCCGTTCCACCCACTCGTGCAGCAGCCACGACAGCCCCAGCGACACCCCTCCCGCCAGCGCCGTCATCCCCAGCGCGGGAAACACCCCCAACTGCGGGTGCCGCGCCCACACGTACTCGCCGGTCCTGATCACCAGGATGTGCACCATGTAGAACGCGAACGACAGCTCGCCCAGCCTCACCACCAGCGGGTGCCGTGCCAGCGACCGCTTCCCGTCGACGTCGGCGACCGCGCCCGCCACGATGAGCAGCCCGAACCCGACGACGGTGCAGGCCGCGTGGCGAAACGGCCCCGGCGTGAACACCGCCGACGTGGCGTACCCCACCGCCGTCACGGCCAGCGCCACCGGATACCCGACGCCGCGCCAGGCTCCCAGGCGCACAAGGCGGGCGAGGGCGACGCCCAGGGCGAACTCCGCCAGTCGCACCGGCGGGAAGAAGTAGACGACCCGGGGCTCCAGGAACAGCGGCGCCGTCACCACGACCACCGTCGCGGCCGCCGCCGTCGTCCACAGCCAACCCGGCGACAACCGGCGGGTGAGCCGATAAAGCAGCGGGAAGGCCAGGTAGAAGAACACCTCGCAGGCCAGCGACCAGCTCACCGGATTCAGGCTCTGGTCGTAGGCCGGCACCGGCACCCAGCTGTGCACCAGCAGGAGGTTCGCGGTGGCGGCCTCGGCGCTCGGCACCAGTCCCGGCACGAGCTGGAACGCCAGCAGCAGGGCGGCGCCGGCGGTGACCACGTGCACCGGGTAGACCCGCGCCAGCCTTCGCCGCCAGAAGCTCACGGGCCCGTCGCCGTCGCGCGCCGACCAGGCCAGCACGAAGCCGGACAGGATGAAGAAGAAGGAGACACCGGTCGCGCCCGCACCGAACAGCCACCGGACGGGTTGCCCGGCGCCGTCGCCGTCGAAGTACCGCACGACGTGGACGTGCAGCCCGAAGACCAGAAGCGCGGCGAACCACCGCATGCCGGTAAGGGATGGAAGGTGCTCATTACGGCTTTTGAGCATCGGGGGAGGGTAGCCGACGAAAATGTGAAGGCGGTTACAGTCCGCCCCCGGTGCCACCCCTCTCAGCTTCCGGGCCGGACTCGGCTGCGACAATCCGCCAGTGGCCGACATCCAGAGCACCGACAAGTCGCGAGAACTCTTCGACCGCGCCGCACGGGTCGTGCCCGGTGGCGTGAACTCCCCGGTCCGGGCGTTCCGCTCGGTCGGCGGCACACCCCGCTTCATGACCGGCGGCGAGGGCTGCCGCATGACCGACGCCGACGGCAACACCTACGTCGACCTCGTCGGCTCGTGGGGCCCGCTGATCCTCGGGCACGCGCACCCGCACGTGATCGGCGCCGTCACGGCCGCCGCCGCGAAGGGCACGTCCTTCGGTACGCCGACTCCCGGTGAGGTCGCCCTCGCCGAGGAGCTCGTCTCCCGCACCGGCGTCGAGCGCGTCCGCATGGTCAACTCCGGCACCGAGGCCACCATGAGCGCCCTGCGCCTGGCCCGCGCCGCCACCGGCCGCACCAAGATCATCAAGTTCGCCGGCTGCTACCACGGCCACGTCGACCCGCTCCTGGCCGCCGCCGGCTCCGGCGTGGCGACCCTGGCGCTGCCCGACTCGCCCGGCGTGGTCGGCACCGACGAGACCATCGTCGTGCCCTACAACGACGTCGACGCCGTCACCAAGGCCTTCGCCGAGTACGACGGCCAGATCGCCTGCGTCATCACCGAGGCCGCCGCCGGGAACATGGGCGTTGTCGCCCCCCGCGACGGCTTCAACCGCAAGCTCTCCGACCTCTGCCGCGCCAACGGCGCCCTGCTCATCTTCGACGAGGTGATGACCGGGTTCCGCGTCTCCAAGAACGGCTGGGCCGGCCACACCGGCGAGACCGCCGACCTGTTCACCTACGGCAAGGTCATGGGCGGCGGCCTGCCCGCGGCGGCCTTCGGTGGCCGCGCCGAGCTGATGGACCAGCTCGCCCCCTCCGGCCCGGTCTACCAGGCGGGCACCCTGTCGGGAAACCCCCTGGCCTGCGCCGCCGGCCTGGCCACCCTCGAACTGTGCACCGACGAGCTGTACGCCAAGCTCGACGCCCTCTCCCAGACCATCGGCGACGCGGCCTCGACGGCCCTGTCCGAGGCCGGTGTCCCGCACCGCGTCTCGCGCGCGGGCAACATGTTCAGCGTGTTCTTCACCGCAGACGACGTCTTCGACTTCGCCGGCGCGCAGAAGCAGAACATCGCCGCCTACCGCGCGTTCTTCCACGAGATGCTGCTCAAGGGCGTCTATCTGCCCCCCAGCGCCTACGAGACCTGGTTCATGTCGGGAGCCCTCGACGACGCGGCCGTCTCACAGATCACCGACGCTCTCCCGTTCGCGGCCCGCGCTGCGGCTAAGGTCGCACCGTGAGCACAGCTCGACCCGGTAACACCGACAAGACAGTGGTGCACGTCCTGCGCCACGGCGAGGTGCACAATCCGGCGCGCATCCTCTACGGGCGCATCGCCGGCTACAAGCTGTCGACCCTCGGCGAGCAGATGGCCGAGGTCGCCGCACAGTCCCTCGAAGGCCGCGACGTGACCTACGTGGTCGCCTCGCCGCTGGAGCGCGCCCAGCAGACCGCCGAACCCTTCGGGAAACTCTTCGCCACGCAGGTCGCCGTCGACGACGACCTCATCGAGTCGGAGAACTTCTTCGAGGGCAAGGTCGTGTCGGTCGGCGACGGCGCCCTGCGCGACCCGCGCAACTGGTGGCGCCTGCGCGACCCCTTCACCCCCTCCTGGGGCGAGCCGTACCGGATGATCGCCAAGCGCATGTTCACCGCCCTGCACGCCGCGCGCGTCAAGGCGCAGGGACACGAAGCCGTGTGCGTCTCGCACCAGCTGCCGATCTGGACGCTGCGCCGCTACGCCGAGGGCAAGCGCCTGTGGCACGACCCGCGCCGCCGCCAGTGCGCCCTGGCCAGCCTGACCTCCTTCCACTTCGAGGGCTCCAAGCTGGTCGGCGTCGGCTACGACGAGCCCGCCGCGGCCCTCATCGCGCAGTCGGCGACCGCCGCGCAGGCCAAGGGCGCCTGACATGCGCGTGAAACCCCTCGCCGCGGTGCTCGCCGCGCTGTTCCTGCTCTCCGCCTGCGGTTCGGGCGGCGACGCCGCGACCAACCAGCAGGCCTACGTCAGCCAGGACGGACAGACCACCGTCTACGACAACCCCGCCGACCGGCCGACGGCCCCCGCTCTGAGCGGCGAGGACCTGCACGGCAACACCCTCGACGTCGCCGCCGCCTACCCCGGCAAGGTCATCGTGGTCAACTTCTGGGCCTCCTGGTGCGCCCCCTGCCGCGCCGAGGGTCCCGAGCTCGTCGAGGTCGCCGAGGCCACCGCGGCCCTCGACGTCGTGTTCGTCGGCATCGACATCCGCGACGAGCGCAGCAAGGCCCAGGCCTTCGAGCAGGGCCTCGGCGTGGGCTACCCCAGCTTCTTCGACCCCTCGGGCCGGCTGTCGCTGCAGTTCACCGACGTCCCCCCGACCACCATCCCGGCCACGATCGTCATCGATCGCGAGGGCCGCATCGCCGCGGTGTTCCGCAAGGCCCTGATCGCCTCGGCGCTCCAGCCGACCGTCGAGCAGATCGCCCTGGAGTCGGGCCCGCGACCGAATCCCTCGGCCTCGGAGTGACCATGCGCTCGTCCGGGACCTGAAAGTCGATCACCAACACCATGGTTCTACGATGTGTCGAACTTACGCGAGCGGACCGGCGCGCTGAGAGGAGGCCGCGGTGAACGGCTTCTCCGAGATGGCCACCGGCGGCCCGATCCTCATCGCCATCGCCGTGGCCGCACTCGCCGGGCTGGTCAGCTTCGCCTCCCCGTGCATCCTCCCGCTGGTCCCCGGCTACCTCTCCTACGTGACCGGGCTGGCCGGCTCCGACCTCGACTCCGGCGAGAAGCGCGGCCGCATCATCGCCGGCTGCGCCCTGTTCATCGCCGGCTTCACCGTCGTGTTCACCCTGATCGGCTTCGCCTTCGCCACCGTCGGCCAGACGCTCATGGTCAACGCCCCGACCGTCGAGCGCTGGGTCGGCGTCGGCATCATCGCCCTCGGCGTGGTGTTCCTCGGGATCATCCCCGGCACGCAGGGCATGTGGCGCTCCAACCGCAAGCTCCCCGACGCCGGCCTGCTCGGCGCCCCCGTCCTCGGCGCGGTCTTCGCGCTGTCCTGGACGCCGTGCCTGTCGCCGACCCTCGGCGCGGTCCTCGGCATGTCGGCCGTCTCCGGGCAGGCCGGGCGAGGCGTCGTCCTCGCCGTGGCCTACTGCCTCGGACTCGGCCTCCCCTTCCTGGCCTTCGGGCTGGGCTTTCGCAAACTACTCGGCGTCTTCGCCTTCATCCGCCGCCACAGCCGCTGGGTCACCGCCATCGGCGGGATCCTGCTGATCCTGGTCGGCCTCGCCCTCGTCACCGGCGTGTGGGGCGACTTCAACAACTGGCTGCGCGCCGAGGTCGGACCCGGCGAGGTGGGCATATGAGCGTCGACGTGCGCGAGAAGAAGGCCGTGGCCACGCCACGCCGCGGGCGACCCTGGTGGAAACGGCCCGTCGCGCTGGCCCGCAAATGGTGGGGCCAGCTCACCAGCATGCGCACCGCCCTGATCCTGCTGTTCGCCCTGGCGGTCGGCGCGATCCCCGGCTCGATCCTGCCCCAGCGCACCGTCAACATCGAGAACGTCAACGCCTACTTCGCCGAGAACCCCGACCTCGCACCGTTCCTCGACCGGCTGTGGATGTTCGACGTCTACGCCGCGCCCTGGTTCGCCGCGATCTACGGCCTGCTGTTCATCTCCCTCATCGGCTGCCTCGTCCCCCGGCTGCGCGAGCACTTCGACGCCCTGCGCCGACGCCCGCCCGACGCTCCCGCGCGCCTCGACCTGATGCCGGAGAAGGCGTCGTGGACCGCCGAGGACGACGGCGAGACCGTCGCGCGGCTGCGCTCGGTGCTGCGCTCGCGCCGGTATCGGACGATCGTGCGCGAGCACGCCGACGGGACGGTGACGCTGAGCGCGGAGAAGGGGTACCTGCGCGAGACCGGGAACCTGCTGTTCCACTTCGCGCTGCTCGGCCTGCTGGTCGGCGTCGCCTTCGGCGCCCTGTACGGCTGGCACGGCAACCGGATCCTCGGCGAGGGCGCCGACAACGCCTTCTGCAACAACCTCCAGCAGTACGACGACTACGGGCTCGGCCCCAACGTCACCCCGGCCGACCTGCCGAAGTTCTGCATCCAGCTCGACGACTTCGAGGCGAGCTACCTCGACAACGGCCAGCCGATGATGTACTCCGCCGACCTGCGCTACGGCGAGGGCGGCGGGGCACCCGACGAGGCCTACCACCTGGAGGTCAACGAGCCGCTGCGCCTGGCCGACAACAACGTCTACCTGCTCGGGCACGGGTACGCGCCGGTCATCGAGTTCACCGACCAGCACGGCAACGTGCAGACCTCCTCGACGCCGTTCCTGCCGATGGACGCCGCGACGATGCTGTCGGAGGGCGTGGCGATGTTCCCCGACGCCAACATCACCCCCGAGGGCGTGCGCGACAAGACGAAGCAGGTCGCCTTCGAGGGCATGTTCATGCCGACCGTCCCCGACGAGGCGCCCTACACGAGGTCGCTGTTCCCGTCGGCGAACAACCCGGCCGTGATGCTGTTCGCCTACGTCGGCGACACCGGACTCGACAGGGGCCGGCCCGGTTCGGTCTACGCGCTCGACCGGCAGCAGGTCGCCAGCGGCGCGCTGAACGCCGAGGGGCAGGGTTTCCTGCTGAAGCTGGGCGAGTCGAAGCAGGTCGCGGGTGGGACCGTGACCTTCAAGGCGCTCCAGCAGTACGCGACCATCCAGACCCGTTCCGACCCCGGTGAGGGGATCGTGCTGTGGTCCTCGGTGGCGCTGCTGGCCGGGCTGTTGCCCTCGCTACTCGTCAAGCGCCGCCGGGTCTGGTTCCGTGTCAACGGAAACGACGTCACCGCGGGCGGTCTGCCCCGCACCGAGAACCAAGCTTTCGCCGTTGAGTTCGGCGAACTCGTCGCCAAGGCCAAGGAGTCCTGATGCCCGACGTGGATGCGACACTCGCCAACACCGCCGACAAACTCTTCGTCGCCACGATCGTGTTCTACGCCGTGGCGATGCTCGGATACGCCCTGGAGTACGCCTTCGGGCGGCGCGCGGCGGTCACGGCGTCGAAGGCCAGGGTGCTGGCGGGCGCCGGCGGGCCGGATGTCGCCGAATCGGCCGGCGACGACGCCGAGGACGAGGACGAGCACGTCTCCGAACGCGCCGAACGGCTCGGCATCACCATGAACCAGGCCAACCGGGCCGGAGTCGTGGCGCTGTGGCTCACCTGGATCGGCGCGGCGCTGCACCTGGCGAGCCTGGTGCTGCGCGCGTGGTCGGTCGGGCGCGTGCCCTGGGGCAACATGTACGAGTTCATCATCGCCGTGTGCCTGGTCGGCGTCGTGACGTGGCTCGTGGTCGTGATGACCGGCATGGCCGCCCGCCGCCTCGGGCTGTTCATCACGCTCGTGGCGATCCTCCTGCTGGGCACCGCGACCCGCCTCTACACCGAGGCGGCGCCGCTGGTGCCCGCGCTGAACTCGTACTGGATCGCCATCCACGTGACCGCGGCCGTCATCGCCAGCGGGATCTTCATGGTCGGCTTCGTGCCGGCCGCGCTCCAGCTGATCCGCCGCCGTTACGACCAGGTGCAGGGATCGGGCAGGACACTGCGCTTCCCGATCAGCCTCGGCGAGCGCCTGCCTGCCGTGGCGAACCTGGAGCGGCTGGTCTTCAAGCTGCACGTGTTCGCGTTTCCACTGTGGACCTTCGGGGTGATCGCCGGTGCCGTGTGGGCCGAGCGCGCCTGGGGCCGCTACTGGGGCTGGGACCCCAAGGAGGTCTGGTCCTTCGTCGCGTGGGTGATCTACGCGGCCTACCTGCACGCGCGGGCGACCGGTCCCGGCGGGCGCAGGCTGGCGCCGTGGATCGTGGTGATCGGCTGGGTGGCGATGATCTTCAACCTGTTCGGCGTGAACCTCGTGTGGAGTGGGCTGCACTCCTACGCGGGGGTCTGACGACCGCGAGCCCGCGTGCTCGGACGACGTCCGGGTGCGCGGGCTTTTCGGCGTCCTCAGAACAGGTAGGAGAACCGGGACCCGACGAGTACCAGCACGCCGCCGAGGGCGGCGATGCCGGCCAGGACGTTGATACTGGCGGCGTTGGGGCCGCGCATCCGCCCGAGGCGGATGGAGGCCAGCGCTCCGGCGGCGTAGAGCAATCCCAGTGGCAGCAGGGCGATGCTGGAGTACAGGACGACGTGACCGCCGCCGCCGAGCAGGAAGTAGGAGAGCGGGAACTGGACCAGGAGCGCTCCGCGCAGTGCCCACCAGCCGGGTCGCAGTGCCCGGCACAGCTCGGAGAAGCGCGGGTAGCCCGCGAAGCCGCCGAGGGCGAGGTCGGCTCGGTCGACCGCGTCGGCCCAGTCCATCGAGGCCGTGCGCGCGGGCGCGAATCCCTGGTGGGGCAGGGGATGCGGCATCGGGACGGCGGTTCTCGCCGGGAGGGTCGCGCGCAGTTCGGCCGCGTAGCCCTCGGGTGGGCCGAGGCGTGCGGCGAGGGGGACGGCCGTGGTCGTCTCGCCGGCGATCTCGGTGAGGTGGTCGACGAGGTCGCCGATCAGCTCTCCCCGGATGTGCGGCGGCAGGTCGGACAGGGAGTCTTCGACGGCGGCGATGTAGTGGGCGATCTCGTCGTCGCGAGTGCCGGTCGCCGGGCTGATGGGGTTCACTCAGGTCTCCTTGCGGGGCTTGGCCGGACCGGGCGACAGCAGGCTGCTCATCGTGTCGGCGAAGTCGGTCCAGGTCTTGGCGGCGAGGTCGAGCTGGACCCGGCCCGAGTAGTTGAGCGAGTAGTACTTGCGGTGCGGGCCGGAGTCGCTGGGCACGACGTAGGTGACGAGGTGCCCGCCCTGGAAGAGGCGGCGGAGCGTGCCGTAGACCGAGGCGTCGCCCACGTCGTGGAATCCGGCCTGCCGCAGGCGGCGCAGGATGTCGTATCCGTAGCCGTCCTCTTCTTTCAGCACGGCGAGCACGGCGATGTCGAGCACTCCCTTGAGCAGTTGCGTCCTGTCCACAGGGGACAGGCTACTTCGCATTGCGGAATAGTGTCAACGGCGCACTAGTGCGCAGCCCTCGCCGAGTAGTCGCAAACTCGCTTGCCGGGCTCGGGCGGCCGGGGTGATGATCGCCGGGAATCCCCGAGAGTTAAGGCGGAGTGCACCGTGTGGGTCCTCTTGCGCGACCGTCGCTTCCAGGCCTTCTGGCTCGGTCAGGCCACCAGTGTCGTCGGCGTCGGTGTCACCGTCGTGGCCCTGCCGGGGCTGCTGCTGGCGCACCGCGCGGGAACCGACTTCGCCTACGTCCTGGCCGCCGAGGCCGGGACCGGCGCGTTCTTCACCATCCTCGGCGGCGTGTTCGCCGACCGCTACTCGCGCAGTCTGCTGATGGCCGCCTCCGACGTGCTGTGCGTCGCGGGGATCACCGCCTACCTCCTGCTCGGCGCCGACGGTCCACTGTGGTCGCTGCTGCTCGCGGCGGCGGTGATCGGGGTCGGCGTGGGTCTTTACCAGCCGGCGCACCGGGCGGCGATGCCGCAGATCGTGTCGGGCGAGCTCCTGGAACGGGCCAACGCGCTCGACTCGGCGACCAAGCGGATCGGCATGGCGGCCGGCTCCGCGCTGGGCGGCGTGCTCGTGGCGACCGCCGGCGCGGAGGTCGCGCTGATCGTCAACGTCGCCACCTACGTGGTCAGCCTGCTGACGCTGCTCTTCCTGCGCCTGCCCGCCGTCACGGGCTCGCCCGGGGGCGGTATCGGCTCGGTCTTCGCCGAGGCCCGCGACGGCGTGCGCATCGTGCTGCGGAACCGCTGGGCCACCGCGATCATGCTCCAGGGCACGATCCAGGTCTTCTTCCTCTTCGCCCCGAACTACGTGCTCACCGCGATCGTGGCCGTCGAGCGCTACCCGAAGGGCGCCTACGGCTGGATCACCACGGCCGGTTTCGTCGGCGCGCTGGTCGGCTCGCTCATCGCCGGCCGGATCCGCACGAAGCGGCCGGGCGTGGTCGCGATGAACGCGATGGCCCCCTGCGCCCTGCTGCCGGTCTGTCTTGTCTGGGACGTGCCGCTGTGGGTCTTCTGCGCGATCGCCTTCGTGGCCTGGGCCGGGATCAGCACCTTCTTCGTCTTTTGGCTCTCCGGACTCTCGCGGGCGTTCCCGCCGGAGGTGCACGGCCGTGTCTTCGGCATCGAGCACCTGCTGACGTTCTGCCTCGATCCGGTCGCCAAGGCGGTGATCCCGGCCGTCGCGCTCGGCGTCGGGATGGGCGTGTTCGGGATCGTCGCGGCCGTCGTGCTGCTGGTGAGCACCTACGCCGTGCTGCTCGTCCCGGGCGCGGTCACGCTGTCGAATCCACCGGAGTCCGCGCGGCCGTCCGCCGTGCCGACAACTGCCCACTGAGGACGATCCACACGCACAACGCGCCCATGGGCACGTACATCAGCACGGTCACCACGATCGCGTCGAGGGTCCCGCCCTCGCCGGCGGTGAGCAGAGCCGCCGTCAGCAGCGACAGGACCATGTTGTTGCCGGCGTGGGCGAGGCCGGCCGTCCAGATCGTGCCGCTGCGGATCCGCAGCCAGCTCAGCATGATCTCCTGCATCAGGAAGGAGATCGTCCAGACCGCGAGGCCGAGGGCGACGTTGGAGTACTCGGCGTAGCCGAGGAAGGCCAGCGGGAAGTGCCAGACCGCCCAGATCAGGCCGGTCGCGACGGTCGCGGCGACCGGCCGTCCCGGGTAGATCCGCAGCCGCAGGTAGCCGGTCCAGCCGAACTCCTCGCCGAAGTAGACCGGCGTGAGCACGAGGATGAGCAACTGGAGGGCCACGATGACGCCCCACCAGGGGATCCCGGGCGCCAGCTCGTCGAGGCCGGACAGGTCGGGCTCCCACAGGCCGCTCGCCCACGCCACGACACAGGAGGCGACGGCCAGGCCCAGCGGCGCCAGCCAGGCGACGAGGTAGTGCCACCAGGCCTTGCGCAGCCGCAGCGCGAGACCGGCGTCGGCGAAGCCCTCACGGGTGATCCACCTGCGCACGGCGAAGGCCGCGATCGCCGGTGTGAAGCCCATCGGGAGCTGCACGAGCGGGTTGACCAGCGACCAGCCGAGCAGCAGCCGCGCGCCGAACAGGTAGGCCCAGGTGACCCCGAAGGAGATGAGCAGGAACCACAGCAGGCCGCGGCGCCTGTCGGCGGTGGTGAGTTGAGTGGACACGAGGGGTCCCTTTCCGGATAGACGATGACCGCCGAAAGCCTCGTCACCGCGAGGCTTCGCCACATCCCGCCGGAGAGCGGGATCGGGCTCCCGAGAAAGGGAGAGAGGACGACTCCCTCGAAAGAGCCAGCCCCCGGCCGAAAGTCCGATCTCCCTTCCCGGTGGGTCCCTCCCCGGAGGGAGGTGCGCCGGCGGCCCCGACGGCACACTGGCTGGCATGCGGAAGATCTTCGGAAGCCTGTTCGGCGTGAGCGCGTTCAAGGGCTGGGTGTACGGCGTACTCGGGCTCATGCTCGGGACGGCGGCACTGCCCTTCGCCGTCGTGGTCGTCTTGGCGCTCAAGACGACAAGGCCCCTCGCGCCGGCGGTGCTGGTGGTGGCCTGGACCGTGCTCGTCGCCCTGATCGGGCTGCCCGACGGCATCCGCAGGGCGCACGTGAGCGTCGCCAACGCGCTGCTCGGCACGGTCATCCCGCGTCCGGCGCGGCCGCGCGGGAGCCGCTGGCCGAGTCGGCTGCGGTCCGCCGCGTGGACCGTCGTGATGGTCCTCAGCGGGGGGATCCTGGCAGGCCTGTGCTTTCTCCTGCTGTTGTCGGCGCTGGTGCCGGTGGGCATGTGGGGATCCGGCGGCGGTGAGCTGGTCTACTTCGACCGGGCCATCGTCGTTTCGGGCGGAGTCGCGGGCCTGTGGGTGTTCCCGCCGGCCGCGCTGTTCCTCACCGCGATCTTCGGCTCGGTGGCCGCCGCGACCGCCGGCCTGCGCCGCCTCGCGCCGATCCTGCTCGGCCCCCGCAGCGCCGAGCGGATCGTCGTCCTCGAAGAGCGGACGGCGGTGCTGACCGAGCGCGGCCGGCTCGCCCAGGAGCTGCACGACTCGATCGGCCACACGCTGACGGCCGCGACGATCCAGGCCGCCGTCGCCGGGCGGCTCATGGACAGTGAGCCGGAGTCGGCCCGCCGCGCCCTCAACAGCATCGAGGAGTCCTCGCGGGCCGCCCTCGAAGACCTCGACCACGTGCTCGGCGTCCTGCGCGACGGCCGCTCGGCGGGCCGGTCCCCGCAGCGCACGCTGGCCGACCTGCCGGCGTTGTTCGACCATGTGCGCCAGACCGGGACGGAGGTCGACGCCCGCCTCGGCGAGACCCTCGACGGCGTCCCCGCGACGGTCTCCCGGGAGGCCTACCGGATCGTCCAGGAGGGCCTGACCAACGCGATGCGCCATGCCGGGCAGGCGCCGGTCGCGGTGCGCGTCGAGGTCGAAGGGTCCTGGCTGCGCGTCGAACTCAGCAACCCGCTCGCCGTCACCACCGTGCCGGCCGACCCGGAGCGGCGCGGACACGGACTCGTCGGGATCACCGACCGGGTGCGCCTTCTGCGCGGAGAAGTCGACTTCAGCCCGGTCGACGACGAGTACGGCCGGCGCTGGCGTCTGTCGGCGCGGCTGCCGCTGAAGGCGGACGCGTGAGCCCGGTGTCGGTGCTCGTCGTCGACGACGACGAGCTGACCCGCACGGGCCTGCGGGCGCTGTTGTCCACAGAGGACGACGTGGAGGTCGTGGGTGAGGCCGCCGACGGTGCGCAGGTGCTGGGCTTGGCCCGCGAGCTTCGGCCCGACATCGTGCTGATGGACGTGCGGATGCCCGGCATGGACGGCATCCGGGCCACCAGGACGCTGCGCGAGGAGCTGGCCGATCCGCCGAAGGTCGTGGTCATCACGACCTTCGAGAACGACGACTACGTCTACGACGCCCTGCACGCCGGCGCCAGCGGCTTCCTGCTCAAACGCGCCCGCTCGGCGCAGATCGCGCACGCCCTGCGACTGGTCGCCGCCGGGGACACGATGCTGTTCCCCGAGGCGATCCGGCGGCTGGCGGCCTCCCGGCCGGCCCTCCCGCCCGCAGGGCGTGCGGGATCGCCCGCCCTGACCGGCCGGGAGACCGACGTGCTCCGGCTCATGGCCGCCGGACTGTCCAATCTCGACATCGCCGCGCGGCTGTACGTGAGCCTGGAGACGGTGAAGACGCACGTCGGGAACATTCTGGCGAAACTAGGTGCCGACAACCGGACCCAGGCCGTGGTGATGGCCTACGAGTCGGGTTTCGTCACTCCCGGCGGGTGAACGCGGGGAGTCGCATGTGGATGATGCACAAGCCCTAGGCTGTTCGGCATGTCGTCTCCGCATCTCGGCATCGACTTCGGCACCTCCCACACCGTCGCGACGCTGGTGAGGGCCGAGGGGTCGGTTGAGCCTTTGCTTTTCGACGGTTCGCCGCTTCTGCCGTCGGCCGTCTACGCCGAGTCCGGCGGTGAGCTGATCGTCGGCACCGACGCGCGCCATGCCGCGCGGATGCGGCCCGACCGCTGCGAGCCGCACCCGAAACGGCGGGTCGACGACGGCACGGTCCTGCTCGGCGAGCGGGAGTTCGCCGTGACCGACCTGTTCGCCGCGGTGCTGTCGCAGGTCCGGCGGCGTTGCGCGGAGGTCAACGGCAGCGTGCCGCCGCAGGTGACCCTCACGCATCCGGCGTCCTGGGGCCCGACCCGGCGCCAGGTCCTGCTCCAGGGGGCTCGGGCGGCGGGTCTGCGTGACGTGCGGCTGATGCCCGAACCTGTTGCGGCGGCACGGTTCTACGTGCACGCGATGCGCCAGGAGGTGCCGGTCGGTGGGGCCGTGGCCGTCCACGACTTCGGCGGCGGGACCTTCGACGCCAGCGTGGTCCGCCGCACCGCTTCCGGTTTCGAGGTGCTGTCCGTCGACGGTCTCGACAACCTCGGCGGTATCGACATCGACGAGGCCGTCATCGGCCGTCTCAAGAGTGCCATCGGTCACTCCAAGGCCGCCGAAATGATCGAGACACGGGAGGCGTGGCTGTTCCGCGAGGACGTGCGGCGGGTGAAGGAGAGCCTGTCGCGCCGGGCCTCGGCGGAGTTGTACGTGCCGGGCGGCGCCGACGTGCACGTCACCCGCGATGAACTCGACGCGCTGGCCGCGCCCATGCTGGCCCGCGCGGTGACGGTGACCAAGGCCGTCGTGACCGATTCGGGTGTGGCGCCCGCGTCGCTGGCAGCGGTGTTCCTCGTCGGCGGCGCCAGCCGTATGCCGCTGGTGGCGACGCTCCTGCACCGGGCGCTGGGGGTGGCACCCGTCGCCGCCGACGACCTGGAGCAGGTCGTCGCCCGTGGAGCGGTGCTGGCCGAGCCGCCGGTGGTTCAGGCGCCGGGCTCCGCGCCGCCCATTCCCGCGCAGCCGACGGGGTCACCGCAGTCGCCCGCGCCGATGGCCTCACCGCCGGTATCGGCGCCCCCGGTCGTCTCCGCACCCCCGGCGCCGGTCTCCGGCGCGCACGCGGTCTACCCGCCGCCCACGCAGCAGCCGGTCTATCCGCCGCCTCCGTCCCCGACCTTCGGTGCGCCCGCGAGCTTCGGGCCGCCCCCGGCGACCGTTCACCGGTCGGTGCTCTCCGCGGACGCGGCCTTGGCGCTGGTCGGCAACCGCCAGGGACCACCCGCACCGCTCCGCTCGAAGCGATCGCCCGGCACGGCACCGAAAACCCCTTCCGGCGTCGCGACCGTATTCGAGAGCCTCAAGGCCGGGCTCGGCCCGCCGGGGCTGTGGATCATCGCGGCCTGCCTGCTCTTCGGTGCCTCGATGTCCCCGCTCATGGGCGGGGACCTCGGCGAGTACAGCTGGTTCGGGGAGGGCGGTTTCGGGTCCGACACGGAGACCTTCGTCATCACCTGCCGCTTCATCCTGCTCATCGCGGCCGGGAGTCTGCTTCTCCTGCACCGCCTTCGCGCCCCGGCCGTCCGCTGGGCGCTCGTGGGCGGCTTCGCGGTGGCATCGCTCGGCCTCATCGTCGCCGCGCTGACCATGATCGGCTTCGAGGACTGGGACTACGGCCCGGTCCATCTGCTGTACTCGGGCGTGGCGCTGCTGGCGCTCGAACTGCTGTTCACCGACTCCGTCGCCGAGTGGTACCGGTCGGAGTATCGCCTGCCGGTCCCGATGGTCACGCGCTGGTTCCTCGGCTGCGCCGTCCTGGCCCTCTCGTTCGCCTTGGCGGGGACGATCGAAGCGGTCGCTTGAGTGCCCGCTTCGCCGTTGCCGCCAAGAACGGAGCGGCTGGGCGAAACGGCGAAGATCGCCCCTACCCGCTCTCGCCCCGACCGGCTACCGTGTGCACATGACCGACCCCGAGCCTGTTCTCCAGCCTTCCGGCGGCGCCCGCCCGCCGGAGAACGCCCCTGGCGATCTGGCGTTCACCACGGTGAAGTACATGGTCGCCAGCGGCCCGACGGCCGTCGTGGCCGGCAGTGAGGCCGAGAGCCGACTGCTGGCCGTGCACGCCGTCCGCGCGCGCTGCGACGACCTCGGCTGGGCCCCGCCGACGGTGGCCGACCTTGAGATCGAGGGCAGCGCCCCCGACGGCCAGGGCGGCACGAACTACCGCGTGGCCAGCCACGACCGAGCGCTCACCGCGACCGTGCACGTGCCGGCCGAGGCGCCCGGCGCGTCGATCGCGGTGACCCTGTCGAAGATCGACGAGCAGGACGCCTGGAACGACGACGGCTTCGCCTGGGACGCCTGACTCAGCGGCTCACCGCGTCAGCAGGTCGGCGAGCGCGAAGACGAACAGCGCGATTCCGACGAAGCCGTTGGACGTGAAGAAGGCCCGGTTGACCTTCGACAGGTCGCCGGGCCTGACGATCACGTGCTGGTAGACGAAGGCGACGGCGGCGAGCCCGAGCCCGACCCACCACAGTGGACCGTAGCCGGTCAGCGCGCCGAACCACACGAACAGCGCGAAGGTGACCGCGTGCACGGCGCTCGACGTGTGCAGTGCGGCGGCGATGCCCCACCTGGCGGGGAAGGACTTCACGCCGTTGGTGCGGTCGGCGGCGACGTCCTGGCAGGCGTAGATGAGGTCGAAGCCGCCGATCCACAGGCCGACGCCGACGCCGAGCACCCACGCCGGGCCGGAACCGGCGAAGGTCCCGGTGACGGCGAGCCACGCGCCGACGGGCGCGACGGCCTGCGCCAGCCCGAGGATCGCGTGCGGGTAGTCGGTGAAGCGCTTGCCGTACGGGTAGACGATCAGCGGGATCACCGCCAGCGGCGACAGCACCAGGCACAGCGGGTTGAGCAGCGCCGCGGCGGCGAAGAACACCGCGAGGGACACGGCGCTGCCGACGTAGGCGGTGCGCAGGCTGACCACGCCGGTGACCAGTTCGCGCTTGGCGGTGCGGGGGTTTCCGGCGTCGATCTTGCGGTCGATGATGCGGTTGGCGGCCATCGCGAAGGTGCGCCCGGCGACCATCGCCACGGTCACCAGGAGCAGGTCCCACCAGCGGACCCAGCCGCCGGTCTCGGGCCGGTTCAGGTACATCGCGGTCAGCGTCGCCAGGTAGGCGAAGGGGAGCGCGAAGACCGAGTGCTCGATGACGACCAGGCGCGTGAACGCCCGCACGGGGTTGCGGCGGGTCGTCTCGGGGGCGGTCACAGCCCGAACTCCGACCAGCGCTTGTCCACTTTGGACACGATGTCGGGGGACATCACGGTCATCTCCGGCCAGCCGCGCGTGTAGCCCTCGGTGACGAGCTTCGCGGTCGCGTCGATGCCGGCCTTGCCGCCCCAGAACTGCTGGTAGGAACCGTGGTCGAGGTGGTCGACCGGGCCCTCGGTGAGCAGCAGGTCGTGCTTGTAGTCGACGTTGCCGAAGGCACGGAAGGCGACCTCGCGCAGATCCTGCACGTCGCAGTCCTCGTCGACGACCACGATCAGCTTCGTCAGCGACAGCAGGTGCAGGCCCCAGATGGCGTTCATGACCTTCTGCGCGTGCTTCGGGTAGCGCTTGCGGATCGACACCACCAGCGCGTTGTGGAACACACCCGGCTCGGGCATGTTCATGTCGACGATGTCGGAGATCATCAGGCGGATCAGCGGCTTGAAGATCCGCTCGGTCGCCTTGCCCAGCCCCAGGTCCTCCTGCGGCGGGCGAGAGGTGATGATCGAGTGGTAGATCGGGTTCTTCCGCGTCGTCATCGTCTCCACGTGCAGCACCGGGAACGGCTCGACCGGCGTGTAGAAGCCGGTGTGGTCCCCGAAGGGGCCCTCGGGAAGGCGCTCGCCGGGCTCGACGTAGCCCTCCAGCACGACCTGCGCGCTCGCCGGGACCTGGAGCGGCACGGTCAGGCAGTCGACCATCTCGACGCGCTGCCCTCGCAGGAAACCGGCGAACAGGTACTCGTCGATGTCGCCGGGCAGCGGCGCCGAGGCCGCGTAGGAGACCACCGGGTCGCAGCCGAAGGCGATCGCCACCGGCAGGCGCTCACCGCGCCGCTCGGCGACGGCGTGGTGGGCCGTGGAGTCCTTGTGGATCTGCCAGTGCATGCCCAGCGTGCGGTGGTCGTGCTGCTGGAGCCGGTACAGGCCCAGGTTGCGCTTGCCCGTCTCCGGGTGGCGCGTGTGCGTCAGGCCGTAGTTGTGGAAGATGCCGCCGTCGCCGGGCCAGGTGACCAGCCCGGGCAGGCGGTTGAGGTCGACCTTGTCGCCCTTGTAGACGACCTCCTGGCACGGCGCGCTCTTGGTCTTCTTCGGCGGCAGCGACTTCAGCTGCATCAGCTTGCCGAGCCCGTCGCGGATCCCGCCCCACCCGATGGGCAGGTCGGGCTTGATGAGCTCGCCGATGCGCTCGCCGATCTCGTCGAGGTGGCCGACGCCGAGGGCCTTGGCCATGCGGTCGACGTTGCCGAAGAGGTTCATCGCCACGGGCATGTCGCCGCGCGTGGGGTTCTCGAAGAGGAGGGCGGGACCGTTGTCGCGGACGACCCGCTGGGTGATCTCGCTGATCTCCAGGGTGGGGTCGACGGGGGCGGTGACGCGGCGCAGGTCCCCGTCACGCTCGAGCGCGCTGAGGAACTCGGGGAGGTCTGCGTACGGGAAGCCTTTGGCCATGGAAGACATTCAACCCGATCCTCTGAGGGGGTGATCAGGCGCGGCGGGCCGGGGTGAGCCGGGAGACGCCGCCGACGTCTCCCGGTGGCGCTCAGCCGCGACGCTCGAAGCCGATCTTCAGGACGTGCCCGATGTAGTACTCCAGGAACGGGGGCAGGTAGGGCCCCGCCATGATCCGCTCGAAGACCCGGGCCAGCTCCTCGTCGGGCTCCTCGGTCAGGGAGACCAGGCGCCAGGTGTTCAGCGGCCGCTCCTCGGTCCCGGCGGTGCCGTGCTCGACGTGGAACAGCGGCTGCGCGGCCGTGGCCCGCACCGTCTCGCCGCGGTCGTCGACGTCCTCGGCGACGCCCAGGAAGGTCACCTTGCGCTCGGCGTGGTTCAGGTGCGGCTTCTCGATGACCAGGCCGGAGGCCGACGGGTCCTTCCACAGCCACTGCTCGGTCACCCGCGTGTAGGTCGGGTCCTCGCCCCACGAGCGGGCCGAGGCCTTGTCGGCGAGGGGGATGTACAGGTCGGGCCGCCTGGCCTTGCGGACCTCCATGTCCCACAGCATCGTGCCGGTGAAGGTGAGCGGCTCGGCGAGGTCGTAGGCGCGTTCGAGGACGGCGTTGACGTCGAGGTCGGGCGGGTGGATCAGGGTGTGGCGCGGGTCGGCCCAGGCCTCGGCGAAGGTCTTCTCGTACTCGTGGACGGTCATCACGGCTCCCGGTAGAATTTAGTTACCCAGATAAAGGTTATCTGAGTAAAGATTATCCGGATAACTGTTCTCCGGCTAGAGGAGACCCGATGGACTTCACCCGCGCCGACGCGCTCAACACCGCGATCCGCACGATCGCCATCCGGCACCGAGCCCTGGCCGCGTCGATGCTCGCCGAACTCGGCCTCCATCCCGGACACGAGGTCGTCCTGCTCGCCCTCGACGCGCACGGACCACAGACGCAGAAGCAGCTGGCCGCCGAGGCGGGGTGCGAGCCGCCGAGCATCACGGTGATGGTCCGCAAACTGGAGACCGCGGGGCTCGTCGAGCGGGTGGCCGCCGCCGACGACGCGCGTGCACGGGTGGTGAGCCTCACCGGTCAGGGGCGGGAGCTGATCGAGCCGCTGCGGCGGGTGTGGGTGCGGCTCGCCGAGGAGACCGTGGAGGGGTTCGACGAGGACGCGGTGAGGGAGCTGCTCGGGGGGTTGGAGCTGCTGGCGGGTGGGTTGCGGGCTCGGGGGAGGTTGCGGTTGTGAGCGGGCGGGGGTGGCGGCCGGTGATGGGGTGCGCCGCCGCTGGCGCGATTCATCGCCTGGGGTACTGGCCTTGAGGGGACGCCCTCGGGCTCACTCGGGGATCCCGAGGCGATAGAGACCGGCGAGGGCTCCGAGGGCGGCGGGAATGTAGGCGAAGAGGAGTCCGAACGCGACGGGCCACGCGCCGATGGCGAGGACACCGAGTATCACGACGCTGAAGGTGGCGCCGACGAAGACGAGGGCGGCGGCGAGGGTGCGGGGGAGATGTTGGATCAGCGACCGTTGGATGGACGAGGTCCACTCCACGCGCGAGTTCATGGCGGGCTCCATGGTGTGGGCGTGGACTTCAGGATCTCGGTTTCGGTGCCGCGAGCCAATACGACGATCGTTCTTTGGCCGCGCCCTTTCGGACGGATGGGCGGCACAGTGCACGCGGCTCGCGGGCGGCGTGCTTTGGTCGCTGACCGGTGACGAAGCACCCCGGTCACGCCGATGCCGTCGGCGCGCGCGCGAACATCGCCCCCGGCAGGTTGATCGCCCAGGACCTGGGGTCTTGTGATCAGCCAGGCCGCGGTGATCTCGCGTCGAGCACGTGCTCGACGCGCGTGTCGCCCGCCGACCAGGACGACCGAGCGCCGGCCGCCGTCGCGACCGCCTTCTCGCCCCATCCTATGACGAAGGGCCGCACCCCCACCGGGAATGCGGCCCTCGAAGGGTTCTCGCCGTACTAGATGCGGTCGCCGGTCTCGGCGTGGAACACGTGCTCCTTGCCGACATCGGGCTGCACGAACACGGTCTCGCCGAGCTGCGGGAGCAGCCCGCTGCCGGCGCGGACGACGAAGCGCTCGGCGCCGTTCTCGTTGCCCAGCTGCGCGTGGCCGTAGACGAAGGCGTCGGAGCCCAGCTCCTCGACCAGCTCGACCTCGATCGGGATGCCGTGCTCACCGAGCTTGCAGTGCTCGGGGCGGATGCCGACGGTGACGGTCTTGGCGTCACCGACGCCGGCGGCCTCGATCTGCTCGCGGGTCAGCGGGATCGTCACGTCGCCGAACTTGGCGCCCTCGGCGGTCAGCGGCACCGTCTTGATGTTCATGGCGGGGGAGCCCATGAACCCGGCGACGAAGACGTTCTTCGGCGTCTCGTACAGCGCGCGCGGGGTGTCGCACTGCTGGAGGAGACCGTCGAGCATCACCGCGACGCGGTGGCCCATCGTCATGGCCTCGACCTGGTCGTGGGTGACGTAGACGGTGGTGACGCCCAGGCGCTTCTGCAGCGAGGCGATCTGCGAACGGGTCTGGACGCGGAGCTTGGCGTCGAGGTTCGACAGCGGCTCGTCCATGAGGAAGACCTGCGGCTGGCGCACGATCGCGCGGCCCATGGCCACACGCTGACGCTGACCACCGGAGAGGGCCTTCGGCTTGCGCTTGAGGTAGTCCTCCAGCTGGAGCAGCTCGGCGGCCTCCTTCACGCGGGCGTCGATCTCGGCCTTGGGGGTCTTGCGCAGCTTCAGCGCGAAGGCCATGTTCTCGTACACCGTCATGTGCGGGTACAGCGCGTAGTTCTGGAAGACCATCGCGATGTCGCGGGCCTTCGGGGGGAGGTTCGAGACGTCCTTGTCGTCGATGAGGATCGCGCCCTCGTCGACGTCCTCCAGACCGGCGAGCATGCGAAGGCTCGTCGACTTTCCGCAGCCGGAGGGGCCGACCAGGACGAGGAACTCGCCGTCCTGGATCTCCAGGTCGAGCTTGTCGACGGCCGGCTTGTCGGTACCCGGGTAGATCCGGGAGGCGCCCTTGTAGGTCACCGTGGCCATGATGTGTCCTTCCACCGGCAGGAACGTGCCGGACGATCCGAGTAAAAGGTGACGGCCCGTCACCGCGTCGCGGCGATGGGCCGACCAGGTGTCACCACCTAAGCAGGTGATCTTCACGTCGACAAGTGTCGATGGGTGAAATGCCCGGATGCTGCCGGAATTTTGTTCTCCGATCGAACTAACGGAAGGCTTCGGCGTTCTCCTCGGCCCAGTCGCCGTAGGTCAGCGGCGGGCGGCCGAGGAGTTCGGCGAGGGTGTCGGTGGTGGGTCCGGGCTCGCGCAGGCACTCGGCGAGGTACCCGTACATCCGCTGCGGGATCTCGGCCGGCACGCCCCTGGCGACCATCGCCGCGCCCGCCTCCTCGGGCGGCACCTCGATCCACGGGACCTCGCGGCCGAGGGCGGCGGCGATCGCGGCGACGTGTTCGCGCTGGGTCAGCGACTTCGGCCCGGTGAGCGCGTGCGACCGCCCGGCGTGGGCGGGGTCGGTCAGCGTGAGTGCGGCGACGGCGGCGATGTCGCGCTCGTGGATCGGCGAGGTGGCGGCGTCGCCGTAGGAGCAGCGGACCGCCGAGTGCTCGCGGATCTGCGGCGCCCAGACGCGGGTGTTGCCCGCGAACTGGGCGAGGCGCAGGAAGGTGTGGGCGAGCCCGGAGGCGGCCACGGCGTTCTCGGCGGCCCGGAAGCCCTCCGCGAAGCGCCGGAAGCCGCCGCCGTACTCGACGGTGATCGCCGAGAGGAGGACAACGCGTTCGACGCCTCGCGTGCGGGCCTCGCCGAGCAGTTCGGGCAGGCCGGCGCCGACCGCGCGGGGGCTGACGAGCAACGCCTCGACACCGTCGAGGGCGGCGGCATAGGTGGAGGGCCGGGAGGCGTCACCGTGGACGACGTCGGTGCCGTCGGGGAAGGCGGCGGCGGGGTCGCGGGTGAGCGCCTTGGGGGCATGGCCGAGGGCGGGGAGTCGGGAGACGGTCTCGCGGCCGACCGTGCCGGTCGCTCCGGTCACCAGGATCACGGGGGTTCCTTTCGGTACGGTGTGTTACGCACTCCGTGCAATACGAGAAAGGTATCATATGAGTTCCGTAGCACCTGAGGGCGCGGGCGCCCACCGGCGGCTCGCCGCGACCGTGCGCGAGTCGCTGCGCGAACTGGCCGTGCACCTCTCGCTGCTCAACCACCAGGTCGGCGCGCGCCTCGAACTCAAGGACGCCGACATCGACTGCCTCGACCTGGTCAACAGGCTCGGGCCGCTGAGCCCGACGGCGCTGGCGAAGCTCGCCGGCATGCACCCGGCGACGATGACCGGGATCCTCGACCGGCTGGAGAAGGGCGGCTGGGTCGCCCGCGAGCGCGACCCGCAGGACCGCCGGGCCGTGCGCGTGCGGGCGCTGAAAGACCGCGTCGGCGAGCTGCTGGGCGCCTACTCCGGGATGACCACGGCGATGAACGAGATCTGCGCCGAGTACAGCGTGGGTGAGCTGGAGGTCATCGCCGACTTCATCCGCCGCTCGGCGCGTGCGGGCCAAGCCTCGGCGGAGGAGCTGCGGGAGGTTTAGGTCTTGTCCGGTGGGCCGGTGCGGGGCTGCGCAGATCCCGGCGCGTCGAGAATTGCGGGGCGTCCCCGGACCACGCCGTCGCGTCGGGCGAGTACATCACCGGCGCAGGGGTGGGATCGGCTTCCCACCCCCGCGGTCCGTTCAGCCCTGAGCGGCGTATCCACGCCGCCGCGTGAGAACGGCGGTGAACCGGCGCCGGATCCGTTCGGATGCCCCGGCGCAGACCAGTGCTCCGAGCGTCAGCAGTGCGGCGCCGAGTACGGCGAGTTCCCTGACCGGCGCCTCCACGCCCGTAGAGGGCAACATGCCGTTGTCCTCCCCGCCGCTGGAGGGCGGCGTGCCGTTCGCGTTGGGCGTCGCGGTGCCGGTCAGCGGCACATCGACAGTGTGTTGGAGAGGGCTGTCGCTGGTGACGCGCAAGATCGCGTCGAAGCTTCCGGCTGCTCCGGGCGCGAACGTCAGTGTCACGGTGATCGAGCCGCCCGGCGGGATCACCAGTGGTGTGCCGGGTTTCCCGGTGATCGCGAAGACCGATCCGGAGACGATCTCGATCGCCGACACGGTCAGGTCCCCGGCTCCGATGTTGGAGATCCGCACGGTCTTGTCGCGGCCGTCGCCGACGGTCAGTTCGCCGAAGTCGACCGCCGCGGGCTGAACGAGGATCCGAGGCAGCGGGACGGCTTCGTAGGCGCCGGCGTCGCAGCGCGGGCCTTGCGGCCTGCTGACTCCGCGCTGGTCGGTGTCGGGACATGGAGCCTCGGTCAGCACGCTGTCTCGCGCGACACTGCCGGCGAGCAGAGGGTGTGTGAGCGTTGGAGCACCGTTGTCGGACAAGCCGCCCAGACCAAGACGCGCGGCGGTGACGGCCTCGAAGCCGAGGCATGTCCCGTCATCGGCGAAGTTCGCGCCACTCGCGTCGAGGCCTCCCGGCCCCCCGCAGTTGGCCGCGCGCGCCGAGCCGCTGACGATGCTGTCCTCCACGGACGTGACGGCACCGGCGGCCGTGTGGATCCCCGAGCCGGAGTTCGCGGTGATGGTGGTGTGGGTCAGCGACGCCGTTCCGTCGACGAAGAGGCCGCCGCCGAGCGTGCCGGCCCGGTTGCCCGAGACGGTGCTGTTGAGCGTCGTCGTCTCGGATGCCGCGTCGATGGCGGCGATGCCGCCTCCGGAGGCGCGCGCCTCATTGTGCGACACCGTGGTCATGGTGACGGTGGTGGTGCCTCCGGCGTCGGCGATGCCGCCGCCGGACTCGGCGGTGTTCCCGTCCACCGTGCTGCGAATGAAGGACGCGGTCCCGGTGTTGTGGACGCCACCGCCGTCGCCATCGGCGTCGTTGTCACGGAGGGTGGAGTCGGACGTCTCCAGCGCGCCGCCGTTGCGGATGCCGCCGCCGACGGTCGCGGTGTTCCGGCTGATCTCAAGCTCGCTCAGGGTCAGCTCGGCGAAGTTGGCGAGGCCGCCCCCGGTGCTGTCGGAGTGGTTGCGCACGACTTCGGCGTCGCGCACCTCGGCGACGCCGAGGTTGTAGAGGCCGCCCCCGGACACACCGGCGGGGGCGCCGCCCCCGGCACTCGCGGCGTTGTCGTGAACCTTGACGGCGGTCATCGTCAGGGTGGCGACGCCGGCGCTGTTGCCGTCGTTGACGATTCCGCCCCCGAGGCGCGCCGTGTTGCCGGTGATCGTGCTTTCGGCGATCGTCATGATGCCGTCGGGGTTGTCGTTGACCAGGCCGCCTCCGCCGATGTTGGCGGTGTTCTCGCTGACGGTGCTGTCGGTCAGCGTGGCCGTCGCGCCACCGTGGTTGTTGATGCCCCCGCCGCTGGTCCCCGCTGAGTTGCCCGAGACGGTGCTGTCGGTGACCGTCAAGGTGCCGGTGTTCTGGATGCCGCCGCCGACGGACGTGGCGGTGTTGCCGTCGATGACGCCGTCGGAAAGGCGGACCGTGCCGGCGTTCAAGATCCCGCCGCCCGCTCCGGTGGCGGCTCCGCCGGTGAGGGTCAGCCCGGACAGGTCCATCGTGCCCGCCGCCCGAACGTCGAAGACGCGGGAAGTGCCACCGCCGCTGACGGTCAGGAGGTCCGGCCCGGGCCCGGTGACGGACACGGTCCGGTCGACGACCAGCGTGCTCTCGATGGCGATGGTCTGGCCGTTGAGGGCGGCGGCGAAACCGATCGAGTCGCACGCGGCGTCGGCCAGTAGTTCGCGCAGGCTCCCGGCGCCGTCGTCGGCGGTGTTGCTCACCGTGCACGCCGCTTCCCTCGGGTCGGGCGGTGCGGAGAACGCCGGAGTGGCCGGGCCGAGGACGACGGTCGCGAGCACGAGGGTCGCGGAGACGGCGGGGACCGTTGTCAGGGCAGGTCGGAATATGCGCACGAGTACTCCCTCAACGAAATGCAAGCCCACCATAGCGGTGCGAATAGGATTTTTCGCTCATATCGTGGCTATGGTGTGCGAGCTTTCCGTGCACCGCGCGGGCGCGCCGTGACACCCGTGCGGGTTGCCGCCGTCCTTTGTGTTCGGCTCACGCGGGCGGCGTTCGCGGCGGTATCAGCGCCGACCGGGATGCCGGCCTAGCGCGGGCCCCGGTCCGCGATCAGCTCGATCAGCCGCGCGTGGGTCGCGGCGTCGGCGGCCGCGAGGACCCCGCGGCCGCCCTCCCCGAGCGGGGCGCCGTCGATGCCGGTGACGACGCAGCCGGCCGCCCGGCACAGCGCGATGCCGGCGGCGAAGTGGACGCTGCCGGTCAGGTCGCCGCCGTCGGTGACGTAGGCGGCGCGCTTGCCGGCCGCAACCCAGGCCAGCGCGAGCGTCGTCGAGACCACGCGCGGGCGGAACTCCGCGACGAAGCCGGGGTGCGCGAGCAGGTCGACCGCCCGCAGGCCGGGTGCGCTGGGAAACGGCGGGTCGAGGTTGAGGTCCACCAGGGTCGTCGCCGAGGTCGGCGACAGCGGCGCGTCGACCCCGTCGCGGCGGACGATCGCCGTGACCCCGTCGGTGCCGAAGACCTCGCCGCTGAACGGGTCGGCAACGGCCGCCGCGCCTCCGGCCAGGGCCACGTTCACGGCGGCGAGCATGTTGCCGACGGCGTAGTTCAACGTCCCGCACAGGGGATCGACGAGCCACCGCCGCGTCGAGTCGGCCGCTCCGCGCCGCCCGCTCTCCTCGCCCAGGACGGAGTCCTGCGGCCGCGAGGCGGACAGGACGGCGAGGATCGCCTCCTCGGCGGCGATGTCGGCCTCCGTGGCGAAGTCGCCGGCGCCCTTGTCGACGCGGCCCAGGCTTCGGCCGTACAGGGCGCGGACGACGTCGGCCCCCGCGCTCACGGCGGTCATCGCGACCTGGAGGTCGGTGGGTTCGGGGTTCGCCGCTGCGTCGCTCATGGGCGTGAGCCTAGGGCTTGTCCCGATCGCCTCTCCCACAAGGCATCGGTCGTCAATGCCTCGGTTCGGCGACCATTCCCGTCGCTTTGGCGGTCTCGAAGGAGAAGAACCGTAAACGTTCCCGTCGGAGAGATCCCCCTCACAGAAACCGCTCCGAGCACCCGTTCTGACCGTACGGATGACCCCCAATCGCCGCAAAATCCAGCGATCACAGGCTATTCCGCGTTGACCTTGGCTTGACTCGACGCAGTATCTTGCGATTACACATGAACGGGGAGAGCGAGAAAGCGCGAATGAGTGAGTTCGTCCATGCGAGTCTGGCTTTTCCGGCCGTGCTCTTCACCTTCGCGCTGATCGTCGTCATCGGTTTTTGGGTCCTGACCCTCTTCGGCGGCGCCGATCCCGACATCCTCGACACCGACGGCGGTGCCGAGATCGGCGAGTCGGGCGGCGGCTTCCTCTCGGTCTTCGGGCTCGGTCACGTGCCCGCGACGGTCGTGCTGTCGCTGCTGATCACGTTCTCCTGGTTCCTCAGCCTCGCCGGGACGGTGCTCTTGGACGGTCTCGGCCTGCCCGGTCTCGTGTACGCACTGCTCGCCCTCGGTGTCCTGCTGGTCGCCGTGGTGCTCGCCTGGGCCGCCACCCGGGCACTGATCTCCCCGCTGCGGCGGGTATTCGCGCCCGAGGTGCCCGCCTCGCGCGCCGATTTCGTCGGCCGGGTCTGCGTGATCCGCACCGGCAGCGTGACGCACGACTTCGGCCAGGCCGAGGTGACCGCCGACGACGGTTCGACGGCGATCGTGCAGGTTCGCGTCCCCGTGGAAATAGCGCACGATCCGGAGGATTTCCGGTCCGGGCGCACGGCCCTGATCTTCGACTACGACGCGATCGGCGAGGTCTTCCTCGTCGCACCGCCGCCCTAGAACCACATCTCCTTTTACTTCTCGCCCGTTCTCGCCCCCGAGCCCTCGACCGAGGGGTCTGCTGAGGTTCTCTTTAGATGGATGCGATCTCCACCGGACTCGGCGTCGTCATCGCCGTCGTGCTCCTCGTCCTCATCGTGCTGATCTTCATGATCACCCGCCTGTTCAAGAAGGTCGAACAGGGCAAGGCGCTGATCATCTCGAAGGTGCGGAAGGTGGACGTGACCTTCACCGGCGCCGTCGTGCTCCCGGTCCTGCACAAGGCCGAGCTGATGGACATCTCGGTGAAGACGATCGAGATCAAGCGCACCGGCAACGAGGGCCTGATCTGCCAGGACAACATCCGCGCCGACATCCGCATCTCCTTCTTCGTGCGGGTCAACAAGACCAGCGAGGACGTCGTCAAGGTCGCCCAGGCCATCGGCACGGCCCGTGCCAGCGACGAGCACACCCTCCAGGAGCTGTTCAACGCGAAGTTCTCCGAGGCGCTCAAGACCGTCGGCAAGCAGCTCGACTTCGTCGACCTGTACACCAAGCGCGACGAGTTCCGCGACCAGATCATCCGCGTCATCGGCACCGACCTCAACGGTTACAGCCTCGAAGACGCCGCCATCGACTACCTGGAGCAGACCCCGCTCACGCAGCTCGACCCGGCCAACATCCTCGACGCGCAGGGCATCCGCAAGATCACCGAGCTGACCGCGATCGAGGCCGTGCGCACCAACGACTACCGCCGCAACGAGGAGAAGGAGATCAAGCGCCAGGACGTCGACGCGCGCGAGGCCATCCTGGAACTCGAGCGGCGCCAGTCCGAGGCCGAGATCAAGCAGCAGCGCGAGATCGAGACGATGCGCTCCCGCGAGCAGGCCGAGATCGAGAAGGTCGCCGCCGAGGAGCGGCTGAAGTCGCGCACCGCCGACATCCGCACCGACGAGGCCCTGGGCATCCAGCGGGAGAACCAGGCGCGCGAGATCGCCGTCGCCGAGAAGAACCGCGAGCGCGTGATCGCCATCGAGACCGAGCGCATCGAGAAGGACCGGATGCTGGAGGTCGTGGCCCGCGAGCGCGAGATCGAGCTGTCCACGATCTCGAAGGACAAAGAGGTCGAGGGCGAGAAGCGGCTCATCGCCGAGGTCGTCCGCGAGCGCATCGCCGTGGAGAAGACCGTCGCCGAGCAGGAGGAGAACATCAAGCGCCTCCGGGTCGTCGAGGAGGCCGAGCGCAACCGGCAGGCGCTGATCATCCACGCCGAGGCCGAGGCGCAGGAGGGCCTGGTCAAGGACATCAAGGCCGCCGAGGCGGCCGAGGCGGCCTCGAAGCACAAGGCGCGGGAGAACCTGATCCTGGCCGAGTCGCGGCAGCAGGCCGCCGAGCTGGAGGCGCGGGCGAAGATCCGCCTCGCCGAGGGCACGCAGGCCGAGGCGGCCGCCGCCGGTCTCGCCGAGGTCCAGGTCCGCGAGCAGGAGGCCGACGTCATCGAGAAGGCCGGCCTGGCCGAAGCCGCCGCCGAGGCCGCGAAGGGCAAGGCCGCCGCCGAGGTGCTGGCGCAGACCGGTGCCGCCGAGGCGTCGGCGGTCGAGGCGCGTGGCCGCGCCGAGGCGTCCGCGCTGCGCGAGAAGCTGCGCGGAGAGGCCGAGGGCCTCACCGAGAAGGCCGCGGCGATGGCCGCCCTCGACGAGGCCTCGCGCGGGCACGAGGAGTTCCGGCTGCGGCTGGAGGCCGAGAAGGACGTGCGGCTGGCCGGCATCAACGTCAACCGCGACGTCGCCGAGGCGCAGGCCAAGGTCCTGGCCGCGGGGCTGGAGAAGGCCGACATCAACATCGTCGGCGGTGACGGTGCGTTCTTCGAGCGGGTCACCGGCGCGATCGGGATGGGCAAGGCCGTCGACGGGTTCGTGCGGCAGTCGGACGTCGTGTCGACGCTGGCGCAGCCGTGGCTGGACGGCAGCTCCGACTTCACCGAGGACATCACCCGGATCCTCGGCTCGGTGTCGAGCGAGGACATCAAGAACCTGACCATCTCGGCGCTGCTGGCGAAGCTGATCAGCAGCGGCGGCCCGCACACCGACAAGCTCACCGAGCTGCTGGGCGTCGCGCGGCAGATGGGTCTCGCCGACGCGCCCGTCGCGGCGCTGGCTGCGTCGAGGCAGTAGCCGACGGCGGCCGGGCTCTCGGGTCCGGCCGCCTCACCCGCCGGGGCGGGGTGGGTTGCCACCTCGTCTCGACGCGAGGGGCCGCCCATGCCGCCTCCCACTTCTGACGGTAGAGGACCGCCAGGCGTGGGTGGCGAACGTGAGCGGCTCTCCCTGTGGACAGGCCGCCGGTTGTGGATAACCCGCACGCCACGAGCCGCCCCGCCACGCTCGGATCGATACCGCGGGGCCTCCCGGCCTCCTCCCTACGTTCGACGGTAGACCGCCGCCACGCCCGGGTGGCGAACCCGAAAGCCTTTCCCTGTGGACAACCCCCCGGTTGTGGACAACCTGCCCGCCCGAGCGAGGAGCCCTCGATGACCGACCCGAAGACCCCCGCCGAGACGACCGACGCCGAGTCCACGGCCGACCGCCTCGACGCCGGCACCTACGAAGTCCTCCGCGCCCGCCTCGCCGAGCAGGCCGCCAACCTCGCCCGCCGCGCCGAGGAGCTCAACGCCCAGCGCCTCGACGTCTTCGGCGGCACCGAGCTCAGCCTCCTCGGCACCGAGCGCATCCGCACGCAGAACAACTGCGTGCCCCGCGACATCGTCCAGGTCGGCGGCCGGATGCTGTTCGGCTACAACGTCTTCATCGGCCTGCGCCCCGAGACGACCGTCGACGACGTCTTCTCGCTGCACCGCTTCGAACGCGACGGCGACGCGTTCACCTTCGCGCCCGCCGAGGGGACCGAACTGCCCGGCCTGATCGCCGACCCGCAGTTCCAGCGCGACTTCGCCGAGATGTACCGCTACTACCGGCAGACGCACCTGACCATGCTGCGCCGCGTCGAGGGCCGCCTGCTCGCGGTCTTCCAGATCGGTGAGAAGCTCGCCGACCTGCGCGTGCTGCGCTGGACCGTCGCCGCCGACGGCTCGGTGTCCTATCTGGACAACCGCGGCGACCGCGACCACGTCTTCCCCGCCTCGCACGACTTCGAGTGGACCGAGACGACCCGCGACGACCACGTCCTGGGCCGCTTCCCGCACATCTCGATCGGCGGCGAGGTCTTCGTCGAGACCGTCAACGGCGACCTCACCATCAAGGTCGAGAACAACACCGAGTCCGGCGAGGGCATCTACACCGAACCGGTCGTCGAGCCGCTCCAGAGCCTCGCCGACGCCGAGGTCGCCTACGCCCGCATCGGCGCCCTCATCCTCCTGCGCATCCGGCCCTACAACGAACCGGCCGTGCGCTACCTGGTCTTCAACACCCGCACCAAGACCGTGCACCGCCTCGACGGCATCGGCCAGTCCTGCCGCACCCTCCCCGAGGACCAGGGGATCATCTTCCCCGGCGGCTACTACCTCGCCACCGGCGTCGCCAAGACCTTCGACACCGACGCCGCCGACCTGGAGTTCGAGCGCGTCCTGCGCTCGCCCAACGGCGAGGACGTCCTCTACGTCTTCCACGAGCGCGCCGAGGGCCGCACGCTCCTGCTGCCCTACAACGTGATCCGCAAGGAGGTCGCCAGCCCGCTGACCTGCCACGGGTACTCGCTGTTCGACGACGGCACGATGGTCGCCTTCCGCGCCAACAACGAGGAACCCTCGCGGGTCCACCCGATGCAGGTGTGGCAGACGCCCTTCGTCTCCGACACCTACGCCGCCGCGCAGCCCATCGGAACCGGTCCGCTGGAACGGATCGGCAACGCCGAACTGGTGCGCGGGGTCTCCGACTGCCTGTCGGTCGCGCGGATGGTCGGCGAGATGGCGCCCTCGATCGAGGTCTACGAGGCCCTGATCGCCGCCTGTGTCCGGGCCACCGACAGCTACCACTGGCTCGGCGACGAGGCCCTCGGCGGCCTGCGCGAACCCCTCGAAGGAGTGCGCGCCACCGCCGAGCAGGTCCTCGACGAGTACGAGACGGTCCGCGAACTCACCGCCCAGTCGGCCGAGGCCGTCGAGAAGGCCGCGGGCGAGACGGCGGCGATGATCCGCCGCTCCAGCGGCGAGGCGCCCAAGACCGCCGGCGCCTGGGTCTCCCAGCTCGCCGAACTGCGCGGCGCGCAAGGACACCTGATCACCTTGCGGGACATGCGGTACGTCGACCTCGGACGGCTGTCCACACTCGACGACGCCGTCGCCGGCGAGCTGACCTCGGCCGCCGGGCGGGCCGTCGACTTCCTCAAGGGCGCCGACGCCTTCACCGGATACCACGAGTCGATCGACCGGCTCACCGCCGAGGCCGAGGCCATCGGCTCGGTCGCGCAGGCCAAGCCGCTCACCGAGCGCCTCGCCGAGCAGACCGCCGGCCTCGAAGTCCTCACCGAGGTCGTGTCCACACTCGACATCGCCGACGCCACCGTGCGAACCGGCATCCTGGAACGGATCGGGGAGGTGCTGGCCGGCGTCAACCGCGCCCGCGCGACCCTCGACGCCCGCCGCCGCGAACTCCTCTCCGCCGAGGGTCGCGCCGAGTTCGCCGCCGAGTTCGCCCTGCTCGGACAGGCCGTCACCGGGGCCCTGGCCGCCGCCGGCACGCCCGAGGCCTGCGACGAACAGCTCGGCCGACTCATGCTCCAGCTGGAGAACCTGGAGTCGCGCTTCGGCGAGTTCGACGACTTCCTCGGCGAGCTGGGCGCCAAGCGCACCGACGTCTACGAGGCCTTCTCCTCGCGCAAGCAGACGCTGCTCGACGAGCGGGCCCGCCGGGCCGAGCGCCTCGCCGACTCCGCCGCGCGCATCCTCGACAGCGTCAACCGGCGTGTGTCCACACTGGACTCGCTGGACGCGGTCAACACCTACTTCGCCACCGACCCGATGGTCGCCAAGCTCCGCTCGGTCGCCGAGGACCTGCGCGCCCTGGGCGACCAGGTCCGCGCCGAGGAACTGGTCGGGCGCATCAAGGCCGCCCGCCAGGAGGCCGGGCGTTCGCTGCGCGACCGCCAGGACCTCTACGACGGCGGCGGCGAGACGATCCGCTTCGGGCAGCACCGCCTGCCGGTCAACACCCAGCCCCTCGACTTGACCCTGGTGCCCCAGGACGGCGAGCTCGCCTTCTCGCTGACGGGCACCGACTACCGCAGTGTCGTCACGGATCCGGCCTTCGCCGAGACGCGGGCGTACTGGGACCAGCTGCTGGTGTCGGAGACCGCGGAGGTCTACCGGGCCGAGTACCTGGCATCGTCGATCCTCGCCGACGCGCTGAACGCCGGGACCCTCCTGGCGCTGCACGAGGCGGCCGTCGGCGACGGGCTGCCCGAGACGGTCCGCGCGGCCGCCGAGTCCCGCTACGACGAGGGCTACGAGCGCGGTGTGCACGACCACGACGCCACCGCGATCCTGCGCGTGGTGCTGCGCCTCTACGAGGCCGCCGGGCTGCTGCGCTATCCGCCCGACGCGCGCGCCGCCGCGCAGCTCTACTGGGCTTACGGCCCCGCCGAGGCCGACCGTTCGGCGCTGCTGACCCGGATCGGCTCCCTGGCGAGGGTTCGCGAAGTCTTCGGGCTCCCGGCGGCGATGGCCGACCTGCTCGCCGAGCTGACCGGCGAACTGGCGGCCTTCCACGTCGGCAGTGGACTCGGTGCGGTCGCCGACCCGGCCCTGGCCGCCGAGTACCTCTTCGAGGAGCTGGCCGGCTCGCGCAACGGCTTCGTGACCAGCGCGGCGGCCAAGTCGCTCGTCCAGCGTTTCCGGGCGGCTCTCGGCGGCCCCGGATCGGCTCGCCACACCGGTTACGAGGACGACCTGCGCGGACTCGGCGACGATCTGGCCGCCCGCCACCAGCTCGTGTCGGCGTGGCTGGGTGCCTTCCTGTCCTCGACGGGCGAGGTCGCCACCGACCTCGCCGAGGCCGTCGCGATCGAGGTCCTCGGCAAGGAACTGCCCCGCCGCGACTCCTCGGTGACGCTCTCGGGCGCCGTGGACGGTCTGCTGGGGACACACGCTCGCATCGAGGGCCGCAGGCTGGAGATCCGTCTCGACGAACTCCTCGCCCGCACCACGCGCTTCCGCCGTGAGCGCGTGCCCGGATTCCGTGCCTACCAGAGGATCCGCAACTCTCTCGTCGACGCCGAGCGCGAGCGTCTGCGTCTGGACGAGTACAAGCCGAAGGTCTTGAGCTCCTTCGTCCGCAACCGCCTGCTCGACGAGGTTTACCTGCCGCTGATCGGCGCGAACCTCGCCAAGCAGATCGGCGCGGCCGGCGACGACAAGCGCACCGACCAGTCGGGCATGCTGCTGCTGATCTCCCCGCCCGGATACGGCAAGACCACGCTCATGGAGTACGTGGCCTCCCGGCTCGGGCTGGTCTTCGTCAAGGTCAACGGTCCTTCGCTGGGCCATGACGTGACCTCACTCGACCCCGCCGAGGCGCCGAACGCGACCGCGCGCCAGGAGGTCGAGAAGATCAACTTCGCGCTGGAGGCCGGCGGGAACGTCCTGCTCTACCTCGACGACATCCAGCACACCTCGCCGGAACTGTTGCAGAAGTTCATCTCCCTGTGCGATGGGCAGCGCCGCATGGAGGGCGTCTGGAACGGCCGGACCCGCACCTACGACCTGCGCGGCAAGCGCTTCGCGGTGTGCATGGCCGGCAACCCCTACACCGAGTCGGGGCAGCGCTTCCGGATCCCCGACATGCTGGCCAACCGCGCCGACGTGTGGAACCTCGGCGACGTCCTGTCCGGCCGCGAGGAGCTGTTCGCGCTGAGCTACCTGGAGAACTCGCTCACCTCCAACGCGGTTCTCGCCCCGCTGTCCACAAGGGAGCGCGGCGACGTGGAGGTGCTGGTGCGCCTGGCCTCCGGCGACCAGTCGGCGACGCCCGAGCAGCTCGCGCACCCCTACTCGCCCACCGAGCTGGAACGCGTCTTGTCGGTCTTGCGCAAACTGCGCCACGTGCAGAAGACCGTGCTGGCCAACAACCAGGCCTACATCGCCTCCGCCGGGCAGTCCGACGCAGCCCGCACCGAGCCGCCCTTCCAGCTGCAGGGCAGCTACCGCAACATGAACAAGCTCGCCGAGCGCGTCGTGGCCGCCATGAACGACGCCGAGGTCGAGGCCGTCATCGACGACCACTACCTCGGCGAGGCGCAGACCCTGACCAGCGGCGCCGAGGCGAACCTGCTCAAACTCGCCGAACTGCGCGGCCGCCTCACCCCCGAGCAGGCCGCCCGCTGGGCCGAGGTCAAGGAGGCATACCTGCGCTCCCGCGCCCTCGGCGGCGACGGGGACGACCCGGTCAGCAGGGCCGTCGGCGCCGTCGGGCTGCTCGCCGACCGCGTCGGCTCGGTCGAGAAGGCGATCCGGGAGGCGTCCGGGTGAACGTGAGCCATGATCACGTACGATCGCTCGCAGCCACTTCGGCGTAACGGAGGCGTTCCCTCATGACCACCGCCCACCCCAACTTCCGGATGCGCGGCGCCCTCATCACGGGCATCGCGGCACTGCCGTGGACGATGATCGCCGACCTCGGCGCGGCCAACATGCCCATCGGGATCGCCTCGCTCGTCCTGACCGCCGCCTGCGTCGGCCTGGCGATCCAGTTCGGCCGCCGCCCCGGACCCCGCCGAGAGCCCGCCGAGGGCTGGCAGCGCACCTTCAACCGCGTCGGACTGCTGGAGCTGGCCGGGATCGCGGTGGCGGCCGCCGTTCTGGTGCCCACTGGCCTCGCCGAGCTGATGCCCGCCGCGGTCGCGCTGGTCGTGGGCGCGCACTTCTTCCCGCTCGCCCGGGTCTTCGGGCAGCCCCAGTACCGCTGGACCGGCGTCGGGATGTGCCTGGCGGCCGGCGTCGCGCTGGTGCTGTTCGTGGCCAACCTGCGCAACCCGTCGATGGCCGCCGCCGGTCTCGGCACCGCCGTGACGCTGTGGGCGACCTCGCTGCACGTGTCGCTGCGGGGCTGAGGCGCCGGGGGCGGATATCGTCCCCGCATGCGGCGGTACGCACTCCCCGTCGCGGTGATCGGCGGCACCCTCGTCGCCGTCGCCGCGGCCTCGATCCTGGTCGACCGCTCTGCGCTGCCCGCCGAGGACCTCGACATCGGCGACCGTGCGGCCTGCGACCTGCTCACCGGTGCCGACCTGCGTGCGCTCGGCTTCGGCGACGTGCTCCCCGACGCCCACGACGACTTCTGCGCCTGGTCGGCCGGGCCGCTGCGGGCCTCACCGCTCATGGTGAGCCTCGACCGCTTCGACGAGTACGGCGAGTTCGCCGAACGAGTCAATGGACCCCGGTTGGCCGGCTACCCCGCCGCCCGGCATCCCGGCCTGATCGCCGTCGCCTACGCCGATCCCGGCGTGTTCACCGTCGTCGGTGAGGACGACTCGGTCACCACCGACGCCGCCGCGCGCATCCTCACGACCCTGCGGACCTGACCCCCCGCCGGTCGAGGGCCTCTATCCACGCCGCGGCCACCGCCGCGACCTGCACGAGCTCGTCGCGCAGTTTCGCCGGATCGGTCTCGGCCAGCGCCTCGGTGGTCTCCTCGGTCAAGATCTCCGCCCAGGTGAGCGTGCCCGCCTCGGCGGAGCGGTCGGTGATGGCGCGCGCGACCTCGGCCGCCGCGACCTGCGCGGGCAGCCCGGTACCGTCGGGATGGTTCTGCTCACCCCAGAGGTCGTCCTGGCGGCGGCGTTCGGTGGCGACGTCGGCGAGAACAGGCTGGGTCACGATGCTCCTCCGGCGGCGTGTTGAAGGTGATGTTGGAGAAGGCTAGCCGCGTCGGCTCGCGCGGGGAAGACTGCGGCGACGGCAACGGCCCCCGGCCTGGCGTCGTGCCTGGCAGAGGGCCGTTTCGGGAGCTGACGGCGGGACTTGAACCCGCAACCTACCGCTTACAAGGCGGTTGCGCTGCCAATTGCGCCACGTCAGCGAGGAACCGACACCGATGTTACCGGGGGGACCGCGACGGGCGCGAACGTCCCGGCCCTGTCGGTGCATCTCTCACAGTGACAGGCGCGAGCCGGCGCGCACGCACGGCCATCGAGAAGGGACATAGCGGGCTGGCGGGGCGCGGGCATACTCGCGAGTCACCATTCGATAGGAGTCGATTGATGAACCGACGCAGCATCCTCCGGGGCCTCGCCCTCGGCGCGGCCGCCGCCCCCGCGGCCGTGCTCCTCGGGGGTGAAGCCCAGGCCGCCCAGTACAGCGTGGTCGCCACCGAGCAGACCGCCAACAAGATCTACGTGTGGCCCAAAGGCAAGTCCCTCAGCGTCGCCAACCGCCTGTGGAGCTGGGATCCCGGCTCGACCAGCGGATGGTCCAACCTGTCGGACGTGAAGCTCCGCAAGACCGCCGCCCACGGTTACATCGTGCTCGTCGCCGCTTCAGGCGGCCGGGTCGGCATGATCAACCACACCAGCGAGAAGGACGCCGAACTCAACGACGTCCTCTGGTGGAGCACCGCCGGCGGCAACCCGCACGCCATCGAGCGCATCGAGAACAACGGCTCGATCGTCACCGCCAGCTCCAACGGGTACCTCAACCTGTACAGCCCCACCGCGGTCAGCAAGCCCTCGACGCTCGCCCTGGTCAAGACCTACAGCTTCGCCGGTGCGCACGGCGTCCTGTGGGACCCCTCCATGAAGCTCCTGTGGGCGATCGGCGACAAGCAGATCCGCTGGTACAAGGTCACCGGCACCTACCGCAACACGCGGCTGTCGCTGTCGGGCAGCAAGACCATCAGCGGCCTCGGCCACGACCTCCAGCCCGACTACAAGAACAAGGGCTACCTCCTGTTCACCGCCTCCTACGGCACCTACCAGATCAACACCTCCACCAAGGCCATCACGCGGCTGTCGACCGAGACGCGCGTGAAGGCGCTGGTGCGCCACTCCTCGGGTGAGCTGCTGTCCGTGCGCGGCGACAACGCCGGATCCCGCGACTGGGGCAGCCCCTGGCTGCGCTTCTCCGACTCCGCCGACCGCGAGCGCACCGGCGCGGAGTTCTACAAGGCGCGGATCTGGAGCCACCTGTACGAATAGCGGCGACGGCGGCGGGCGCCCGGAAAGGTGCCCGCCGCCGCGCTCAGGCGGTGGAGCCACAGGCCGCCCAGTGGACACCTGCCCGTCACCCCCGCTCCCTAGACTCGGTGGCATGCCCGAACTCGCCCGGCGTCTCGGGCTCGCCGACGCGGTCGTCATCGGCCTGTCGGCCATGCTCGGCGCGGGCGTCTTCGTCGTCTTCGCCCCCGCTGCGAGCCTCGCGGGCGGCCCGGCCCTGCTCGCCGCGCTCGCCGTCGCCGGGGTGGTCGCCTACTGCAACGCCTCCAGCAGCGCCGCGCTGGCCGCGCGCCATCCCGAGTCGGGCGGCACCTACGTCTACGGCCGTGAACGCCTCGGCCCGTTCTGGGGTTTCCTGGCCGGCTGGGCCTTCGTGATCGGCAAGACCGCCAGCTGCGCGGCGATGGCCCTCACGATCGGCGCCTACCTGTGGCCGGCGTACGCGCGGCCGGTCGGGATCGCCGCAGTCGTCGCGCTCACCGCCGTCAACCTGCGCGGAGTCGCCAAGACCGCCCTCGCCGCCCGGGTGTTCCTCGCCGTGACGCTGTCGGTGCTGGCCTTCGTGGTCGTCTCCGGCGCGGCGGCGCTGCCCGCGACCGTCGACTTCGGACCGGCCGACGGCGGCGTGTACGGCGTCCTGGGCGCGGCCGGGCTGATGTTCTTCGCCTTCGCCGGTTACGCCCGCATCGCGACCCTCGGCGAGGAGGTCCGCGACCCCGCGCGCACCATCCCGCGTGCGATCGGCCTCGCACTGGCCATCGTCGTCGTCCTCTACGCCGTGCTGGCCGTCATCGCCCTCCTGGTGCTCGGACCGTCGCTGCCGACCTCCACCGCACCTCTCGCCGACGTCGTCACCGCCGCCGGGCTGCCCGCCCTCGCGCCGGTCGTGCGCGTGGGCGCGGGCGTCGCCGTCGTCGGAGTCCTGCTGTCCCTACTCGCCGGGATCGGCCGCACGACGCTCGCCATGGCCCGCCGCCGCGACCTGCCGGGCGCCCTGGCCGCCGTCCACCCCGTCCGGCAAGTCCCGCACCGCGCCGAACTCGTCGTCGGCGCGGTCGTCGTCCTGCTCGTCGCCGTCGCCGACCTGCGCGGTGTGATCGGCTTCTCCGGCTTCGCCGTCCTCGGCTACTACGCCATCGCCAACGCCTCCGCCTGGACGCTCGGCGGCGGGTGGCGGCGGACGGTCGCCGTCGCCGGGCTGGCCGGCTGCCTCGCCGTGGCCTTCAGCCTCCCGTTGAGCAGCCTCGTCCCCGGTGCCGCGCTCCTCGCCGTCGGTGCCCTCGTGCATCTCGTCCGCGCCGCGCGGGCCGCCTGACGCACGTTGCCGGTCCCGCTCGGCCCGCCTACCCTCATTCCGTGACCCTCGACTTCAGCCGTGCCCGCGAGGAAACTCCCGGTTGCCTGCGCGTGGCCCATCTCAACAACGCAGGCTCCGCCCTGCCTCCCGCGCGGGTGACCGACGCGATGATCGACTACCTGCGCGTCGAGGCCCGCATGGGCGGTTACGAAGCCGCCGACGCCCACGCCTCCCGCGTCGAAGGCACCTACGACGCGATCGCCGCGCTGATCGGCGCCCACCGCGACGAGATCGCCGTCGTCGAGAACGCCACCCGCGCCTGGGACATGGCCTTCTACGGCATCGACTTCACGCCCGGCGACAAGATCCTCACCGGCCGCAGCGAGTACGCCAGCAACGCCATCGCGCACCTCCAGGTCGCCGCGCGGACGGGCGCCGTCGTCGAGGTGGTCGACGACGACGAGCACGGCCAGCTCGACGTCGACGACCTTCGGCGCCGCGTGGACGAGCGCGTCAAGCTCATCTCCATCACCCACGTCCCCACGCAGGGCGGCCTGATCAACCCGGCCGCCGAGGTCGGCGCGATCGCCCGCGAGGCCGAGATCCCCTACCTCCTCGACGCCTGCCAGTCGATCGGGCAGCTCGACCTCGACGTCGAGGCCATCGGCTGCGACATCCTCTCGGCGACCGGCCGCAAGTTCCTGCGCGGCCCGCGCGGCACCGGTTTCCTCTACGTCCGCCGCGCGCTCGTCGAGAAGCTCGAACCCCCCTTCCTCGACCTGCACGCCGCCGCCTGGACCGGCCCGGACACCTACGAGATCCGCGCCGACGCGCGCCGCTTCGAGAACTGGGAGACCAACTACGCCGGCAAGATCGGCCTCGGCGTCGCCGCGGCCTACGCCTCCGAATGGGGCATGAAGGCCATCGAGGAGCGCGTCTTGAGGCTCGGGGAGACCCTGCGCGTCCTGCTCGCCTCGCACGACGGCGTCACCGTCCACGACCAGGGCGAGCACCGCTGCGGGATCGTCACCTTCGCCGTCGCGGGTGTGCCGGCCGACGAGGTGAAGCAGCGGCTGTCGCTGGCGGGGGTCAACACGAGTGTTTCCCGCGCGAGTTCGGCGCGGTACGACATGCCCGGGCGCGGTCTCGACGAGCTGGTGCGGGCCTCGGTGCACTACTACAACACCGAGGAGGAGCTGGGCCGGCTGGTGGAGGCCCTGCCGAAGGCGCGGCGGTAGCCCGGGTCGCTCGGCAGGGCGACGGCGCGGCGGTAGCCTCGGGCGTCATGCGCATCCTTCTGCTCGGCGGTACGGGGTTCATCGGGCGTGCGGTCGTCGAAGACGCCCTGGCACACGGGCATGAGCCGGTGTTGTTCACGCGTGGTCGAAGTGGGCGGGAGTTGTTTCCCGGGGTTTCCCGCTTGGTCGGCGACCGTGACGCGGGCGACTACGCGTCGCTGCGGGGTGGTGAGTGGGACGCGGTGGTGGACCTCAGCGGCTACTACCCGCGGCAGGTCGCGGGGGCGATGGACGCTGTCGGAGACCGGGTGGGGCGGTATGTGTTCGTGTCGAGTCACGCCGTTTACGACCGGGGGAACGCTCCCGGTGGGACGGAGGACGCGCCTCGGCGGAAGCCGTTGCGGGAGGCCGACGTGCTCGACGACGAGACGTACGGGCGGTTGAAGGTCGCGTGCGAGGACGACGTCGTGGAGCGGTTCGGGGAGCGGGCGACGGTCGTGCGGCCGATCAAGGTGGTGGGGCCGCATGACGGGCGGGACGCGGCGACCTATTGGGTGCGGCGGGCGGAGCGGGGCGGGAGGGTCGCGGTGCCGGGGTCGCCGGAGCAGCCCTGTCAGTTCGTGGACTCGCGGGATCTGGCGCGGTTGATCGTGCGGCTTGTGGAGGACGACCGGGGTGGGGCGTTCCACGCGGTGGGGCCGGCGGAGGAGGTCACGCTGGGCGGGGTGATCCGGGAGGCGGCGCGGCTTGCGGGGGTGGAGGTCGAGTTGGTGGGGGTGCCGCTGGAGGCGGTGCCGCGGTTCTTTCCGTTGACGCGTGCGAGGGGGCTGTGGGCGACGTTGCAGCGGGACGGGTCGAAGGCTTGGGCGGCGGGGATGCCGAAGACGGCGCTGGGGAGGACGCTGGGGGACCTGAAGGCGTGGGACGACGCGCGGGGGCGGCCGGAGTTGGGGAACGGGTTGACGGCGGAGCGGGAGGCGGGGTTGCTGAGGGGGGTGGGGAGGGTCTAGGCCGGGTGGGCAGGGCCCGGGGCGTGGTGGGGAGGGTCTGGGCCGGGTGGGCAGGGCCCGGGGCGTGGTGGGCAGGTGCCCTTCCTGGGTGGGGGTTGGGCACGCGCCCGTTCGCTTCGCTTCGGGCTGGGGCGCCGGGACAACCGGCTGAGGGCTCCGCCCCCAGCACCCCCGCTGGGTGGCTTCGCCCCCAGACCCCCACCAAGGACTCCGTCCCTGGACCCTGCTGGGGCGCTGCCCCAGACCCCGCCAGGGACTCCGTCCCTGGACCCGGAACGGCTACCGCCATGGTGTGGGACAAACCCGGCTGGGTGGCTCCGCCCCCAGCACCCCCGCTGGGTGGCTTCGCCCCCAGACCCCCACCAAGGACTCCGTCCCTGGACCCTGCTGGGTGGCTTCGCCCCCAGACCCCCACCGGGACGCTGTCCCGGACCCTGCTGGGGCGCTGCCCCAGACCCCGCCAGGGACTCCGTCCCTGGACCCGGTTGTGGGCCTGGGCTGCGGGTTGTGGTGGGTCACCCCGGCTGGGGCGGCCGGGCCGTTGTGGGGCAGTCCGGCGCCATTGCCGCCGTTGGTTTGTCCTTGGTTTGTCCTGGCGGCGGAGCCGTTGGGTTAGTCGCGGGTTCTGGCGTAGTCGACGATTCCGGCGTACTCGGGGTGCTTCTGGACCCAGCGCACCACGAAGGGGCACAGCGCCAGCACCCGGATGGTGTCGGCTCGTGCCGTGTCGAGGGAGAAGCGGGCCAGTGCCGAGCCGATCCCCTTGCCCTCGAAGGCGGGATCGACCTCGGTGTGGACCAGGGCGATGCGTTCGTCGTCGCGGGCGTAGTCGAGGAAACCCGCGAGCTCCCCGTCCACGCGTGCCTCGAAACGCCGCTCGTCGGCCGCGTCGGTCACCACAACATCCGCCATGTTCACTCCTCGTCTCAGCGCAACCGGTGCCGTTCCTCGCGTGCGGCGAGGAGCCGGCGGACGACGGCCGGTTCGGCCTCCGTCGCCGCCTCCAACGCCACGGGGTCGTCGAGCATTTCCCCGAGCAGCGTGTAGTACCTGGTCACCGTCCCGCCGAAGGCGGCGACGATCGCCTGTTCCTTGGATCCCGCCCGCCGCCACCAGCGCTTCTCGAAGGCGAGCAGCGCCCGCTCCTCATCGCTGAGGGGCCGGCGGGGGGCGGGTACCTCGGGCATCAGACCACGTCGACCAGGTCGGCGACGGAGTTGACGATGCGGTTGGGCTGGAAGGGGAAGCGGTCGACCTCGGTGCGTCCGGTGATGCCGGTCAGCACGAGGATCGTCTCCAGGCCGGCCTCCATGCCCGAGACGATGTCGGTGTCCATCCGGTCGCCGATCATCGCGGTCGACTCGCTGTGCCCCTCGACCTTGTTGAGCGCGCTGCGCATCATCAGCGGGTTGGGCTTGCCGACGAAGTACGGCTCGACGCCGGTCGCCTTGGTGATGAGCGCGGCGACGGCCCCGCACGCCGGCTGGATGCCTTCCGGGGAGGGGCCGGTGGCGTCGGGGTTGGTGGCGATGAAGCGGGCCCCGGCGTCGACGAGCCGGATGGCGCGGGTGATGGCGCCCAGGCTGTAGGAGCGCGTCTCGCCGAGGATGACGTAGTCGGGGGAGATGTCGGTGAGGACGTAGCCGATCTCGTGCAGCGCGGTGGTCAGGCCGGCCTCGCCGATGACGTAGGCGCTGCCCTTGGGGCGCTGGGTGTTGAGGAAGTCCGCGGTGGCCAGCGCGGAGGTGTAGATCGCCTCCGGGGGAACGTCCAGGCCGGTATTGCGCAGACGGACGTGCAGGTCGCGGGGGGTGTAGATGGAGTTGTTCGTCAGCACCAGGAACCGGCGGCCGGTCTCCTTCAGCCTGTTGATGAACTCCTTCGCCCCGGGCACGGGGATGCCCTCGCGGACGAGGACGCCGTCCATGTCCGACAGCCAGCATTCGATCGGCTTGCGCTCACTCATGATCTGATCGTCCCAGGTCGATGTGACATCTGTGGTACGGCTCGGTCAAACCCGGACGACGGTCACGCCCGCCGTCTCGAACTCGTCGGTGACCTCGCGGGCGACCGAGGTGTCGGTCACGAGGGTGTGCACTTTCTCGATCGGGCAGATGCGCGCGAAGGCGTGCCCGCCGATCTTCGATCCGTCGGCGATGATGACGATCCGGCGCGCCCGGGCGGCCATGAGGGCGTTTATCGCCGCCTCGCCCTCGTGGTGGGCGGCGGCTCCCAGGCGCACGTCGATGGCGTCGACGCCGAGGAAGACGACGTCGAGGGTGATCTCGCGCAGTATCGGCGCCGCGAGCGGCCCGATCAGCTCGTAGGACTGAGGTCGCACGACACCGCCGACCACGACGACCTTCACGTGCGGGCGCACGATCATCTCGTTGGCGATGTTGAGGGCGTTGGTGACGATCGTCAGCGGCGTCGTCCCCGACTGCGTGACGAGTTCGGGGCGGGTCGCCAGCGAGCGCGCGACCTCGGTCGTGGTCGTGCCACCGTTGAGGCCGACGACCATGCCCGGCCCGACGAGAGCCGCGGCGGCCTCGCCGATGCGGTGCTTCTCGTCGATGCGTTTGGCCGACTTGTAGCGCAGCGGAAGGTCGTAGGACACCCCGTTGGCCACCGCCCCGCCCCTTGTGCGGGTGATCATCTGCTGTTGTGTGAGTTGATCGAAGTCGCGCCGAATCGTGGCCTGCGACACATGCATGCGCGCGGCGGCTTCCTCTACGGTGATCCGGCCGTCGGAGGCGAGGATCTCCAACAGCGTGTTCCAGCGGGCGTAGCGGTCCACGGCATCCCTTCTTCCCCCCGGTCTCGACTGTGAGCGGGTTGGTGTGCACAATAATGCGCGAAAGAGGGCCGCAGCGTCGAACCCGATGCGCGTTTTTGCTGAACTGGAATATTTAAGAACGTGGACCGCGCAAAAACAGGAGGATCTATGACGTACGTGGAAGCGGAGATCGCCAGTCAGCCGCAGCTGTGGCGCCGTGCCGTCGACGTCGCCGCCGAGCGGGCCGCCGCGCTGCCCCGGCCGGGCGAGCGCGTCGCCGTCGTCGGCTGCGGCACCTCCTGGTTCATGGGCCAGGCCTACGCGGCCCTGCGCGAGGCCGCCGGACAGGGTGAGACCGACGCCTTCGCGGCCTCGGAGTTCCCCTACGGCCGCCGCTACGACCGCGTCTTGTCGATCTGCCGCTCGGGCACCACGACCGAGGTCCTCGACCTGTTCGGGCGCCTCGGCGGCGACGTGCCGACCGCCGCCATCATCGGCGACCCGGACACGCCTCTGCCGGGCCTGGTCGGCGACAGCGTCATCCTCGACTGGGCCGACGAGAAGTCGGTCGTGCAGACCCGCTTCGCCACCACCGCGCTGTCCGTCCTGCGCGCGAGCCTCGGTGAGGACCTCACCAAGGCCATCGCCGACGCCGAGACGGCCGTGTCCGAGCCGCTCCCGCTGGACGTGTCCACCGTCGAGCAGGTCACCTTCCTGGGCCGGGGCTGGACGGTCGGGCTCGCCGCCGAGGCCGGGCTGAAGATGCGCGAGGCGGCGACCTTCTGGACCGAGTCCTACCCGGCGATGGAGTACCGCCACGGTCCCATCAGCATCACCGGGCCCAAGCGGGTGGCGTGGATGTTCGGCGAGGCGCCCGCGGGCCTCGACGCCGACGTCGCCGCGACCGGCGGGTCCTTCGTGACCAGCGCCCTCGACCCCGTCGCCGACCTGATCCGCGCGCAGCGCGCGGCCGTCGCGCTCGCCCAGCACCAGGGCTTCGACCCCGACAACCCGCGCAACCTGACGCGCTCGGTCGTCTTGTCATGAGCGCGGCGGGGCCGGCGCCCAAGGAGCCGATGGGCGACGTCGTCATCGCCGTCGACGTCGGCGGCACGCTCATGAAGTGCGCGCTGGTGTCCACCGGCGGTGAGGTGCTGCACAGCGTCCGCCGTCCCACCGACCGCGAGCGCGGCCCGGACGCGATCGTCGAGGCGATCCTCGGGACGCTCGCCGACCTCGCGGTGCAGGCCAGGAGCTTCGGCGGCAACCCGCTCGCGGTGGGTTTGACCGTGCCGGGTGTCATCGACACCGACAACGGCGTGGCCGTCTACGCGTCGAACCTGGGCTGGCGGGACGTGCCGTTCCGTGCGCTGGCCGAGGCGAAACTGGGCGTGCCGGTCGCGCTGGGCCACGACGTGCGCAGCGGCGGCCTCGCCGAGGCGCGCCTGGGCGCCGGGCGCGGCAGCGAGTACATGCTGTTCGTGGCGATCGGGACGGGCATCGCCGCCGGATTCTTCCCGCGCGGTGTCGGCCTCGACGGCGCTCACGGCTCGGCCTGCGAGATCGGGCACATCGTCGTCGAACCCGGCGGCGAGCTGTGCGGCTGCGGCCAGCGCGGCTGCGTCGAGGCGGTCGCCTCGGCCTCGTCGATCGCGCGCGCCTACGCGGCCGCCACGGGCCACGACCTGGGCGCGGCCGAGGTAGCGCACCGGGCCGCCGAGGGCGAGCCTGCGGCGGTCGCCGTGTGGGAGCGCGCGGTGGAGATCCTCGCGCGCGGCCTGCTGACCGGCGTCAGCCTCTACGACCCCGACACGATCGTGCTGGGCGGCGGCCTCGCCGAGGCCCGCGCGACCCTGTTCGACCCGCTGGAGAAGTCGCTGCGGGAGAAGGCCACCTTCCACACCCTGCCGCGCCTTGTCCGCGCCGAACTCGGCGACGAGGCGGGCTGCATCGGGGCCGCGCTGCTGGGCCTCGACCGGCTTAAGGAGATCTCGGCATGAGCCCGACCGGCAACATCGTCACGCCCGACGGCATCGTCCGCGGTGAGGTCCTGCTCGACGGGGACCGGATCGTCGGCGTGCAGGCCGACGCCACGGTCGAGGGCGACACCTACATCGTCCCTGGCTTCGTCGACATCCACTGCCACGGCGGTGACGGCGCCTCCTACACCGTCGGCGACGCCGAGCAGGCGATCGTCGCCGCCGAGTTCCACCTGCGGCACGGCACGACCTCGACGCTGGCCTCGCTGGTCAGCTCGCCGAAGGACCTGATGGTCAAGGCCGTGGAGGCCTTCACGCCGCTGGTCGCCGACGGGATCCTGGCCGGCATCCACTTCGAGGGCCCCTACCTGGCGTCCTCGCGCTGCGGTGCGCAGAACCCGGCCTACCTGCGCGACCCCGACCTCGCCGAACTCGCCGAGCTGATCGACGCCGGCGAGGGCAGCGTGAAGATGATGACGATCGCGCCGGAGCGCGAGGGCGCCGCCGAGGCGATCGCCTATCTCGTCTCGCGCGGGGTGGTCGCCTCGATCGGACACACCGACGCCTCCTACGAGGTGGCCAAGGCCGGTGTCGCGGCCGGCGCGACGGCCTCCACGCACGTGTTCAACGGGATGCGGCCCATCGGGCACCGCGATCCCGGACCGGTCGTGGCGGTCATGGACTCTCCCGAAGTGGTCTGCGAGTTCATCGTCGACCCGGTCCACCTGCACATGGGGACGGTCTCCTTCGCCGTCAACGCGATCGGCGCCGACCGGATCGCCGCGGTCACCGACGCGATGTCGGCGACGGGCATGCCCGAGGGCGAGTACGAGCTGGGCGGGCTGAAGGTGCGCGTCGCCGAGGGTGCCGCGCGCCTGGTCGAGGGCGGTTCGATCGCCGGCTCGACGATCACCATGGCCGACGCGTTCCGCAACGCCGTGCACGGCGCCGGTGTCAGCGTCGAGGACGCCGTGCGGATGACCGCGACGACGCCCGCGCGTCTGCTGGGCCTGTCCGACGTGGGTTCCCTGACGCACGGACTGCGCGCCGACCTCGTCGAGCTCGACGGCGACCTGAACCTGCGCAGGGTCATGCGCGCCGGGGTCTGGGTGCACGAGGCGTGATCCTCACCGTCACTCTCAACGCCGCGCTCGACTTGACCTACGAGGTCGACGCGCTGGTGCCGCACCGGGCGCATCGAGTGTCCACTGTGGTCGAGAAGGCGGGCGGGAAGGGCCTCAACGTCGCGAGGGTGCTGACCCGGCTCGGCGAGAAGGCCGTGGCGACGGGACTTCTGGGCGGCCGCAACGGTTCCCGGGTCGCCGAGCTCCTCGACGTGCCGGCGGCCTTCGCGACCGTCGCCGGGGAGACACGCCGGACGGTGGTGGTCGTCGACGGCGACGCCACCGGCTTCTGGGAGCCCGGACCGCTCGTGTCCGCCGGTGAGTGGGACGCCTTCGTGGACCGCTACACCGCGCTGCTCAGGGTCGCCCGGGTGGCGGTCTTGTCGGGAAGCCTCCCTGCGGGGCTGCCCGTCGACGCCTATGCCGTGCTCGTGACGGCCGCGCGCGAGGCCGGTGTGCGGGTCATCCTCGACACCTCCGGACCGGCCCTCGACGCGGCGCTGTCGGCCGGGCCCGACCTGGTCAAACCCAACGCCGAGGAACTCGCCGAGGTCGCACCGTCCGCCGATCTGTCCACCGTGGACGGAGTGCTGGCCGCCGCGGCCGCGCTCCGCGAACGCGGTGTGGGCACGGTCCTGGCCTCGCGCGGGCCTGAAGGGCTGATCGCGCTGACCCCCGACGGCGCCTTCCGTGCCGTGCCCCCGCACGAGGTCAGCGGCAACCCCACGGGCGCCGGCGACGCCTGCGTCGCGGCGATCGCGCGCGCCTGGCGGCACCGCACGCCCTGGCCGGGCGCCCTGCGCGACGCCGTTGCCGCCTCGGCCGCAGCGGTCGCCTCCCCGCAGGCCGGCGACCTCGACGTCCGCACCTTCCAGTCGCTTCGCCACGGCGTCGCCGTGACCGCACTCGACCCCCGGTGAACTAAGGAGTCCGCCATGCCCCTCGCACCCACCGCACAGCTCGTCGCCGAGGCCCGCGCCGAGGGCCGGGGACTGGGCGCCTTCAACGTCATCGCCATCGAGCACGCCGAGGCGATCGTGGCCGGCGCGGAGGCCGCCGGATCGCCGGTGATCCTCCAGATCAGCGAGAACGCGGTCAAGTTCCACCACGGCCGCCTGACCCCGATCGCGCTGGCCAGCGCCGCGATCGCCAAGGACGCCGGCGTCCCGGTCGCCCTCCACCTCGACCACGTCGAGTCGGAATCCCTGTGGCGGCAGGCGCCCGCGCTCGGTTTCGGCTCGGTGATGGTCGACGCCTCCAAGCTCCCCTACGACGGCAACGTCGCCGCCACCGCGCACGCCGTGGAATACCTGCGCTCGCACGGCCTCTACGTCGAGAGCGAACTGGGCAAGGTCGGCGGCAAGGAGGGCGAGGAACCGCTGGGCGCTCACGCCCCCGGCGCCCGCACCGACCCCGACGAGGCACTGTCCTATGTGGAGGCCACCGGCGTCGACGCGCTCGCCGTGGCGGTCGGCTCCTCGCACGCCATGACCTCCCGCGACGCCGCCCTCGATCACGACCTGATCGCCCGGATCGCCGCCGCCGTACCGGTTCCGCTGGTCCTGCACGGCTCCTCCGGCGTCCCCGACGGCGAGCTGGCCCGGGCCGTCGCGGCCGGCATGGTGAAGATCAACATCGGCACCGCGCTCAACATCGCCTTCACCGGCGCCGTCCGCGAACACCTGGCCGCCAACCCCGACGTCGTCGACCCCCGCAAGTACGTCAAGGCCGGCCGCGAGGCCATGGCCGCCACGGTCGCCCACTTCCTCGGCGTACTGGGCACTCCCGCCGCCTGACCGATAACAGCTCACCAGGCCGTCCCGCGCACCACACGGGGCGGCCTTTCGGTTCGTTACCGAGCCATGACATTCCCAGGGCAACTTTTCCGCCGTCCGGCCCCGTTCTAAAGGTGGACGCACCGAAACGGAGGAAAAGATGCGACCCAACCGGTCCGCCCGCAAAAAGCGCATCACCCGGTATCTGACGGTATCGGCGATCTCGGCCGCCGCGCTCGCCGTCGCCGCGGGCATCGCGCTGCCGCTGCTGTCGGGCACGCCGGCCGAGGCCTCGGACCCCGTCGCCGCCGCCGAACAGGCCCTCGACCTCGAAGGCCGCCTCTACGGCGTCGCCCTCCGCCTCGAACACGAGTGCATGGAGGCGCGCGGATTCACCGACCACCCCGACGACGTCGACCACGCCGACTACCTCCTCGTGCCCACATTGGACGACGCCTCCCAGTACGGCTTCGTCAACGCCGAAGAGGCCACCGAGGCGTCCGCCTTCACCTCCAAACCCCTCGTCTACCAGGAGGCCTACCTTCTCGCCTTCGCCGGAGACAAGGACTGGGAGCGCATGTCGGGCGTCCCGCCGACGGCCGGGACCTGCCTCGCCGAGGTCAACGAACGCCTCTACGGCAACCGCATCGCCCCCGCCCGCCCCGGCGCCTTCGACGCCGCCAACCAGGAGGCGCTGCTCAGCGAGGACCCCGCCCTCGACGCCGCCTACGAGACCTGGCGCGCCTGCCTGCGCGGCAAAGGCGACTACCCCGACTTCGCCACCGTCGACCAGGCCCGCAAGTTCGCCGAGAAGTACTACGAGGACGAACGCGACTACGCCGAGGCCCGCCGCAAGGAACTCGCCCTCGCCGTCGACGTGTCCACCTGCGCCAGCGGATCGGGCCTGCGCGAGGCCTACAAGGCCGCCCGCGACACCGCCCGCGCCACCCTCTACGCCCACTTCCTGCCCCAGATCCAGGAGTGGACGAAGACGATCGCGGCCGCGCTGGCGGTCACCGGTACCGAGGCCGATGATTAGGCGGTCGCTGGCCGCCCTGTGCTCCCTGCTCGTCCTCGCCGGGTGCGGCGCATCCTCCCTCGGCGGCTACGAGCCGGCCGCCCCCGACGGCTGGGCCGTGCTCGACGAGGGCACCGAGATCTACGTCCGGCTCGGCCACATCCGCTGGGAACTCGAACGCGAATGCATGGAGGACAAGGGATTCGACGTCCACCCGGCCCTCGACGAGGCCGAACTCGCCGCCTGGCGTCCGGTCGACCGGGCCGCGCCGATCCTGGCGCCCAGCGTCGAGGAGGCCCGCCAGAACGGTCTCGATTCCCTGCTGCCGGGCAAACTGCCGCCCACCAAGCCCGACCCGGCCGCCGGCGGCGAGTTCGCCGAGCAGGACCAGGACTACCGCGACCGGTACTACCGCTACTACTACGGTGAGGTCGACACCCCCGAAGCCTCCGGAGAGGCCGCGATCGACCCGGACTCCTGCACGGCCCGGGTGCACCACGAGATGTTCGGCGAGACGGCCCAGCCGGGTGGCTGGCAACCGATGCCGGTGCCGGCCACGATCGACGAGACCGCCAGCTGGGAGATGTACTACGCGATACCGGCCGTCGTCACCGCCGCCGAGTCCTGGCGCACGTGCGTGAAGAAGGACGGATACCCGTCCTTCGAGACCCTCGGCGAGGCGCGGGAGCGCGCCGCGGCCACCACCGGCGAGGCGAAGCGGCGCGAGCTCGCCGTCACCGTCGCCACCTGTGTCGACGCCTCCGGCTGGCGCGAGGTCCACACCGCGTCCTGGGAGACCGCCGTCGACCGGCTGGTGACCGAGCAGCTGCCCCAGATCCGTTCCTGGCGCGCCGATCTGGCGGGGATTCTGGACAACGCGGAGACGCTGGTGGGGGAGTGACCGAGCCGCCCGCGCAGAGATGAGGACGGCCGCGTCCTACCCCTGCCGCCCCTTCGCGTAGGCCTCCAGCGCCGCGAGCTGCCCGGGTTCCAGCGACGGCCGCACCCGCGTGCGCGCGGCCTTCACGTGGTCGGCGGTGACCTCGGTGGCGTCGAGGGACTCGCGCATCGCCGAGAGCGCCGCCTCGCGGATCAGGGCGGCGCAGTCGGCCGCGCTGAACAGCTCCAGGTCGGCGCCGAGCACGTCGAGGTCCACATCGGACGACAGCGGCACGCCCTTCGACGCCGAGCGCAGGATCGCCGTGCGCGCGGTGGCGTCGGGCGGCGGCACGTAGACGATCCGCTCCAGCCGGCCGGGCCGCAGCAGCGCGGGGTCGATCATGTCGGGCCGGTTGGTGGCCCCGATGACCACGACGTTGCGCAGATCCTCGACCCCGTCGAGCTCGGTGAGCAGCGCGGCGACCACGCGGTCGGTGGTGCCGCCGTCGGTCGACTGGCCGCGCACCGGCGCCAGCGCGTCGACCTCGTCGAGGAAGATCAGCGTCGGCGCGGCCTGGCGGGCCCGGCGGAACAGGTCGCGGACGCTCGACTCGCTCTCGCCGACCCATTTGGTGAGCAGCTCGGCGCCCTTGACGCTGAGCACGTTGGCGCGCCCGGAACCCGCGATCGCCTTGACCAGGTAGGTCTTCCCGCACCCTGGCGGGCCGTAGAGCAGCACGCCGCGCGGTGCCTCGACGCCGAGCCGCGTGAAGGCGTCGGGGTAGGTCAGGGGCCACAGCACGGTCTCGGTGAGGACCTGCTTGACCTCGGCCATGTCGCCGACGTCGTCGAGGGTCACCTGCGCCAGTTCCAGCGAGGAGTCGGCCATCGAGGACGGCCGCACGGTCTGCGCCGCCGACAGCAGTTCGGCGCCGGTCACCTCGGCGGCGGCCTCGCCGGATCCCTTGGCGCGCATGGCGGCCCGCACCCCTGCCTCGCGGACGAGGGTGACCAGGTCGGCGACGACGAAACCGGGCGTGCGGCCGGCGACGGCGGTGAGGTCGACGTCGTCGGCGAGGCTCATGTCCCGCGTGAGCACGCCGAGCAGGGCCTGCCGGGCGGCGGCGTCGGGCATGGGGGCGCTGATCTCGTGTTCGAGGATCCCCGGCTGCCGCAGCAGAGGCGAGACCTCCTCGGGCCGCGAGGTCGTGCACACCACGGCGTTCCCGGCCGCGATGAGGTCGCGGACGAGGCGGCGAAAGACCGTCGACAGTGGAGTGTTGTCGTCGCGCGGGGCCAGCTCCTCGACGCCCGACACCAGCAGCACGGCCGGTTTCGGCAGCGCGGCGATCTCCCGGCGCAGCCTGTCGGCGGCGTCGTTGACGGCAAGCGCGGCGATCTCGGGCCCCCACAGGTGCGTCACGTACACGCCGAGTTCGGCCGCGACGGCGCGGGCGAGGGTGGTCTTGCCGACGCCGGTCGGGCCGGTCAGCAGGATCCCCAGGGAGACCTGGGTGCCCACCGACTCGAGGATCTCGGCGTGGTGGAAGCCGAGGTCGAGGAGTTCGTGGAGCTGCTCGGCCTGCGCGGAGAGCCCGGCGAGGTCGGCGACCGGCGGGACCTTCTCCCGGGCGGGCTCGTTCAACGGCGGGGCGACCGGGACCGGCGTGGACACCGCCGAGCGGACGGCGACCGTCCCCGAGCGGCGCCAGGTGACGACGGTGTCGGAGGTGACCATCGCCGCCGAGGGCGGGTCGCACTCGACGACGGTCAGCAGCGTGGTGGTGTAGGCGAAGCCGACGGTGTTCGACAGCGAGCGCCGGGTCGCCTCGACGCGTTCGCGCGGGGCGCCGCCGATGTCGAGCGGCAGCAGGGAGACGTTGTCGTCGAGGCTGACGACCTTGCTCAGCAGCGCCTGCCGCAGGACGTCGCTGGTCACCGCGGCGGCGACCTCGATCGGCCCGTCGACGACGATCCGCCGCGCGCCCGACAGGCTCACCGGCTCGATGACCACCGAGTCGCCGTCACGCACACCCAGGTTGCCCAGCGTGAGGTCGTCGGCGTACACCGAGCCGCGCCCGGCCTCACCGTCGGCGGTCAGGGCGATGCAGGCGGTCGCGCGCTCGCCGGTCAGCCGCACCGGGTCGCCCGCCTGGAGGCCGAGGGCGGTGAGCACTTCGGGGTGCACGCGGACGATGCCGCGCCGGGCGTCGAGCGCTGCGGGCTTGAGGAGGATCGAGACGGTGAGTGCGGCCACGGGACCGAGCGTAGTGCGCGCGGTCAGCCCGCGCCGTAGACCACCAGCGCCACGGCGACGAACTGCGCGACGTAGGCGGCGACGGTGAAGGAGTGGAAGACCTCGTGGAAGCCGAACCACTTCGGGGAGGGGTCGGGCCGCTTGAGGCCGTAGACGAGGCCGCCGAAGCTGTAGAGGAGGCCGCCGGTGAGGACGAGGATGCTCGGGCCGACGCCCGCGCCGGGCAGCAGCCAGGGCAGGAAGAAGACGGCGGTCCAGCCGAGGGCGATGTACAGCGAGGTGTAGAGCCAGCGGGGGGCGCCGATCCACAGCACGCGGAAGACCACGCCGGCGGCGGCGCCGATCCAGATGACCAGCAGGAGCGTCAGTCGCGGGGCTCCGTCGAGGGCGACGACCGCGAAGGGCGTGTAGGTGCCGGCGATGATGAGGTAGATGTTGGCGTGGTCGAAGCGGCGCAGCAGCTCGGCGGTGCGCGGCGCGATGTTCGCGCGGTGGTACCAGCCGGAGACGCCGAACAGCGACACCGAGGCCAGCACGTAGACGACCGCGGCCAGGCGCGACGGCAGTGTCGGCCCCGTCGCGACGAGGATCAGTCCGGCGACCAGCACGACCGGGAAGGCCAGGGCGTGCAGGGCTCCGCGCAGGCGCGGCTTGTCGAGCAGCGATTCGGTCTCGATCATCGAGTCACCTCCCGCAACAAACCTACGCCATCGTAGGTTACTGGTCAGTAGCAATGTGGCGGGCGTCGCAGCGACCCCGCACGCCTATGCTGAGCCGATCTTGATTGCCCTGCGAGAACGAACGGATGACGATGCGAAACCTGCGCACGGGGGCGGCCCTTCTCGCCACGGCGGCGGTTCTGGCGGCCTGCGGAGATGATCCCACCGAGGACGGCGGTGCCGGCGACCCGGTGCCCTCCACGGAGTCCTCGGCCGCCGACGAGCTGACCGAGTCGGAATGGAACTCCTTCAAGGACGTCGGCGAGGAGAGGCTGCCCGACACCGACGGCAAGGTCGTCTGGTCGGGGACGGTGAGCTCCGGGTCGAGCTACGAACTGGACGACGCCATCGAGCCGGGCGAGTACACCCTCGACCTGGTGTGCGTGGGGACCGGTGAGTCCTACATCGAGTTCACGCTCGGGGACACCGGGGTGACCACTTCGCTGCCGTGCGCGATGGCGGGCGCGGTGACCAGCCACCGGCTGGAGCCCGGGGAGAAGGGGACGCTGAAGATCTCGGGGGGCAGCGGGAGCGGGATCGGCGGGGGCGGATACGGGACGAACGTGCTGGTGGGGCGGTTGGTGGGGGATTAGGGCGGGTTCGAGTCCTGGTCCTGAGGTTCGAGTCCTCGAACGTTTGTCCGGTAGGTGACAGTGCCGCTACGTAGTATGAAGGTGACTCGTTGACCAGGGTATGACCACTTTCGGAGTAAGACTGTCTAGACTGTCCATGGCAACGACCTCAGGGAGTGCCCCCATGGACTGGCAACTGCAGGAAGCCAAGCAACGGCTCAGCGAACTCGTTCGTGCGGCTGAAACGGACGGCATCCAGTACATCACCCGTCATGGCGAAGCCGTGGTCGCCGTTCTCTCCATGGAAGAACTGGCAAAGCTGCGACACCCGAGGCCGACGTTCAAGGAGTTGCTTCGCCGTGAGCCGTTCTTCGACGGCCTCGAAGTAGAGCGCTCGCGAGAACTGCCGCGCGAGATCGACCTCGGCTTCGAAGGCGACGACAGGTGAGGTACCTGCTCGACACCAACGTGCTGAGCGAACTGCAGCGCCCCAAACCCGACGACGAACTCATCAAGTGGTTCGACGAGGTCGAAGAGCGGTGGATGTGCACGAGCGTCATCGTGATCGGTGAGATCAAGAGGGGCATTGAAAGTCTTCGGCGTCGTGACCCCGCTCAGGCCGCCAGGCGAGACCCCTGGTACGACGATCTAGTCGCCTGGGGGAGTGAGCGTCTGCTTCCCGTCACGCTTCCGATCATGGTCGACTGGGCTCGCATGAGCGTGCCGGACCCGCTTCCGGCTCTCGACGGCCTCATCGCCGCGACAGCCCGGGTGCATGACCTTGCCGTCGTGACACGCAACGTCGCCGACTTCAAGCGAGCGGGTGTCGCGATCGTCAACCCCTTCGACCCCCGCTTACCCACTGCCGGGACCGTCCCCGCCGCCGGTCCCGGCACCAGCCATCCCCTGGCCGAACCTCCCAACCTGAGTCCCCGCCCCCACCACCTGAGACTCGCCTGAGGATCGCGCGCCCCACCCCCACCCTCGGCCGTAGTCTCGCCGCATGCGCAAATGGCTGGCGAAACGCCGGGCCTGGGTCATCGCCGCAGCGGTGGTCCTCGTCGTGGCGGCCGGTGGTCTCGTCTGGCAACAGGCGACCGGCCCCGGCGGGTTCGAGAAGCACGAGGAACGCCTCACCGTGCAATCGGGCCCCGGCCGGGTCGAGGCGATCACCCTCGACACGGCTCTCTACGTCCCCGACGTGACCCCCGCACCCGCGGTGCTCCTCGCCCACGGTTTCGGCGGCACGAAGGACTCCGTCGACTCCCAGGCCGCCGAGCTCGCCGGCGCCGGGTACACCGTCTTGACCTACACCGCCCGCGGCTTCGGCGACTCCGAGGGCACCATCCACCTCAACCAGCCCGACTACGAGGTCAACGACGCCCGCGCGCTCCTCGACTGGCTCGCCGCGCGCGAGGAGGTCGAACTCGACCGCGCCGGCGACCCGAAGGTCGCCGCGGTCGGCGGCAGCTACGGCGGCGCCCTGGCGCTCCTGCTCGCCGGCTACGACGACCGGGTCGACGCGGTGGTCCCGCAGATCACCTGGAACGACCTGTCGACGGCCCTGTACCCGAACAACGTCGTCACGCCCGAGACGCCCTTCGAGCCGACCGAGCCGCACCAGGGCGTCCTGAAGCGCACCTGGGCGGGCCTCTTCTTCGCCAGCGGCATGTCCGGCGGCGGCGGCTTCTTCCAGAACGGCAACGCCCCCGCCGACCCCACGCTCTACGACCCCGCCTGCGGTCGCTGGGATCCGGGCGTGTGCGCGGTCTACCAGCGCATCGTGGCCAGCGGCCGGCTCGACGAAGAGGCCATGACGCTGCTCGACGGCGCCAGCCCCAAGACGATCCTCGACCGCATCACCGCGCCGACGCTGCTCGTCCAGGGCGAGGCGGACACGCTGTTCGGCCTCGACCAGGCCGACGCCAACGCGCGCGGGATCACCGGCGCGCCGGTGCGGGTCGCCTGGTACGCCGGCGGCCACGACGCCACCGGCCCCGAGGGCGACGTCAACCGCGTCAACCTCCTCACCGGGCAGTGGCTCAACCATTACCTCAAGGGCGAGGGCGAGGTCCCCGGCGACTCCTTCACCTACAGCACCGTCACCGGCGTCCGCAACCGTCAGCTCGACATGTCCACATTGGGCTATGTCGCCGACGCCTACCCGGGCCTCGACGGTTCGACCAGCAGCGACATCGCCCTGAACGGGCCGCCGCAGCCGATCGCCAGTCCCCCCAACGGAACCCCGGCGGCGCTGAGTTCGCTGCCCTCGGTCGGGGCGCTGTCCAGCCTGGTCAGCTCGGGCCTCTCGCTCGACCTGCCCGGCCAGTTCGCGGCCTTCCAGTCCGAGGCGCTGTCGGCGCCGCTGGAGATCACCGGAACCCCCAGGGTCACGGTGAAGGCGGCCTCGCCGACCGGTGAGGCCACGCTCTACTTCAAGCTCTACGACGTCTCCGACGACGGCGGCGCGACCCTCCCCAATGGACTCATCGCGCCGGTGAAGCTCACCGGCCTGTCCACCGACATCGCCGCCGCGCAGCCGGTCGAGGTTCGCCTCCCCGGCATCGCGCACCGCTTCGAGGCCGGGCACAAGCTGCGCCTGGTCATCGCCACCGCCGACCAGGCCTACGCCAACCCGGTCGAGCCGGTGACCTACCAGGTCGCCGTCGCCGGATCCCTCGCCGCACCGGTGGTCACGGCCGACGTGCTGCCCAGCGAGGACAGCGTCTGGAAGATCGCGCTGATCGTCGTCCTGATCGCCATCCCCGGCGGGATCCTCGCCGCGTGGCTGATCGCCCGCTACCGCAACCGGCGCCGCGATCACAGCGTCTACGAACCCGACGCCGACACCCCGCTGGTCGTCTCGGGTCTGCGCAAGACCTACCGGGACGGGTTCGTGGCCGTCGACGGCGTCGACTTCCGCGTCGAGCGCGGCCAGGTCGTCGGCCTCCTCGGCCCCAACGGCGCCGGGAAGACCACGACCCTGCGCACCCTGATGGGCCTGCTCCAGCCGACCGGCGGCACCATGACCGTCTTCGGCCACAAGGTCGGGCCCGGCGCGCCGGTCCTCTCCCGTCTCGGCGCCCTCGTCGAGGGACCGGGACTGCTGCCGCACCTGTCCGGCATGGACAACCTGCGGCTGTACTGGCGCTCCACCGGCCGCCCGGCCGAGGAGGCGCACTTCGACGAGGTCGTCAAGATCGCCGACCTCGGCGACCGCATCGACCGCAAGGTCCGCAAGTACTCCCACGGCATGAAGCAGCGCATCGCCATCGCGCAGGCCATGCTCGGCCTGCCGGAGCTGCTGGTCCTCGACGAGCCGACCGACGGGCTCGACCCGCCGCAGATCGCCGAGATGCGCCGCGTCCTGCACGACTACGCCCGCGACGGCCGGGCGGTGCTGGTCTCCTCGCACCTGCTCGCCGAAGTCGAGCAGACCTGCACGCACGTGGTCGTGATGAGCCGCGGGCAGGTCGTCGGGGCCGGCGAGGTCGCCGACGTCATCGGCACCGGAACCGGTGCCCGCCTTGAGGACGCGTTCTTGACGCTGGTGGAGAACGTAGGGAGCAGGACATGACCGCCCAGACCGCACCGCCCCGCGCCAACGGCGCCGCGGCGACCTACTCGGCGGGCCGCACGCTGACCTTCGCCACCGAGTTCCGGCGCCAGCTGACCCGCCGCCGTACACAGTGGACGCTCGGGCTGCTCGCCCTGCTTCCGCTGCTCCTCCTGGTCGCCTTCAAGGTCGGCGGCGAGGCCGAAGAGGGCAACGACGGCGGCGGCTTCGACGCGATGGCCGACCTGGGCACCGCCGGAGCGGCGAACTTCACGCTCTTCGCGATGCTGGTGACCTCCAACTTCCTGCTGGTCGTCGTCTTCGCGATGTTCTGCGGCGACACGATCGCCGGCGAGGCGAGCTGGGGGAGCCTGCGCTACCTGCTGGCGACTCCGGTGCCGCGCGGGCGGCTGCTGTCGGTGAAGCTCGCGGTGGCCCTGGCCTACTGCCTGCTGTCCATGGCGGTCCTCACCGTCATGTCCATTGTGGTCGGCGGAATCGCCTACGGCTGGGGTCCGCTGCGGGCCCCGCTGGGCGGCGAGATCGCCTCACCCGAGGCGATCTACCGGGTCCTGGCCGTCGCCGGGTACCTCGCGGTGTCGCTGCTCGTCGTCGCCGGACTGGCCTTCCTGCTGTCGGTGCTGACCGACGCGCCGCTCGGCGCGGTCGGCGGCGCGGTCCTGCTGTTCATCGTGTCGAACATCCTCGACGCGGTGACCGCGCTGGGCGACCTGCGCGACATCCTCCCGACCCGCTACAGCACGGCCTGGCTCGGACTGCTGTCCCCATCGGCGCAGACCGACGACATGGTCCGCGGCATAGTCGTCGGACTGGTCTACGGCGCGGTGTTCACCTCGCTGGCCTTCTGGCGGTTCACCCGCAAGGACGTCACGTCCTGACGTCGGGCGCGCGGAGATAGACGTGACCGGAGGACGGGGGCGGGCCCGTCCTCCGGTTCACTTTCGTGGCAGGGGTTCTACCAGTAGACGGACTCCTTGACGGCGTTGACCGTCCACTCGCGAATCCGCCCCACGAGGGCTTCGGTGGCCTTGTCGGTGCGGGCGTTGAAGGTGCGCACCGGCCCGACGTAGACGATGATCAGATAGTCCCCGGCGGCGTCCCAACCCCACCAGTACGGACCCTCCATCATGGACTTCGGGCGCCAGTCGAGCTCGAAGTCCTCCGGTGGCTTCCTCAAGCCGGGGTTGCTGACGACGGACTCGGAGAACCCGAAGATCTGCGTCGCGAAGCGGAACTTCCCGTCGCGGGTCTCGTAGGCGCCCTCGACCCGGCTGACGCAGCCGGCCAGGAACTTCTCCGAAGCCTTGCCCTTGCCCGCTTTCGGGCAGTCGCCGTCGTGGTCCCAGGCGCCGATGCGCTCGAAACCGTAGACGTCGCCGCCTTCGGCGGTCACCTCGAAGTCGTCGATGAACACGTCGTCGGCGAGCAGCGGCCGCGGCCCCGTATCCGAGGGGGATGGTGCGGCGACGATCGACGCCGAGGTGTCGGGTCCGCTGACCAGGAACGGGACGGTGCCGCCGATCGCCACGACGACGGCGAGCCCGATGACGAATGGCAGGACCTTGCGCTTCGGCGCGGGAGGCGGGGGAGGAGGCGGGTAGGCGGGCGCCGGCCAGGCCTGCGCGTCGGGCGGGTAGACGGGGGCTGACGGCACGGCGGACACGGGAGCCGTCGCGGGCTCCGGCGCGACCGGCGGATACGTCGCGGGAACGGGTTCAGGGGCTGAATCGGGCACAGCGGAGCCCTGGGGGGTGTCGGGCATCGGGCGACCTGTTCTCGGGCTGAAGGGCGATCATGCGGGCTTGTACATGATGCCCCAGCCCGGGTGCCTCACCGCCAGTGGAATACCGCGACGTGGTCGGCGTGGAAGTAGTGCAGCAGTTCCTCGGCCTCCGACACGATCGTCTCGTCGCGGGTGTCGATCCCGGCCGTCGTGACGATCAGGTACTGCTTGTTGGCGTCGGCGCTGCCGCCCGACATCTCCGCGTCGAGGGATGTCCCCTCCGGCTGGAAGGCGTAGGCGGTCCAGTCCAGGCGCATGGCGGCGTCGGCGGCGGAGATGTCGTCCTCGAAGACCAGGACCTGCTCGGCCAGGAGCGTGTGCCCGTCCTTGGACATGTAGGCGCCCTCGATGCGGTACTGGCAGCCGAGTTCCACGAGCAGGTCGCTGTCCTGGCTGAACAGGGCCGCCGACGAGCAGTCGTCGTGGTCCCAGTTCTTCACCAGCTCGGCGAACCCGTTCGCCTCGCCCATCCGGAAGTCCCAGTCCTCGCCGTAGAGCTCCTCGGCGTGCAGCCGCTCCTCGAAAGGCGGCGCGGGCACCGCCACGGGCGGGTCCTCCTGGAGTGGGTCGCCGGGCTCGCGGGGGTTGCCGCCGTTGACGAGGAAGAGGCCGAGCACGGCGACGACGGCGAGAATGATGACCCCGAAAGCGGCCAGGAGCACGACCGGGCCCCGCTGCCCCGGCGAGTCCTCCGGTTGCGGCGCCCAGGCGCGCTGATCGGTATCGGGCTGGAAGTCGGAGGTGAACTGCGGCGAGGTCGGCGCCACGATGTCCGGGGCGTGCTCCGGACGGCTCCCCAGGCCGGTGGGGACGGCTTCGCCGTCCGGTGCCGGGCGGTTCGCGGGGTCGGTCACGCGTACTCCTCGGTAGGCGGTCGGTGCCTCTACCGATAGTGCACCATGCCGGGGCGGGGCGGTGGGGGGTCCTCGGGCGTCACCGGCGCTCGCCGCGCCGGAAACTACGCCTGATCTGTTCGTTTGGGGCGTTCGGCCTCCCAGCGGCGCATGAAGATCGGGAGTTCCTTGTCGAGCCAGGCGAAGAAGTCGTGCATCTCCTGCAGGCGTGCGCGGCGCTCCGCGGGCGCGTCGGCGAGCACGTCGAGGCCCTGCGAGGTGACGTCGACGAAGGGGCCGTACTGGCTGCTCTGTACACCGACGAGTTCGGTCATGGCGTCCGAGCGGGCATGGAAGTAGTCCTTGCGATCACCGGGGCGAGAGGAGCGGATCACCCACTTCGCGGTCGTGAGGAAGCGAAGGGAGTTGCTGATCGAACCCTTCGACGCCTGGAGGGTGTCCGCGATCTGGTTGAAGGTCTGCTCCGGCGGATCGCAGATGGTGAGCCAGGCGATGACGCGCCCCGCCATGCGCACCAGGCCCATGCGCTCCAGGGTGAGCGCGAACTCCTCGACGAAGGCGAGCTCGGCGTCCGTCGCGCGGGCGGGTTCGGTCTGTTCGGTACCTGCCATGGGTTCAGTATCGCCGGGTGCGCGTGTGAACCGCCGGGAGGCTTCCGGGCTCTACCGGTCCGCCAGCGCCCACGTGATCTGGCGGGTGGTGTTGGCCGCGACCAGGGGATTGGCCGCCGCGTAGGTCGTGTAGGCGTTGAGGCCGGTGGAGATCGCCCAGCCGCGGCCTCGCGCCCAGGTCGCGTCGTCGAGGCCGAGGGCCGCGCGGAACAGCGGCCGTGTGGCGGCGGGGAAGAGCGTCCACGCCACGACCAGGTCGCAGGCCGGGTCGCCGATGCCGAGTCCGCCGAAGTCGATGACCGCGCTGAGGCGGCCGTCGACGGTCAGGAGGTTGCCGTTGTGCATGTCGCCGTGGACCCAGACCGGCTCACCGGCCCACTCGGGGGCGGTCAAGGCGGCGTCCCAGACCTCGGTGAGCGCGGTGGTGTCGAAGGTGCCCTCGACGGCGGCGATCGCCTCGCGGGTGTCGTGGTCGCGGCTGCGCAGGGTCTCGCGCTCGGAGGTGTCGCGCAGCTCGTCGGCGGGCGCGAGTCCGCGCAGGGAGGTGAAGAAGGCGGCGAGGTCGGCGGCGGCCTCGGCCGGGTCGGTGAGGCCGTCGACGGTGGCGGCTTCCCCGTCGAGCCAGCGGGAGACCGACCAGTCCCACGGGTAGCCGAACTCGGGTGTGCCCAGTCCCACGGGCACGGGGAGCGCGAGAGGGAGGCGCGGGGCGAGGTGGGGCAGCCACCGGTGCTCCTTGGTCGCCTGCCCGGCGGCCCAGGCGCCGCGCGGCAGGCGCATGGAGAGCTCCTCGCCGAGGCGGAGGATCACGTTGTCGGACCCGGCGGGTTCGAGCCTTTTCAGCGGCAGTTCGGCCCACTGGGGGAACTGCGAGGCGAGCAGGCGGTGGGCGAGGTCTTCGTCGACGGACGGCAAGGGCGCTCCTTCACGGATCTCTTGATCGTGATGGTGCTTCACCTCGTCCGTCGACGCAAACCGATTGCGGGTGTCGTTCTCTCCCCTACGAGACCGTCACCAGGCGCTGGGCGAGCTCGGCGGCGGCTGTCGGGATGGAGGTCACCGAGTTGATCGAGGCGGGCTCGTGCCCATGCCGGGCGGCGGCCTCGTACAGGTCGAGGGCGAGGGCCACCGCGGCGTCGCGCTGGCTCGCGGGGAGATGGCCCGCGGCGTGCGCCGCCTTGCGGACGATGCCGTCTTGGTCGTCGTCGGTGAGTCGGTAGGGCGTGGGGGCGTCCATGTTCGCGACCGTACGCGGGGAGGTCCGGCCGAGACCGGACTTTCGTGCCTGTTCGGGCTGTTCGGCGGCCGGGATGGGACGAAGATCCGGTGGCCGGGTGGACGGACGTCGGCGGTGATGGGACGGTCGGTCCGCTGGTGGGGCGGAGGGGTTGAGGAGGCCCGGCTCGGGGGGTGTGCGGGGTCGCCGGGACGGGTCGGCGGTTGGGACCGGGCGGTGGGTTTGCATCGAGGCCGGGGGCTCTCACCTGGGCAAACGGTCGCGCGGAATCGGCTGTGCCGCTAAAGTGTGACGGGCGTCCGGGTGGGGTCGAGGGCGGCGGGGATCACCCCGCGGACAGCACGAGACCCCGGTCGCCGACCGGGGTCTCGTCGAAGTTTGGTCGGGAGGCTGGCATCACCACAGCGCCTCCGACGCTGCTCGCCGCACCGCTGGAAAAGCAGGTACGACAGTGGTGCTGCAACCTCCCGCACCGCGTATTCTGCGCCCGATTCGCGTGCGGGTCAAGGGTTAGGACCCGTGGTCCAACTGCCGGGAATCCGACAGTTGCGCTCGGCGGCCGGATGTGCGTGCTAGCCGAGCAACCCCGCTTCGCGCACGGCTTTGAGGGAAGGCCTGACCTGGTGCGTCGGCGCACCTGCGACGGCGTCGAGGGTCTTGAGTCCTTCCCCGGTGTTGTAGATGACCGTCTCGGCCTCGGGGTCGAGCTTCCCCGAAGCGAGGAGCTTGCGGAGAGTCGCCACCACGACACCTCCGGCCGTTTCAGCGAATACGCCGGTCGTGCGGGCCAGAAGCGTTATGCCGGCCCGGATCTCGTCGTCGGAGACGAAGTCCATCCAGCCGCCGGTGCGGGTGACCGACTCGATGGCGTAGGGCCCGGCGGCGGGGTCGCCGATGTTGAGCGACTTGGCGATCCCGGTCGGCTTGACGGGAGTGATCACGTCGGTGCCCGCGTGCAGGGCCGTCGCGATCGGGTTGCAGCCGGCCGACTGGGCGCCGAAGACCTTGACGTTGTGCCCTTCGACGAGGCCGATGTCGGCGAGCTCGGTGAAGGCCTTGTCGATCTTGGTGAGCAGCTCGCCGGAGGCCATCGGGATGACGACCTGCTCGGGGAGCCGCCAGCCGAGCTGCTCGGCGACCTCGTAGCCGAGGGTCTTGGAGCCCTCGGCGTAGAAGGGGCGGACGTTGACGTTGACGAAGGCCGTCGACTCGAACTCGTCGGTCTCGGTGAGTTCCGAGCAGAGGCGGTTGACGTCGTCGTAGGAGCCCTCGATGGCCACGAGCTGCCCGCCGTAGACCGCCGAGGCGGTGACCTTGCCGGGTTCGAGGTCGTAGGGGATGAACACGATCGAGGGGACGCCGGCGCGGGCGGCGTGCGCGGCGACCGAGTTGGCGAGGTTGCCGGTGGAGGCGCACGCGAAGCGGTCGAAGCCGAGCTGGGAGGCGGCGGTGAGGGCGACGGAGACGACGCGGTCCTTGAAGGAGTGCGTCGGGTTGCCCGAGTCGTCCTTGACCCACAGGGTCTTCATGCCGAGTTCGGCGGCGAGGTTGTCGGCCTTGATGAGCGGCGTCATGCCGGGGTTGAGGGTGACGCGGGTGGCCGGGTCGACGCCGGCGGGCAGGAGGGGCGCGTACCGCCAGATGTTCTGCGGCCCGGCCTCGATGTCGGCGCGGGTGACCTTGGCGAGCTGGTCGAGGTCGTAGTCCACTTCGAGCGGGCCGAAACACTGCCAACAGGCGTGCTGGGCGGCGATCGGGTATGTGGCCTGGCAGTTTCTGCAGATCAGCCCGATGGCGGGGCTGGACGTGAAGGGCACAGTGGGTGCGGACATAAAGAGAGGCTCCTCCCTCATCTTCCCCGCGCGAACGCGGGACGGAAGTGGCACCTTCCGCATGCCCGGATGGGCGGCGGTGGTTGCCGGAGCGTCGCAGGGCCGGTCCCTCAGCTCCTCTGGATGAGTACGGGTGGAGTGTAAGCCAGGTGGGGGCGGGTGTGTAAAGACCCGCGTCAACGGGTGGGACGCGGGTCACTACTTCATGACAGGTCGATGACGTCGCTCAGGCCCGGTCCGGTGTCCAGCAGCGTGACCGGCGCGCCGGTGGCCTCCTCGACCCGTGACATCAGCTCGCGGACCTTCCCGGTGATCCCGCGCGCGTCGCGACGGCCGCGCATCTCGGGGTCGAGGTGGTCGCAGAAGGTGAGCGCGATCTGCGTGGGGCCGTTGAGCATGGCGGCGTACTCCAGCAGGCCGAAGTCGAGGCGTTCGGCCTTGCGGCGGGGGCGGCCGGTGTTGACGCCGTACTCGGCGATGCCGCGCGCCTCGGCCTCGCCGGGGGCCAGCTCGTGCGGGAGGGGGCCTTCGCCGACGCGGGTCGGCATGGCCTTGACGACCATGATCACGTCGGTGAGGTGCCGCCAGTTGAGGCCGACGTCGTCGAGCGCGGCGGCGGTCGTGCAGTTCCCGGAGGTCGTGTACGGGTAGTCGGGGCTGTAGGTCAGCGACAGCATGGTGCCCTGCGAGCCTTCGACGATGACGTTGCCGGGTCCGGCGGCGACCTTGTTGACCTCGCGGGGGACGTCGATGACGTAGGGCGCGAGTTCGGGGACGTCGCGGGCCTGCCGGGCCCTGCGCATGACGAGGTCGGCGCGGGCGCGGCCGTTGCCGGTGCAGGTCGAGCCGACCGTCCGCGACAGGTGCTCGTCGGCCCGCTCGGCCTCGATGTGCTCGGGCGTGATGACCGCGCAGCGGCCGTCGACGAAGGCGCGCCCGGCGAGGCCGAAGCGCTCGACCTCGTCGGCGAGGACGCGCGGGTCGACCAGGACGCCCGGCCCGACCGCGGCGCGTGTGCCGGGGTTGACCCAGCCCGTCGGGAGCTGCCGGGCCTTGAGGAGGGTGCCGTCGTCGAGGGTGACGCTCGCGCCGGCGTTCGTGCCGATCCCGGCGCGCACGGTCAGCTCGGGGTCGTCGCGCCGGGCGAGGTGCGCGCAGGTCTTGCCCTTGCCGGAGTCGCCCCACAGGGCGTCGACGATCACGGTGGCGCTCACGCGCGTTCTCCTTCGGTCAGCAAGGTGGCGTCGCCGGCGCCGAAGCCGACGATCGAGATGAGCCGTTCGGCCTGGTCGGGGGGCAGGAGCCGGGAGCGCAGGCCGACCATGTGCGGCCCGAACTCGGCTTCGAGGGCGGGGCCGAGGCGGTCGAAGATGGCCGCGATGTAGGTCTCGTCGCGGATGAGCTTCTCCACGACGCGCACGAGCGCGGGGTGGCTGGTGAACACCGCGCCGGGCGGGTCGTCGAAGGACGCGACGAGGGCCGTGGAGTAGTCGACGGCGACGGTCAGGAGGTTGCCGCCGACGGTGCGGGCGGCGGGCTCGTGCCGGTAGACCTCGCCGAACAGCTCCTCCTCGGTGTCGCCGAAGACGTTGACGACGACCTGGCAGCCCGACTGCGAGGCGTAGCGCAGCGGCCCGGCCAGCCAGGAGAGGTCCTCGGCCCACACGCAGGCGGCGACGCGTTCGCGGGCCTCCCCGACGAGGGTGACGATCCGGTCGGTGATCTCCTCGCGTTCCCGCAGCGTGAAGGCGACCTGCTCCTGCGGCGCGGTGAGTTCGGCGAGGTCGGCGATGAGGCTGTCGGCGCGCGCGGCGGTCTGCCGCTTGATGCGGCCGAGGACCTCGGCGGGGGGATGGGCGACGAACTTCGCGGGCGTGTCGGCGGTCGCGCGGGCGATGACGTCGCGGTCGGTGAGCGCGGCGAGGACCTGGTAGACGTTCGCGCGCTGGAGGCCGGTGGCCTTGGCCAGTTCGTAGCCGGTGGTGAAGGGCTGCTGGAGCAGCGCGATGTAGACGCGGGATTCCTGGGTGGTGAACCCGAGGGCGGTGAGTCGTTCGATCACGTGTCGCCACGCTAGCAGAAGCGTAGTAGCGAAGACAACTACTACCCGCCGGCGAGGTTGATCTCCCTGCGTGAGCCCCCTTGCGTAATTCGGTGGCGGCGATTGCGGCCCGCAGCGATGCTACGACCATGCGCATCGAAGCCCTCGTCATCGACGACGACGCCGCCGTGTCCGAACTGGCGGGGCTTCAGCGCGCCTGCTTCGCCCACGACGAGCCCGAGCGGCCGGCGCTCGACGCCGGATACCTCGGTGCATATCTGCGCAACCCGCGACCGGGCAACGACTTCCAGCACTGGGTGATCCGTGTCGACGGCGAGCCGGCCGGCTACGCCGAGCTCATGCTCCCGCAGCGCGAGAACCGCACCTCGGCCGAGATCGAAGGCTGTGTGCATCCGCGATACCGCCGACAGGGAATCGGCAAGGCTCTCTTCGGGCGCTGTTCCGCAGAGGCCGTGGCCGCCGGCCGGACGAAGATCTCCGGTCACGCCACCGGGCACGCGAAGGGTGGAAAGGTCACCCGGGACGAGCCCGGTGTTTCTTTTTTGTCCGCGATGGGTCTGCGGCGCGTACTCGACGAGGTCCGCAGCCGCCTCGACGTGTCCACAGTGGATGAAGAGACTCTCGGCCGGCTCGCCGAGGAGGCGCGCGAGCGCTCCGCCGGCTACGAACTGGTGACCTGGACCGACCGGGCGCCCGAGGAGCTCGCCGCCGGGATCGCCTACCTGGAGGGCCGCATGGGCACCGACGTGCCTTCCGGTGACTTCGATCGCGAACCCCAGGCCTTCGACACCGAGCGCTGGCGCGCCATCGAGGAGACCGGCGTCCGGCAGCTGCGCACGACCTACTTCGCCGCCGCGCGGCACACCGTCACCGGTGAGGTCGCGGCCTGGACCGGCCTGATCATGCCGAAGAACCCGCGCTCACTGGCCCGCCAGAACACCACGATCGTCGACCCCGCGCACCGCGGCCGGCGTCTGGGCACCGTCGTGAAACTGGGCAACCTCGCCGCGATCCGCGCCGCCGAGCCGGCTCTGCGGCACATCGAGACCACCAACTCCGTGCACAACGCCCACATGATCGCGATCAACGAGGCCATCGGCTTCGAGGCGCACGACCTCGCGGTTCATTTCCAGGGGGAGCCCAAACCATGTCCACTGTAGAGATCAAGCCGCTCGACCTCGACGACCCCGCGTTGGTCGACGACTGGTTCGCGTTGCGACAGGCGTCCTTCGCCGTCGATCTGCCCGACGACCCCGCGCCCGATCGGGGTCCGGTCATCGCGAGCCTCACCCACCCCAGCCCCGGCCGCGTCCCCGAAGAGTGGGTCGGGCTCCTCGACGGGCGCGTGGTCGCCTCCATGCGCGTCGACTTCAGCACCATCGAGAACAAGCACATCGCCAACGTCGGCGGCTGCGTCCACCCCGACTTCCGGCGCCGCGGTTTCGGCCGGGCGATGTGGGAGTACGCCCTGGACCGCATGCGCGCCAAGGGATGCACCGTCGTCCAGGCGACCGCGTTCGGCGCCGTCGAAGGCGGCCCCGCGCGCGACCGCCACGGCATGGAGTTCCTGGCCGCGATGGGCGTCGAAGCGAAGCTGACCGAGGTGCGCCGCCGCGCCGAACTGTCCACCGTGGACGAGGAGGCGGGAGGCCGCCTGCTCGCCGAGGCCTGGTCGCGCGCCGAGGGCTACGAACTGCGGGCGTGGGTGAACTTCACCCCGCCCGACCTCATCGACGACATCGCCTACCTCGACGGCCGCGTGCTGACCGACTCGCCGACCGGCGACCTCGACATCGAGGCCTTCAAGGTCGACGCCGCGCGCGTCCGCGGAGCCGAGGCGTCGAGCGCCGTGAGGATGCGCACGACCGCGCACGTCGCGCTGGTGCACACCGGCACCGGGCGGGTCGCCGCCTGGAGCTGCCTGTCGCACGACCTCGACCACAAGGGGCACGCCAGTCACGGCGTCACCATCGTCGATCCCGCCCACCGGGGCCGCCGCCTGGGGACCGTCGTGAAGCTCGAACTCCACCGCTACGCCCGGGCCGTGACGCCGGCGCTGCGAGTCGTGGACACCTACAACGCCGCCGAGAACGGCCACATGATCCGCATCAACGACCTCGTCGGCTTCCGTCCGCTGGACATGGTGGTCGACTTCCAGGGAGGTGTCACTCCATGACCACAGTGGACATTCGTCGGGTCGATCCGGCGGACGAGGCCACCGTCGAGGCCGTCTTCGACGTCAAGAACGCGTGCTGGGCGCACGACCTGCCCGACAACGTCCCGCCGACCCTCGACGAGGAGCGTCTGGCGCTGACCGCGCTGTGGCCGGGCCAGCTCCGCGAGGACTACGTCGCCGTCGCCGGCGGCCGCGTCGTCGCCCACCTCTGCGTCGAGCTCTCCACACTGGAGAACCTGCACAACGCGTGGGCGGAGATCTCGGTGCACCCCGACTTCCGCCGGCGCGGCATCGGCCGGACCCTGTGGGCGCACGCCAACATCAGGGCCGCCGACCAGGGCCGCACCAACATGGGCGCCACGGCCTGCAAGTCCGTCGAGGGCGGCATTCCGCGCGGCCACCACGGCATCGAGTTCCTCGGCGCCATGGGCCTCGAACCCAAACTGGCCGAGGAACGCCGCCGCATCGAGTTCGGCGGCGTCGACTGGGACGCGATGGACGCACTGCTGGCCGAGTCGTGGAAGCACGCCGAGGGCTACCGGGTGCGCACCTGGACCGACAACGCACCCGACGACCTCGTCGAAGGGCTGGCCTACCTCGACGGGCGGCTGATCCTCGACGCGCCGATGGGCGATCTCGACTTCGAGGCGCCCAAGGTCGACGCCGAGCGCTTCCGCGCCTCCGAGGCGACCGCCGACGCACGCGGCCGGATCCGCCTCCACGTGGCGATGCAGCACGAGGAGACCGGCAAGGTCGCCGCCTGGACGATGATCGTCTTCGGTCCCGCGCACGTCCACAAGGGATTCCAGGGCATCACCATCGTCGATCCCGAGCACCGGGGCAGGCGGCTGGGCACGGTGGCCAAGCTCGAACTCCACCGCTTCGTGCGCGCCGAGGCTCCCGCCCTGGTCGCCGTCGACACGTGGAACGCCGCGAGCAACGCGTACATGATCAAGATCAATGAGCAGATCGGTTACCGGGTCGTTGACTCGTGGGTCGATTATCAAGGGGAAGTAGCCACGCCATGACCGACATCAAGATCTCGACGCTCGCTCCGGGGGACCTCGCGGGCATCGACCAGTGGACCGAGACCGTCAAGGCCTCCTGGACCGAGGACCTGCCGCTGTTCCCGGCGCCGTCCAAGCCCAACCTGATGATCAGCCTGATGCTGCCGGCCGAGGCGGTGCGGACCGAGTACATCACCGCCAGTGTCGACGGCCGCATCGTCGGCGTCTCCGAGGCGGTCTTCCACCTCAAGGACAACACCCACCTGGTGGAGTTCGAGCTGGACGTGCACCCCGAGTTCCGCCGCCGGGGCGTGGCCACGGCGATCCTCGACCACATCGAGAGGCGCGCCGTCGCCGACGGCCGCCGCACCCTGATGATCTACGCGCCCGACCAGCTGCGTGAGGACTACCCGAAGCACGTCGCCGGGCAGGCCCTGCTGGAGAAGCACGGCTACACCAAGGGACTCGACGAGGTCCGCCGCACCGCCGACCTGGACCTGGTCCCGGCCGCCGAGCTCGACGAGCAGCTGGCCGGGGCGTGGGAGCGCGCCGAGGGCTACGAACTGGTGCAGTGGATCAACCACGCGCCCGAGGAACTCGTCGACGGCATCGCCTACCTCGACGGCCGCCTGCTCCAGGACGCCCCGATGGGCACCTTGGACATGGAGCCGCAGAAGGTCGACGCCGAGCGGGTCCGGCAGAACGAGCGCCGGGCGAGTTCGCGCGGCGACCTCAAGGTCAACACCGTGGTGCGGCACATCGAGAGCGGGACGGTCGCCGGCTGGACCGACATCATGGTGCAGTCGGGCGTCGAGGAGCACGCCTGGCAGGGCATCACGATCGTCGATCCCGATCACCGGGGCCACCGCATCGGCACCATCCTGAAGATCGAGAACCATCGTCTCGTCCGCGCCTACCGCCCGCATGTCAAGTACGTGCACACGTGGAACGCCGAGGAGAACGACTTCATGATCAGCATCAACGAAGCCGTAGGCTACCGCGCCCAGGAGCGCTGGCTGGCCTACCAGAAGAAGATCTGAGAGACCCATGAGCACGCTGAATCTGACGGACGTCACCGCCGATTCGCCCACCGCCGACCTCGACGCATGGATGGCCGTTCGCACGGCCGCCCATGCGGTCGACGCGGTCAACCTCCCCGCCCTGTGGCGGGAGAGCGAGATCGGCGGGCTCGGCCATCCGTGGCCGGGTAGCCACGCCACGCACTTCCTCGTGCGCCGCGACGGTGAGGCCGTCGCGGTCGCCGAGATGTCTCTGCCGCAGGACGCGAACACCAACAGCGGGTGGGTGTCGGTGACCGTGACGCCGCGACTGCGCCGGCAGGGGATCGGCCGCGAGGCGCTCGACCTGCTGTACACCAGGTTCAAGGCGGAAGGCCGCACCCGGGCGATGACCGAAGGAGTGGCCTCGCTGCCGGGCGGCGTCGCCCGCGACGAGTCGGGCGAGGCCTTCATCGCGGCCTCCGGCTACCGCCGGGTCGGCGACGAGGTCCGGCGGCAGCTCGATCTGTCGACAGTGGACCTCGACGCCGAGACCCGGTTCTTCGAGCAGGCCGCGGCCAAGGCGGGCGAGGACTACGAACTCGTGCGCTTCATCGAACCGGTGCCCGAGAAGTACCTCGCCGACCTGGCCGCGATGAACGCGCGGCTGTCGGAGGACACCGCCGGCTACATCGAGGACTGGGAGCCGGCGGCCTACGACTCCGCGAAGATCCTCGGCTACCAGGAGGCCGCCGCCGCGCGCCTGCACCGGCGGCCGCACGTGGCCGCCCTGCACAAGCCGAGCGGGCGCCTGGTCGCCTGGGCCTTCCTCGCACTGGTCTCGCCCGACGGCCGCCATGCCGAGCACTGCGTCACCGTTGTCATGACCGAGCACCGCGGCCACCGGCTGGGCATGCTCGTCAAGACCGGGCTGCACCGCTACGCCCGCCAGATCGAGCCGCGACTGCGCTGGATCGACACCTGGAACGCCGCCGAGAACACCCACATGATCGCCGTCAACGACGAACTCGGCTTCGTCCCGGTGGAGTCCTATGTGGAATACGTGCGGGAACTCTGAGATGGAGACCAGCCGTCTTCACCACGCCGACACGGCGTCGGTCGACCAGGCCCACGAGGTGGCCGCCGCGGCCTTCGCCGTCGACCGCCCCGGAGTGCCGCTGCTGGCACGGGACGCCTTCCGGGCGCTGCTGACCGGCCCGAGCCACGGCGGGATCAACGTCACCGTCCTGGCCCGCGAGGGCGGCCGGGTCGTTGGTTTCGCGTTCGTCGAGATGCACGAGGAGGACAACCGGCACCTCGCCGACGTCTGGGCGATGGTCGAGCCCGGCCGACGCCACCAGGGGATCGGGCGCGCCATGTTCGACTCCGTCGCCGAGGTCATGCGCGAGCACGGCCGCGACACCCTCCACGCCGAGGTCAACGTTCCGATCGACGGTGGCGGAGGCAGTCTCGACGGCCGTCGCTTCTGCGAGGCGGCGGGCATGGAGGCGGCCAGCGCCTCCAACTACCTCCGTCTCGACCTGTCCACCGTGGACGAGTCCGCGATCGAGAGGCTGCGGCGCGAGGCGTGGTCGAAGGCCGCGGGCTACTCGCCGGTCCAGTGGATCGACGGCGCCGACGGCGACACCCCCGCCGAGGTTCTCGAAGGGCTCGCCGCGCTGCTCAGCCGTTTCTACGGCGACACCCCGACCGGCACCCTCGAAGTCGAGGAACTCGCCTACACGCCCGAACGGATCCTGGCCGACAACGCGCGCAACGCCCGACAGAACCGCCGGACGGTCAACACCGCGATCCGGCACGACGCCGGCGGCGAGGTCATCGCCTGGACGAAGATCCACTTCCGCGACTCCGCGCCCCAGTACGGGATGCAGGGCATCACCATGGTCGCCAGGGAGCACCGGGGCCACCGGCTCGGGACGGTCCTCAAGACCGAGAACCTGCTTCTCGCGGTGCGGACCGCGCCGTCCCTGGCCGTCATCGACACCGACAACGCCAAGGACAACGCGCCCATGCTCGCGGTGAACGTGGCGATGGGCTTCGAGCCCTTCCAGGACGCCGTGATCTACCAGCTCAAGCTCTGATCGCGACCATCGCAGCGACGGCCCGCCATCCCCGCCACGGGGGCGGCGGGCCGTCGCGTCACCCGAAGGATCATCGACCACTGTGGACATTGCCCCGCTCGACCTGCGCGCCGAACCGAACTTCGCCGCCTTCCTCGACCTGCACCGCGACTCCCACACCGCCGACAGGCCGGAGAGCCCGCACACCGACCCCGAGACCCTGCGGGCGCTGCTGACGCACCTCCATCCGGGCAAGACCTCGGAGTACCACGGCGTGTGGCGCGACGGCCGTCTGGTCGCCGCGGCCCTGATGTTCCTCCCCGGCCTCGACAACCGCGACGTCGTCGAACTCGAAGGCTCGGTGCGCCCCTCGGCACGACGCACCGGACTCGGCCGGGCGCTCTTCGCCCACGTCGCCCGGCGGGCAAGGGAGCTGGGCCGCGACGTCGTCCTGGTCAACGCGGTCTCGCCCATCGAGGGCAGCCCGCTGGCCCGCAGCGAGGGACCCGGCATGTTCTGCGCGGCCATGGGCATGCGGGCCGTGCTCGGCGACGTGCGCAGCCGCCTCGACGTGCCCGGCGAGCCGCCCGCCGCCGATCCCGTTCCCGGCGGCTACCGGCTCGTCCAGTGGACCGACGGCCTGCCCGGCGACCCGCCGGCGGAGTACCTCGAAGACCTCGCCGAGCTCGCCACGCGCATGAGCACCGACAGTCCGCAGGGGGACCTCGACACCGAGGTCGAGGTCTACGACCCGGCCCGGATCCTCGCCTGGGCGGCGACCGCCCGCGCGGCGGGCCGCACGGAGATCCACAGTGGCGTCGTCGACGAGGCCACCGGCCGGCTGGTCGGCTGGACCGCGCTGTCGGCCGGCCGCGACACCGAGCACGCCACCCAGGGCTACACGATCGTGGCCGCCGAGCACCGAGGCCACGGACTCGGCCGGGTCCTCAAGACGGCGAACCTCGCGCAGGCCAAAGGGCTGCGGCCCCACTTGCGCACGATCGACACCTACAACGCCGAGGTGAACGGGGCCATGCGGGCGGTCAACGCCTCGCTGGGCTTCACCGACCTCGACCGGACGGTGCATTTCCGCGCGCGGCTGTGACCCGAAGGCGCGCGGCTCCAGGCAGGGAAAAGCCCCCCGGTGGGAGAGCACCGGGGGGCTTCCTCGACGGAGAACCCGGGTAAGCGGCCGCCGGCCGCGTCGGCCTCCGAGACCAGTTGGCGGGTGCTGAGCCCTTCCTTGCGCGAGCGCAGTTCGGCGTAGGTGACCAGGATGACGGCGACGGCGGCGATGGCGACCGGGAGCAGCAGCACGGCCCGGATGGCCTCCAGGATCAGCACGACGATGAAGCCGCCGAAGCTGAGCCCGTTCTCGGCGACCGCGCCCTCGATCAGGCCGAGCGGGATGCTGATGATGCAGCCGTAGACGAGGAAGGCCAGGAAGGCCACCAGCAGGCGCGACAGCGCGCGGCCGAAGTCGCTGTGGGTCAGTTTGAAGCTGCGGACGAAGGGGTTGCCGCCTTCGAAGACGAAGGCCGGCGCGATCAGCGCCAGCGCGATCGCCAGGTAGATGCCCGGCAGGATGCACGCGCACAGGCCGATGGTGATCACGATCGAGGCGATGATCGTCCAGCCCCACATGGGCAGAGCCCGGCCGAAGCCGTAGGACATCGACTCTCCGAAGGGGACCTGGACGCCCGGTGTGCCCTCGCGGACCGCGACGCGCATGGCGGCCACGACCGCCGCCGCGGCGAGGAACCCGGTGATGATCCAGGCGAGCAGCGACCACAGGCCGCTGCCGGCGTAGTCGGACCACTCGATCGTCGACATGTCGTCGCCGACGGGCCCGACGGCGGTGTTGACCGTGCCGACGACGAGGCTCGGGATCACCGCGCCGACGAGCATGATCAGGCCGATGGACTTCCAGCTGCGCTGGAACACGCCCATGACCCGGTTGAACCAGGTGTTGAAGTCGGTCGCGACGATCGGGTCGTAGGGGTCCGGCCCGCCCTGTCCGGGCTCGGGAGGCCAGTAGGGGCCGTCCGGTGGCGACGGCGGGTATCCGCCTCCGCCTCCTCCCGCCGCGGGCGGGGGAGCGTAGCCGCCCGAGGGAGGTGGCGTGTAGGGCTCCTGGGCCTGGTATCCGCCCTGGTCGTTGCCGTATGAACCCGATGGCGGGCCGTAGGTCCCACCCTGGCCGTAGTGACCGGATTGCGTGTCGCCGTAGGCGCCCGACTGCGGCGGCTGCGAGTGGGGATCCTGCGCCGGAGGCGGCGGCTGGTAGGTCGCGCCCTGCTGCGGGTAGTCGCCGCCCTGGGCGGGATAGGGCTCCTGCGGTGGATGGGGCGGCTGCGGCGGCGGGTACTGGCCGCCCTGCGCCGGCTGCGAGGGGTAGCCCTCGGAGCGGGGCGGTTCGGCCGGCCGGTCGCCTGTCGGGTCGGGCGGTCGCGGGGGGCCGCCGCCCTGGGCGTGCGGGTCGGCGTTCTGGTCGTACGGCTCGTCAGGTGACTGGTGACCGCCTGGAGGCGGTGGCGGTGTCGTGGTCATCTTCGCAAGCTACCAACTCAAATGCCTCTATTTAGGACATTCGGGGATGCTGATCGATGACCACGGGACAAACGCCGGGGCCGAAGACATCTCGCGTCTTCGGCCCCGGGTAGGTCGGTGGATCCGGATCAGCCGATGACCCGGACGTTCTCCGCCTGCGGGCCCTTCTGGCCCGTCGCGACGTCGAACTCGACGCGCTGCCCGTCATCCAGCGAACGGTATCCGTCCAGCTGAATCGCCGAGAAGTGAACGAAAACGTCCGCCCCGCCGTCCACGGCGATGAAGCCGTAGCCCTTCTCGGAGTTGAACCACTTGACGGTGCCTTGTGCCACTGTGCACTTCCCTTACTCTTCTCTCACCGGCGCCGCGGCGCGAGGCCGGGGCCATCGCCCACCGCCGGCGCACCCACACCGATGGTGGACTTGCGTTTGCGAGAGAGATGACCGACTTCGCACGCTACACGAGCCGCGCTTCCGTGGCTAGATATGCGCGCCCTCTCCGGGCGTCGGAACGTGATGAACAACGACGGAGTTTGTCGCAGGGAAACCCCCGGTCAGAAGCCTGTGGCGGCACCGGACCCGCCCGAAGGTTAATCGTTTCGTGTCCGCTCCGAGACCCGCCCGGAGAGGCCCTCCGGACGGGTCCACAAAGGTCACTCGGACTCGGCCGCGACGTGCCTTCGGCTCTGCACGAAACGGAAGCGGCCGGCCACGTAGGCGCCGTCGGTGAGGGCCGAGTTGGCCGCCGCGTTGCCGCCCGAGGCGTGGAAGTCGGAGAAGGCCGCCGACTGGTTGACGAACACGCCGCCGGTCAGGTTGCACGACAGGTGCACGGCCACGTCGCACGCGGCCGACTCGGCCTCGTCGAGGACCGACTCGTCGGTGGAGTAGATCCCCGCCGTGAGCGCGCCCTTCGCGCCGGTGGTCGCACGGAAGATCCGGAAGGAGTCGGCGGTGTCGGCGGTGGCGATCAGGAACGCGATCGGCCCGAACCACTCCTCGCCGTACACATCGGAGTCGCCCGCGCCCAGCTTCACGATCAGCGGCGTGCGGATCACCGCGTCGGCGTGCGCGGGGTGGGTCAGCGCCTGCGAGGGCAGCAGCACCTCGCCGAGCTTCTCGGCCCGCGCGAGACGGTCGGTGACGCCCTCGTTGACGATCGCCCCGATCAGCTCGACGGCCCGCGCGGGGTCACTGGTCAGCTTGGCGACCGCGCCGGTGATCGCGGCGGCCACGTCGTCGAAGGACACCTTGCCCTCGGGCGTGTCGATGCCGCCCTCGGGGATGAGGATGTTCTGCGTCGTCGTGCACATCTGACCGCTGTACAGGCACAACGTGAAGGCGAGGTTGCGCGCCAGGCCCTTCAGGTCGTCGGTCGAGTCGATGATGACGGTGTTGACGCCCGCCTTCTCGGTGTACACCTGCGCCTGCCGCGCGTTGGCCTCCAGCCAGTCCCCATAGGAGGTCCCGCCGGTGAAGTCGATGATCTTGACCGCCGGGTCGGTGGCGAAGACCGAGGCGACCTTGTCGGCCGGGTCCTCGGCGGCCAGCGTCACCAGGTTCGGGTCGAAGCCGGCCTCGGCGACGACCTCGCGGGCGATCTTCACCGTGATCGCCAGCGGCAGCACCGCGCCCGGGTGCGGCTTGACGATCACGGGGTTCCCCGTCACCAGCGAGGCGAACAGACCGGGGTAGGAGTTCCAGGTCGGGAAGGTGTTGCAGCCGATCACCAGCGCCAGCCCGCGCGGCACGACATGGTAGGTCTTCGACATCCGCAGCGGCTCGTGCTTGCCCTGCGGCTTCTCCCAGTACGCCGTCGCCGGGACCCGCGTCATCTCCGAGTAGGCATAGGCGATCGCCTCAAGGCCCCGGTCGAGCGCGTGCGGACCGCCGGCCTGGAAGGCCATCACGAAAGCCTGGCCGGTGGTGAACTGCACGGCGTTGGCCAGCGTGAACGACTGCTTCCCGATGCGGTCGAGGATCTCAAGGCAGATCCCGGCCCGCACCGCCGGACCCGCCTCGCGCCACGCCGGCTGCGTCGCGGCGGCCGCGTCGATCAGCGCGCGCGGGTCGGCACGCGGATAGCGCACTCCCAGCGGGATCCCGTACGGGCTGACCTCGGTGGCCACCCGGGCGTCGCCCCCCGGCTGGTCGAGCGGAAAGTCGGCGTCGAGGAACGACTCGAACGCCGCCTTCCCGTCGGCTGCGGCGGTCTCGCCGTACACGCGGGGACTGGGCGACTCGGGGTAGGCCGACCAGTACCCGCGCTCGCCGATCGCCTGGAGCGCGCGGTCGAGGGTGTCACGGTGCTTCGTGAGCATCGGGTGCGTCATGGTTCACATGATGCCGCAGGTGACCGGTCGAGCGCGACGGTTGGTGACCGTTAGATCCTTCGCTGGTAGGTGACCTGCGCGTGCGTCGGCCGGTAGCCGATGGCGGTGTTGACCGCGATCATCGGCGTGTTGTCGGCGGCGTTGTCGGTGTCGACGTAGCGAAGCGCCGGCCGCAGCGCCAGCGCGGCGCGCATGTTCTCCAGCTTGACGAGGGTCCCCAGGCGGTGGCCCCGGTGCTCGGGATCGACGACGGTGATCGCCTGGTGGGCGTACTCGTCGTCGTCGCGCGACAGCTCGACGAAGGTCCACGCCACGGTCTTGCCGGTGGCCTTGTGCCGCGCGGCGGCGTGCACCAGGCTCTGCCCGGTCTCCATGGCCGTCAGCGCCCGCTCGCGCACCCGGGCGGCGTCGGGCCGCTCAGGCTCGTAGTCCATGTCGCCCAGCGGCATGTCGGTGGTGAGCCGGTACTCCAGGTAGCCGAGGTCCTCGACGAGTTCCTCGGGGCACTCGCCTCCTCCCTTCCCCTCGATCCAGCTCAACGTCTCGTAGCCGGCGGCGTGCGGCCCGGCCTGCTCGGCGAGCCGTTCGTGCGCCCCGGCCTCGACGGTCGACATGTCGAGTCGCGAGTGGACCGAGGTGAGCGCGACCTCGTAGCCCAGCGCGGTCAGGAACCGCGAGCCCGACCGGTCGATCTCGGCCTCGACCCCGGCAAGAGGCTCGTCGACGCCGGCGATGACGGTGGTGCGCCCCTCCTCGCGCGAGCGTCCGACGAAGAAGTCGTAGAGCTCGCGCCCGATGCCGCGCCGGCGCAGGTCCCGGCGGACCTGGACGACGCCCATCGCCAGGTGCCGGTTCTCGGCCACCGGCAGGGCGAGCGCGACGTGTCCGACCACCTCGCCGCCGTCCCTGACCAGCCAGTCGCGCTGGGCCATGCCCGGACGGACCGTCCCGAAGGCCTTTCGCAGCCGCTCCCAGGTCGGGGCCGGTCCCTTTCGCGCCTCATGGTTGTCCAGGGCGAGGGCGTGGTAATCGCCGAGCAGGTCGAGGTCGTGCCTGGTGAAGGGCTGGAACTCCATCGCCGTCAGATCTCCTTCTGGAAGTTGTGCACCCGGCCGTGGACCCGGTAACCCAGGGTCTCGTTGATGGCGATCATGTGCGCGTTCTCGTCGGCGTTGCAGGTCTCCACCAGCCGCAGGCCCGGCTCGACCCTGCGCGCGTAGGCGAGGTTCTCCAGCTTGGCGAGGGTGCCGAGACGGCGGCCGCGGTGGCCGGGGTCGACGACGGTGATCTGCTGCTGGCCGTGGCCGCGATCGGAGGGGAGCGTGCTGATGGTCGTCCAGGCCACGATACGACCGCTCGCGACGTGCCGGACGCCCGTGTGGACGAGCCTGATGCCGGCGGCGCGGTTGCGGTGGTCGAGGGCGCGGACGGCCTCCGGGTCGGGCTCGCGGGCCTCGATCCGCAGGTCGCCGTGGGGCGCGTCGGTGTCGAGCCGCACCAAGAGCTGGGAGAGGTCATCGACGTGCTCCTCGGGCGTGGGGCCGTCGGCGCCGTCGGTCCAGCGGACGACCTCGTAGCCCTCGGCACGCTCCCAGCAGTCGGCGAGCATCGCGGCGAAGACGCCGTCGTCGACCTCGTCGAGGTACTGGCGGCGCTGCACCTCGGTCATCGCGCAGCTCATGCCGACGGCCTCGGCGAAGCGCGGCCCGGCGGCGGGCGGGTCGATGTCGGCGCGGTCGTGGATGCGGACGATCAGCGTGGTGCGGCCCAGTTCCGGCAGCCGCTCCAGCGTGCGCTCGTAGAGGGCGCGGCCGACACCCTGCCGGCGGCTGCCGACGTGGACCCAGCCCTCGACGTGGGCGAGGTGGGTGTTGTCGAGGCCCGGGAGGAAGAGGAGTACGGCGCCGGCGATGCGGCCGTCGACGGTGGCGGCGTAGAACTCGCCGGTCCAGCCGTGCGGCGGGTTCTCCAGCAGGCTCTGGATGGAGGCGCGGTCGAGGGGTGTCTGGTCGGGGAAGTCGTTGAGCTGGGCGTCGCGCCAGCCCGCGTAGACCTCGTCGCCCATGGTGACGTCGGAAGGGTGGAAGCGGACGACGTCAACGACGTCAGACTTGACCGAAGGCATGACCTCATCATGACGGCTAAGTGACGTCAGCACAAGGCTTGCGTGCCGGCTGTTTCCTCGCGTCCGGCGCGTGAACCGCGTCCCTCCTCGCCCTGTGCGGCTTGCACTCTCGGGGTCTGAGTGCTAAACAAGGTGTTGGCACTCGCGACCCGTGAGTGCCAAGGTCGGGGTGGTGGGACCGTCTCCCAACAGGGGCGGTCGTTATCGTCGCGGGCCATCCGCCCGACCGGATCAAGCATTGTGAAGCGCGTCGCGAAGGCGTGCGACATACGTAATCCGGAGGACAACGCCAGATGGCCAAGATCATCGCGTTCGACGAGGAAGCGCGCCGGGGCCTTGAGCGCGGCATGAACATCCTTGCCGACGCCGTGAAGGTGACGCTCGGCCCCAAGGGACGCAACGTCGTCCTTGAGAAGAAGTGGGGCGCGCCCACCATCACCAACGATGGTGTGAGCATCGCCAAGGAGATCGAGCTCGAGGACCCGTACGAGAAGATCGGTGCCGAGCTCGTCAAAGAGGTAGCCAAGAAGACCGACGACGTGGCCGGTGACGGCACCACGACGGCGACCGTCCTGGCTCAGGCGCTGGTCCGCGAGGGTCTGCGCAACGTCGCCGCCGGCGCGAACCCGATGGCGCTCAAGCGCGGCATCGAGACCGCCGTCGCCGCGGTCGCCGAGGAGCTCGCCAAGATCGCCAAGGACGTCGAGACCAAGGACCAGATCGCGTCCACGGCCTCCATCTCCGCCGGTGACACCACGGTCGGCGACATCATCGCCGAGGCGATGGACAAGGTCGGCAAGGAAGGCGTCATCACCGTCGAGGAGAGCAACACCTTCGGCCTGGAGCTTGAGCTCACCGAGGGCATGCGCTTCGACAAGGGTTACCTGTCGGGCTACTTCGTGACCGACCCCGACCGCATGGAGACGGTGCTCGAGGACCCCTACATCCTCATCGCCAACCAGAAGATCTCCGCGGTCAAGGACCTTCTCCCGACCCTCGAGAAGATCATGCAGGCCGGCAAGAGCCTCGTGATCATCGCCGAGGACGTCGAGGCCGAGGCCCTGGCGACCCTGATCGTCAACAAGATCCGCGGCACGTTCAAGTCGGTCGCCGTCAAGGCTCCCGGCTTCGGCGACCGCCGCAAGGCCATGCTGACCGACATCGCGATCCTGACCGGCGGTCAGGTCATCAGCGAAGAGGTCGGCCTGAAGCTCGAGTCGGCCACCATCGACCTGCTGGGCCGTGCCCGCAAGGTCGTCATCACCAAGGACGAGACCACCATCGTCGACGGTGCCGGTGACGAGGAGCAGATCGCGGGACGGGTCGCGCAGATCCGCAACGAGATCGACAACTCCGACTCCGACTACGACCGTGAGAAGCTGCAGGAGCGTCTGGCGAAGCTCGCCGGCGGCGTTGCGGTCATCAAGGTCGGCGCGGCCACCGAGGTCGAGCTCAAGGAGCGCAAGCACCGCATCGAGGACGCCGTTCGCAACGCGAAGGCGGCCGTCGAAGAGGGCATCGTCGCGGGTGGCGGCGTGGCCCTGGCTCAGGCCGCGGTCTCCGCTTTCGACAAGCTGGAGCTCACCGGCGACGAGGGCACCGGCGTTCTGCTGGTGAAGTCGGCGCTGGACGCCCCGCTGCGTCAGATCGCGATCAACGCCGGCCTCGAAGGCGGCGTCGTCGCGGAGCACGTCCGCAGCCTGCCCGTCGGACACGGCCTCAACGCCGCGACCGGCGAGTACGTGGACATGCTCGCCGCGGGCATCCCGGACCCGGCCAAGGTCACCCGTTCCGCTCTGCAGAACGCGGCCTCGATCGCGGCCCTGTTCCTGACCACCGAGGCCGTCGTCGCCGACAAGCCGGAGCCGGCCAAGGCCGACGCCGGACCCGGTGGCGCTCCGGACATGGGCTTCTAGAGCCCTTGCAGGTTCTCCACTAGGATCTGCGAGTTCCAGGCCCGGCCTGGTTCCCAGGCCAAGAAATCGGCCCGCCCCTTCGGGAGCGGGCCGATTTTTCGTGCCCGCTTCCACGCCTCTGGCACACTGTGCGCTCATCCCTCACGAAGGAGTGGCAATTGAGCGCCTCATCCCGGTTGGCCGCACTGGCCGGAGTCGTCCTGCTCGGCCTGGGACTGGCCGCCTGCGGCGGTTCCGACGAAGCCTCGGACAACCCCTCGCCGCCGATGGAGTCCTACCCGGTCGACGAGCCCTCCGACATGGGAGAGGGCGACGAGCACGGACCCTCCGACATGGAGGCCCTGGTCGGTGAGTGGGAGCTGGTGCCCACCGAGCCGCACACCAAGACCCCGCTGACGGTGACCGACGAGGGCACCGCCGAGGTCCCGGCCGCCGACGGCGCGCTGGAGACGAGGGGCTACCAGGGAACCGTCGAGCCCGACGGCGCGGGCGGGTTCACGATCATGCTGACCAGCACCGACGCCGAGCTGATGGAGTGGACGCTCACGCTCAAGCCGGGTGCGCAGGCCGAGACCTTCGACGTCACCGACGAGAAGGGCGCGACCTACACGCTCGTCAAGGCGTGAGGCGGGTACGACGGCCGCTCCGCATCGCGGGGCGGCTTTTTGTTGCCCGGGGGAGGCGCTGGCGAGCGGTTGTGAAAGTCTTCGATATATCGTTAGTATTCGTGAATGAGTCAAGACCAATCTCTTGTCCTCGGCCTGTCTCCGGCCCTCGACACCGCCCTGAACGCCGTCCTCGACACCGTCCGCGCCCATTACGTCCACCCCGAGACCGCCGCCGCGATGGCCGCCCGCGTCCGCGCCAGACGCGCCGACGGCGCCTACGCCGGCCTGTCGGGAGCCGAGTTCTGCGCGGCCGTCACCGCCGACCTGCGCTCGGTCTACGACGACCGCCACCTCACCGTCACCTGGCACGACGAGCCGCTCGGCGAACCCGACCCCGGTGCCGAGGCCGCCGCCGTCGAGCGGTGGCGCGAGCGTTTCCGCCTCGAAGCCGAGGGCGTCACCCGCGTCGAGCGGCTGCCGGGCAACGTCGGCCTGATCGCACTGGCGGGTTTCGGCGACCCGGCCGGCGCCGGCGCCGCCTACGAGGCCGCGATGCGCCTGCTCGCCGACACCTACGCGCTCATCGTCGACCTGCGCGCGAACCGGGGCGGCTGGCCGCAGTCGGCGGTCCAGTTCTGCGCACATCTCGTCGGGCCGGAACCGGTGCAGGTCGCGGTCGTCCACAAGGGAGCCGAGCGCCGGCAGTGCTGGACGCCCGCCTACGTGCCCGGGCCCCGGTACCTGGACCGGCCGGTGCACGTACTGACCAGTTCGCGGACCTTCTCCGGCGGCGAGGACCTCGCCTACACCTTGCAGAGCCTCGGCCGCGCCACCGTCGTCGGCGAGGCGACCAGCGGGGCGGCGCACGCGTTCAGCCTGTACCGGATCGACGGGCACATCGAGGTCGGCGTGCCCGACGAGCGGCCCGTCAACGCGGTGACCGGCTCGAACTGGGAGGGGGTCGGGGTGGTGCCCGACGTCGAGGTGCCCGCCGGCGCGGCCTTCGACGTGGCATACGAGCGCTCGCTGGAGCACGTGGCGGGGAGGGTGGCGGGGCGCGAGGACGAGAATTCGCGGCGGATCGCGTCGGAGGCGGTGGAGCGGCTTGTCGCGTGACGGCGGAGGGCCCGCGTCCTGAGTGGACGCGGGCCCTCCGGTGGTGGCGCTCGCTATTCCAGGATCTCGTCGTCGGGATAGCTGTAGCCGATCAGGAGCGAGGTGGCGAGTTCGGGCAACTCGGGAGTCGTCCAGGATCGCGAGGTGTCCTCGCCGTGGTTGGAGAGGTGCACCGACCCGTCGACGATCTCGTGCGTGATGATGTCGTCGGTCCACAGCGCGAGGCCCGAGCCGACGGGTTCGAGGCGGTAGTCTCCGGCCATGGCGGCCTCCTCCAGCGGGACGGGCCGAGACTCTTCGGCGACGCTGTGGAGGATCTGGCGCAGTCGTCGACGAGCGAATCCGGTGAACTCGGCCGCGGTGTCGGTCATCGTGTTCTCCCCCGGGGCGGTGGCGTGCTGTCACACACCTAGACGCGGCCCGTCCCGGGGCGGGTTGACGCTCGCGGGCGCCTTGTTTCCGCGAGAACGGCCTCAGGAGACCGGCACGTCGGTGTCGAGCACCCGGCGCCAGTTGCGGACCAGTTCGGCGTCGACGGGGTTTCCCCAGCCGTGCCGCGACATCCCGCCGATGTGGAAGGCCCGCACGCCCAGGGCGACCAGCTCGGCGAGGTGCGCCGGGCGCAGTCCGCCGCCGACCATCGTCAGCGCGGGCCGGGCCTGCTCGGCGAGCGCGGCCCGCCCGTCGGCGACGCCGGCGGCCGATCCGGCGGTCAGTACCTGCCCGAGCCCGTCGAGGGCTTCGACGGCCGACCACGCGGCGGCGTAGTCGGCGGCGTGGTCGATGGCGCGGTGGAAGGTCCAGGCGCGGTGGGGGACGGCGGCGTGGAGGGCGGTGACGGTGTCGACGTCGACGGCGCCCTCGGCGGTGAGGAAGCCGTAGACGAAGCCGTCGGCGGGGCCCATCAGGGCGTCGAGGCGGAGGGCGGCCTCGCGCAGGGCGTCGAGCTCGGCGGGCGTTGCGGTGAAGCCGTCGTTGCAGCGCAGCATCACGCGCAGGGGCAGGTCGCAGGCCTCCTTGATGGCCGTGACCGTCTCCGGTGCGGGCGTGAGCCCGTCGGCGGCGATGTCGGCGATGACCTCCAGTCGGTCGGCCCCACCGGAAGCGGCGGCGGCGGCGTCCACGGCATCGAGAGCGATCACCTCAAGCAGCATGGAGCTGATCTTAAGCGCCGGGGGCTGGGACCTTGATCACCGCGATGGGGTGAAGTGAAGAACCATCTGCAAAATAGTTCGGGCACCACCGGCAACCCACCCACCCGGGGCGAGCGTCTATCCAGGTGGAATTCCACCGCACCAGCACCCCGGGAGATTCACGAGCATGAGTGCCCCCGCGGACGACTTCGACGAGTTCGTCCGTGCATATACGCCTACGCTGCTGCGCACCGCCTACCTCCTCACCGGCGACCAGCACCACGCGGAGGACCTCGTACAGTCGGCGCTCGCCCGTGCCCACCGCAGCTGGCACCGCATCGACGACAGCCCTTTCGGCTACGTCCGGCGCACCATGTACCACCTGCAGGTCGCCACCTGGCGCCGCCGCCGGATCCGCGAGTGGCTCGGCTCGACCACCACCGAGCCGATACCCGAACCCGACGTCGCCGCGGCCGCCGACATCCGCCTGATCCTGCAAAAGGCGCTCGCCCAGCTCACCGACAAGCAGCGCGCGGTGATCGTGCTGCGCTTCTACGAGGACCGCTCCGTCGAGGACACCGCCGCGGTCCTGCGGTGCAGCACCGGGACCGTCAAGAGCCAGACCGCCAAGGCCCTCGGCCGGCTCCGCCAGCTCATGCCGAGCATGGCCGGACTGCTCGAAGGGCGGCTGTGATGACTCTGCGCGACCTCAGCGAGGGCCTTCGCGAACTCGCCGACGACGTCCAGCCGGTCGACCTGCACGCCCGCGCGATCGGCGCGTCCCGGCGGCTGCGGGCGCGGCGCGCTGCGGCGATCATGTCGGGCGGGCTGTGCATGCTCCTGGCCCTGGTCATCGGCGTGAGCCTGGCGTGGCACCAGTTCGGTGACGGCGGGGGAGCGCCGGCCACCGACCGGGCCGCCGACTCCTCCGGCGCGTCGTCGACGGCCGATCCGTCGGAGGACGGTCAGGCGTACGGGATGCCCGTGGCGATCGGCTACTACCTGAAGGAGACCGCGCCGGAGTCCTTCGGCGTCTACTCCTGGGTCGAGGGCAACGACCCGGTACTCGAACTCAGCGGTGACGCGACCTTCGCCGACAGCGTCGCGGTCTCCCCGAGCGGCCGGTTCGCCGCCTACTACACGACCGACACGATGGTCGTCGCCGACCTCAACGACGGCAGCGACGCGATCGTGGTCTCCGTCCCCGGCACCGGCGACCCCTGCCTCGAACCGGCCTGGACCGCCGACTCCTCGGCGGTGCTGCTGTCGGCGCAGGACGAGACGGTCTCGAAGCTGGCCGACTTCACCGCCGACTCGCCGCGGGTCGTCGACGCCGGCCGTCCCGAGGGCTGCCACGCCCGGCTGTTCAACCGCTCGTCGCAGCCCGACGGCCACGGCATCGCCTCGGTGCGCACCGATGTGAGCGGTGAGGTAGGCGGCGAGGTCGTCTATCAGGACGCCGACGACGGATCCTCGCTCGGCGCCCCCGTCCTCTACGACGCCGACGAGGTGGGCTTCGAGCTGACCGGTCTGGCCTCGCTCAACGCCTCCGGTTCCCTCCAGTGCGTGTCCTGGACGGACGCCGTCGACGATCCCATGGGGCGCAGGGCCACGTGCGACGCGCTGGCGACCCGCAGCGGGCCGATCGCGGTGAAGCTGCCCGTCGACGGCGACCTGGTCGGGGTTTCCTTCTTCGACTCGACCGACGAGACCATCCCCGGATCTCCCGGCGAGGGGCTCGTCTCCTCACCAGGGGACGTGATGCTTCGCGTGTCGTCACCGGGTGGGGAGATGGTGATCGCCTACGTGACCCTGGAGACCGAGACCGTCGACCCGCCGGACGAGGGTGTGCCGGAGGTGGAGGTGTTCGGGATGGAACTGGTGGCCCGAACGGACGAGCCGGCCGAGCTGTCCGACGCCCGGCTGCTGACCTTCGTGACATGAGTTTCGCCCGGAATAGTCCTTTGTGCGATGGCAACCTGTCACGCCGTACCGCGCATCTTGATTGTTGACGCGCGAAGTGTTGACATTGACGCGGCGACCGGCGACCTGGAGTGAGCGGCCATGACCTTGAAGAGCCTCGGCGACGGGCTGCGCGACCTCGCCGACGCCGTCGAGACGGTCGACCTCCGAGATCGCGCGCTGGCCGCCTCGTCGCGGCTGCGGGCGCGGCGCGTCGCCACCGGCGTCGCCGGCGCGGTCGCCGCGGTGCTGATCGCCTTCGTCGGCTTCAACGCCGTCGGGACCGACCGCGCCGGTCCCGAGGGCGGACCGACGGCCGAGCAGCCGAGCGGGCCGCCGCTGCTGCCCGAGCCGTCGCCGGTCGAGGAGTCGGTCGTCGAGCTGACCGGCACCTTCTACTACCTCAAGCCCGACTACGTTCCCCGGGGCGAGGACGGGATGAGCGCCGACACGCAGGACCTGCTGAGCTGGCGCGAGGGCGGCACCCCGCGGACGGTCGTCGAGGACATGCCGCTGACCCCGACGGCGAACGTCTCGCCCGACGGCCGCTACCTCAGCTACGTCTCCGGCGGGCGGCTGGTCATCCGCGACCTGGCCAGCGGCCGGCAGTGGCCGATCATGGAGTACTCCGACGAGCAGCTGTGCGCCGTGCCCGTGTGGGCGCCCGACGCCCGCCGCCTGTTCGTGCACCGGGGCGCACCCGGCGAGGGCGGCCCGGCCGGGTTCTACGACATCACCACCGGGACCTTCACCCAGGTCGGCGACGTGCCCGGCTGCCACGTCCGGGTCGGCGCCGACGAGACCGGCCGCGACCTGCTCACCTACACCGCCTACGGCACCGACGACCAGACGACGGTCGTGCGCGGCGCCGACGATGCCGAGCCCGACGCCGTCGTCGACTGGAACGTCCTGCCCGGACGGTGGATCTACCAGCCCTTCTCGGTGTCCGCCGACGCCGACATGATGTGCGTGGACACCATCGAGGAGGCGGCCTTCCCCGCCGACTCCAGTGACCTGCGCTCGGACTTCTGCACGACGATCCTGCGCCTTGAGACGAAGGAACGGGGGCGCCCCGACGTGGTCGAAGTGGACGTCGACGGCGCCGGCCTCCAGCAGGCCCTGATGTTCGCCGACTCCTTCGTCGCCAGGGTGTTCTCCGACGACGGCGGCACCGAGCTGCGCCTGCTGTCGCCGGACGGAGCCGAACTCGACGAGCTCAGCGAGCCGATGTGGGAAGAGGAGCCGACCCTGCTCGCCTACGTGCCCTGACCGTTCCGGCAAAACCGGCGAAACCACCCCGTATCCACTGCGGACGGTGCAAAGCTGTGGCATGCATCGCGAATCGGGGGCGACCGCGGTACCGGAGCCCGCCCGCCACGGAGCCACCATCCTGGTCGCCGGCGCGGCCGCGCTCGGCGGGTTCCTGTTCGGGTTCGACACCTCAGTCATCAACGGCACCGTCGAGGCCGTCCGCGACGAGTTCGGGATCTCCGAGGCGGTCCTCGGCTTCGTCGTCTCCTCGGCGCTGCTCGGCTGCGCCATCGGCGCCTGGTTCGCCGGCCCGCTCGCCGACAAGTACGGCCGCCTGCGCGTCATGCTGGCGGCCGCCGCGCTGTTCGCCATCAGCGCCGTCGGCTCCGCCCTCGCCTGGGACGCGCTGAGCCTGGCCGGCTGGCGCGTCGTCGGCGGCTTCGCGATCGGCGCCGCCAGCGTCATCGCCCCCGCCTACATCGCCGAGATCTCCCCGGCCAACATGCGCGGCAGACTCGGTTCGCTGCAACAGCTCGCGATCGTCACCGGTATCTTCGCCGCGCTGCTGATCGACTACGTGCTCGCCGAAGCCGCCGGCGGCGCCTCCAACCCCGTTCCGTGGGGCGGCACCGCCTGGCGCTGGATGTTCGCCTCCGCCGTGCTTCCGGCGATCGTCTACGGCGTGCTCGCGTTGCAGATCCCGGAGTCGCCGCGCTACCTGGTGAAGATCAACAAGGTCAGCACCGCGCGCCAGGTGCTGCGCAAACTCGTCGGCGGCGACGTCGACCAGCGCATCAAGGAGATCGCCCGCAGCCTCGCCGGCCAGAAGGCCGTGCACCTGCGGGACCTGCGCGGCCCCACGCTCGGCCTGCTCGGCATCGTCTGGGTCGGCATCCTGCTGTCGGTGTTCCAGCAGTTCGTCGGCATCAACGTGGTCTTCTACTACTCGTCGACCCTCTGGCAGTCGGTCGGCTTCAGCGAGTCCGACGCCATGCTCACCTCGGTCATCACCTCGATCACCAACATCGTCACCACGCTGATCGCCATCGCCCTGGTCGACAAGATCGGGCGCAAGCCGCTGCTGCTCATCGGTGCGGCGGGCATGGCCGTCACCCTCGGGACGATGACGTGGGCGTTCACCAGCGCGACCGTCATCGACGACACCCCGCAGCTGTCGGACGCGATGTCGACGACCGCCCTGATCGCCATGAACGCCTACGTCTTCTTCTTCGGCGCCAGCTGGGGTCCGGTGGTGTGGGTCCTGCTCGGCGAGATGTTCAACAACAAGATCCGCGCGACGGCCCTGGCGGTCGCGGCGGCCGCGCAGTGGGTCGCCAACTGGCTGATCTCGACGACCTTCCCGATCCTCGCCGAGATCGGTCTCGGCCTGGCCTACGGGCTGTACACGACCTTCGCGGTGCTGGCCTTCATCTTCGTGTGGCGCGCCGTGCGCGAGACGAAGGGCCGCGAACTGGAGGACATGGCCTAGCCACGGTCGGGTGCGATGACGACGAAGCCGGTCGGTGTGGCGGTCAGCCACGCCGACCTCTTCCCTCTCCTGGCGGACCTCGTGCGGACCCTGTTGCACGGCAGCTACGAGGGCACGTACACCTGCGAGACGCTAGTGAGGGAAGTCGCGGCGACCTACGGACACACCGTCGACGTCACCTTCCTCGCCGACTCGGCGATCCTCACCCTCGGCGAGCGCACGGCGTCGTTCTCCGCCACCCCCGACGTGCCGCCCCTGGACCGTATTTCGAGGCTCAAGCGAGTGCTCATCGGGATCCACGACGGTTCCCTGACGCCCGGCGAGGCCCGCGCGCGGATCGTCGCCGACGCCGAGCGTCCCCCGCGCTGGCGCAGGCCCTGGCAGGTGTTCGGGCTGGTGCTGTTCAGCGTCGGGTTCGGGATCTCGATCCAGCCGAGCTGGCAGCAGGTGATCGTGTGCACGGTGACCGGCCTGCTCGTCGGGCTGCTGGTCGCCGCCGGGAGAGGGAAGCTGTGGCTGACGCTGGCGTCGCCGCTGATCGGCTCGATCATGGTGTCCTCGGTGGTGCTGTTCGCCTACCGGCAGGACTGGGTCGAGGGGGCGCCGATCCCCCTGATCCTGCCGGCGTTGTTCTACTTCATCCCCGGCGACGCCCTCTCGGCCGCCTGCCTCGAACTCGTCGTCGGACGGATGACCGCCGGCACCGCCCGCCTGGTGTACGCGATGGTCACGCTGCTCGTGCTCGCCTTCGGCGCGTCCCTGGCCACCTTCGTCGCCGACGTGCCCGCCGACGCCCTGTTCGACAGTGACGGCGGTGGGGACCTCGGACCGTGGGCGGTGTGGATCGGGTGGAGCCTGTTCACGGTCGGGATCATGTTCGGCTTCTCCATGACCCCCCGCGACCTGCCCTGGGCACTGCTCGTGGTGCTGGTGACCGTCGCCGCCGTGCAGATCGGAACACGGGCGGTCGGCGACCCCACGGGGACCTTCATCGGCGCGGTCGTGATGACGGTGACCGCCCTGACCCTCGGGCGGTTCCACCGGCTGCCGCCGGCCTACGTGCTGCACCTCGGTGCGTTCTACGTGCTGACGCCCGGCGCCCACGGGCTGCGGGGACTGGAGACCTGGCTCGGCGGCGACCAGGTCGAGGGTCTCACCGACATCGCGTCGATGGCCCAGCTGCTGATGGCGATCGGGCTGGGCATGCTGGTGGGGGCGATAGTCGCGGGGCCGAAGGCGTTGCGGCATTCGTTGTGAGGCGGGGGTGGGCGGGGCGTGGGGTGTGGGGTGTGTGGGGTTGCGGGAGCGGCTCTCCTGGCTCCACCGCTGGCTGCGCGGCTCGCCGGTGCCGGATACCGATACGGGCGCGCGGGGCTGCGACACGGCCATGCACCCGCCCTCATCGCCGGCGAGCGGGTTTCGCGGCCACAGGCGCCTTTACATCATGGTGGGCAGGCCCAGGCCTCGGCGCGAGCTGTGCACTTTGCCTCCCTGGGCGGTGCGGTTGTCGCGGACGCGGAGCCTTGGGCCGGGGTTCGCCGGGTTCACTGCGGCGCCGGGGACGCAGGCGTCACTGGTGAGCGGCAACCTGACCTCACCGCCAGCCGCGTTGGCCCTCGGTGCGGACCCGGTGCCGGGTTCCTGCGCGTTGTGCGGGGCGAGACGCGCCGTCGGGCACATCGCGTCGCATGCGAGCCTCACGGGGCGGGGGCGGGCTGACTTCGCCGCCCACTGTGCTGGTCGCTGGTGCCGGAGACCGGGCCGGTCGCGGGGGCACACGGGTTCCACGGCGTAGGCGACCCACCTGCCTCCTCCGCCCCCGCCGCCGTTGTCGCCCTCGCGGTCTAGCGAGTCCCGAGCATCGCGTCGGGTCGTCGAGATAGTCGGTGAGCGACTTCGTTGATGCGGATGCCGTGTCGGGGCGCTGGGCATCGGCGTGCACCGGCAACCACTGGCGGTCCTGCGGTCGGATGGGCGCCGGACGCCACACCAGGGGTCGTCCGGGCGTCATCGGCGAAACCCCGCAGTCAGTCGCGTGGCCGGCGCCGGCGCGGAGATCACCCGGGCGCTGGACGCGGGCTCCGTGCTGAACTCCACCTCCCGCGACGTGCGGGCGTCGCGGGTTCCGCCCCTTCCGTCGGCGTGCGGCCTCCGCCAGCGCTGGACCCCGAATCGGTCGCGGCAAGAGGAGCCCAGGCCGGGTACGCGAGCCTCGCGGGCACCGCCAGCGGACCGCCTCTGCCGCCACGGCGTGGGCTCGCCACCCCCGGACTTCGAGCCGGGTCGCCGGGCGCCGGGCCTCACGCCCAAGGGCGCGGCCCTATCTCCGCCCCACAAGCCCACACCCGTGCCCCCAGCCCCCCACCACCCGGCGCCGAGCCGTGCCCCCAGCCGCGCCCCCGAGCGACCAACCCCACCAACCCAAACCCCACGGAACCGCCCCGCACGCGTCACGCGTGCGGGGCGTCCCTTCCCAGTCGAACCCCCGGCCGCCGAACCAGAACTCCCGTCCCACGCCAGACCTCCCGGCCCCGGCGCCGTCGGCGGCACCCCTCGTCATGTCGGACTCTGCCGTGAATCCCGTCCCGGCGTCAGATCTGCGTCCCTTCCCAACGCTCGGCCAGGAACTTGTAACCGTTCGCCTCGGCCTCCAGCCAGGCGCCGTACTCGCCGCCGTCCGGCGTGGCCCGCCAGACCTTCTCCCGGCGGACGTCCACGACGACCGCCGTGGCACCCGCGTGGATCTCGGGCATGGCCTCCCGCGCGAGCCAGAGCATCGCCTCGGCGTCGGCGGCGGGCAGCGGTTCGGCCTTGACGTACATCCACAGGGCTTCCTTGTGGCCGTCGTCGAAGGCGAGAAGCATGTGCGGGGTGACCCGCACCGTCACGGACTCGTTGTGCCACCGCCCGGTGTGCACGGGCAGCAGGCGGGTGCCGGTGAACTCCGGCAGCAGTTTGAGCCAGCCCTCCACGACCGACTCGTAGTGCGCCTTCTTGTACTGCGGTGCCGCGTCGAGCACCGCCTTGCAGATGGCCGCGTCGTCATTGGCACGGCGGCCGCTCACCATCGCGTTGATGATGCGGCGGTAGAAGTCGCGAGCCGGGGAGTAGGGCTCGGTGTACTGGGTGAGCTGGCGGGTTACCACGTCCACCCGTGCGGCGCCGCGGGTCCGCAGGAAGTTGACGAATCCATTGAGGGTGATCTCGAACTGGCTGGGCATTTTTGTACCCCTCCCTCCGCGTCTGTACCCCTTACTTTAGGCGTGGGGTACGACAGTTTTCCATGCCGAGGAAGCGTTGCTAGCCTTCACTGCGGAGCCTCCATGGCGGAGGAAAGCTCCGAGCCTGGGGAGATTGATGACGACGGTCAACGACGCGGCCACACTGGCGGAGCTCGGCACCGAGCAGGCCGACGCGAGATACGCCCACATCGACCGCATGTCCGTGGGCGAGTTGGCCGCGACCATGAACGACGCCGACACCGAGGTCCCCCGCGCGGTCGCCCGCGCGCTGCCGCAGATCACCGCGGCCATCGAGGCCCTGGTCCCGCGCCTGAAGAACGGCGGGCGCCTGCGCTACGTCGGCGCGGGCACGGCCGGCCGGATGGCCGTCGTCGACGCCTCGGAGTGCCCCCCGACCTACGGCACGCCCCCGGAGTTCGTGCAGGCGATCATGGCCGGCGGCCCCGACGCGCTGGTGCTGTCCACCGAAGGCGCCGAGGACGACGAGGCGGCGGGCGCCGCCGCGATGGACGACCACGGCATCGGCCCCGACGACGTGGTCATCGGCATCGCCGCCAGCGGCCGCACGCCCTTCGCCATCGCGGCCGTCGCCCGCGCCCGTGAGCTGGGCGCGCTGACCGTCGGCATCTCCTGCAACACCGGCACGCGACTGTCGGCCACGGCCGAGTTCGCCATCGAGATCGCCGTCGGCCCGGAGGTCGTGGCGGGCTCGACGCGCCTGAAGTCGGGCACCGCGCAGAAGCTCGTGCTGAACATGATCTCGACGATCGCCATGGTCCAGCTCGGCAAGACCTACGGCAACCGCATGGTCGACATGCAGATCCTCAACGACAAGCTCGCCGTTCGCGCCGCGCGCATGGTCGCCGAGATCACCGGCGTCGACTTCGCCGCCGCCGAGACGGCACTGGCGAAGGCCGGCGACAACACCAAACTCGCCGTCCTGATGATCGAGCGCGGTGTCGACGCCGAGACCGGCGTCGGCATGCTCGCCGAGGCCGGCGGGCGTCTGGCCGTCGCGCTCGGCAAGTAGGTCAGTCCGCGGACACCACGTCCAGGGCGGTCTCGGCGAAGGCCCGGACCGCCCTGTTCTCGTCTCCGGCCCGCCACACCAGCCCGTAGCCGACCGGCTCGGCGTCCAGCGGGACGTAGGCGACCGTCGGGCGCGGGTGGTAGACGGCCGCGTGCGCCGCCGACAGCAGCGCGCCCTTCCCGGCGCCGACCAGCGTCAGCGCCTCCTGGTGGTTGGCGACCAGCGGACCGCGCGGGATCGCCCGTCCCGACGGCGTGCGCGCCGGGGAGTGGAAGTCGCGCCAGTACCCGGGCGGCTCGCCTTCGAGGTCGATGAGCTCGACCCCGGCGAGGTCCTCCGGTGAGATCTCGTCCCTTTTAGACAGTTCGTGTCCGGTGTGGACAGCCAGACTTCGCCGCTCCGACAACAGAACCGGCCCCTCGCCCAGGTCGCTCTCCCGGACCGGGAAGGGGCTCAGCTGCACGTCGAACTCGCCCTTGCGAAGCAGCGAGAAGGGGTCGTTGAAGGGCACCTCGCAGATCTCGACGGCGATCTCGGGATGCCTGGTCCGCATCGCCTCGGCGGCCTTGACGACGACCTCGCCGGTGAGCGGGTTGGTGAAACCGACCAGCAGCACCTCGTCGATGCCCTTCGCCGAGGCCATCGCCCGCGCCATCGCCGCCTTGATCCCGCGCTGGTGCGGTTCGAGGTCATCGCGCAGCCGGCGGCCCAGAGTGGTCAAGGACACCCGCCTGCTCGTGCGCGCGAACAGGGGCGCGCCGATCCGCCGCTCCAGCCTCTGCACCAGTTGGCTGACCCGCGCCCGCGACAGCCGCATGCGCTCGGCGGTGCGCCCGAAGTGCAGTTCCGTCGCCAGGACCATGAAGCATTCGAGCTCGTCGCAGTCCACGCCCGCCGTCCTCTCCGCCATCGGTAAGCCCCACTGAACGATACGTTTCGATCTTCGCCGTTGTTCCCGGCGCGGCCCGCGGAGATGTTGGGTTCATGACCAAACGTGACTGGGGCGTGCTCTTCGTCCTGTGCGGCGCCATCTTCCTTGAGGGCATCGACATCGCCATGCTCAACATCGCCCTCCCCGCGATCCGCGCCGACCTCGGCATGACCACCGGGGAGCTCCAGTGGGTGGTGAGCGCCTACGTCCTCGGCTACGGCGGGTTCATGCTCGTCGGCGGGCGCGCCGCCGACCTCTTCGGCCGCCGTCGCGTGTTCGTCGGCTGGCTCGCGGTCTTCCTGCTCTTCTCCGGCCTCGGCGGTTTCGCCGAGGAGGGCTGGGTGCTGATCGTCGCGCGGTTCGTCACCGGCGTCTCCGCGGCCTTCATGACCCCGGCCGGCCTGTCGATCATCACGACGCGCTTCGCCGAGGGCGCGGCCCGCGACCGCGCGCTGCTGATCTACTCCGGCACCGCCGCCGGCGGCTTCTCCGTCGGCCTGGTCATCGGCGGACTGCTCACCGCCGTCGACTGGCGCTGGGTCTTCGGCGCCCCGGTCGTGCTCGCCGCGATCATCCTCACCGCCGCGCTGATCCTGATCCCGCGCGCCGCCGAGCCCGAACGCGTTCCCGGCAGCCGCGTCGACCTCGGCGGGGGAGCGGCGATCACGGGCGCGATCGTGCTGCTGGTGCTCGGCGTCGAGCGCGCCTCGCACGTCGGTCTCGGCACGACCCTGGCGACCTTCGCCGCCGGGCTCGCCGCGCTGGCGCTGTTCGTCACCATCGAGCGCCGCACGGCCCATCCCCTGGTGCGCCTGGGGATCTTCCGCTCGGCGGCGCTGATCCGCGCCAACCTCGGCACGCTGCTGATGGCCGCGGCCTTCTTCGGCTTCCAGTTCCTCGTGGTGCTGTACATGCAGGAGTGGCGCGGGTGGTCCACCTTGGAGACGAGCCTCGCGCTGCTGGTGATGGGCATCGACGTGATCATCGCGCCGACCCTGACGCCCGTGCTCGTCCGGCGCTTCGGCACCGGCCGGGTCATCTTCGGCGGCCTCGTGATGGCGGCGGTCGCCTACGCGCTGTTCCTGCCCGTCAGCGGCGACTGGGCCTACGCGGTGATGCTGCCGAGCCTGCTGCTGATCGGCCTGTCCTTCTCCTTCGCCTACGGCCCGCTGACCATCGCGGCCACCGACGGCGTCGCCGAGAAGGAGCAGGGACTGGCCGGCGGACTGCTGTACACGTCCTTCCAGTTCGGCGCCGCGCTCGGACTGTCGGCCGTCACCGCGATCAGCGTCGCGGCCACCGACGGCACGTCACCGGCGGCGGTCCTCGACGGCTACCGCGCCGGTCTGGTCCTTCCTCTTGCGCTGGCGGTGATCGCGGCGGTCGTGAGCGCCTTCGGCCTGCGCTCGCGACGCCCGGTGCCCGTGCCGGCCTGAACCCGTGGGTCCGTCCCCAGTGGACGGACCCACGGCCCCGGCTAGCGGCTGAGCCTGCGGTACTTGCGCGCGCACAGCGGCAGGAACACCGCGAAGGCGACCAGCGGCCAGACGATCGCCAGCAGGAGCGCGTTGTCGGCCGGCCAGGATCCGCCGACGACTCCGGGGTTGCCGAACAGTTCCCGGCTGGCGGCCACGGTCGCCGAGAGCGGGTTCCACTCGGCGATCGGGGCCAGCCAGCCCGGCAGCTGCTCGGGCGAGACGAAGGTGTTGGCCAGCATGGTGATCGGCATGAGCACCATCCACGCCGCCCCGGCCGCCTCGGGCTTGAGGAACAGGCCGAGGTAGATGCCGACCCAGATCATCGCGAAGCGCAGGAGCAGCAGCAGCCCGACCGCGCTCAGCGCCGCTCCCCAGGTCCCGTGCCAGGTCCAGCCGATCGCCAGGCCGCAGCCGAGCAGGATGATCAGCTCCAGCACGGAATTGATCATGTCGGCGAAGCTGCGGCCCAGCACGACGCCGGTCTGCGACATGGGCATCGTGCGGAAGCGGTCGGTGACGCCGCGGGAGGCGTCGCTGCTGATCATCGCCATGGTCGCCATCACGCCGTTGGCCATGGCCTGCGCGAACATCCCCGGCATCAGGAACTCGGCGTAGTCCCCGCCGCCCTCGACGGTCATGGCGCTGCCCAGGACCAGCCCGAACAGCGCGACCATCACGATCGGGTAGAGCAGGCCGCCGATCGCCACGGCCGGGTTCCTGATCCAGTGGACCAGCCCGCGCGTGGTGATCGTCCAGCCGTCGCGGATCGCCCAGTACAGGTGCGAACCGAGCGAGGGGCTCGCCTCGTCGAAGGTGGTCACGACGCCTCCTCGCCGGGAATGTGCCGCCCGGTCAGGCGCAGGAACACCTCGTCGAGGGTCGGCCTGCGCAGCGCGACGTCCTCCACCTCGACGCCGAGGTCGTCGAGTTCGCGCAGAACCTGGGTGAGCACGCCGATCCGGTCGCGCGCGGGCGCGTTGAGGCGCCGCTCGTCGGTGTTCACCTCGACCTCGGCGGCGCTGATGCGGCCGATCGCCTTCGCGGCGGTGTCCAAGGTGGACTCGTCACGCACGACCAGATCGATCTGGTCGCCGCCGATCATCGCCTTGAGCCGGTCGGGGCTGTCCTCGGCGATGATCCGGCCGCCTTCGCCGGGAAGCGCGGCCAGCACGGCGATCCGGTCGGCGAGCCGGTCGGCCTCGTCGAGGTACTGGGTGGTCATCAGGACGGTCGTGCCGCCATCCACAAGGGAGCGGATGGCCGACCAGACCTCGTTGCGGTTGCGGGGGTCGAGGCCGGTGGTCGGTTCGTCGAGGAACAGCACCTTCGGGGCGAGGATGAGGGTCGTGGCCAGGTCGAGCCGCCGCCTCATGCCTCCCGAGTAGTGCTTGACGCGCCGGTCGGCGGCCTCGGTGAGGGCGAACTGCTCCAGCAGCTCGCCCGCCCTGATCTTGGCCCGTTTCTTGCCGATGTGGTAGAGCAGGCCCCACATCTCCAGGTTCTCCCGCCCGGTGAGGATCTCGTCGACGGCCGCCTCCTGCCCGGTCAGGCCGATGCGGCGGCGGACCTGGCCGGGCTTGCGGGTCACGTCGAAGCCGGCGACGGTGGCCGTCCCGCCGTCGGCCCGCAGGAGCGTGGCCATGATCCGGATGGCCGTGGTCTTGCCCGAACCGTTCGGTCCGAGGAGACCGCAGATGGTCCCCTCCTTCACCGCCAGGTCGAAACCGGAGAGTGCCCGGGTCTTGCCGAACGTCTTGCGCAGTCCTTCGGCGACCAGCGCGTGCACGTCTCCCACCTCCTTTGAGTCATTCTTGCTTCGTTTGGGAAGCCGACACTACCATTATGGAACATTCATGTTCCATTCTGAGGCGTTGAGAGACCGGAACGGTGCGGCACCGCCGAGTCCGCCCGCTACGATCGGCCCATGACCAGCACGTCCGCCGAGTCGACCGCATCGGCAGAGTCGCCGACCCGCAGCCGCACCCGCCGCGCGATCCTCACCGCCGCGGCCACCGTGCTCGCCCGCAACCGGTCGGCCACCCTCGCCGAGATAGCCGAGGCCGCGGCGGTCGGGCGCACCACCGTGCATCGCTACTTCGCCGACCGCGACGAGCTGATCAAGGCCACCGTCGCCGACTCGATCACCGCCATCGGCGACTCGATCCTCGACGCCCGCCTCGAAGAAGGCCCGGCGCGCGAGGCGATGCACCGCCTCATCACGGCCATGGTCGACACCTACGAGCACATGATGTTCCTGTGGGGCGAGCCGGCCATGCTCGAACTCATCGACCCCGCCGACAACCCCGACATCGCCGACCGCTCCGTCCGCGAGCTCATCGCGCGCGGGCAGGCCGAGGGCGTCTTCGACCCCGACGTGAGCGTCGACTGGATCCAGCAGACCCTGTGGGCGCTGACCTACACCGGCGGCGAGGCGGGCGCGAAGGGCGAGCTGCCGAGGCACGGCGTCGCGGCGACGGTCATCCGCACCTTCGAGCGCGGCCTGTACCGGGGGAACTAGCGCTTGCGGAACTCCCACGCGATGAGGACCGGCGCGCCGTCGAAGGCGGCGTTGGTCGCCTCGGCGGCGAAGGGGTGCAGCGCCCAGCGGTCGGGCGGGCCCTCGGGTGAGAACTCCGGAGCCGGGCCGGTGGCGTTGCCGGGGACGCCGTCCTCGTCGACGTGGCTTCCCGGCAGGCGCGGTTCGACGCAGTCGAGGACCTCGAAGCCGTGCGCGATGGCGGTGGTCAGGTAGTCGGCGGCCGACCGGCCCAGGTTGCGCACGTAGATCACGCGGCCGTCGGCCGCGCGGCGCACGATCGGCTCCTCGTAGAGCCCCTGGATCCCGCGTACGTCGGACACGACGAGCCGCCCGCCGGGCTTGAGCACCCGGGCGAACTCGGCGAACACCGGCGCCAGGTCCGGCACGTGGCACAGTGCCAGGGCGCAGACGACGACGTCGACGTGCGCGTCGGGCAGCGGCAGTTCTTCCAGTCGTGCCTGGTGGAACTCGGCGCCGGGGAGCTTGGCGCGCGCCGGCTCCAGCATCGCCGGGGAGGTGTCGACGCCGATGACGCGGTGCCCGCGAGAGGCGAGGTAGGCGGCGTGCCGCCCGGTGCCGCAGGCCGCGTCGAGCGCGAGGCCCGGTTCGGACCGGTCGAGGAAGCGGCGCACCACGGGCTGTTCGAGGTCGATCATTCCGTTGCCGGGATCGTCGTAGTTCGGTGCCCACGCGGCGTAGACGTCGGCCGCGGGCGCTTCTTCGGCCTCCGTGCCCTCGCCCCAGCGTTCGGCGTCGTCGAGGAGGGCGCGGATCTCGTCGATGCGGGCCTGCACGAACGCGCGGTCGCGCCCGCCGCCCCAGCTGCGCATCAGCGCGATGCCCTGGATGCCGAGCAGGTAGGCGAGCGGGTGCTGATAGAGCATGCCCGCACGCTAGGAGCGCTTCCGCTTTGCCGGCAAGGGAATTAGCCCGCGAAGGCCCGCCGGTAGCCGGCCGGGGTCGTGCCCAGCCGCGCCCGGAAGTGCCGCCGCAGGTTCAGCGCCGAGCCCAGCCCGACCCGCCCGGCGACGGCGTCGACGGTCAGGTCCGCGCGCTCCAGCAGCTCGCGGGCCGCGTCGAGGCGCCGCGCCAGCACCCACTCGCCCGGGGTCACGCCGACCTCGGCGGTGAAGCGCCGCGCGAAGGTCCGCGTCGACATCCGCGCCCGCCGGGCCAGCGCGACCACGCCGAGGTCGGCGTCGAGGTTCTCCCCGGCCCAGGCCAGCACGCCAGCGAGGCCCCCGTCCCCGGCGGCCGGCACCTCCCGCCGGGCGTACTGCGACTGCCCGCCCTCGCGGTGCGGCGGCAGGACCATGTGCCGGGCGATCTCGGCGGCGTAGGCGGCCCCGTGGTCGCCGCGCACGACGTGCAGGCACAGGTCGACGCCGGCGGCGGTGCCCGCGCTGGTCGCCACGTCGCCGTGGTCGACGTAGAGGACGTCCTCGTCGACGATGACGCTCGGATGCCGGGCGGCCAGTTCGGCCGCCGCGCGCCAGTGCGTGGTGGCGCGGCGGCCGTCGAGGAGCCCGGCCTCGGCCAGCACGAAGGCCGCCGAGCAGACGCCCAGGATGCGCGCGCCGCGCTTGTGCGCCGCGCGCACGGCGTCGAGGATCTCGGCCGGCACCGGCTCCTCGCGCGCCTGCCAGCCGGGAATGACGACGGTCTCGGCGCGGTCGAGGAGCGACAGGTCGTGCTCGACGGTGAGGCCGTAGCCGATCGTCGTGGGCATCACCCCGGGGCGCAGCGCGCATACGTCGAAGGAGTACCGCGACGGCTGGCCGGCCCGCGACAGGCCGAATACCTCCGCCGCGCAGGCCAGCTCGAAGGGCGACTGCGGCGGGTGCAGGAGTGCGACGACCTTGTGCATGGCAGAAACATATCCAAAGATGACTTCACTGCCACTGCCCGGGCGTGATCTTCGACCGCAGGATGGTGGACATGACAGCACCCGAAGACCGCGTCACCGCCGTCCACCTCGACGAGGTCGTGACCTCCGACATCGCCCCCGGCATCACCCGCATCGGCCTGCCCGGCGACGCCGTCGCCGCCCGCGCCTTCGACTTCGAGCCAGGCACGCAGTGGCCCGAGGTCGACGTCCACGGCGCCGACGAGCTCGTCTACGTCGCCTCCGGCGAACTGCTCGACAACGGCCGCCGCTACCCCGCCGGATCCTTCCTGCACTACTGGCCGGGCTCCCGGCACCAGCCGGGAACCGAGTCGGGCGCCAGGATCCTGGTGTTCACCGCCAAGGCCGCTTAGCCTCGCGCGGCCTCCACGGCGGCGAAGGCGTTGATCACGCCCGCGCCGACGAGGTTCTTCGCGCCGCCGCACGCGTCGAGCCCGTTGGGGACCTCCTCGTCGAGGAGGTCGAGCGCACCCGTCGCCGGGGTCGCCGTGGAGGCCAGGATCGCCTCCGTGCCGGCGATGTCGCCGATCAGCTCGGGGTTCGCCTGCCACAGCAGCGCGACCACCCCGGCGACGTGCGGCGTCGCCATCGAAGTCCCCGACAGGGGCCCGTAGCCGCCGCCGGGCAGCGAGGACACCACCTCGACGCCCGGCGCGGCGATGTCGGGCTTGGCCGCCCCGGTGCCCGAGATCGGCCCGCGGCTGGAGAACCCGGCCACCTTCGCCGCGTTGTCCACGGCTCCGACGGTGTAGGCGCCGTCGTAGCGGGCCGGTGGCGTCGACGCGCTTTCGCACGCCGGGCCGGAGTTCCCGGCCGCGACGACCACGAAGATCCCCGCCGCCGTCAGCGCGTCGACCCCCGGACCGAGCACGGACTCGTCGCAGCCCTCGATCTGCGGGCAGCCCCAGGAGTTGGTCAGCACGTGCGGCGCGCGGGTCGGGTCCCCTGCGGTGAACGGGTCCTCGCCGGGACCGTAGGGCGCGAGCATGAACTGCATGCAGGCGATGTAGTCAGCGGGATTGCCCAGGTTGCGCGGCAGGTTCATGCAGCCGATCCACGACGCGCCCGGTGCCACACCGATCCCGTCGTCGCCGAGCGCCAGTCCCAGCGCGTGCGTGCCGTGGCCGTTGGGGTCATTGGGCGTCGTGGTGCCGCCGTCGGGGTCCAGCCACGAGTCGTCGCCGCCCCGGAACCCGTTCTCCAGCGCCGGATGCGAGCCGTCGACACCGGAGTCGGAGATCCCGATGGTGATCCCCGAACCGTCCACACCGGACTCCCACGCCTTGTCGGCGCCGATGAGCGAGATGTTCGGCTGTGCCGCGGCGACGCTCTCGTCCGAACCGCTCATCACCGGCGCCGCCTCCGGCACCGGCCGCAGCTGCGGGCTCAGCAGCACCGCCGACACGTCGTCACGGTCATCGAGCCACAGGCGCGCGTCGAGGCCCTCGTCGATCTCGATCGCGTTGACCAGGTAGTAGGGCGTGTAGGCGATCCCGCGGTCGTCCAGTTCGGACCGCAGCGAGGCCTGGCTCTCCTCGGCGTGCGCGACCAGGCGCCGGTGCGTCTCGGTCAGCCGCTCGTCGCGGTCGGCGATCTCGCTGACACCGGACAGGTCCGCCTGCGTGCTCAGCACGACGACCACGCGCTCGCCGGTGAAGCCGGGGCTGCCGGTGAAGTACACCGCGCACGCCGTCGCCAGGACCAGCACCGAGACCGCCGCGCCGACGGCCGGCAGCTCCAGGAGCCGCCTCGACAGGGCGATGTAGACGCCCGCGACCACCCAGGCGGCGAGAACGGCGATCAGCAGCGCGATCCCCGACCACTTCCCAAAGTCCTCCGGGCCGAGCACCAGCGGCAGGAACTCGTCGGAGTCGATGAAGGCCAGCGGCCCGAAGGCCGCCGGGCCTACCGCGCAGGCCACGACGCGCCCGGCGAACCGGGGGCCGCGCTGGAGGGCGGCGACGGCGAAGCCGAGGGCCGAGAGCAGCACCATCAGCGGGATCTGCACACCGGTGCCGCCGAAGGCCGAGCCGAGGACGTAGAGCGCGACACCGGCGGCGGTCCCGCCGCCGAGCATCAGCCGCCAGCCGCCTCCTTGCGTGAACGGCGCCCAGAAGCGGCGCCCGAGGACCGTCCCGGCGAGCGCGGCGAGCCCGGTCGCGGCGACGGCCGCCGCCAGGGTCTCCCACAGGCTGCCCAGGCCGCCCGACCACAGCCACGGCAGCAGCGTCACGCCACCGGCGACCAGCGCCCACCACTGCCCGCCGCCGGCCTTGTCCTCTTCGGCGTCGGCGTCGGCGTCGCGCCGACGGCGCACGGCCCACGCGATCGCGGCCAGCAGTAGCGCACCGACGCCCTGCGCGCCCAGCAGGATTTCGTTGGCGACGCCGGGGATGAGACGGGTCGCGGCCATCACCAGCAGCACCGCCACCGCCGAGAGCCACGCGCCGGCCGTCACGAACAGCCGGGGCCAGCGCCGCATGAACAGCATGGGGAGGATCGCGGTGGCGGCCATGATGGCGTTGGCGATCGCCACGAGCGTCCACAGGCCCGCCGAGACCGGCTCGTCGCCGGAGGCCTGGAGCTGCCACCACACCCACGCGCCCGTCTGGAGCACGAAGGTCCAGGTCAGCACCCACACGCCGGCCAGGACGGCGTAGATCGCCGCGAGCGGACCCCACGTCGAGGGCCGCTCGGGCGGCGCCGCAGGGGGCGGCGGCGGGTCGAGCGTCCCGACGGCGGTGGGCGGCGGGGGCGGCGCCGGTTCGAGGCGTCCTTCGGGCTCGGGCGCGTGCGGCGTGGACTCGGTCACGGCGTCAACCCTAGGCGGTCGGCGCCCGGGGACCGTGGTGGTCGGCACGGCCCGTCCCGTGGCGTCGGCGGGCCCTCCCGACCGCCCGGCCGGTGCGTGATCCACTGAATCGACACCCGGCCGCTGTCCGGGGCGATCATCGGTACGCTCGGCCCTATGACCGAGAGCAACGACGCTCCGACGAGCGGACCCCGGCCGGTTCGGGCCCCCATCGGCACCGCCTTGACCTGCGACAACTGGCAGACCGAGGCGGCCTTCCGGATGCTCCAGAACAATCTGGACCCCGGCGTCGCCGAGGCCCCCGACCAGCTCGTCGTCTACGGCGGAACCGGCAAGGCCGCCCGCGACTGGCCCAGCTTCGACGCGCTGCTGCGCACGCTGACCACGCTCAAGGCCGACGAGACCATGTTGGTCCAAAGTGGACGTCCGGTCGGCGTGATGCAGACCCACGAGTGGGCGCCGCGGGTCCTGCTGGCCAACTCCAACCTGGTCGGCGACTGGGCGACCTGGCCGGAGTTCCGCCGCCTCGAACAGCTCGGCCTGATGATGTACGGCCAGATGACGGCCGGTTCGTGGATCTACATCGGCACCCAGGGCATCCTCCAGGGCACCTACGAGACCTTCGCGGCCGTCGCTGAAAAACGCTTCGGCGGAAGCCTTTCCGGGACCCTGACGCTGACAGCCGGCTGCGGCGGCATGGGCGGCGCGCAGCCGCTGGCGGTCACCATGAACGGCGGCGCCTGCCTCGTCATCGACGTCGACCCGGTCCGCCTGAAGCGCCGGGTGGACACCCGCTACCTCGACGTCGTCGCCGCCGACCTCGACGAGGCCGTCAAGCTCGCCGTCGACGCGCGCACCGCGAAGAAGGCCCTGTCGGTCGGCGTCGTCGGCAACGCCGCCGTGCTCGTCCCGCAACTGCTGCGGATGGGCGTGCCGATCGACATCGTCACCGACCAGACCTCCGCGCACGACCCCTTGGCCTACCTCCCCGACGGCATCGACCTCGCCGACGCGCCCGACTACGCGGCCAAGAAGCCCGAGGAGTTCACCGACCGCGCCCGTCAGGCGATGGCCAAGCACGTCGAGGCGATGGTCGGGTTCATGGACGCCGGCGCCGAGGTCTTCGACTACGGCAACAGCATTCGCGGTGAGGCCAAACTCGGCGGCTACGACCGCGCCTTCGACTTCCCCGGCTTCGTCCCGGCCTACATTCGCCCGCTGTTCTGCGAGGGCAAGGGACCCTTCCGCTGGGCGGCGCTGTCGGGCGACCCCGCCGACATCCACAAGACCGACAAGGCGATCCTCGACCTCTTCCCCGAGAACGAGTCCCTCGCCCGCTGGATCCGCCTGGCCGGCGAGCGCGTCGCCTTCCAGGGCCTGCCCGCGCGCATCTGCTGGCTCGGCTACGGCGAGCGTGACAAGGCCGGTGAGCGCTTCAACGAGATGGTCGCCGACGGCACGCTCAAGGCGCCGCTGGTGATCGGCCGCGACCACCTCGACTGCGGGTCGGTGGCCTCCCCCTACCGCGAGACCGAGTCCATGTTGGACGGTTCGGACGCGATCGCCGACTGGCCGCTGCTCAACGCGATGGTCAACGTCGCCTCGGGCGCCTCGTGGGTGTCGATCCACCACGGGGGCGGTGTCGGCATGGGCCGCTCGATCCACGCCGGGCAGGTCACCGTCGCCGACGGCACTCCGCTCGCGGCCGAGAAGATCCGGCGTGTGCTGACCAATGATCCGGGCATGGGCGTGATCCGGCACGTCGACGCCGGCTACGAGCGCGCCGAGCAGGTCGCGGCCGAGACCGGTGTGCGCGTGCCGATGCGGGAGGGCTGATGCGGGTCCTGATCTCGGCGGATCTCGAAGGGGTGGCCGCCGTCGTGCACGGGGCCGAGACGCAGCCGGAGCGCTACGACTACGAGCGCGCCCGTCGCTGGATGACCGCCGAGGTCAACGCCGTCATCGCCGGTGTGCTGGAGACCGAGCCGGGCGCGTCGGTGCTGGTCGCCGACGCGCACGGTCCGTTCCGCAACATCCTCGTCGACGACCTGGACCCGCGTGTCCTGCTGGTGCGGGGAAAGCCGCGCGGACTGTCCATGATGGGCGGTCTGGAGTCGGGCGCCGACGCCGTTCTGTTCGTCGGCTACCACGCCAAGGCGGGCACCGGTCCGGCCGTGCTCGCGCACACGTCGAGCGACCTGGTCCTCGACGTGCGCGTCAACGGCCGCTCCCACGGCGAGATCGGCATGAACGCGCTGCTGGCCGGGCGCATGGGTGCGCCGGTGCTGTTCATGTCCGGCGACGACGCGGCCTGCGCGGAGTTCAGCGCCCTGGTGTCCGGCGCGGTCAGCGTCGAGGTCAAGCGCGCTCTCGGCCAGTTCGCCGCCGAAACGGTGCACCCCAAGGTGATCTGCTCGCGGCTGCGCGAGGGCGCCGCCCGCGCGATGGCCCGCCGGGCGCACGTCGGGGCCCTGTCGGCCGAGGGACCGGTCGAGCTGGAGATGGACCTGAGCCGGCCCGTCGCCGTGGACCTAGCGGTGCTCGTCCCCGGTGTGTCGCGAGTGGACGGTCGCACGGTCCGCTTCGAGACGGACTCCTTCGAGGAGGCCTACCGGGTCATGCTGCTGATCATCCAGCTCGGGAGAGTGCCGCTGTAGCCGTCGCGTAACGTTGGCCCTACCCCCGGTGGACGAAAGGCACGTCGATGTCGGCTTCCCCCGATCAGGGGCTCGTCGAGCGCGCGACGCGAAACGAACCCGAGGCCGTCACCGAGCTGTTCGCCGCCATCCGGCCGGGCGTCGTGCGCTACTGCCGCGCCCGTCTCGGGCGGATCGGCGGCGCCTACACCAGCGCCGACGACGTCGCGCAGGAAGTCTGCCTCGCCGTCTTCCGTGCCCTGCCGCGGTATCGGGACCGGGGACGCCCCTTCGCCGCCTTCGTGTTCGCGGTGGCCGCCAACAAGGTCGCCGACGCCCAGCGCTCGGCGATGCGCACCGCGTCGGCCGTCGTCGCGGTCGACGACCCGCCCGAACGAACCGATCCCGCCCCCGGACCCGAGGACCGCGCCCTCAACGCCGATCTGGCGCAGCGGCTCTCGGCCTACCTGTGCCTGCTGCCCGAACGGCAGCGCGAGATCCTGGTGCTGCGTATCGCCGTGGGCCTGTCCGCCGATGAGGTAGGTGAGGTGCTCGGCATGAGCGCGCCGCACGTGCGCGTCGCCCAGTCCCGAGCCCTGGCGCGACTGCGCGCACTCGCGAGCGATTCCTTCGACCGAGGCTTCGGAGAGGTGGTGACATGAACGCCGACGACGACCGGCTCCTCGACGCCCTCGCGCGCGGCGACGCCGAACCCTCCGCCGACAGCCTCGCGCCGATGCTCGCCGCCTGGCGCGAGGACATCGCCGCCGACCTCCCCGACTTCACCCTCGACGCGCCGCCCCCGGCTCCCCGCCGCTTCCGCCTCGCCATCGCCGCCGCGCTCGTGCTCGTCGCCGCCGCCTCCCTGGGATTCCTCGCCGCGAACGCCTCGCCCGACAGTCCACTGTGGCCGCTCACCCGGCTGCTCGCCCCCGAACACGCCGCCGAGGAACTCGCCGACCGCAACGCCGAGACCCTCCTCGAAGACGCCCGCCGAGCGCTCGCCGAGGGCGACGTCGCCGAGGTGCGGCGCCTGCTGTCCGAACTCGAAGGGCTGATCCCCACGCTCACCGACGAGGTCCACCGCGATCACCTGGTCAGTCAGGTCCTCGAACTGCGCGGGCAACTGCCCCCCGTCGAGCAGGAGCCCACCGAACAGCCCGAACTGATGGCGACCCCGCCGCCGCCCACCGACGAGCCGGACGAGTCCGACCCGACCACGAAGCCGAAAGGCCCCAAACCGCCGATCCCGACGCCCGAGGACGGCGCCGACGACGAGCAGGGCGATGAGGGCAAGGACCCCGAACCTCCCGTCCCGACCCTGCCCGGCGCGGGATGGCCGGGCGAGGGCTGGTCGGGCGAGGGCTGGTCGGGCGAGGACCTGCCGGTCACACTGCCGGGAATGCCGGACACGCCGTCGAAGTGAGGCCCGGGCGCCGTGCGCCGGAAAAAAGCCCTTCGGGACTGTTGCGTTCCGTCCCGCCGCCGCGATTTCACAGTGAGACCCGGACTTCACCCCGTCCGGGAGACGGTGGACGGGCTACCACCACTCCCGGCGCTCCGAGGCCCACCGGTTCGCCGCCATGTTCCGGTGCGGCCTCCCCGGAGGCGGGGCCCGTCGCACTCACCCCCGTCGACGGGTCCCGCCTCGCCAGCCCACCGCGGCACCGCCCAAGGGCCGCCGCGGTCCCGGCCGGGCGCATAGAGTCGACGGTGTGACTCTCTTGATCACCGATATCGGCGAACTCACCACCTGCGACCCGTCACTCGGCGAAGGCCCGACCGGCCTCCTGCGCGACGCGGCCCTGGTCATCGACGGCGGACGCGTCGCCTGGCTCGGACCGGCCGCCTCGGCACCCGCCGCCGACGAGGCCCTGTCGGCGCGGGGCGGCGCCGTGCTGCCCGGCTTCGTCGACAGCCACGCGCACCTGATCTTCGCCGGGGACCGCTCGGCGGAGTTCGCCGCGCGCATGGCCGGGGAGCCCTACCGGGCCGGCGGGATCCGCACCACCGTCGCCGCGACCCGCGCGGCCACCGACGAGGCCCTGCGCGCCAACGCCGCCCGGCACGTCGCCGAGGCCCTGCGCCAGGGCACCACCACGATCGAGATCAAGAGCGGCTACGGACTGTCCACTGAGGACGAGGCCCGCAGTCTGCGCATCGCCCGCGAGTTCACCGCCGAGACCACCTACCTCGGCGCCCACGTCGTCCCCGCCGACACCGACCCGGCCGAATACGTCGCGCTCGCCGCCGGCGAGATGCTCGACGCCTGCGCCACCTACGCGAAGTGGGCCGACGTGTTCTGCGAGCGCGGCGCCTTCGACGAGGACGCCGCCCGCACGATCCTCACCGCCGCCGCGAAGAAGGGCCTCGCGCTGCGCGTGCACGCCAACCAGCTCGGCGAGGGCCCCGGCGTGCGCCTGGCCGTCGAACTGGGCGCCGCCTCGGCCGACCACTGCACGTTCCTGTCGGACGCCGACGTCGACGCGCTCGCCGCATCGTCCACTGTGGCCACGCTGCTGCCGGGTGTGGAGTTCTCCACCAGGCAGCCGTATCCCGACGCGCGCCGGCTGATCGACGCGGGTGTCTCGGTGGCCATCGCCAGCGACTGCAACCCCGGATCCTGCTACACGTCGAGCATGCCGTTGATGATCGCCCTGGCCGTGCGGGAGATGCGGATGACCGTGCCGGAGGCGATCCTGGCGGCGACGGCGGGCGGCGCGCGGGCACTGCGGCGCGACGACGTCGGGCACCTGGGTGTCGGCGCGCGGGCCGATCTGTCCATTCTGGACGCGCCGAGCGCCCTGCATCTGGCCTACCGGCCGGGTGTGCCGCTGGTGCGCAAGGTCGTACGGGGCGGCGAGGTCGTCGTCTAGAACTGGTCGGGGTCGGGACGGGGCTCGGGCGGCGGGGCCGGCGCGGGCGCCTCGGGCTTCTCGGCGGGTTCGACGGGTGCGAGGAGCTTCAGGCGGATGCCGATACCGGCCAGCATGAGGCCGATTCCCAGCAGCGCGGCCGAGACGCTCTGCGGGTAGTCCTTGCCGAAGGTCGCCACCGCCGACCAGACCAGCGCGACGAACCCGAGGAAGAGCATCAGGCCGGACAGCATGGTGATGTCGCGGGCGGTCTCGGGGCGTGTTCTCGAGGGCATGCAGGCAACATACCCGCTTCTCGCGAAGGCCCCCAAGATCAACCGAACCGGTACATAGTGCTCCACAATGGACACTGTGCAGGTCGACGCGCGGTTCAGGGGTTCCTTTACGACCTCTTTAGGCGTAACCTCTGGCGTTATGCCACCCTCGTCGCCTCGCCAGAGGCAGCGGGGAGGACGTCTGTTCACCGTGCTGTTCTGGTGCGGTGTGGGGCTGGCCCCGGTGGCGGCGGGAACGCTGCTGCTGGGCGATGGTGGGGGCCCGTCGCGCACGTCCGTCCTGCTCGCCGTGTCCTCGATCGTCCTCATCGGACTGTCCATCGGATTGCGCAGTGATCCGCAGATCGTCTACGTGGAGCTCAGCGACGAGATCGCCCAGGTCCGCTACGAGTTCACCGACGCCGACGAGGCCGCCCGGCAGGCCATCGTCCGCGCCCGCACCGAGACCCGCGACCTCAAACTCGTCGTCGACGACCTGTGCGCGCGCCTGGTCGGCACCGCCCAGCAGACCCGCGACGCCCTCGACACCCGCACCGGGCAGCAACCGCTCATGCGCGCCGTCCCGGCGAACCTGCCCCGCCGCACCCCCGGCGACGACCGGCGCCCGCGCCACGCCGCCGCCGACGAGGAGCCCGAGATCCAGCTGGCGGCCAACCTCGGGTCGGTCGTCTCGCACACCACCGAGCGCGTCTCGGTGACCCGGCGGGAGACCACGCATTCCCCGACGCCGTACCGCAACCCGGTCACCTACGGCTCCGAGGCCGCGCCCGTCGTCCCCTCGCCCGACCCCCGGCGCACCCGCTTGCCGTCGCGCCCGCGCCACCCCGCCGACGATCCCGTCGCGGAGGGCTGGATAGCGGCGCTGCGAGAGACCGAGCGGCAGGCGGCGCGCGAGCCGGAGCAGTCGAAGTTCGACACCGGCCAGTTCTGGCGCGGTCCCGACAGCGAGTACCGCAGCCCCTCCCGCTACGCCGAACCCGCCCCCCGCGTATACCGCACCGAGGAGCGCAGCGCCGAGGTCCACTTCGGACACCGGCAGACCTTCGGCGAGCCCTACCGCGAGACCGAGGGCGAGGCGCAGCACTGGGACTACGGCCGCCGAAGCCACCCGGGCTGAGCGGGCACGGTCGCCGATAGCCGCTTGTCGGACGGACCCGAGGTCCCTACCCTGAGCCGAAGCGGGACCGCGCGCGGTCCCGCAGGCTGCGGTGCCGTGGCAGAGCGGCCCAATGCGATCGACGCGGGGAGGTCCCCCCACGTCGAGTGATGGGGACGGGGCGGGCCTGCCCCTAACCGTCCGCGGGTTCGAATCCCGTCGGCACCGCAGCCGCCCCGAGCTCCGGCACCGTCACTTGTCGATGTCCCCCACCACGAAGAACATCGACCCCAGCACCGCCACCAGGTCCGGCACCAGGCACCCCACCAGCAGCGTCGACAGCGCCTGCACGTTCGCGTACGACGCCGTCCGCAGCTTCAGCCGCCACGGCGTCTTCTCCCCGCGCGACACCAGGTAGTACCCGTTGATCCCCAGCGGGTTCTCCGTCCACGCGTACGTGTGCCCCTCGGGCGCCTTCACGACCTTCGGCAGCCGCGTGTTCACCGGCCCGGTCAGCGTGTCGACGCGCGCGAGGCACTGCTCGGCCAAGTCGAGCGACACGTACACCTGATCCAGCAGGCACTCGAAGCGCGCGTGGCAGTCCCCGGCGGTCCGCGTCACCACGGGCACGTCGAGCTCGCCGTAGGCGAGGTAGGGCTCGTCGCGGCGCAGGTCGAAGTCGAGCCCGGATGCCCGCGCGACCGGCCCGCTCACCCCGTAGGCGGCGGCCTTCTCGGCCGACAGCACCCCGACGCCGACGGTGCGCGCCAGGAAGATCTCGTTGCGCCGGATGATCGTGTCCAGGTCGGGCATCCGCCGACGGACTTCCCCGATCGCCTGCCGCGCACGGGAAGTCCAGCCCGCCGGCACCTCCTCCTTCAACCCGCCGATCCGGTTGAACATGAAGTGCATGCGCCCGCCGGCGACCTCCTCGAACACCGCCTGCAGGGTCTCGCGCTCGCGGAACGCGTAGAACACCGGCGTGATCGCGCCGATCTCCAGCGGGTAGGACCCGAGGAACATCAGGTGGTTGAGCACCCGGTTCAGCTCGGCCAGTGCCGTGCGCAGCCACACCGCGCGCTCGGGCACCTCGATGCCCATCAGGCGCTCGACGGCCAGCGCGACGCCCAGCTCCGAGCAGAACGCCGACAGCCAGTCGTGCCGGTTGGCGAGCATGAGGATCTGCCGGTAGTCGCGCACCTCGAACAGCTTCTCGGCGCCGCGGTGCATGTACCCGACGACGGGCTCGCACGCGGTCACGCGCTCCCCGTCGAGGTGCAGCTTGAGGCGCAGCACCCCGTGCGTCGACGGGTGCTGCGGCCCGATGTTGAGCACCATCTCGGTGGTGTCGAGCTGCTCGGCGCCCGCTCCGACGCCGACGGTCATCTCCCGCGCTGTGGCCATGCTCAGCAACTTACTCGCTGGAGCAGCCACCAGTGCGCTCCCAATCCGTACGGATCGGTCAGTTCGGCGACCTCGCCGACCCGCGCGAGCGCCCGCAGGTACCCCGCCGGGTCCTGCGAGGCCATCGCCAGCGGCGGCCGCTCGGCGCTGAAACCCAGTTCCCGCAGGGCTTCGCGCTGGCGGGCGAGGCTGGTGGTGCGGGCGCCCGCGGCGACTCCGGCGGCGGCGACGGCGTCCATGGCGACGTGCGCGGTGATGTCGCGCGACCCGTCGGGGACCGGGGGCAGTTCGCGCCCGGCGGCGAAGCCGGCGAGCGTCCCGAAGGGCGGCCGGTGGGTCCGCGTGTGTCCATAGTCGACGGCTAGTGCGACTCCGCGCTTCACCGTGGACACGATTCCGGCCCAGGCAAGGTCGCGGGGCCTGCCGATCTCGGCGCGCTGGCCCGGCTCCGACAGCGGCCACCACGTCGACAGCCACTCGTCGTCGACGGCCTCGCCGGTCGTGGTCGCACCCGAGACCGGGTCGACCAGCTCGGCGCACACGCGCCCGCCCTCGTCGACGGTCGCGACGTCCAGCGGCACGTTGTCGAGCCACTCGCACGCCAGCACCGCCCCGGTGACCCGCGACGGCGGCAGGTCGCGCCACTCGATGCGCGGGTCGAGCCCGACAGGCCGGTGGCGCAGCTCGACGCAGACGGGCCGCAGCCGGTCGGCGAAGGACTTGTCCACAGGGTTATCCACAGAGTTGTCCACAGGGTCTGTGGACAACGCGAGCACCGCCGACAGCAGCTCCCCGGAACCCGCGCCGATGTCGACGACCGTCAGCTCCTCGGGATGCCCCAGCGCAGCGTCGACCCGCCGCAGCACGCGCACGATCGCCTCGGCGAACACCGCCGACCGGTTGGCGCTCGTCGCGAAATGATCGGCCGGACGGTGCCGCCGGTAGAAGCCGTCGATGCCGTACAGCGCCTCCTGGATGGCCTTGCGCCACGTCGTCACCGCCACACCGGGGAGTCTGGCAGGCTTGCCGTACCCCACGCGAAGGGCGGTGGCGATGCCCGGCCACGAAGGTCTCCTCGACACCCTCGCGCGCGCCGACCGGCTCGCCCTGGCCGCGCACCTGCGCATCCCCGACCAGCCCGTCCGCGACGCCCTGGTCGAACTGCGCGGGCACCTGCGCGAACTCGCCGGAGCGGTCGCCGCGCGCCGACACCGCCTGCGCCCCGGTTTAACGGGCCTCGGACTGGTGGCCCTGGTCGCCGCGGCCTTCGCCGTGCCGGGCCCCTGGTTCGTGCTCTTCCCCCTGGCGGCGGTGCTCGGCCTGACCGGCTGGGCGCTGCGCGCACGCTCGAAGCCCGGCGTTCCGGATGTCGACCTGACCGTCCGCGACGTCCCCGTCCCCGCCACCGACGACCCTCGTACGCTCGTCACCGCCCTCGCCGAGGCCGTCACGTCGGTCACGGCCGAGACCCTGACCTGGCGCGTCACCCCCACCAAGGCCCGCGCCCCCGCGCCCCTGTCGGTCCACGCCGACGCCTGCACGGCTCGAATCGGCGCCCTCCTCGACGGCGAGGACGTCGCCGTCCCTCCACTGGAGCCCGACCCCCAGGTCGCCGCCGGCCTGCGCACCGCCCTCCCATGGATCCACGCCCTCGTCCACGAGGCCCACGCAGAGTGGAGCCGCGACCCGACGCGGGGAACGCGCAGGCTCGCGCACATGGACGCGGCTTACCGGCTCGTCGCACGCCACACCCCTCCCGCACCCACGACCACGGGAACCACCGTCGCCGACCTCGCCGGCGCGCTCGCCTGGACCGCGCTCCCGGCGGCCGCCACCGTGAGCCCCTGGCCCGTCGCCGCCGGACTCGCCGCGGTGGCGGCCGGGCTCGCCTACCTCGCCGTGCTCCCCGTCGGCCCCGACGACTGCCCGGGGGCCGCCTCCTTCGCGCGCGGCTGCGACAGCGGCGTGCTCGCCGTCGAGGCGGCCCGCAAGGCCGAGGAGGTCGCGGAGACCGTCGCCGAGCCGGTGTCGAGGGAGCTGCTGCGGGTTCGGGATCTGTTGCGGGGGCGGCGAAGGACGTAAGCTGCGAGCGCCCACTCCGCCTTGCCCAGGACGGTGCCCATGCACGACCTCGCCCTCGCCGACGCCTGCGCGCGCGCCGCCATCGAGCGGCTCGACGCGCCGGAGGCCGATCCGCGCTCGGTCGCCCTGCGCGCGACGCTGGAGGAGCTGCGGGGGCGGCTGGCGAGATCCGCCCGGATCAGGTCCTTGCGCATCCGGTGCGTCGCGGCGGTCGCGGCGCTCGCCGTCCCGGTCCTGCCGACCTCGCGTCAAGGGCGCGCGCACGTCCGTTCCCGGCAGCCCGAGGCGCCCGGCGGGCTGAAAGACCTCGCCGACGAGGTCGCCGGCATCCTCCAGGGCCTGGGAATCCTGGCCGGCCGACGTGCCCGGGTCCGCGTCGCGCACGCCGAGGTCGCCGCCGCCCGCGTCTGGAGCCTCGTCCACGGCGGCCCGCTGTTTCCCGTCGGGGAGAGCGAGCCCGGCCCCTGGCAGCCGAGGGCGTCGCGGCAGGAGGCCAAGCGCCTGCGGGAAGCCGCCGAGAGGCTGCACACCCTGATCCACCTCACCTGCGACGAGGCGGCCGCCGCCGACGATCCCGACGAGATCATCCACCGGCTCGCCCGCCTCGACGCGGCCCACCGCGGCCTCGGCGTCGCGGCGGAGCTGCTGCGGGGACGGCTGCCCGGGTGGGCGCGGGCGATGGTGCTCGCGATCCTGCCGGTGTATGTGGGCCTCGCGGCCGCGCTGGCCCCGTACATGCTCGGGATGGTCTTCGGACTCCTCGTCGTCTCCGCCGGCCAGAGAGTCAGGCAGCAGGCCTGCCCGAACCCGAACTTCACATGGTCGGTGGCGGCCGAACACGCCGGTGTGCTCACCGAGGTCGAAAGGGTCTTGGCGGCCGTTTCCCGCCTGCCCGCCGCCCGTGCGACCGCCGAACTCGCCGCCGCCCGCGAACTGCTGCGCTCGACCGGAGGCACGTAGGTGTCCACACGCCATGACCTGTCGCGCGCCGACGCCTGCGCGCGTGCCATGCTCACCCGCCTCGACACCGGCGAGCACGACCTCGACGCCGAGCGCGCCGCCACGCTGCGCCCCGCCGTCGAGGAACTCCGCTGGAAACTCGGCGAACTCTCCGGCCGAGGATTCACCGCACGGATCACCGGGACGTACGTGCTTCTTGCGCTCCCTGTCCTGGCCGGGCTCCTGCTACGCCTGGAGGGACCCGACGAGTGGCGGCTGCGTCTCGCGCTCGCGATTCCCGTCGCCGGGATCTGCGCGGTCCCGCTCGTGCTGTTCCGGTCCCTGTGGCGCCGCCGCCTCGTCCGTTCCCGGCAGCCTGAGCCGTCGGGCGGGCCGGCGGCGCTGGTCGACGAGATCACCGGCACGCTCCAGGGCCTCGGCATCCTGGCCGGGCGGGAGTTTCGCCTTCGGATCGCGCACGCCGAGGCCTGCGCGGCCCGCGCGTGGAGTCTCGTTCACGGCGGTCCACTGCTCGCGGTGCCGGAGTCCGAGGCCGGCCCACCGCGACCGAGGTGGTCGAGGCGCGAGGCGCGCGTGGTGGACGGCATCGCCCGGCGGGTGCACGAGCTCGCGCACGTCACCGGCGAGGAAGCGGCCGCCGCCGACGAGCCCGACGACGCCCTGCACCGGCTCGCCCGCTACGACGCCGCCCACGGCCGTCTCCGCGCGGCGGCCGACGAGCTTCGGGGCCGCCGACCGTGGTGGGAGGTCGCGAGCGTCCCTTTCGCCGCCTGCTCGGCGCTGGCCTGGACGGCGGCGTCCGTTTCCGCGACGTCGATCTACCTGGGCCTGCTCCAGGGCAGCCTGGCGGTGATCGCTCTGCGCGTCGCCGACCCCGCCGTCTGCCGCTTCCGCCCGGACCCGAACTTGCGAACCGCAATGGTCTCCCTGCACGCCGGGGTCCTCTTCGCGGTCGAGAAGTCCCTGGCCGACCTCGCCGACCTCGCCGGGCACCCGCCCGCGCCGGGGGCGAGTGTCCACCTGACCGCTGCGCGGGACTTCCTGCGCCCGACCGGAAAACCGTAGGTGCCCATGCGCGAGTGGCTAACGACCCTGCGCGGACCACGCTGGACGTCCCTTCTGGTCCCGGTCGTCGTTCTGGGCGGTTTCGCCCTCCCCATGCTGGGTGGGCTGGCGGTGGGGTGGAGTGTCCCCGGGTCCCGGCTCTGGGTCTACCTCGCGTCCGCGCCGGTCGCCGTGGCCTGCGCCGCCGTCTTCATCACGGCGGTGCGCATTCTCCTGCGGGAACCCGCCGAGCACCGGGCAGAGGACGAGGCCCCCACGCCCCCGCAGCGACCGAAGCGCCGCTGGCCCCAGCGCGCATGGCTCGTCGGGATGGCGTTCCTCGTCGTGAGCGGCATGGCGCGTGACCCGGTGACGACGCTGCTGACGCTGGGCGGCGGCGCGGTCGGCCTGGGGCTGTTGAGTGCGCTGAACCCGCCGAGCGAAGGTCTCCTCGGGCGGCTGACACGTGGCCTGCGACCGACCGGGCCCGCGAAGCCCTCGCGACCTAGTCGCGCAGGATCGCGAACCCGACGACCACGCGTGCCGCGACGCTGACGCGGCCCGGGCGCAGTTCGCCGCCGCCCGGGGCGGACTCGGCCATGGCGCGGTACATCACGGGGCCCTCTTCAGGGCCGTCGAGGTCTTCGAGGTGGACGACCGGGCCGAGGCGGACGCCCGCTGCCTGGGCGAGCAGGCCGGCGCGTTTGCGGGCGGCCTTCACGGCGTCGCGGCGGGCGCGTTCTTCGAGCGCGGCGGGGTCGGCGACGGTGAAGACGACGCCGTCGACCCGGTTGGCGCCCGCTTCGGTCGCGGCGACCAGGGCGGGTTCGAGGGCGTCGAGGTCGCGCAGCTCCACGGCGAAGGACGCCTCGCAGCGGTAGCCGAGGAAACGCCGCTCCTCGCCGTAGCCGTCGTACTCGGTCGACAGCGACAGGCGTGACTCCTCGACGGCCTCGTCGACGACGCCTCGCTCGCGCAGGGCCGCGCGGATGCGCTCGACGAGAGCGCGGGTCGCGGCGAAGGCCTCGGCGGCGCTCGGCTCGACGCGGGCGGTGCCGAGCTGGACGCGGGCCACGTCGGGGGCGGCGTGGGCGCGGGCCGAGCCGTGAGCGGTGAGGCCCCAGGGGTTGCCGATCTGAGCGGACATGTCGGCAGTCTAGGGAGGAAACCCGTCCGACGGGGGCGGTTGTGGCTGGCGTTAGATCCGGCTGAGGGCTCCGCCCCCAGCACCCCCGCTGGGTGGCTTCGCCCCCAGACCCCCACCAAGGACTCCGTCCCTGGACCCTGCTGGGGCGCTGCCCCAAACCCCGCCAGGAACTCCGTCCCTGGACCCGGACCTGCGCCTGGGTTGCGGGTCGTAGAGCGGTGCCGTGAGCGAAGGTCGGCCCGCGCCAGCGCGGGCGCGCTGCGCCTGGCGCGCGTGGGCGGCGACGGCCGAACGTGGGTGGCGGCGGAGCCGTCGGCAACCCACGCACCCCTCACCCGCCCCAACCCGGGCCACCCCCCGTCCTCGGCGTACGGCGCGGTGGCCACCGCAGCCGTCTCTGCCTGACCCCCACCCCGCCGAGCACAGACGGCGGAGGTGATCGCCGTGCCCAGCCGAGGACCGTGGCGAAGCCACGGATGCGGCGCAGCCGCCAGAAGCAACGGGCGGAGCCACTGGCAACCCACTATGCGAAACCTCACCCTTCGAAGGTCTCCCCCTGTGCCCTTTTCCTCGGGGATACTTGAGCAGGTTGACCGGTACCCCCCGTTGGACTGGATCAGGAGCCTGAGTTCGATGACGAACGCCGCCCGCCTCACCGTCGGTGTGATCTCCGCTGGACGTGTGGGCTCTGTGCTCGGTGCCGCTTTGGCTCGCGCGGGTCATCACGTCATCGCCGTCACGGCGGTCTCCGATGCCTCTCGTGCCCGCGCCGAGCGTCTTCTGCCGCAGGCGGAACTGGCTCCAGCCGAGCGGGTCGCCGATCTCGCCGAACTGCTCATCCTCGCTGTTCCCGACGACACCCTTCCGGGCCTCGTCAAGGGTCTCGCCGAGACCGGCCACATCGCTCCGGGGCGGATCGTCGCCCACGTGTCCGGCAGCCAGGGCATCGGCGTTCTCGAACCCGTCACCCGGCAAGGCGCGCTCGCGCTCGCCTTGCACCCCGCGATGACGTTCACCGGTCGCGCCGAGGATGTCGAGCGTCTCTCCGGGATCTCCTTCGGTGTCACCGCTCCCGAGCCGGCGCGGGTGATCGCCGAGGCGCTGGTCGTCGAGATGGGCGGGGAGCCGGAGTTCATCGCCGAGGAGCACCGCGCGCTCTACCACGCGGGTCTCACGCACGGCGCGAATCACCTGGTCACGCTCGTCAACGAGGCCTGCGACGTGCTGCGCGCAGCCGGGGTCCTGATGCCCCAGCGGATGATCGCGCCGCTGTTGTCGGCGGCCCTCGACAACACCTTGCGCCTGGGCGACTCGGCGCTGACCGGTCCCGTCTCACGCGGCGACGTCGGCACGGTCGCGGCGCACCTGGAGGCCCTGGTGGCCGACGCCCCCGACTCCGTCGCCGCCTACGTCGCCCTGGCCCGCCGCACCGCCGACCGCGCCATCGACAGTCACCGTCTCTCCCCCGAAGCCGCCGAACCCCTTCTCGGCGTGCTCGCCGATCGCCCTCAGGAGAAGTCGTCATGACCGTTCTCGTCCCCGACCGGGCCGCTCTGGCCGAGGTCCGCGCGGGCATGACCGGCCGGGTCGCGGTCGTCATGACCATGGGCGCCCTGCACGAGGGCCACCGGGCTCTCATGCGCGACGCCCGCGGGCGCGCCGACCACGTGATCGTCACCGTCTTCGTCAACCCGCTCCAGTTCGGGCCGACGGAGGACTTCGACCGCTACCCGCGCACCCTCGACGCCGACCTGGCCGTCTGCCGTGAGGAGGGCGTCGACGCGGTCTTCGCTCCTACCCGCGAGGACATGTACCCGGGCGGGAAACCCAAGGTCACCGTCGACCCGGGTCCGGCCGGCGCGATCCTGGAGGGCGCGTTTCGGCCCGGCTTCTTCGGCGGCGTGCTCACCGTCGTCGCCAAGCTCCTCAACGTCACCCGGCCCGACGTGACCTGCTTCGGCGAGAAGGATTTCCAGCAGCTCGCCATGGTCCGCGCGATGGCCGACGACCTGTCCTTTCCCGTGGAGGTCATCGGCGTGGAGACCGTGCGGGAGGACGACGGCCTGGCCAAGTCGAGCCGCAACGTCTACCTCTCCGACGAGGAGCGCGCCGCCGCCCCCGGCATCCACGCCGCCATGCAGTCCGGTGCGTCACTCGCGGGTAAAGGAGCGAGCGCCGCCGACGTTCGTGCCCATGTGATCAGTGAACTCCCCGGCGGGATCGACCTCGACTATGTGGAGGTCACCTCACCCGACCTGGGGCCGGCGCCCACCGTAGGCCCGGCCCGGCTACTGTTCGCCGGCCGACTGGGCGCCACCCGGCTCATCGACAACATCCCCCTCACCGTGGAGGCGAAGTGATGCTCCTCCGTACCATGCTCAAGTCCAAGATCCACCGGGCCACGGTCACGCAGGCCGACCTGCACTACATCGGCTCGGTCACCGTCGACGAGGACCTCCTCGACGCCGCCGACCTGATCGCGGGCGAGCAGGTCGCGATCGTCGACATCACCAACGGCGCACGCTTGGAGACCTACGTCATCCCGGGTGAGCGCGGTTCGGGCGTGATCGGCATCAACGGCGCCGCGGCGCACCTGGTGCATCCCGGTGACCTGGTGATCCTGATCTCTTATGGGCAGATGGACGACGCGACGGCGCGGGCGCATCAGCCGCGGGTCGTGCACGTCAACGCCGACAACCAGGTCATCGAGCTGGGCGCCGACCCCTCGGCGGCCGTCGCCGGGACCGCGGGAAACCCCCGCCGTTCTCCGCACGCTATATCGGTGCACGGTCATGGTCGTTAGGCCGTAGGCTCCGATCCCATGGCAAGCAATGGCGACACCCCCGCGGCCGAGAAGGCCGAGAAGCCGGAGCCGAGCGACGACCTGGTGTCGACGCAGCACACCCTGACCTCTCCAGGCTTTGAGGATCTGCACTACACCGCCACGACGGGACGGATCGTCCTGCGCGAGGAGGAGCACACCGACGACGTGTTCGAGGGCCACAAGGCGAAGGCCGAGCTGTCGATCACGTCCTATGTCGTGGACAACGGGGACGGGCCCCAGCGCCCGGTGACCTTCGCGTTCAACGGCGGTCCGGGTTCGTCCAGCGTGTGGCTGCACCTGGGCCTGCTCGGTCCGCGCCGGGTCGTCATGGGTGACGCCGGTGCCCCGCTTCCGCCCCCGTACGGGCTGACCGACAACCACGAGACGCTGCTGCGCGACTCCGACCTGGTCTTCATCGACCCGGTGTCGACGGGCTACTCGCGGGCCGTCGAAGGCGGGAAGGCCAAGGACTACCACGGGTACCTCAAGGACGTGGAGTCCATCAGCGAGGTCATCCGCCTGTGGGTGACGCGCAACAACCGCTGGCTGTCGCCGAAGTTCCTGTGCGGCGAGTCCTACGGGACGCTGCGCGCCGCCGCGGTCGCCGAGCACCTCCAGAACCGCCACGGCATGTACCTCAACGGTCTGGCGATGATCTCGCTGACGATCGACCTGGGCACCCTGGACTTCACCGACCACAACGACATCCCCTACATCACCTACCTCCCGACGTACGCGGCCATCGCGCACTACCACGGGAAACACGGCGACCGCTCCCTCGCCGACGTCGTCGCCGAGGCCGAGGCCTACGCCGCGAAGGACTACCCGTGGGCACTCCAGCGCGGCCACCGCCTCACCGCCGAGGAGCGGGCGGAGGCCGTGTCGACCCTGGCGCGCCTGACGGGCCTGTCGGAGGACTACGTCGACCGCGTCGACCTGCGCGTCGAGCACATCCGCTTCTCCTCGGAGCTGCTGCGCAGCGAGCGCCTGGTCGTGGGCCGCCTCGACGGCCGCTTCACCGGCGAGGACAGCGACTACGGCCGCGAGCACTGGAGCGCCGACCCGTCCATGTCGGCGATCAGCGGGCCCTACACGGCCGCGCTGAACCACTATCTGCGCGCCGAGCTGACCTACGAGAGCGACCTGCCCTATGAGGTCATCTCGCGCCGGGTGCACCCGTGGTCGTACAAGGAGTTCGAGGGCCGCAACATCTCCGTGGCCGACAAGCTGGCCGCCGCCATGCGCGTCAACCCGGCCCTGCGCGTCCAGGTCGCCTGCGGCTACCACGACGCGGCGACGCCGCACTTCGCCGCCGAGTACACGCTGAACCGCCTGGCCGTCAGCCGCGAGCTGTACGGCAACATCGAGTACAAGTACTACGAGGCGGGCCACATGATGTACGTGCACGAGGAGTCGCGCCTGCAACAGTCGGCCGACCTCGCGGCGTTCGTCCGAGGCGAGCGGTGACGACCCCGACCGGACCGGACCTGGGCGGGCTCGGCACGCTGCCGCGCCTGCCCAGGCGCCTGAAGGCCGCCGACCCGTCCTGGACCGAGACGACCGACGTGTGCGTCATCGGCTCGGGCATCGCCGGCCTCACCACCGCCCTGCACCTGCGCGAGGCGGGCCTGCACGTCACCGTCGTCACGAAGGTCGACATCGACGACGGCTCGACGCGCTGGGCGCAGGGCGGCATCGCCGCCGTCCTCGACCCCCTCGACACCCCCGCCGCGCATGCCGTCGACACCGAGATCGCCGGCGTCGGCCTCTGCGACCCCGAGGCCGTCAAGGTCCTCGTCAACGAAGGCCCCGCGCAGGTCCGCGAACTGATCCGCACCGGCGCCGCCTTCGACCGCAACGCCGACGGGTCCCTCCAGCTCACCCGCGAGGGCGGGCACCGCGCCAAGCGCATCATCCACGCCGGCGGTGACGCCACCGGCGCGGAAGTCCAGCGCGCCCTGCACGCCGCCGTGCACCGCGACCCGTGGATCCGGCTCATCGAGCACGCCCTGGTCCTCGACCTCCTCACCGACGAGAACGGGCGCGCCTGCGGCGTCAGCCTGCACGTCCTCGGCGAGGGCACCGAGGACGGCGTCGGCGGGATCCTCGCCCGCGCGGTCGTGCTCGCCACCGGCGGCCTCGGGCAGATCTTCGCGACCACCACGAACCCGTCGGTGTCCACCGGCGACGGCGTGGCGCTCGCGCTGCGCGCCGGCGCGGTCGTCACCGACCTGGAGTTCGTCCAGTTCCACCCCACCGCCCTGTACCTCGGCGGCGTCCGCGGCGGCGACGACCGCCAGCCCCTCATCAGCGAGGCCCTCCGCGGCGAAGGCGCGCACCTCGTCGACGCCGACGGGGAGCGCTTCATGGTCGGCGCGCACGAACTGGCCGAGCTCGCCCCGCGCGACGTGGTCGCCAAGGGCATCACGCGCGTCATGCTCCGCGAGGGCTCCGACAACGTGTGGCTCGACGCCCGCCACCTCGGCAAGGCCATGCTGGAGGAGCGTTTCCCGACGATCCTGGCCGCCTGCCGCGCCGTCGGCGTCGACCCCGTCGACGGGCTCATCCCCGTCGCCCCGGCCGCGCACTACGCCTCCGGCGGTGTCCGCACCGACCTGCACGGACGCACCTCGGTCCCCGGGCTGTACGCCTGCGGCGAGGTCGCCTGCACCGGTGTGCACGGCGCGAACCGGCTCGCCTCGAACTCGCTCCTGGAGGGCCTGGTCTTCGCGCGCCGCATCGCCGACGACCTCGCCCGCGACCTGCCCAGTCAGTCCGATCCCAAGCCCATGCCCCGCGACTGCCCCCAGTGGGTCGCGTCGACCGCCTCGCGCGCCGAACTCCAGCGCGCCATGACCCGCGGCGCGGGGGTTCTGCGCCACGCCGACGGCCTGTCGGAGGTCGCCGAGACCCTCGGCGCGCTCGGCAAGGCCCGTAGCGGCCGTCCGCGCACCGAGACATGGGAGGTCACCAACCTCCTCACCGTCGCCAGCGCCCTCGTCTCGGCCGCGCACAGTCGCACCGAGACGCGCGGCTGCCACTGGCGAGAGGACCACCCCGAAGCCGTCGACGCCTGGCGTGGTCATCTGCTGGCGTCGATCGGCCCGGACGACCAGCTCACCACCGCCTGGGAGGCCATCAGATGAGCCCGACCACCGACACCAGGAACACCGTCGACCGCCTCGAAGCGGCCGGCCTCGACCTCCTGGAGGTCACCCGCATCGTCCGCAACACCCTCGCCGAGGACCTCGGCGGCCCCGACGGGGCCGACGTCACCTCCGTGGCGACCATCGACGAGAAGGCCGTCGCCACCGCCGACATCGTCGCCCGCGCTCAGGGCGTCGTCGCCGGGCTTCCGGTGGCCGCGATGGTCTTCGAGGCGGCGTCGAACACCGCCGCCGAGTTCGTCTACGCCGTCGACGAGGGCACCGAGGTCGAACCCGGCACGATCCTCGGCACCGTCACCGGCCCGGCCCGCTCGATCCTCACCGCCGAGCGCAGCGCGCTGAACCTGCTGTGCCGCATGTCCGGCGTGGCGACCCACACCCGCGCCTGGGCGCGCACCCTGCACGGCTTCAAGGCGACCGTCCTCGACACCCGTAAGACCACGCCCGGTCTGCGGATCCTGGAGAAGTACGCGGTACGCGCCGGAGGCGGCGACAACAAGCGCATGGGCCTCTACGACGTCGCCATGATCAAGGACAACCACAAGCTCGCCGCCGGCAGCATCACCGCCGCCTACCAGCGGGTGCGGCAGGCGTTCCCGAAGGTGCGCGTGCAGGTCGAGGTGACCACCGTCGGGGAGGCCCTGGAGGCCGTCAAGGCCGGCGCGGACTTCCTGCTGTGCGACAACATGGACACCGAAACCCTCACGAAGGTCGTCGTGGCCGTCGGCGGCCGCGCCGAACTGGAGGCGACGGGAAACCTGACCCTGCCCCACGCGGTCGCCTACGCCAAGACGGGTGTGGACTACTTGTCGGTGGGCGCGCTGACCCACTCCTCGCCCATCGTGGACATCGCCCTCGACCTGAGGCAGTGAAATAGGAGCATCGGATGCTGCTGTGCATCGACGTCGGTAACACCAACACCGTCCTGGCCACCTTCGACGGCGACAAGCTCGTGCACTCGTGGCGAATCCGCACGGACTCGCGGGCCACCGCCGACGAGCTCGCGCTCATGCTGCGCGGGCTGCTGGCCGGCGACAACGTGCAGATCACCGGCGTCGCGCTGTGCTCGACCGTCCCGCAGGCCGGCCGCGAGATCCACCGGATGCTGGAGCGCCACTACGGCGGCGTGCCCAACGTCGTCGTGGGCCCCGGCACGAAGACCGGCGTGCACCTGGCGATCGACAACCCCAAGGAGGTCGGCGCCGACCGGGTCACCAACACCCTGGCGGCCTACACCCTCTACGGGGGCCCGGCGATCATCGTCGACTTCGGCACCTCCACCAACATCGACGTGATCAGCGGCAAGGGCGAGTTCCTCGGCGGGGCCTTCGCGCCCGGTATCGAGATCTCCATCGACGCCCTGGCGCAGCGGGCCGCGCAGCTGCACAAGGTCGAGCCGGTCAAGCCGCGCTCGGTGATCGGGAAGAACACGACCGAGTGCCTCCAGTCGGCGATCGTGTACGGCTTCGCCGGGCAGGTCGACGGGCTGGTGTCGCGGATGATCACCGAGCTGGGCGGGTCGGTGGCGGCGGTGGTCGCCACGGGCGGTCTGGCGCCGGTGGTGATCGGGGAGTGCGCGACGGTCACGCACTACGAGCCGATGCTGACGCTGATCGGGCTGCGGATGATCTACGAGAAGAACGCCTGACCCGTAACGCGAACGACGGCCGCCCCTCCGTGGAGAGGCGGCCGTCGTCGTTTCACGTCATCAGCCGGTGCAGTACACCTTGGGGCCGCAGATGTAGGCGTCGAAGCCCTGGCACAGCGGCGAGTTGTACTCCCAGTAGCAACCGGCGGCCTTGGCCTCCTGCTTGGGGACGAGGCGGGCGAGTACGCGGTCGGTGATCGTGGCGAGTTTCTTCATGACGGGTTCCTCCTTGGGAATGGTGAGGTGGTTCCGGTCGCCGCCCGGGGCCGGGGGAGCGGCCCCGGGGGCAGTCATGGCGGTCTAGAAGCAGGGCCCGACCTGGCCGTTGAGGCAGACGTTGCAGTAGCCCTCGGGCCGCTCCTCCATCCAGCACACCGTCGCCGAGGCGTCGGTCTTGGGGACGAGCCGGCCGAGGACGCGGTCGGCGAGTTTCGCGAGCTTCTTCATGGGAACCTCCTCGATGGGACCGGTCGGGCACCGGCCTGCAAGCCATGATCACGACGCTCGGATGCCCGGTCAATACCCCGCCGGATGGTTCGTCCTTGTTCGCCCCGATCTCATATGCGGTGGGATGTGCGGTTTTCGGTCGCCCTCGGCCATCACGTGCTCCTCTCCGCACGAATCCAGGGGGAGCGGGGTGTCGTTGAGCAGTCGACCCCGCGCGGTCGGTGATCACTCCACGCGTGGCGGGACCTCGTCGAACGAACTCGGCCGCCGTCCGCCGGGAGCGGCCGGTCCGGAGGGCCTTCCGGTGGGATGATCGGGGTCATGACCGCCGATGATCGTCAAGCCCGCTCCTTCGGCCAGGCCGCCGACGCCTACGACGCCATCCGGCCCAGCTATCCGCGCGAGGCCATCGAATGGGCGCTGGGAACCGAGCCGCTGGAGGTCGTCGACCTCGGCGCAGGCACCGGCATCCTCAGCCGCCTGCTGGCCGCCGTCGGGCACCGTGTGACGGCCGTCGACCCCGACCACAAGATGCTCGCCGCCCTGCGCGCCAAGAGCGCCGGAGTCGCCGACGCCAGACCCGGCGACGCCGAGCACATCCCGCTCCCCGACGCCTCCGCCGACGCGGTCACCGCCGGCCAGGCCTATCACTGGTTCGACCCCGGACACGCCCACCCGGAGATCGCGCGCGTCCTGCGCCCCGGCGGTGTGTTCGTGCCCATCTGGAACATCCGCGACAGTTCCGTGCCCTGGGTCGCCGAGATGTCCGAGTACATCGGCACCTCCAAGGCCGAACGCACCGTCCGCCAACTCGAGGGCAGCCACTTCCCGCCCTACTTCGAACCCACCGAGCGCTTCGAGACCCGCTACACCAGGCCCTTCGACGAGGACGCGCTCGTCGAACTGGTCAAGTCCCGCTCCTACTACCTGACCGGCGACGACGCCCACCGCGCCGAACTCGAACGACGCGCCCGCGACCTCGTCCACACCCACCCCGACCTCGCCGGCCGCGACACTTTCGAGCTGCCCTACGTGACCGTCGCCTACCGTCTACGGCACAACGGCTAAAAGCCGTCGAGAGCGCTTCGGGGCGGCACGTATTCTGGGGTGGATTTTTCTTCTGGCCCGCGCGAATGCGCGGACCGGCCGAGTTTCCACCAAGAAGGACATACGCCGTGAGCGACAGCCCAGCCGTACCCGGAATCGAGGATCTGCCCGAGCAGATGCGGATCAGGCGCGAGAAGCGTGCCGAGCTGCTCGCCTCGGGCGCCGAACCGTATCCGCTGGGCGCCAAGCGCACGCATACCCTCGCCGAGATCCGCGCGAAGTACGCCGAGCTGGCCACCGACACCGCCACCGGCGACAAAGTGTCCGTGACCGGGCGCGTCATGTTCATGCGCAACACCGGCAAACTGTGTTTCGCGACACTTCGCGAAGGCGACGGCACCGAATTGCAGGCCATGCTCTCGCTGGCCAATGTCGGCGAGGAGCGACTCGGCGAGTGGAAGCACCTCGTCGACATCGGCGACCAGGTCGTCATCGCCGGCGAGATCATCTCCAGCCGCCGGGGCGAGCTTTCCGTGCTCGCCGACGAGTGGGAGATGACCGCGAAGGCGCTTCGGCCCCTTCCCGTCGCGCACAAGGACATGAGCGAGGAAATGCGCGTCCGGCAGCGCTATGTCGACCTCATCATGCGTCCCGGCGCGCAGAAGACGGTGCGGACCCGTTCGGCTGTCGTACGGTCTCTTCGCGAACAGTTCCACGAGCGTGGTTTCATGGAGGTCGAGACCCCCATGCTCCAGCCGATTCACGGCGGAGCATCGGCGCGGCCCTTCGCGACCCACAGTAACGCTTTCGATACGGATCTATTCTTGCGGATCGCACCGGAGTTGTACCTGAAACGCTGCGTGGTCGGCGGACTGGACAAGGTATTCGAGATCAATCGGAATTTTCGCAACGAGGGCAGTGACTCTAGTCACGCGCCGGAGTTCGCAATGCTCGAAGCCTATGAGGCGTACGGGAACTACGACACCGTCGCGGCTCTCGTTCGTGATCTAGTCCAGGGCACCGCGCGTGACGCCTTTGGCTCCACTGTGGTCACCCACGCCGACGGAACCGAGTACGACCTGGGCGGACAGTGGAGGGAAGTGACGCTGTTCGGTGCCATTTCCGAAGCGCTGGGTGAGGAAGTCACCGTCCGGACCCCGTACGAAACCCTCAAGAAGCACGCCGAGCGGATCGAACTGGACGTCGATCCGGTCTGGAGCGCCGGTCAGCTCGCCGAGGAGATTTTCGAGGAACTCGTCGTCGACAAACTGGTCGCGCCCACGTTTGTGCGCGACTACCCGGTGGAGACGTCCCCCCTGGTTCGCGACCACCGCAGCGAACCGGGCCTTACCGAGAAATGGGACCTCTACGCCGTAGGCGTCGAGCTGGGAACCGGCTACTCGGAGCTCGTCGACCCCGTCATCCAGCGAGAACGTTTCGTGCAGCAGGCGCGTCAGGCGGCGCGCGGCGACGCCGACGCGATGCGCCTCGACGAGGATTTCCTGCGGGCAATGGAGTACGGCATGCCCCCGCTGGGCGGCTTCGGCATGGGCATTGACCGGCTGCTGATGATGCTCACCGGCCTGGGAATCCGGGAAACCATCCTCTTCCCAATGCTGCGGCCCGAGTAGGCCGAACGGACGAGTCGAAGATCATCAGTCGGGCTCATGAACCGCAGGTCGACGCGCTAATAGAGAGCTTGCGGTTTTGTTTGGCTATAGCGTGGGCTATCGTATGCTCGTACGAATAAACTTTCGGGGCATTCACGAAGGGAACCCAGGTGGCGCAGAAAGTTCAGGTAATCCTCGTCGATGACCTCGACGGCGGCAAGGCCGACGAGTCCGTGAAGTTCGGTCTCGATGGGAAGATCTATGAGATCGACCTGGCGGCCGACAAGGCGCAGACCTTGCGTGAGGCCCTCGCCGACTACGTCGCGGCCGGGCGTCCCATTGGCCGGTTCCCTTCGATCGGCGGCAAAGCTCCGGTCGGCGTGCCGGGTCGCGCGGTGCGCCCGACTACCGATCGTGAGCAGAACAAGGCCATTCGCGATTGGGCCAAGAGCAAAGGCAAGCCCGTCTCCGACCGCGGTCGCATTCCGCAGGAGATCATCGACGAGTACCACGCGCAGGCCGGACACTGACGTCGGCTCGGCATAACGGTCACGACCCCACCACGCGAAGTGTGGTGGGGTCGTGTTATTTGTGACGATGTTGTCGGGGCGGTTTGTGCGGGCTCTGCCATTTCAGGCGCTTCTTCTCCCTCGACGTCCGCCGAGTCCCGGCCCGTCCGGTGCGAGGGCTCATTGTCGCCGCGACGGCAGCCGTCACACAGTGCACTTCGCCACCTGATGCCCGGAGAGCCGCCGCGCGTGCCTCCGGCGGGCGCCCCGCCCCAAGCGCCCGCTTTCCTCCCGAGCGTCACGAGCCGTCCGGTTCGAGCCCTGTCCGGGCCCTCGAACCCCCGACACGTTTGCTTCCCGTGTTCGCTGATGGCGTACAACCACACTCCGGCGGAACACACCGCCCGCCACGTAGGTTGGGCACTTGGAGTGTCCGTGACCGACGATAGAGTGAAGACCCGGGCACTTGGCACTAACCGACCCGGACCGGCAACACGCCGGGCCACTGAGGTATAGAGGTCCGGCCGGCGTCGGGAGCCCCGTCGCAGGTATGTGAGGAGCACGAGAGAATGTTTGAGAGGTTCACCGACCGAGCGCGGCGGGTTGTCGTCCTGGCCCAAGAAGAGGCCCGGATGCTCAATCACAACTACATCGGCACCGAGCACATCCTGCTCGGGCTCATCCACGAGGGTGAAGGCGTCGCCGCCAAGGCTCTGGAGAGCCTCGGCATCTCGCTCGAGGGCGTCCGCCAGCAGGTGGAGGAGATCATTGGGCAGGGCCAGCAGGCCCCGAGTGGGCACATCCCGTTCACCCCGCGCGCCAAGAAGGTCCTAGAGCTGTCCTTGCGCGAGGCATTGCAGCTCGGCCACAACTACATCGGCACTGAGCACATCCTTCTCGGCTTGATCCGCGAAGGCGAGGGTGTCGCCGCTCAGGTGCTCATCAAGCTCGGCGCCGACTTGAACCGCGTCCGCCAGCAGGTCCTCCAGCTGCTGTCGGGCTACCAGGGCGGCAAGGAGCAGGCCACGGCCGGCGCCGCGACGGGCGAGCAGTCCCCGTCGACGTCGCTGGTCCTCGACCAGTTCGGCCGCAACCTCACGCAGGCGGCCCGGGACGGCAAGCTCGACCCGGTCATCGGCCGTGAGCGTGAGATCGAGCGCGTCATGCAGGTCCTGTCGCGCCGTACCAAGAACAACCCCGTGCTGATCGGCGAGCCCGGCGTCGGCAAGACCGCCGCCGTCGAGGGCCTCGCGCAGGCCATCGTCAAGGGCGAGGTGCCCGAGACCCTCAAGGACAAGCACCTCTACACCCTCGACCTCGGCGCGCTCGTCGCCGGTTCCCGCTACCGCGGTGACTTCGAGGAGCGCCTGAAGAAGGTCCTCAAGGAGATCCGCACCCGCGGCGACATCATCCTGTTCATCGACGAGATCCACACCCTCGTCGGAGCCGGTGCCGCCGAAGGCGCGATCGACGCGGCCAGCATCCTCAAGCCGATGCTCGCCCGCGGCGAACTCCAGACGATCGGCGCGACGACCCTCGACGAGTACCGCAAGTACCTGGAGAAGGACGCCGCTCTCGAGCGCCGCTTCCAGCCGATCCAGGTCGACGAGCCGACCCTCGCTCACACGATCGAGATCCTCAAGGGCCTTCGCGACCGCTACGAGGCGCACCACCGCGTGTCCATCACCGATGACGCCCTCGTCGCCGCGGCGACCCTCGCCGACCGCTACATCTCCGACCGCTACCTCCCGGACAAGGCGATCGACCTGATCGACGAGGCCGGCGCCCGCATGCGCATCCGCCGCATGACCGCGCCGCCGGACCTCCGCGACTTCGACGACCGCATCGCCCAGGCGAGGCGCGACAAGGAGTCGGCGATCGACGCGCAGGACTTCGAGCGCGCCGCGCAGCTGCGCGACAAGGAGAAGCAGCTGATCGACCAGCGCGACCGTCGCGAGAAGGAATGGAAGGCCGGGGACCTCGACGTCGTCAGCGAGGTCGACGACGAGATGATCGCCGAAGTGCTGGCGAACTGGACCGGCATCCCCGTGTACAAGCTGACCGAGGAAGAGACCTCGCGTCTGCTGCACATGGAGGACGAGCTCCACAAGCGCATCATCGGGCAGACCGACGCGGTCAAGGCCGTGTCGCAGGCGATCCGCCGTACCCGGGCGGGCCTGAAGGACCCCAAGCGGCCCTCCGGCTCGTTCATATTCGCCGGACCGTCGGGCGTCGGTAAGAGCGAGCTGAGCAAGGCGCTGGCCGAGTTCCTGTTCGGTTCCGAGGACGCGCTGATCCAGCTCGACATGTCGGAGTTCCACGACCGCTACACGGTGTCCCGCCTCGTCGGTGCGCCTCCCGGATACGTCGGATACGACGAGGGCGGCCAGCTGACCGAGAAGGTGCGCCGCAAGCCGTTCTCGGTGGTCCTGTTCGACGAGATCGAGAAGGCCCACGCCGACGTGTTCAACACGCTCCTCCAGATCCTGGAGGACGGCCGCCTGACCGACGGTCAGGGCCGGATCGTGGACTTCAAGAACACCGTCATCATCCTGACCACCAACCTCGGCACGCGTGACGTCGCCAAGGCCGTCTCGATGGGCTTCCAGTCCGACGACGACGGTGGCGAGGCCAGCTACGAGCGGATGAAGCAGAAGGTCAACGACGAGCTCAAGCAGCACTTCCGGCCTGAGTTCCTCAACCGCATCGACGACACCATCGTCTTCCCGAAGCTCTCGGAGAGCGAGATCGTCTCGATCGTGGACCTGATGCTGCACCGCATCGAGGAGCAGCTCAAGAACAAGGACATGACCCTGGAGACCACCCCCGGCGCCCGCCTGTACCTGGGCACCAAGGGATACGACCCCGTTCTGGGCGCCCGGCCGCTGCGCCGCACGATCCAGCGCGAGATCGAGGACAGTCTCTCGGAGAAGATCCTGTTCAACGAGATCCGGCCCGGCCAGATCGTCATCGTCGATGTGGAAGGCGAGCCGACCGACATCGAGAACTCCCACCTCACGTTCCGCGCCGCCGACAAGCCGGCGTTGGTGGAGGTGCCCGACGCGCCTCCGGCCGACCTGACGGCCGAGCCGACGACGAACGGTGGGGACGAGAAGAAGAAGTAGGCGGGCTGCTCTGGGGTGGCGTGCTGCTTCGGTGGTGGGCCGCTCTGGGTGGTGTGAGACGACGGCGGCGCCGTCGGTCCGTGAGGACCGGCGGCGCCGCTTCGCGTGGGTGGGTGGTGGGCGGGGGAGGGGTGCGTGCCGGCCTGTGCTTTCGTTTCGGTGTGTTTCGTGCCGGGGTGCCTTCGTGCCGGGGTGCCTTCGTGCCGGGGTGCCTTCGTGCCGGGGTGCTGAGCGTTAACGACTGGGGGGTCAGGCAGGCGTGCCCTCGCGCGTTGCGGCTTCGTCTCCGCGCTTTCCTGCCTGCGTCGACGTCTCGGTGGCTCCGGCCTTCCGCGTTTGCTTTTACGCTTCCGGTCCCTGGTGCCCTGCGGGCTGCGCCACGTGTCGCCGCGGCTTCGTGTCTCCGCCCCGCCGCTTCTCCGTGACCTCGCGTCTCGCGTCTTGGGGCACGCTTGGGCCTTCCGCGTCTCGGTGCCTTCGTGGCTTGCGTCCACGTCTCTGGGGCTTCGCTCCTCCGTCTTTACATCCCTCGGCCCGTTCGCCCCTTCCGTGACCTCGCGCCTCGCGTCACGCCTGCACCCCTCCGCGCTTCGTCCCTCCACCTCCACCTCTGCCCTTCGTCCCTCTGCGTCTTGCGGCTGCGCGCTCGCCCCTTCTCTGCCGCAGCTTCTTTCGTCGTGTGTGGCTCTTGCGTGGTCTTGGCGTAAGTTCCTGGGGCGCTGCCCCAGACCCCGGGCCTCACTCCGGAAACGTTGGGGTGCCTCTCCCTCCTGGCTGGCGCCCCACTGGCGCTTCACCCTGCAGAAGGTTTGGGGTTGGGTGTGTGGGGTGTTTCCGTCTCACGGCCTGTTCAAGGGCACCTGGGGAACCTGCCGGGGTCAAGGGGAAGTGCGCCCTTGACCCCGGCAGAACCCCCAGGTAGGTCCAATCACCGGCCGACCGACGGAAACACACCTCCAGGCGAGGTTTCTGCCGTGCTTCGCACGGCAGCGGACGCCGAAGACGGAGGCGGCAGCGGCACACGAGATGGTTCGCCAGCAGCGGCACACGGGGTGGTTCGGCCAACAGCGGCTCACACGCTGGTTCGGACGGCAGCCGCACGCATCGCCCGCCTTCTCTTTCCCGCCCTCACCCTCGCCCTCTCGCCCCCGCGCCCGCCCTCCCTCCCTCCCTCCCCCGTCCTCGCCTTCCCGCCCCGCCCCGCCCCGCCCCGCCCTCGCCTTCCCGCCCCCGCCCCCGCCCTCGCCCTCGCCCTCCCGCCCTCGCCCCCCGCCCTGTTCGTCCGGCGGACCCCGCCGTTGCCCGGCCGTCGGCGCGCTTCCCCCGCCATATTCGCTACCTTGCGGCCGGAGCGTCGTGGTACACATCCGGGGTGCAACACATCTTGGAGTTCCCCGAGGTCCTGCGGTTGATCGAAGACCGCTCGGCCGCGTTCCGCGCCGCGATTGCGTCCGCCCCCGACTTTGACGTTCAGGTCCCGTCCTGTCCGGACTGGACGCTGCGTGAACTGGCGCAGCATCTCGGCGACGGTCGCCGTCGCCAGGCGGCCATCGTCGCGGCGGGTCCGGGTGCGCAGCCCCCGGCGAAGACGGACCCGAAGGGTGCCCCGACCGCGCCCCGCGATCGTGAAGGGTTGGACGCCTGGCTTGCTGAGTCGACCGAACTCATGCTCGACGCGATGCGTGAGGCCGGCCCGGACCGCGGCTGCTGGACCTGGTGGGGCCGTTCGCAGGCTCCGGGGACGAGTGGGGCCGTGGCCCGGCATCAGATCCAGGAGATCGCCGTTCACACCTACGACGCCCAGCTCACCCAGGGGGCCGCGCAGCCGCTGCCGACGGACGTCGCGGTGGAGGGCGTCGACGAGTTCCTGACGACCGTCTCGGCGACGACCGTGCCTTGGCCGTTCAAGCCGGCGACGATCGACCTGCACGCGGCCGAGGGGCGTTCTTGGCGCCTGACGCTCAACGCCGACGGTGTTCGCTGCGACGACCTCGCCGCCGAGGCGGAGCCGGGTGACATGGTGATGCGGGGTGCGGCGAGCGATCTGGTCCTGTACTTCTACGCGCGTGTTTCGCTCGACGGCTTGGAGATCGCCGGCGACGCCACGCCGATGGAGCAGCTTGCGGAGTGGGACCCGAACGCGTAGGACGCGTACTCGTACGTCGGTTTTGGTGAGGAGCGGCGGGTTTCGGTATCGAAGCCCACCGCGCTACCTCGCGCTTCGCAAGCCCGCGAACATCACGGCCAGTGCCCTTCCCCGCCGTTCCTCGTCCCATTCGCCGTACAGGGCCCCGTGGCAGGCCGCCGTCAGTAGGTCGCCCACGTCGCGACCGGTGACCCCGTCTCCGACGGTTCCTGCCTCCCGTGCCTTCGCCACCAAGGTCTCCAGCACTCCGTGCAGTTCGCCGACCGCCCCCAGCGGGTCGCCTCCCGCGCGCTTGCTCCGGTCGTCGGCAGCCTGGTCGACTCCGCTGCTCGCCGCCGTCCTGGCCGTGAGCTCTTCCGACCCCGCCCGCAAGGCCCCCACGACTGTGCGCGCTCCCGCCGCTCTCTCCACGACGTACCCGAAGTACTCGTAGAGCGCCGTCGCCCCGGTCCCGTCGGCCGCGAGTGTCTCCCCGTGTTCGACCAGCTCCGTCAGCAGCCGCTTCATGATCGCGGCCAGCAGGTCCTCCTTCGTCGGGAAGTGACGGAACACGGTGCCGATCGCCACTCCGGCCCTGATCGCGATCGCTTCCGTCGACGCTCCAGGCCCGCGCTCCCCGAAGATCTCCTCGGCCGCGTCCAGGATCCGCGCTCGGTTTCGCCGCGCGTCGGCTCGCATTGCCTTCACACTCCCCATCGCCAGTCTGAAACCAGTACGCTCAAGTTGAGTCCCTACTCACTTTACCGGAGTGCGCATGAACCCCGAGGCCCTCTACGCCCGCTTTCGTACCAACGTCCTCTCGGGGGCTCCCGGCCTCACCGCCGACATGTGTGCCGCCGACGTCGTCCTCGACCTTCCCTTCGCCCCTCCCGGTGCGCCCCGCCGCCTTGCCGGCCGTGAGGCCGTCGCCGCCTTCACCGCTGCGGGCCGTGCCGCGCTGCCGATCCGCTTCGACGACTTCCGTGACGTCGCGCTCCATCGCACCGCTGACCCCGACACCCTCGTCGCCGAGTACGAGATCACCGGCACCACGCCGAGCGGCCACAGTGCCACCGCCGCGTTCGTCCTGGTCCTCAAGTCCCGCGACGGTCTCGTCTCGCACTGGCGGGAGTACCAGGACGTCGCGGGCATCGCCCGGGAGTTGGGCACGTAAAAGACGGACCGGGCACGCGCACCCGGTCCGTCCTATCCACCTTTGCCGCCTCTGCGGCGGCGGCGTCGGCGCGCATATCGACAGCGCGGCACGCCACGGCCTGCTCGCCCGCCCGCCGGTCGTCGGGGCAGCGCGTCCCCGACGTCGGCATCGCCACACCGCCCTAGGGGCATCCGTGCCGGCGAGTCGACTGGTGTGAGGTCCTCGGCGGCGCTGGGATGTATTGCGGTGTGCGTCGGCGGCACGTCACCACGCCGACGGTGACGTCGGCGGACGAGTCGGTGACCGGTGCTGCCCTGGCGGCGGTCAGCCGTCATTCAAAGGTGGGCCGGGGCCGAGGCCCCGGTCGAAGAGCCCGTTAGACATTGAGCTACTTCTAACTAACTCTCTGTAGCCAAAGTTACCACGCAAGATCCGGGGCAAACCCGAAAAGATCTCAATCGATGGTGAACTCGACCGGCTCGCTCCACGCCGTCCCCAGCCGCGCCAGCACCTGGTACTTCCCCGACGGCACCACCCGCGGGCTCTTCTTGCACCCCGGCGTGGAAGTCTTGCCGTCCCACGTGATCCGCGAGGTCACGACCTCCCCCGGTTGCAGCGTCCGCCGCGACACCTCACCGCCACCGGCGCAGTCGTCGGAGGACCACAATCGCTCCGCCCCCGCCTTCACCTGGATCTCCTGCGCCTTCGACCCCACGTCGCGTGTGCACGACACCGGCGCCGCGTTCGTCGCCCGGAACTCGATCGTCAGGTACCCGCCCTTGGGCATCACCGCCGTCGCCGGCGCCGGTTCCAGCCGCACGTCGACGTCCGCGCACGGCCCGCCCTGAACCGTGCCCGTCGGCGGCAGCACCGCCACGGGGCCCGACGCCGAGTCCGACGGTGGCGGCGCCGAGGAGGCGCCTCCCACGAACGGCCGCTTGTAGGAATTCGACGGCGAAGCGCTCGACGGCGCCACCGCCGAGGGCTCACCCGCCAACGGCTCCGCAGGGTCGTCCCCCGACCCGCCGCAGGCCCACAACCCCGCCCCGAGCAGCACCACCCCGGCGCCGAGCACCGCAGCCCGCCGCCGCCAGTACGTCCTCGGATTTTCGCGCCCGACGATCGTCCTCATCGGCGCGACGCTAACCCCATCCGCGCCGAAAAAGATCACGACACGCCATGCGACCATCGTTCGCGATGAGCGAATCCGAAGCGATCTGGCGCCTGACCACCGACTGGTTCGCCGCCAACGCCCGCGATCTCCCCTGGCGACGCCCCGACACCACCGCCTGGGGCGTCCTGGTCAGCGAGGTCATGTCGCAGCAGACCCCCGTCCGCCGTGTCGCCCCCGCCTGGCTGGAGTGGATGGCCCGCTGGCCCACCCCCGCCGACCTCGCCGCCGAACCCACCGGCGAGGCCATCCGCGCCTGGGGCCGCCTCGGCTACCCCCGGCGCGCCCTGCGCCTCCACGCCGCGGCCACCGCCGTCGCCGAGGACCACGGCAACGTCGTCCCCGACACCATCGCCGAACTCGAAGCCCTCCCCGGCATCGGCACCTACATCGCCCGCGCCGTAGCCGCCTTCGCCTACCGCCAGCGCCACCCCGTCGTCGACACCAACGTCCGCCGCGTCGTCTCCCGCGCCGTCGCCGGCGACCCCGACGCCGGCATGGCCACCACCGCCGCCGACCTCCGCGCCGCCGAGGCGCTCCTCCCCGAAGACGACGAGGCCGCCGCGACCGCCTCAGCGGCGATCATGGAGCTCGGCGCCCTCGTCTGCACCGCGAGGGCCCCCGCCTGCCCCGCGTGCCCCCTGCGGGCCGTCTGCGCCTGGCACGCCAAAGGCGAGGAGCTGCCCGAGGGCCCCAGCCGCAAACCCCAGCGCTACACCGGCACCGACCGCCACGTCCGCGGCCTGATCATGGCCGTCCTGCGCGACGCCGCCGACCCCGTCGCCCGCGCCGCCCTCGACACCGTCTGGCACGAACCCGAACGCCGCGAACGCGCCATGGCGGGCCTGCTCGCCGACGGCCTGATCGTCGAGTCGGCGGGCGCGTTCCGGCTGCCCTGACTCCCGCCGGCGGCTCCGCCGTCACAGCTGCCCGTCGATGCCACCGCGCGCACCACCCCGCAACCGGCGACGGGCACCGGCGGCCAGCGCGCTCGCCTCGGCGGGGGTGCGGCCGAGGACCTCGCCGATCTTCCCGAAACCGAGCGCGAACACGTCGTGCAGCACGAACGCGAGCCCCTCGTCGGCCTCCAGGGTCTCCAGGACCATCAGCAGCGCCAGCCCGACCGAGTCGGCGGCCGCCGTGTGCCGACCGGGCGCGCGTTCGGGCCGGGTGGACCCCCGACGGCCGTGGAGGCGGTCGAGGCAGACGCGCCCGACGAGGGTGGTCAGCCAGGTGTCGAGACCGTTTTCTCCGGCGAGGCTGAGCCGCAGCCAGGCCTCGTCGAGCGCCTCCCCGGCCTCGGCGGCCGAGCCGAGCATCCGGTGGGCGACGGCGTGCAGGCGCGGCCTCGCGGCCGTGAAGCGCTCGGAGAGGAACTCGTGCTCGGGATTCATGGCGGGGCCTTTCATCGGAGTCGTCAACGGGGTGACGCGCCGGGGACCGCCGATGTGACCGCCGTACCTCTCAGGACATACCCGCGCATGCGACCTGCGGCAGACGCGCGTGAACGGGCGGCGGAAATAGCGTCGCCGGATGACCTCAGAACCCAAGTTCCAGGCTTCGCGCCGTTCCGTCCTCGGTCTGCTCGGCGCTGCACCGCTGGCCGCCGGGGGAGTACTGGCGGGGAGTTCGGCACCGGCCTCGGCGGCCTCCGGTCACGGCGGCGTACCCGCGCCCCTGCGCCGGGGCGGTGAGCTGGACCGGCTCGTCGAGTCGCTGCACGCGGAGGACAAGTTCGGCGGGACCGTGCTCGTCACGCGCAAGGGCCGCACCGTCTACGAGCGTTCCATCGGTCTCGCCGACCGCGTGCGCGGCATCTCCCACGGCAGCGACACCCGTATGTCGGTGGGCTCGATCACCAAGATGTTCACCGCCGTGTCGGTCATGCAACTCGTGGAGTCCCGCCGGCTCGATCTCTACACGCCGATCGGCGCCTTCGTCGACGGGTTCGCGCCCGAGATCGCCGACAGCGTCACGGCCCACCACCTCCTCACGCACACTTCCGGCCTGGGCGACTACATGCGCGTCCCCGGTTTCTTCGAGGCGGCGCAGACCTGGACGAGCACCGAGCAGGCGTGGGAGGGCGGTCTGGAGTTCGTCCGGCGCGACACGCCGCAGTTCACGCCCGGCGTCCGGGGCACCTACTCGAACAGCGGTTACTACATCTTGGGCGCGCTCATCGCGGCGGTGTCGCAGCGCAGCTACTACGACGTCGTGCGGGACACCGTGTTCGCCAAGGCCGGCATGTCCGCGTCGGGGTTCCCCACCAAGCCGGAATGGCGCGACGACCCCACGATCGCGCGGCCGTACCAGCTGGAGGACGGGCGGGTCGTCGACACCCTGGAGGGCCGGCATTTCTTCATCGGCAACCCCGCCGGCAACGCCTTCTCGACGGTGGCCGACCTGGCCCGCTTCAAGAAGGCGCTGCTCGGGAACGTGCTCCTCTCGGAGCCGTTCACGCGCATCGCGACGACGCCGAAGCTGATGAAACCGCCGCTTCCCCCGCTGCCCGGCGCACCGCGCCTCACTCCGATGGCCGGTTACGTCTGCGGCGTGTCGCTCATCGAGGACCGCGACTGGATCAGCGGCCACAACGGCGGCGCGCCCGGCGTGTCGGCGAACGTCGAGTGGTACGAGCGCGGCGACTGGGTCGTGGCGACGCTGAGCAACATGGGCGACCGCACGACCGCCCCGGTCGACTCGCTCCTGCGCCGGGTCATCACCGGGCTCTAGACACGTTTGCGGCGCGGGAGCCTTGGGCTCCCGCGCCGATCCCCACCCCCGGGGATGTGGGCGCGGCCGGAAGTCCGCGCCCCACCGGGCAACGTTTACAGCAGGCGCTTGAGCTCCGTCCAGAGGAGATCGGCCCTTACTCCGGAGTTCGGGCAGCCGCCGAAGTGGTGCAGCGCGACGACCTTGCCCGTCGAGCGCGCGATCACCGGCGAACCCGAGGACCCGAACTCGGTGTCGCATTTGTAGCCGACGTCGGTCTCGGCCTCGTAGCCCTGGTACTTCGGCGCCTCGACACGGCAGTGGCCGCCCTCGTCGGCGTCGGAGTCCACCGCGATCTGAAGCGGCTTGCCGCTCGGGTGCTGCGGGATGTAGAGCTTCTCACCGCGAGTGGTGACCCGGTTGTCGAACTCCAGGTAGCCGAAGTCCTCGATCGCGGGGAAGTCGTCGACGGTGAAGAGCGTGTAGTCGTAGACCTGGTCGGTGGCCAGGACCTCCTCGCCGCGCACCTTCACCGGGTCGTGGGCGTATTCGCCGCCGCAGCTGGTGCACTCGTAGCCGAACCACACCTCGGTGGCCTGCGCCTGGCCGGTCGACTCGAAGCAGTGGTGGTTGGTCATCAGCCGGTTCTTCGCGCCGACGCGCCACGCCGTGCACAGCGTCGTGCCGTCGATGAGCAGGCGGGCGACGGCGGCGCTGCGGTTGAACGCGGCCGGGTCGCTCTCCTGGTAGCAGACCGCGTCGCGCTTGTCGTCGCGCGAGCAGATGCTCTCCGGGGCACGCGGCCCGGTCATCTCCTCGGGCGCCAGGCCGCGGGTCACCTTGTCCACCGAGGCGCCGAACAGCGGCAGCTCACCGAGCAGCGAACCGGCCGAGCGGTGCAGCTCCAGGACGGCCTGCTCGCCCTCGACCGACATCGCCCACGTGCCGGGCCCGTCGGTGTTGTCGTAGCGGTGCGTCTCCGAACCGTCCGCATTGGACACGGTGACGTAGTCGCCCTCGGCGAGCAGCAGCTTCGAGAAGTGGACCTTCACGAAGGACGCGCCGGGATAGGTCAGCGTCCGGGTGCTCTCACCGGCGTATCCGAGGACCGCGTCGGCGGCCTCCTCGACCCCGACGGTGGCCGCCCCGGCCGGTGTGCGCGCGGGCGCGGCGATGGTGGTCTCCTCGTCGCCCGCGTACGCGTTGGGTCCCACCACGAAGGCGATCCCGCCGAGGAGCAGCGCGGCAGCGCCGATCCAGATCTTCTTGTGTCCGCGCACGTTCTACCCCTGCTGGTGAGAGTTTGTCGGCCCACCTGATGTAACGACGCGGAGAGGCTGCGGACACGCCCTGTCACTTTCGGACGAGTACCTCGTCGAGGGGTTTGCGTCCGATGTCGGGGACGCGCGCCTCGGCGGTCGGATAGCCGACAGGCACGAGGACGTAGGGGCGCTCGTTGGCGGGACGGCCCAGGATCTCGCCGAGGAAGCGCATCGGGGACGGCGTGTGCGTCAGGGTCGCCAGGCCGGCGCTGTGCAGGGCGGCCAGCAGGAAGCCCACGGCGATGCCGACCGATTCCTTGACGTAGTAGGGCCGCGGCTCGCCGGCTCCCTTGTGGACTTCGAAGACGACGATGAGCGCCGGGGCCGTGGTGAGGAAGGGCTTGTCGTGGTCGGTGCCCAGGGGCGCCAGGGCGGCCAGCCACTCCTCCGATGCCCGGCGCCGGTAGAACTCGCGCTCCTCGATCTCGGCGCCGGCGCGGATCTGTTCCTTGAGCGCGGGGTCGGTGACCACCACGAAGCGCCAGGGCTGGATGTTGGCGCCGCTGGGCGCGGTCGCCGCGGCCCTCACGGCGGTCTCGATGATGTCCATCGGGACCGGCTCGGGCGAGAAGTCGCGGATGGTGCGGCGCAGGGCGAGCCGGTCGGCGAACTCCACGGCCCGCCGCCGGGATTCCTCGTGGCCGAGGCCGAAGTGGGGGGCGGCGACGGTCGGGTACGGCGCGCTCAGGTCGACAGGCATGCGTACAGGTCTACCGGCCCGGTCGCCGGGCGGGCAAGGGTGATCAAATCCCTTAAACCCCGGCCTCCGGTTCGGGTGGGGCGGCCGTGCGGCGCATGGTCCGGCGGAGATCGGCGCGCCCGGCGACGACGAGCAGCCGCTGCCCGCCGAGCAGGATCCGCGCCGCCGGCGGCGAGAAGTTCAGGCCGGTCTCGTCGCGCACGGCCAAGACCCAGACCCCGGTGCGCACCACGCCCTCCCGGATCGCGGCGACCGGCGCACCGTCCAGTTCGGACCCGCGCCCGACCTCGACCTCGGCGATCACCAGCACCGCCCGGTCGACGGTGATGGTGCCCTTGACGTCCTGGTCGGTCATCGCGGCGGCGAAGGCGGGAGCGGCGACCGTGGACACGCTCAGAGTGCTGGCGCCGTCGGAGCGCTCATCGATGCGCATGGCCAGATCGCCGTCGCCGACGCGCAGCACGATCCGCAGCGAGGAGCGGATCTCCCGGGCGTTCCAGGCCGCTTCGAGGTTGGCGACGTCGCTGCTGGTCACCGCCACCAGCGACCGGCAGGTGCGCACCTGCGCGGCCTGCAAGGTCTCGGCGCGGCTGGCGTCGCCGTGCACGACCGGCACGCCCAGCCGCCGCGCGCTCTCCATTCCCGGCGCCAGCTCGTTCTCCTCGATCGCCACCACCGGCACCCCGAGGTTGGCCAGCTGCGTGATCACCTGGACGCCGATGTTGCCCAGCCCGATGACGATCACGTGGTCGCTGATGGGCCGGCGCAGCTGCCCGGTCGCCGCGGCCAGCCGCCGTCCGACGACGGTCTCCACAATGGACGCCGTGAGCACCGGCACCAGCGCCACCCCGGCGAAGGCGACCAGCATGTGCGTCACCTGCTCGATGCCGGCGGCCTTGAGGTCGGGGTCGATGCCCCCGGCGGTGGTCAGCATGACGATGTAGGCCGACTGGAGCCAGCTGATCGACGGCTCGTGGTTCTCGGCGATCATGAAGGTTCCCAGGACCACGAACAGCAGCAGTCCCAGCGTCGCGATCCGCAGCTTGCGGTCGACGGTCTCGCGCAGCACGTCCCACATCCTCGTCACCGCGCGCCGGACCCGGTGCCGCACCAGCGACAGCGACTCCGAAGGCGGCTCGTCGGACAGCGTCAGCACCAGCCGCGCCTCGGGATGCGTCGCCGGGACGAGCTTCTTGCCGTCGATGGTGTCGCGGATCCCGCAGACCGTCTTGGCGTCGGGAAGCGCGCCGATCCGCGTCAGGTAGAGCGTCTGGCTGTCGCCGATCTCGACGTGCGAGTCGGGGATCTCCCCGAGCGCGGTGGCCACAAAGGACGGTGCGGCCATCTCGGCGTCGGAGATGACCGAGCAGTCGCCCACCAGAACCCGCACCCGCGAGGCGATCGAGAGGTTGAACAGCCGCAGCACGACCGGGATCCGCGCGTTCGCCGCGCGCGCCCGCAAAGCGGCGTGCACGTTGTCGACGTCGTCCTGCCGCACGAACGCGATCGACTTGGCGTTGTCGATCCCGGCGCTGCGCAGCGCGTCCTCGTCGAGCCGCTCGGCCTCGATCACGATGACCTTGGAGATCCGCGCGATCTGCGGGCCGTGGCCGCGCTTCTTCGACCGCAGCAGGACCGTGACCTGCTCCTCGCGCTCGCAGAGTTCCTCGACGAGGCGGAAGGCCAGCGCGTCGTCCCCGCACACGATCAGGTGGGATTTGCGCCGCCGCGCGGCGAGGGGGGCCAGCATGAGCCAAAGGCTATCCGCGCGGCGCCAAGGGATCGAGGACGGTCGATCATGGACGTACGACCGCCGCGCTTCTACCACCGCGAACACCGCCGGCGCAAGAGATCCGCTCTCTCGGTTATTTCTCCGTCGCAGACAGTGCCCTAACCATTCGGTCGCTCGTTGTATCGAGTGAGGCACAGCCAGTGTCTGACGGCCTCGCTCGCCTGGGACCGCCGGTCCGGATTCAAGGCGACGGCCGACGTGCGCGCGGCGCCCCCAGCCCCGCGTGCCTCGCGAAACGTTGTGCGCGCACGGGTGTCAAGACCGGCCTGGCGACTGTCCGGTCAACGTGCGCTCCCCTGTTGCGCGTGCCCCCGATCGTCATCGATCGGCGTCGGCCACACGAATCCGCGACTTCGCACCCAACCGTCCAGCCCGGTTTCCAGCCCGGCCGGCACCGCGACGCCCTGTGCGCCGAACGGCGCACCGGACCTCGCGGCGGCGAACAGGCCGCAGTAGTCGCCTGCGGGATGAGCAGGCGACCCATCGGCAGTGACGAATGTTGAAAGGTATGCAATGAACAAGTGGCTTACACGCACTGTGGGCACCATGGGAGTCGCCGGCGGGGTTGTCCTGCTGGCGGCAGGGGTCGCGCAGGCCGCCGACGGAACCACCGTCGGCAAGGCCCAAGCGCCCACCGCGGGTGTCGCGGGGCTCGGCCAGATGCTCAACCCCACCGACCTGGTCGGTGGGACCACGGGCGCTCTCTCCGGTAACAGCCCGTTCGGGCTGTCGAACCCGGCCGGTGCACTCGGCGCGCTGCCCACGGGCAGCCTGTTCGGGGGCTCCGACAAGGGTCACCACCGCAAGGGCGTCAAGGAAGCCGGTCCGGCCGACGCGTTCGGCAGGATGGCCGGCGGTCTGACCCACGGCGTCGACAAGGGCGTCAGCAAGGGACTGCCGCTCAACGGCGGCGTTCCGTCGGTCGGGAACCTGCCCCTGGGCATGATCCCGGCCGCCGGAGACGTGACCAGCCTGGACTCGCAGAACGTCGTCGCCGACCTCATGTCCGTCCAGGATGTTCTCGACCAGGCGGCGTCGGCCGAGGGGCTCCCCCTCCCGGTCGGTGGCCTGGACAGCAGCGCCGGCAACATCGTCGGCGGTGTGGCGGGCGCGATCCCGGCGCAGGACCTCACTGGGTCCCTGCCCGTCGGTGGCCTCGCCAACGGCCTGCCCCTGGTGGGTGGCCTGACCGGTGGGCAGGCTTCGGCTCCGCAGGCGCCGAAGCCCATGAAGCCGGGCAAGTCCGACGCGCCGAAGGCCGACGCGCCGGTTGCCACCGAGAAGAAGAACAAGCCCGCCGACCAGCCGATGCCGCTTCCGCAGCCGCAGGCGGACCCCGTTTCGGGTCTCGTCAGTGGTCTGCCGATCGCGGGCGGCCTGGCGGGCGGCCCGCTGTCGACGGTCACCGGTGCCACCGGTGGTCTCCCCGTCGTCGGCGGCCTGACCAAGGGCGGCCTGCCCGTCCTTGGCGGCCAGACCCCCGCTGAGGGCAAGTTCGGCATGCCGGTCGCGACCGACCTGCTCGGCGGGCTGCCGCTCGTCGGAGACCTGGCCGGCACGACCGGTAAGGCGCTGCCCGGGGACCTGGTGAAGCGCTAGACCCGCGGTACCGGTCTTCGGGCCGGTCCACGAAGAGGGCCGCAACCATCGAGGTTGCGGCCCTCTTCACGTGCCGCGGGCGCCCCTGGCCGGTGGTTACGCCGGGATCTCGGCCGGCCCGGTCTGAACCCGCCGCACGCCCGGATGGAGCGCGACGAAGGCGATGAGCGCGACGAGCATGACCGTGCAGAGCGCGTAGGGCGCCACCGGCGAGGCCTCGTACAGCGCGGTTCCGGCGAGCGGGCCGACCACGAAGGACATGGCGTTGGCCGAGGCGACGAGCCCGGCGACCGAGCCCTGCTCCTCGCGCGCGGCGAGCAGCGTCGGCGCGGCCATGTAGCCGGGCAGGCCGAAACCCATCCCGCCGCCGACGACCGCGACGCCGACGGCGATCACGAGCACGTTCGGCGCCAGGACCAGCGCGAGCATCCCGGCGGTCATGACGACGGCGCCGACGCGGATGAGCCGCAGCGGACGCCACCCGAGCCGGGGGACGAGGAAGGCCTGCGCGAGGAGCATCATGCCCGCTCCGGCGAGCATGACCAGGCCGGTGGCGCGGCCGGTCGCCTGGGAGCCGAGGTCGAGGCGGTCCTGGAGGAGGAAGCCGACGGTCATCATGACGACGCCGATGGCGAAGTACATGCCGAAGCCGGTGAGCAGGAAAGGCCACATGCGCGGGTCGCGGGCGCGGACCTTGACGGCGGGTGGGGGGACGCGGTGCCGGTCGGGCGCGGGCAGTCCGCGCCATACCAAGACGGTGATCACCGCGATCAGGACCGGCGCCACGAAGAGCGGGACGAGCAGGCCGCCGCCCACGAGGAGGCCGCCGAGGGCCGGTCCGACGGCGGTGCCCAGACCGATGGCGGCGCCGATCATGGACATGCCGTTGACGCGTTCCGTCTCGCCGGTGGTCACGTCGGACACGTAGGCGCCGGCGGTGACGGGCGCCGCGGCCCAGGCCAGGCCGAAGATCAGCCCGCGCGCGAGCAGGATCAGTCCGAACAGGACCGGGACGGCGAAGGCGCCGGTGAGGCCCTGCCGGGCGATGAGCGCGAACGCGAGGAGCCCGGCGCCCGCGCCGACGAGAGAGAACAGCAGGACGGGTTTGTGGCCTCGCCGGGCGCCGACGCGGCCCCAGAGAGGGCTGATGAGGACGACGCCGGAAGCACCGACGGTCATGACGATGCCGAGGTGGATCTCGCCGAGGCCGAGCTCGCGGGCGAGTGGGGCGAGGACCGGGTTCACCATCTGCTGGCCGGTCATGATTCCGAAGACCGCGAGGCAGACGAGTAGGACGGGTCGCTGCTTGAACTTTTCGAACATGTTCGTAAAGTAGTCGCGGGGCGGGGCCGACGTCAACCGCCCGGTTGGGGATGATGGAGTCGTGGCAGGTCAATCAAGTGGACGTACCGGTCGCCCGCCCATCACCTCGCGGGCCGACATCATGGCCGCCGCTCGCCGGCTGATAGACCGCGACGGCTGGGAGAAGCTGACGATCCGCAAGCTGGCGGCCGAGGCGGGAGTCGCGCCGACGACGCTCTACCACCACATCCGCGACAAGGAGGACCTGCTCAAGCAGCTCCTCGACGACGCCGCCGACGCCATCGAGCGCCCGACGCTGCCGGCCGATCCGCGCGGGCGGATCATCGCCGCCGCGACCGTGATGCACGCCGGGCTGTCGGAATGGCCGTGGCTGGCCGAAGTGCTCACCGACGGCGACCTGACCGGCGACTCGGCGATGTGGCTGGTCGAGACGATCATCGCCGCGGCGCTGGACGCGGGCTGCACCCCGCCCGAGGCGGTCGCGCTGTACCGAGCGGTGTGGAGCTACACGGCGGGAGAGATCCTGGTGCGCGCGAACTCCGCGAGGCGCCGGGCGGAGCTGGGCGGAACGACGTACGGCGACGCGCTGGTGCGGAGCCTGGACCCCGACGAGTACCCGGCGCTGGCGGGGATCGCGGAGCAGTGGCCGGAGCTGACGACGCGGGACTGGTACGCGGCGGGACTGCGGGCGCTGGTGGACGGGACGTTGCGGGAGGTCGGCGAGGGGTAAGGGGCAGCTCTTCGGGGTGAAGGCCGGACCCGGCGCGAGCGGAAGGATCCCGGTTCGCGCTCGTCGGTGAGGCAGCCGCCGGGAGCTTCGGGTTCGAGACCCCGGACCCGGGACCTCGAACCCGAAGCTCAGGGCCTTAGGGCGTGTCCTGGTGATCACTGCGGGGCTGCGGCGGACTCGTTTTCCCCCTGGCAGCACCGTTCCTTCGCCCAGGTACAACACCGGTACCAGGGCGAAAGAACGGCTTGCCAGAAGAAAAACGAGCCTCGCCTCGCACCCACAAGATCACCAGGACACACCCTAGAGCCCGGCCTCGGCCGCGACCTTCAGGAAGGTGTCGTTCTCCTCGGGCGTTCCCACCGTCACCCGCACGCCGTCGCCGGGGAAGGGGCGCACGATCACCCCGCGCGACTCGCAGTGCTTCCCGAACTCCACCGAGCGCTCCGCCAGCGGCAGCCACACGAAGTTCGCCTGGCTCTCCGGCACGTCCGGGACGAACTTGCGCAACTCCTCGGTCAGCCGCGTCCGCTCGCTGATCACCAGCGCCGCGCGGCGCTCCATCTCGTCCTCGGCGCGCAGCGCGGCGAGCGCCGCGGCCTGCACGCACGCGTTGGTCGAGAAGGGGGTGACGACCTTGCGGACGGCGTCGGCGACCTCGGGCTGCGCCACCAGGTAACCGGCGCGCAGGCCGGCCAGGCCCCACGCCTTCGAGAAGGTCCGGACGACGACCACGTTGGGCCGGTCGCCGAACTCGGTGAGGCCGTCGGGGACCTCGTCGTCGGTGACGAACTCGCGGTAGGCCTCGTCGAGGATCACCAGGACCTCGGGGCCGACGCGGTCGATGAACGCGGCGAGCTCGTCGCGGCGCACCGACGTGCCGGTCGGGTTGTTGGGGTTGCAGACGAAGACGACGCGCGTCTTGTCGGTCACGGCCGCCGCCATGGCGTCGAGGTCGTGGCCGTGGTCGGCCTTGTTGGGGACCTTCACGGCGGTGACGCCGGCCGTCGCCGCGATGATCGGGTAGGCCTCGAAGCTGCGCCAGGAGAAGACGACCTCGTCGCCGGGGACCGTCGCGGCCTTCAGCAGGTGCTCGCACAGGGCCACCGAGCCGCAGCCCGTCGCGATCCGTTCGATGCCGACGTCGAGGCGCGCCGCCAGGGTCTCGCGGAGCGCGAGGACGCCCATGTCGGGGTAGCGGTGGACCTGCGTCGCGGCCTCCAGGATCGCCTCCGGCACGCCGGGGAGCGGGCCGTAGGGGACCTCGTTGCTGGCGAGCTTGATGGCCTCGGTGAGGCCGAGCTCGCGGGCGAGGTCGGCGGGGTTGCGACCGGGGACGTAACTGGGGAGGGCGTCGAGGTCAGCGCGAGTCAGGCGACGAGACATCGGTGTCTCCTTTCACGTTTTGTGCGGGGCCGGCGGTGGCGGGGACGAGCACCACCGTGGTGCCGGGTGACTTGTCGTGCAGGCACTGACGATACGGGCGGTCGCGCAGGCACCACAGCGCGTCGGCGAGGAGCAGGAAGATCCCGCAGGCCAGGAACATGAACGGCAGGGCCATGAAGGACCAGCGCAGGCCGACCCACCCGAGCTTGAGCGGCTGCCCGTAGAGGGGCACGACCTTGATGCCGACCATCCGCTTGCCGAGCGTCTGCCCGGTGTAGGTGGTCATCGGGACCTCGTAGACGAACCAGAGGAGCAGGGCGATGAACATGATGGTGAGCTGGAGGTTGTTGGCCCTCTCGGAGAGCGTGAACGGGTCCAGCTGGCCGCCTTCGCGCATCGCCGCCTCGACCGCCGGAGTGACCTCCTGGAAGAAGCGGTAGATGAAGTAGCCGTTGACGACGACGTTGAGCAGGAGCACCGCGACGAGGTCGATGAGCCGCGCCGACAGTCGCTGCCCCGGCGAGGCCAGGGTGTATTTCTTCATGTCACTGGACGGCTGGGGGAAGCCCGGTGGGAGGGCCGGGCCGCCACGTTGGCCCATCTCCTGCGGGGGACGCCGGTCGACGGGTGTCACGCCTGCCGGCGGCGGGGCCCACGTCGGGTCCGCCCGGCCGGGGAGGCCCTGCTGGCCGGGGTCGGCGGGGATGGCGAGGGGCGGTTCGGGCTCGGGTTCGGGAGGGCCGTCGGGTGCGTCGGCGTCGGCGGGCAGGGGCTTGCCGATCCACTGCTCGCCGTCCCAGTACCGCTGAGTCTCGGGTTCGGCCGGGTCCCGGTACCAGCCGGGCTCGATGCTGCTCACCCGCGCAATTCTGACAGTGCGCTCGGCCGACCGGCGCCGGCGGCCTGGGTAGCCGCCGTTCAGCGGCGGGAGGGCGGGTGGGGGAGGGGGTCGCCCGGGCCTGGGTCGCGCTCCACTCCCGCTCGCGCCACGCCCCCGCATAACCCCCCGAAGAAGTCGGCGAGCGCCCCCGCGACCCGTCCCGGCGCGTTCTCCATGGGAATGTGTCCCGCCCCCGGCACGCGCACGAGCCTGCTGGCCGGCATCTCCGCGGCGAAGCGCTCGGCGTACCCCACGCCCTGGAACCCGTCGTCTTCTCCCCAGACGAGCAGCTTGGGTGTGGTGTTCCGCCGCAGCGCGGGAACCAGTTCCCGCGTGTAGCGGTGGTCGGCCGCGCCCACCATGGCCATCCAGGACCGGCGGACCCGGGCGTCGTTCCACGGGTCCAGGTACTCGGTGATCAACTCCTCGGTGGCGGCACCGGCCAGCGCGGCGGTCACGGCCTCCCGGCGGGCGGCGAGCAGTTCGCCGGCGGTGATCGCGGCGACGGCCTCGGGGTCGCGGAACCGGGCGACGCTCGACACCGGCCAGGAGTCGTAGGTGACGGAGTTGACCAGTGCCAGGCGGGAGACCTCCAGTCGGTCATGGACGAGGAGGTGCTGGGCGACGGCGCCGCCGATGTCGTGACCGGCCACGGCGACCGGCCCGGAAAGCCCGAGCGCGGTGGCGAAGCGCGCCACCCAGTCCGCCAGCGCCGGGACCGCGCCCGTCTCCAGGGTGAGTCCGCCTCCCGAGCGTCCGAGGCCGGGCAGGTCGACCGCCACGGGCCGCAGCCCCGCCTCGGCGAGGTCGCCCAGCACCGGAAACCAGACCCGGCTCCAGTACGTCCCGTGCAGCAGCAGTACGGCCGGCCCGTCCCGCTCGACGGTCAGGTGACTGGCCGGTTCGCCGTCGACCCGGACTTCGGCCCGCAGCACTTTCACGTCGTCGCTCATGGATCCACTGTCGCCGACGCCGTTCGCGCCGCCGAGAGTCTGGAAAGTCATCCTGGAGTACATTCTCGCCATGCCCCTCCATCGTGTGGTGGCCGTGCTCTCGCCGCCGCAGTCGCCCTTCGAGCTGGCCTGCGTCTCCGAGGTCTTCGGCACCGCACCGCAGGACGCGGCACCCCGCTACGACTTCCGGGTCTGCGCCGAGCGCCCCGGGCCCCTGCCGACCACCGCCGGATACGCGATGCTCGTCGAGGAAGGGCTCGACGCCGTGCGGGAGGCGGACACCGTGGTCGTTCCCGGCTGGCAGCCGCCCGACGCGCCGGTCCCGCCGACGGTCACCGCCGCGCTGCGAGCCGCCCACCGCCGCGGGGCGCGGATCGTCGCCATCTGCACCGGGGCGACCGTCCTCGCCCACGCCGGACTGCTCGACGGCCGCCGCGCCACCACGCACTGGCGCAACGCCGCCCGCTTCGCCGCCGCCTTCCCCGAGGTGCGGATGGATCCGGACGTCCTCTTCGTCGACCACGGCGACGTGGCGACCAGCGCCGGGACCGGCGCGGGCATCGACCTGTGCCTGCACCTGGTGCGCCGCGACCTCGGCGCCGCCTACGCCGCGCAGGTCGCCCGGCGCATGGTCCTGCCGCCGCACCGGGAGGGCAGCCAGCTCCAGTACGCCGAACAGCCCGCGCCGGCCCGGGCCGACGAGTCCTTGGCACCGCTGCTGGAGTGGGCCGCCTCCCGCCTCGACGCCCGGCTGACCCTCGACGGCCTCGCCGAACGCGCCGGGCTGTCCGGCCGGACGCTCGCCCGGCGGTTCACCGAACAGCTCGGCACCAGCCCGGGGCGATGGCTGCTCGGCCGGCGCCTCGACGCCGCTCGGGTCCTCCTGGAGCAGACCGACCTCCCGGTGGAGGCCGTCGCCACCCGGGTCGGGCTCGCCTCGGCGGTCAACCTGCGCCGCCGGTTCCGGGCGCACTTGGGCACCACGCCCGGCGCCTACCGGCGCACCTTCGGCGAGCGGGGCTAGGGCGTGTCCTGGTGGTCTTGTGGGTGCGAGGCGAGGCTCGTTTTTCTTCTGGCAAGCCGTTCTTGCGCCCTGGTACCGGTGTTGTACCTGGGCGAAAGAACGGTGCCGCCAGGGGGAGAACGAGTCCGCCGCAGCCCCGCAGTGATCACCCGGACACGCCCTAGGGCGTGTCCTAAGCCGCCGACCTTCCCGCCGCCTCCACCAGCGGCAGCGTCCGGTACCGCACCTGCTCGGCCAGTGCGATCACCGACGACGCCCGCAGCACCCCCTCGTACTCGACGATCTGGTCGAGCACCCGCTGCAGGTCGGCGTTGTCCCTCGCCACTACCCGCGCGACGATGTCGCTCCCACCCGTGACGGTGTGGGCTTCCAGCACTTCCGGGATGCCCGCCAGGTGCCGGCCGACCCTGTCGTGCCCGCCGGCCTGCCGGATCTCCAGCGTCACGAACGCCGTCACCCGAAACCCCAGGGCGGCGGCGTCGATGTCGGGCCCGAAGCCCTGCACGACCCCGCGAGCGGACAGCTTGTCGAGCCGCGCCTGCACCGTCCCGCGCGCGACGTGCAGCCGCCGGGCGCACTCCAGGATGCCGATGCGGGGCTCGTCGGCGAGGAGCCTGATCAGCCGGGCGTCGAGCGAGTCGATCGGGGATTCGCTGGTCATATTGCCCACCGTACTCGGCGGTACGCTCTAACATCTGGTCAAGATGACCATGGATCTCGGGCACTGTTGCCCAACGTCCGTTCGGCACGCGATGCTTCGCGAGAACCCACACGTGCGCGCAAGGAGGCGGCCATGACTTCGGTGGAACCCGAGATCGATGAAGCGGTGCTGGTCGGTGCCGTCGACCACGACATCACCAAGGACCCGTTCCCCATCAAGGGCTGGGACCACATCACCTTCATGGTCGGCAACGCCAAGCAGGCCGCGCACTACTACGAGACCGCCTTCGGCATGAAGCTCAAGGCCTATCGCGGCCCCGAGCAGGGCTATCGCGACTACGCCGAGTACGTCCTCGTCTCCGGCGGCGCGACCTTCGTCCTGCGCGGCGCGGTCCACGCCAAGGCGCCCGGCGCCGGCCACCACACGCGGCACGGCGACGGCGTCGTCGACATCGCGCTGGAGGTCCCCGACGTCGACGCCGCCTACAAGTACGCCGTCTCCCAGGGCGCCGTCGGCAACACCGAGCCGACCACGGTCAGCGACGAGCACGGCGAACTGCGCTTCGCCTCGATCGACACCTACGGCGAAACCCGCCACACGCTCATCGACCGCTCCCGCTACACCGGCCCGTTCATGCCCGGCTTCGTCGCGCGCGGCCCGATCGTCACCCGCACCGAAGGCCCCAAGCGCTACTTCCAGGCCGTCGACCACGTCGTGGGCAACGTCGAGCTCGGCAAGATGGACGAGTGGGTCGAGTTCTACAAGCGCGTCATGGGCTTCACGAACATGGCGGAGTTCGTCGGCGACGACATCGCCACCGAGTACTCGGCGCTGATGAGCAAGGTCGTCGCCTCGGGGACCCGCAAGGTGAAGTTCCCGCTCAACGAGCCGGCCATCTCGAAGAAGAAGTCGCAGATCGACGAGTACCTGGAGTTCTACGACGGCCCCGGCCCGCAGCACATCGCCCTGGCCACCAACGACATCCTCGCCTCCGTCGACGCCATGCGCGCCGCCGGCGTCGAGTTCCTCGACACGCCCGACTCGTACTACGACGACCCCGAGCTGCGCTCGCGGATCGGTGAGGTGCGGGCGCCGATCGAGGAGCTGAAGAAGCGCAAGATCCTCGTCGACCGCGACGAGGACGGCTACCTGCTGCAGATCTTCACCAAGCCCATGCAGGACCGGCCGACCTTCTTCTACGAGCTCATCGAGCGGCACGGCTCGCTCGGCTTCGGGAAGGGCAACTTCAAGGCGCTCTTCGAGGCCATCGAGCGGGAGCAGGACGCACGCGGAAACCTGTGATCGCCCGCTGCCGCAGGTAGGGGAGACTCCGTTCCCGACGTGCCCCACTGCCGGGGGCGCGGAGGGGACGCCCTTCCGGCGACGTCGGCGAGCGAACGCGCGGCCGCCCCGGCCTTGGCCGGGGCGGCTTTCGCGTGCGCGGGGTTTGCCGTGCTCGCGGTGCGGGTAGATGCCTGTGGTCTCAACGGCGGCGACGCCGAAGAGCCGCGCCCGACGACGGGCTTGGGGAGACTCCGTCTCTCCCGCGTTCCCCTGCCGGGGCTCGTTTCGGGCCCGGAACGCGGGGCGACGCCCGAGCCCGGCGTCACCGGTGTCGAGCGAACGCTCCGCCGCCCCGGCCTCGCCGGGGCGGCTTTCGCGTGCCCGGGGGCCTCAGCCGCCGACCCGGGAACTGCGGCGGTGGCGCCGTCGGCGACGAGTTCGACGCCGATGTGCTTCAGGCCGCTGATCACGCGCTGTTTCGCGCGTCCGGTGAAGGTGCCGCCGATCACCGACCCCACCAGCCGCACCCGCAGGTCGGACCGGGCTTCAGCGGTCTCCGAGGCCGTCTCGATGCCGGCCGGCCCGCCGCCGATGACGGTCACGACCCCTCCGGCGGGCAGCTCGGTGAGCGCGACGCGGGCGCGCTCGGCGCCTTCCCACGAGCCGACCGGCACCGTTGCGGCCATCGGCCGGACGCTGCTGCCGACGGCCAGGACGGCGTGGTCGTAGCCTTCTCCTGTTCGTGTCGCTCGCAAAGGAGACGGGCCGGCCGGGTGTTCTCGTGACATCGCGCGCACGCGAAAGCGGCGCTCCGCCGCCCGGAGCGCCGCTTTTCGGTTACGCGTAGTCCTTGAGCTTGTAGCCGTCGACGATCCGCCGGAAGTCGTCGTCGGTGCTCAGCCCGGGCTCCTCTTCGCTGTCGCCGTTGCGCTGGGCCTCGACGCGTGCCTTGTTGGTGAGCGCCATGTGCTGGTTATCGGCGACCCACGCGCCGATCTCGGCCTGGTAGTTGCCGAAGGCGATCTCATGGTCGCCGCCGGCGGCCTTGAGCTCACCGGCGAGCACGTAGGCGCCGACCATGGCGAGGCTGGTTCCCTGCCCCGACAAGGGGGAGCCGCAGTGGGCGGCGTCGCCGACCAGCGCGACGCGGCCGACCGACCAGTGGTCGAGGTGGATCTGGGCCATCGAGTCGAAGTGGAAGTCGTCGGCCTGCCACATGTGGTCGAGCAGCTTCGGCAGGATCCAGGCGCCGTTGCCGAGGCGGTCGGCGAGGATCCGCTTCTGCGCGTCGAGGTCGCGGTAGTCGTAGACGAGCGGCTCGGCCTCCTCGAAACCAAGGTAGGCGCGGCATTCGGTGTTGTCGCGGACGCTCATGACGCCGCCGCCCCAGGAGTCGCCGGGCATCTGGTGGAACACCTGCCAGTTCTTCAGGTCGAGGAAGTTCGGCACGGTCCACACGGCCAGATAGGTGCCCAGGTGGGTGATGTGGTCCTGCTCGTCGCCGTAGACGAGGCGGCGGGTGTTGGAGTGCAGGCCGTCGGCGCCGATGACGAGGTCGAAGCGCCGTTCGGGGTGGTTCTGGAACTCGACGGTGACGCCGTCGCCGTCCTGGCGGATCTCGGTGATCGAGTCGCCGAAGATGTACTCGACGCCCTCGGCGGCCCCGGCCATGACCTGGGCGAGGTCCTCGCGGAGGATCTCGACGTCGGGGCTGCCGATCTCGCCGCCGGTCAGGGTCTGCTCGGTGCTGCGGTAGACCTCGGTGCCGTCACCGTCCACCATGGACATGCCGTGCGAGACGATCCGGCGGGCGCGCAGGCTCTCCAGGACGCCCATCCGCTCGGCGACCTCGACGGCCGGCCCGCGCACGTCGATGGCCTGGCCGCCCTTGCGCAGTTGCGGGGTCAGCTCCACGATCGCGACCTCGAAGCCGTGGCGGCGCAGCCAGTACGCGAGGGCGGTGCCGGCGATGCTGCCACCGGAGATGAGGACGGACTGGGTCTTCATGGTCTTTCTCCCTGCTCGGTTCGTGTTCCTTGTCGAGACCGAGCTTGCGGAGTGCGGCTTACCGGCGGCTGACCGCCGGCGCACGGCCGCTGACCGCTCGGGTCAGGGAGCGAACGCGCGGCTCATGGCCCGCATGGCCGCCTCGACGGTGTCGCGTTCGGCCGGGTCGAGGCGGGCGGTCTGTTCGCGTCTTCGACGGCGTCGAGGTCATCCCCGCCGCCGACGTGCTCGTCGACGGCCCGGCGATCACCGCCGTGACCGCTCCCGCCTGCCGACCTCGTCACCAACGGCGAGGGCAGCACGCTCCTCCCCGGACTCATCGACCCCCACGTCCACGTCCTCGACGGCGACCTCTCCCGCGCCCTGCGCTTCGGCGTGACCACCGAACTCGACATGTTCTGCCTCCCCGCCAACCTCGCCCGCCAGTGCCGCACCGCCGCCGCCCGCCACGACGTCGCCGATCTGCGCGGCGCCGGCGTCCTGGCCACGGCGCCGGGCGGGCACCCGACGCAGAGCATGAGGCCGGAGATGGCCGCGGCCCTCGGGGACGCGGTCGGCGAGTTCGCGACGCGGCGGCGCTCGCCCTGCGGCGGGCCGGTGTGCCGGTGCTGGCGGGCACCGGCGCGAGCCTGTGGGCGCCCAAGCACGGGGACTCGACGCATCGCGAGCTGGAGTTGCTGGTGGCGGCGGGATTGAGCCCGGTGGAGGCCCTTGCCTCGGCGACCTCGGTTCCCGCGCGGACCTTCGGCCTCGATGACCGGGGCGGGTCGCGGCGGGACTCCAGGCCGACCTGCTGCTGGCGGAAGGGGATCCGACCGCCGACATCTCCGCCACCGAGTCCATTGTGGCCGTATGGCGTCGTGGGGAGCGCTTCTAGTTAGCATTGCCTCATGCGCGCGTACCGGGGGGCCGTCGCCGCGATGACGGCGAAGACGACCGGCCAGAAGACTCCACAAGGGACTCATCCGCTTCTCGCCTTACAGCGGGCCGCCGGGAACCGGGCGGTGACCGACCTGGTCCTCCAGCGCGACGGCGTGCTCGACGCCGCCGGGGTCGGTCGGGAACTCGTCAGGGCCGGCAACAGCGCCCTGCGCGAGGAACGGCTGCTCACCGGCGCGGCCGCCATGTCGGAGGCCGAGGCCTTCGAACTGCTCGGCAACGTCATCGAGGCGACACCGAACAAGCTGGCCACGGCCGTCATGCGCATGCGCGAGGCGAACCGCTTCGCCCTGCTGCGCACGCTCGTCGGCAAGCAGGGCCACGACAACGCCCACATCATCCGGGACGCGCTCCTCGGCGGCTCGCAGCTGCGCTTCGCCGCGCTGGTCCCCGACGCGGCCCGCCGAGGCTCGGTGCTCGCGGTGCTCGGCCGGCCACTGGCCGGGCACCGGCCGCAGCCCGACGGCTCGCTGTGGGTCAACCTGAGCTTCCGGGCCGAGGGCTCGATCAGCGGCCAGAACCAGGCCCCGGGCAGGGATCTCGCGCAGTTCGGCGGCGGACGCCTCGGCCTGGTCCCCGGTCGCGGCAACAACGGCATGGAGATCCGCGGCGACGTCGTCGGCGACCACGGCGACACGACCTTCGACTTCAAGCGCTGGGTCACCATGCGCCTCTACTACCGCGTCGGCGGCGAGTGGACCCTCAAGAGAAGTCTCGACCACACCGACGACGACTCCAACGACTCCGACGAGCACCTGACCCCGACCGGCGACGGGCACATCTACTCGATCGACGCGCCCGGCCCCGTCTATCCCGACCGCTCCAGTCGGGCGACGCACGTGCTCTACGTCGCGACCTTCGGTGAGTGGGTGCTGGCCACGAACACGCTGGCGGAACAGCAGTGGAACGTCTCCGACCAGCTCGAATGGCACTCGATCTCGAAACTGGCCAAACGCGCCGACGGCGGCTGGGGGCGCGACCCGGAGTTCGGCGGCCAGATCGCCACCGGCGCGAATCCGGGCATGGACCTCTGAACGGCGTATTCTCGACGGCGTGAACCAGCTGCTGCCGTACGCTCTCACCGCCCTCGGGGTCGCCGCCGTCATCGGCGGGCTCGTGTGGGCGGGCCGGCGGGTGCGCAGGCGCGGGTCGGGCGGAGCCGTCGCGGCGGCCCTCGCCGCTCACGACGAGCTCTGGTACCCCACGGCCCACCAGTCGCACTTCGAGCTGCGCTTGGACGAGGAGCGCAAGGTCGACACCCCGACGCCCGACGAGCTCAAGGGCCGCAAGGCGGGTAGGCGCTAAGGCACGCCCTGGAGCCAGCCCTCTTCCATGCGGTCGGTGGCGTCCTCGGTGTGGCGGACCCGGAACGCCGAGGCCCGCAGCCGCCGGCTCCACGGGTCGTGCTCACCGAGGATCAGCTCGCTCAGCCCGCCCCAGTAGGTGGCGGTGGGATCCTCGGCGTCGTAAGGGATCCCGCTGTACGGCTCGGCCAGGCCGCATCCGTCGAGGACGGCCTGCGGGTCGCCGGTGAGCGTCCACAGCGCGGGGTCTTCGTTGATCGCCCAGCCCTCGGAGTGCACGGGTTCGAAGCCGGGGACGACCCACGCGACCTCTTCGTGCGACTCACCCCGGTCCACGCTGGCGTTGCCGATGATCTTCGCGCCGGGGAGGCGTTTCGCGAGTTCGGTGACCTGCTCAAGTACCGGCCAGGAGTTGCCGTTGTCGGCCAGCGCGGGGTCGCAGACGCCGATGACGTTGCCCCACACGCCGACCTGGATCCACTCCAGGTCGGCGCGGGTCTGTAGCCCGAAGCCGCCTGCGACGCGTTGTTCGCCCTCGTATTCGAGGACTTCGTCGACCGTGTCGAGGGCCGCGGCGAACTCGCGTGCTCGGGCGGGGTCGTTCGCGGGCCAGGCGGGGGACTCGATCGGTGGCAGCACGACCGTGACCGTGTAGATCCCCGAGCCTCGTACCAGTGTGTCCGGCGGGCTCGTCCAGAAGTCCGTCATGACCGACACGGTAGTGATCAGGCGCCGAACGCCTCGGCGTGGTCCCGGGCGAAGTCGGTGAAGTCGCGCGGGGGCCTGCCGAGGAGTTCGGCGACGGTGTCGGTGGAGTACTGGCCCCAGCCCGAGGCGTAGGCCTGTGCGTACTCCTCCAGCATGTCCACGATCCAGGGCGGGACGCCGTATCCGCGCAGTGTGGCGCGCTTGGTCTCGTCGCTGACCGCGCGGTACTCCACGGGCTTGCCGAGCACGGTGCCGAGGTGCTCGGCGACCTCTTCCATCGACAGCAGGCGCGGGCCGGAGAGCGTGTAGGCCTTGCCGTGGTGGCGGCCGGGGTCGTCGAGCAGGACGCGGGCGGCGGAGGCGGCGATGTCACGGGCGTCGATCATGGCGAGGCGCGCGGCGGCGAGGTTGAGCGAGAAGGTGCCGGTGGCGGCGATGTCGCCGGCCTCGTTGAGGAGGTTCTGCATGAACCAGTGCGGGTGCAGGATGGTCCAGCGCATGCCGGAGTTCTCGATCTCGCGGTCCGACAGGGCGTGCAGCCTGCCCGAGCGGTTGGGGGCGTCGTGGGCGGCGCCGATCGCCGACATCCGCACGACGCGTTCGACCCCGGCCCGGCGGGCGGCCCAGAGGGCGTTCATGTGGTTCTCGGGAGCGCGGGGACTGTTGGGCGTCAGGAGCCAGAGGTCCTGCGCGCCTTCGAAAGCGGGGGTCAGGGTGCGCGGGTCTTCGAGGTCGCCGACGTAGGGCTTGACTCCCCGGGCGAGCAGACCGTCGGCTTCGGACTCGTCGAGGACGAGCGCGCGCAGGTCCACATCGGACTCGGCGAGTTCGGCGATGAGCGCGGTGGACACGGTTCCGGTCGCGCCGGTGAGCAAAATGGTGCGGGACATGGTCATGCTCCTCGGTGGAAGAGGTTGCGGACGGCGGCGGGGGTGAGCTGGGCGGCGGCGATGGCGGCGAAGGCGAGGACGAATCCGAGTCCCTGCACGGGAGTGAGGGATTCGTCGAGGAAGAGCCAGCCGAGGATCGTGGCGACCGCCGGGGAGAGCAGGGCGAGGAAGGACACGGCGACGACGGGGAGCCGTCCGATCCCGTTGAACCAGATGACGAAGGACAGCAGGGCGCCGACCACGCCGAGCCACAGGTAACCGCCGATGGCGGGCAGGTCGAGGGCGGGCGGGAGCCCTTCGAAGGCGAGGGCGAGCGGGACGAGGACGAGTCCGCCGGCGGTGAGCTGCCAGCCGGCGATGGTGGCGGGGCCGGCGCCCTCGGGGCGTCCCCAGCGTTTGGTGAGGACGATCCCGGCGGCCATGACTCCGGCGGCGCCGACGCCGGCGAGGACGCCGAGCAGGTCGAAGGCGAGGGTGCCGCGCAGGACGATCAGCCCGACGCCGAGCACGCCGACGGCTCCCCAGGCCAGGCGCCAGCGGGTCGGTTTCTCGCCGAGGAGCAGGAAGGCGAGGCCGACGACGAGCAGCGGCTGGACGGCCGTGAGGGTCGCGGCGACTCCGCCGGGGAGGCGGTAGGCGGCCACGAAGAGCAGGGTGAACAGGGCGCCGATGTTGAGCGTGCCGAGCAGCAGTGAGCGCCACAGCCATGCGCCGCGCGGGAGCCGGCGGGTGAAGGCGAGCAGGATCAGGCCGGCCGGGAGGGCGCGCAGGACGCCGGAGACGAGGGGGTGGCCGGTGGGCAGGAACTCGGTGGTGACCAGGTAGGTCGTGCCCCAGCTGGCGGGCGCGGTGGCGGTCAGCAGGGTGAGTCCGAGGGTGCGGCCGGGCGGGGCCGCGGGGCGCGGGCCGGATCGGCTCAGTGCCTGAACCATTGGGAACTCCTTAACATTGAACATTTCAACGTTGAGAAGACTAGCGCGATGTTATGGTGACGTCAAACTGTTCGACATTGAGATGTTCGCCGAGGGGGAGACCGTGCAGGACAACGTCGACTGGCGGCTCGATCAGTGGCGCAAGGAGCGGCCCGACATCGACCCCTCGCCCATGGGCGTCGTGGCCCGCATCCAGCGCGCCTGCCGGCTGCTCGAACGCGAGCTGCGCGACAACTTCGCCGCCTACGACCTGCAGATCTGGGAGTTCGACATCCTGGGCACCCTGCGCCGCTCGGGTTCGGCGCTGACCGCCGGGCAGCTCGTGGAGTCGGCGATGGTCACCTCCGGCGCGATCACCAACCGCATCGACCGGCTCGTCGCGAAAGGGCTGGTCACCCGCGAGGTCGATCCCGGCAACCGGCGCAGCGTGCAGATCGCCTTGACCCCGACGGGCCTGGAGTTGATCGACCGGGTCGTCGTCGCGCACGTCGACCTTGAGGCGAAGATCCTCGACCGGCTCAGCCCCGGCGACCGCGAAGGACTCGCCGGACTGCTGCGGACGCTGCTGCTCAGCCTCGGTGACGAGGCGCCCGTCAACCCGCTGAACTCCTGACCTCGCGTTCAAGCTCGGCTCAAGGTTTATCGCGGGCCGCCGCCCGACACTGGCCTGACTCAAGCGATCGAGGAAGGCCGGCCGAACAGTGAGCTACCCGCAGCAGCAGAACCACCCGCAGCACCAGCACTACCCGCCCCAGAACTGGCAGCGGACTCCGCCGCCGCAGGGCTATGCACCGCCGCCGCCCCCGGCGCCGGATCCCCGACTGGAGCGGGGAAGGAAGCTCCAGCGCTTCCTGCGGATCATCATCGTGATCGCGCTCGGCGGTGCGGCGGCGTACTTCGGGGTCTACTACGGCTTCATCTACAACGGACGGCCCGAGGTCGGCGACTGCCTCAGCGCCACGACCAAGGAGTTCGCGGGCTGGCTGCTGGTCGACTGCTCCGACCCGACGGCGGCCTATGAGGTCGTCGCCGTGCAGACCGGCGGAAAGTACGACCGCGACCTGCACACCTGCGATCCCTACCCCGACGGTCAGGCCTTCTACGAGGGTGCCGGGCGCAAGGGCAGGACCTCGTGGGAGATGTGCGTGGTGCCGCTCGGTTCGGACGACGCGACCGCGCCGAAGTAGGCGCGGTAAGGGAAGTAGAGAACAGGAGACCGTCCCGGCCGGTCCGCCCCAATGGGACCGGCCGGGAAGCTCTCACACCGTCAGAAGCGCTGGGGTGGTACTGGTCCAGCCTGCTGCGGTGGAGGAGGGGGCCCCTGGTAGACCGGCTGCGGCGGTCCGGAGACCGGGGCCGGTGACGAGACCGGGGCGGACTGGTCGGCGCGGCGGCGTCCCCCGATGCTCACGACGCCGCCGGCGAGGACCAGGACCAGGCCGAAGCCGATGTTCATCAGACCCTCGTCGCGGGAACCGGCGTCGAGGCTTCCGTTGACGGAGCGGCATTCCTGGACTTCGCTGCGGACCTGGCAGTCCCAGTTGAAGCTGATCGACGTGTTCTGCTGGAAGTCGTCGTAGTAGATGATGTAGCCGATGCCGGCGAGCGCGACGCCGGCGACGAGCAGGACGATCTGGAACACACGGGCTAGCGGGTGCATGAAGTGCGAGGCTCCTGTCGGGTGGGCTGGATCTTCGGCCCACGGTAGGCAGGAGCCCGGCGGTTTACCTTGAGCGAATCTTGAGCCCCGGGTCAGCCTTTCGCGCGGCGGCTCTTGGCGGCGTAGTGCTGGAAGAACATGAATAGTCCCGTGGCGAGAAGTGCCGCCAGCGGGAGCAGCGGCACGTAGGAGACCCATGCGAGGGACTGGCCGCCGAACGCCAGGGTGAGCGCGGTGATCACGGTGGTCGTGGTGAACACGATCGACGTCCAGCGGTGGAAGGTCCGGACCCGCGGACCGCGGGTGGCTGCGGCGGTGTTGTCGGAACTCATCGTGGCCTCCGGTGGTGAGGTCGGGCTTTGACGCCTTCGACGCTAGTGCGGGGCCGTGACCTGCGCTTCTCGATTCCTGACCGGTCGTCCTTGCGAGGGATGCGGCTTGGCGGGGCGGGGCGGGGGCTAGGAGGGTCGGGGCGGGACGGTTAAGCGTTCGGGGGACGTCGGCACGCCTGGTTTCGTCTCTTGTGGAATGTCGGGGAGATCGGGATCGCTTGTGGTGGCGGGACCGCGGCAGCCCCACCCTGCGCGCGGTCCCACCCTTGCGTCGGCGGGAGGCTACTTCCCGGCGAAGGCGTCGACTCCGGTCAGTTGCGCCGAGAGCGTCCACAGCCGCGCGGCCTCGGCGGGGGCGATGGCCTCCGGTGCCGGGTCGGGGGCCTCATCGACCTCGCAGTCTTGGAGGTGCACGCCGCCCAGTCCTTCGAGCTGCGGTGAGGTCGCTGCCCAGACGGCCGTCGCGGCACCCTGTTCGGGGGTTTTGAAGCCCTCGCCGATCTCCTTGCCGTCCTCGTCGATCCAGCCCATGGCGACCATTTCGGCCTTGGGCAGGTGCCGCTGGAGGGGCGTGAGGATGGCGCCGGGGTGGAGGGAGAAGGCGCGGACCTTCGACTCGCGGGCGAGGGCGTCGAGGTGGGCGGCGAAGAGGATGTTGGCGGTCTTGGCCTGGGCGTAGGCCTCCCACTTGTTGTAGCCCTGCCCGAAATGGACGTCGTCCCAGCGGATCGGTGAGCGCCGAAGATCGCCGGAGGAAACGACGACGACGCGGGCGCCGGGTGCGAGCGAGGGCCAGAGGCGGTTGGCGAGGGCGTAGTGGCCGAGGTGGTTGGTGGCGAACTGCGCTTCCCAGCCGGGGCCGATGCGCGTTTCGGGGCAGGCCATGATGCCGGCGTTGTTGATGAGGATGTCGATGCGGCGGCCGGAGGCGCTGAAGCGCTCGGCGAAGGCGGCGACGCTGTCGAGGTCGCCGAGGTCGAGGGTGTCGACCTCGGTGTTGGGGATGTCGGCGAGGTTCTCGGCGGCGACGTCGGGTCGTCGTGCCGGGACGACGACCCGGGCGCCGGCGCCGGTGAGCGCGCGGGTGATTTCGAGGCCGAGGCCGGAGTAGCCGCCGGTGACGACGGCGAGTTTGCCGTGCAGGTCGATGCCGCGCAGGACGTTGAAGGCGGTGCTGGTGGCGCCGAAGCCCGAACCGATCTTGTGTTGCGGTGTGGTCATGGCGGCGACGCTACGACCTGGAGCGCGCTCTAGGTCAAGGCTCGGGGGGATGGCTCGGGCGGCACGGTTCGGGAGGGTTTGGGGCGGGTCCGTCAGCTGAAGCGGGTGAGGTCTTGGGGGTCGTGGAGGTCCCACATGCGGTGGCGGCCGCGGAGTCGGCGCACGAGCAGCCGCGGTGGAGGCGGCGGGAACGCGGGCAATTGCATCGAAGCGGGCCACCTCGCCAACGGCACCGGCATCGCCCCCGAGACACCAAGGACCGCACCGGCCCCGTCTTCACCTTCACGCCCGACACTTGGACCGGCTTCGTCGCCGGCCTCAAGTCCGGCGAGTTCGACGGCTAGGGCGTGTCTTGTGCAGTGTCGGGCGAGTTCGGGGCACGCTCAGCACACGCCCGAGACAGGCCGTGAACCAACACCGCCCTTTGTGGACGCTCATCCGGCGCTGACGGTCAGAGTCGCGCAGTCGTCGACTCCCAACCCGGACAGCACGGCCCGGATCCGCTCCAGGGCCGCGGTCGGGTCCGAGCTCGCCGCGATCTCCAGGTCAAGGTGGCAGCGGCCCATGCCACCGCCCGCCCCGCTGACCTCGCCGTCGAGCTCGAACGCCGCTTCCAACGCCTCCTCGACCTCATCACGGTCGATCGGCAGCCCCACGAAGACGATCTCGACGAACACCACGGTCCTCCATCCCAGCTTGTTCACCGATGCGACCAGCTCTGTTCCCGCTGCCCAGCCTTCAACCGTCCCTGACCACTCAACTCTCCGCGCCCTCTGCGTCCCCGCCCCGCACCTCCAGGTACGCACTCAGCCGAGTGGCCGCCTTCAGCATCGCCAAACCCTGCCACCGCAACCTGTCCCGCCAATCGCTCAACGCACGAGACAAACCCTCCGTCCCCCCGGCCGCCCGCACCTGCCGCACCACCTCGCCGATCTGCCCCAAGAGGTAACCCCCACGCCTCAACAGATGCGCCAGCTCGGCATCACGAACGTCGGCCGCCTCGTAAACCCGATACCCCGTCCCCGGATCCCTTCTGGGCGAGAGGATCCCGAGCTCCTCCCAGTTCCGCAGCGTCGCCGGCGTCACCCCCAGCAGATGAGCCAGCTCGCCGATGGACCGAGGCTCGGCGGCCGAGCCCGCCGACCCTCCGTCGGCCACACCCGGTTCATCCTCGCCCCCGCGCACCAGGTCGCCCACGGCTTCACGCACAGACTCAAGAGTCGCCCGATCCCTCAACAACCTGCTGTGCCCCCGGTCGATCGTCAGCAGCACGTCATCGACGTTCCCGTCGTTCGCCGCGAGCATCACCCTCCCTCCCGTCGCGTACCCATAGGCCACGACGAGAGCCAGATAGGCCCTGAGCGCAGCGGCGTGAACCTCCGTGTAGACCCGGTACCCACTCGCCGTCCGCTCCGCTTCCGGCAGGAAGCCGTCGGCCTCATAGTTGCGCACGGCCTGAGTGGAGATCCCGTGCTCGCGGGCCAGATCCGTCGGTCGCAGTCTTCTCATCGTGTTGAGACTTTACCGACCACATACGCGACGAACGCCGCCAAAGTCTCAACGGCTGTCTCAAAGATAAGATTGGGACACATGCCAGCAACCGAAAAGACCCTCGAAGACCTCGTCCCGCCCTCCTGCGAACTCCTCGGCCTCGGCGAGCCCACCCACCTCGAACCGGCCTTCGCCCGCCACCGCAACGAGCTCTTCGAACAACTCGCCACCCTCACCGACCTCGGCTTTCGCTCCTTCGCCATCGAGAGCGACCGGATCGCGGGCCTCGCCGTCGACGACTACGTCCGCGAAGGCGTCGGCACCCTCGACTCCGTGATGTCCGAGGGCTTCTCGCACGAGTTCGGCAAAGTCCCCGCCAACCGCACCCTCGTCGCCTGGTTGCGCGACCACAACGAGGGCCGCCCGCCCGCCGAGCGCATCTCCTTCCACGGCTTCGACTTCCAGACCGAGACCGTCAACGCCCCCAGCCCCCGCACCTACCTCGAACACGCCCGGGACTTCCTGAAGCTCGACCTCGACATCGCCGGGGTCGCCGGCGACGACGAGAAGTGGCACCGCACCGAGTCCATCATGGACTCCACCAAGTCCCCCGGCCGCTCTGCGGAAGCCGCACGGCTCCGGGCGATCGCCGAAGACCTCCGCACCGCCCTCAACAGCCGCGACCGCTCGCACCCCGCCTGGCACCGCGCCCGACTCCACCTCGAAGCCGGCATCGATCTCCTGCGCTACCACCGCCAGTCGGCCGAACAAATGGACGAGACCCGCCGCATCTGCCGCCTGTCGGCCATGCGCGACGGCATCATGGCCAAGAACCTCCTCGACATCCGCGAGCGCGAATCCCACCGCGGCCCCACCCTCGTCTACGCCCACAACCGCCACCTGCAGAAGAACTTCGCCCAGATGACGATGGGCCCCTACAACGTCACCTGGCCCCCGGCCGGCGCGCTCATCGCCCCGATCCTCGGCGACCGCTACGCCTTCATCGCCGGCAGCCTCGGCAGCAGCTCGGCCATCGAGCTCGGCGAACCTCCCGCGGGCACCTACGAGGCGGCCCTCCAGCGACCGGACGGAAAGTGGTCGCTGACAACGGTTCCCGAACTCGGCTCCGCCCAGACGCGCACCGACACCAACCCGATGCAGGGCTACTTCCCCCTCGACACCGAGACCCTCGATCAGGCCGACGCGCTGCTCCACGTCACCGGTCCGCGGTGATCGGCGAGCCGGCGGCCGGACCGCACTAGAGTCGGGTCTTCCCGGATGACAGGAGAGCCATGTCCACGCTCGAATTCGGTCCCGCCGTCGAACTCCTCGGCCACTGGCTGGTCAGACAGGGCGCGCCGACGGTCGCCGCCGAGTTCGTCGACGCGATCCCGCAGGGCTCTCCGGTCACCCCGCTCGACGGACCCGACGCCGTCGAGCGGCTGCTCACCGACTTCGTCGAGCAGCCGCTCGGCCGTCCCCTCGACGAGCCCACCCGCGTCCTCATCGCCGCACTCGCCGCCGCACTCGCCACCGAGGCCGGCGAGCTGGTCCAGGTCACCACCGCAACGCCCGGCGAGCTCGTCGTGGTCGGCAAGAATGCCGAGGGCGGCAAGGTCTTCGGCCTCTCCCTCACACCCGCCACGCAGACGGACCCGGCCGATCCCTTCGAGCGGCTGCGGCTCACCTGCGCGGTCCTCGGCGAGTACGTGTGGCTCAACAACAACGACCGGCTCGACGTCGACGTCTCCGCCGAACGCCACGGCCTCGACGACCCCACCGACCTGCCCGCCTTCGCCGCCTGGTGGCCCACCTCGACCACCGCCGAGCGGCTGCTCGGCCACCTGTGGGACGAGCCCGGCCCACCCGTGCCCGTCGACGACGTGGCGTGGACCGAGTTCGCCGAGTGGTTCCACGAGCACAACGACGCCGGCGCCCGCAGCGGCGCCTGGGCCATGGAACTCATCGACGACGACGCCCTCGGCGACCCCGAGGCCCGCTACCCCGGCGACCGGCTCGTCGGCCGCCTCGGCGACGAGGTGCTCGCCGGCGCCCGCGAACTCGCGGGCGCCGACGTGCGCGCGGTCTACGGCATCGGTGTGCCCCTGCCCGACAACGACAGCGACGACGATGAAGATTTCGGCGTCATCGCCGCGGTCATGTTCGTCGGGGACGAGACCGTGAGCGTGCTGACGGTGTCCGCCTCGGTCTAGGCCTCCACGCCCGGAGTCCAGCGCCTACGCACTCGTCAGCACCACCAGTCGCTGCGTCGCCCGTGTCATCGCGACGTAGTGGTCCACCGCGCCCTCGATGCCCTCACCGAAGTCCTCCGGGTCGACCAGGATCACCAGGTCGAACTCCAGGCCCTTCGACAGCGTCGGCGTCAGCGAGCGCACGCGCGAGCGCGCCTCGAAGCCCGGATCGCCGATGACACAGGCGATCCCCTCGGGGTGCTCGGCGAGCCAGTTCGCCAGGATCGCCTCGCGGTCCGAAGTGGACCCGTGCACGACCGGGATGCCGCTCTTGCGGATCGAGGTCGGCACGTTGGCGTCGGGCAGCGCCGCCCGGATGACCGGCTCGGCCTCGACCATGATCTCCTCGGGCGTGCGGTAGTTGATGCTCAGCGAGGCCGTCTCGACGTTCGTCAGGCCGATGCGCGCCAGCCGCTCGGTCCACGACTCGGTGAAACCGTGCCGGGCCTGCGCCCGGTCGCCGACGATGGTGAAACTGCGCGAGGGACAGCGAAGCAGCAGCATCCGCCACTCGGCGTCGGTGAGCTCCTGCGCCTCGTCGACGACGATGTGCGCGAAGGGCCCGGCGTACTCGTCCTCGCCGCCGGTGTCGTGCGGGCTCACGTCGACGATGACGCTCTGGATGTCCTCGGCGCGAAGCATCGTGACGAGACCTTCCCCGTCGTCGGCGGCGATGAGGTCGCTGACCACCATGTCCATCTTCTCGCGCTCGGCGGCCTCGGCGGCCTTGAGACGGCGCTGCCGCTGCGAGGACTCCGGATCGCCGAGCCGGTGGCGCGCGGCGTCGAGGAACGGGATGTCCGACAGCGTCCACGCCTGCGCGTCGGCGCGCTTGAGCCTGCGCACGTCCTGCGGCGCGAGCCAGGGCGCGCACTTGCGCAGGTAGGCCGGGACCGCCCAGAGGTCGCCGACGATGTCGTCGGGCTCCAGCAGCGGCCACGCGCGGTTGAGCGCCGCGCGCAGTTCCCCGTTGCGTTCGAGGGACTTGCGCAGCTCCTCGGCGGTTTCCTCGTCGTCGTGCTTGTCGACCAGGATCGCCACGAGCATGTCCCAGATCTGTTCGCGCGCCTCGTTGTGCGGCGTCCCAGGGCCGGGGGCACGGAAGGCCTCGGCCCAGTCGGCGACGGTCAGCCGGATCTGCGACCACGGCGTGCCCACGAGCATGCCCTTGGCCGGCGGCTCCTCGTAGAAGCGGACGGCCTCGTCGAGGACCTTCACGACGTCGATCGACCCCTTGAGGAGCGCGACCTCCCGGTCGGTCTCCTCGGCGACGGCCGCGCCCTCCGGGACGAGGTTGCGCAGCGTGCAGGTCTTGACGCCCTCCTCGCCCAGGCTCGGCAGGACGTCGGCGACATAGGACAGGTAGGGCTGGTGCGGGCCGACGAACAGGACGCCGCCGTTGCGGTGGCCGAGCCGGGGGTCGGCGTAGAGCAGATAGGCCGTGCGGTGCAGGGCGACGACGGTCTTTCCCGTACCGGGCCCGCCGTCGACGATCAGGGCGCCGTTCGAGCCGGCGCGGATGATCGCGTCCTGGTCGGCCTGGATCGTGCCGAGGACGTCGCGCATCTGCGACGAGCGACTGCCGCCGAGGCTGGCGATGAACGCCGACTGGTCGTCGAGGGCGGCGTTGTCCTCAAGGCCCTCGGCGGTGAAGACCTCGTCCCAGTAGTCGGTGACGCGGCCGTCGGTCCAGCGGTAGCGGCGGCGGCTGACCAGGCCCATCGGGTTGGCGTGCGTCGCGCCGAAGAAGGGCTCGGCGGCCGGCGCGCGCCAGTCGAGGAGCAGACGCCGCCCGTCGTCGTCGGTCAGACCCAGGCGGCCCACGTACACCGGTGTGCGGCCGTCCTCGCCGACGATGCGGCCGAGGGTGAGGTCGACCCCGAACCGGCGCAAGGTGCGCAGCCGCGCGGTGAGGCGGTAGATCTCCTCGTCGCGGTCCATGGCGGCCTGCCCGTGGCGCGTCTGTGTCCTGCGCGCGGCGTCGAGGCGGTCCTGGAGCTCGTCGATGTTCTTCCGCAGCGTCTCGGCGATGAGGGCGAAGTGGCGCTCGTCGTCGGCGATCAGGGCCGGGGCGGCCTTGGCGGCGAGGTTGGCGGGAAGGTCGAAGGCGGTCACGGCGTCAGCTCCGATCGGGTGCGGTGCGGAGGTGGGTACGGTCGCTTCGGTGCGGGTCTCGGCGCTGGGGTGTGGCGGCGTGCGTATGGGAGCTCCCGGTGTGCGTCATGGCTGTGAGCAGCGATTATTGCCCACGCCGACGGCGGGAGAGGGGGGCCGGTGTGGCCTGGTGAGCGGGGCCCTGTATATATGTTGATAGTGGAAGGGAGCCCCGGGCTCGCCTTCCTTTTTTGTTGCCCGGGGACCGGCAGCCCGCTTATATTCACTACAATCTGAATATGGAGAATCTGTCCGGCCTGCTCGACCTTCCCGGCACCCGCCTGCGCTACCGCGACCGGCCCGGACGCCGACGCCCCGTCGTCCTGACCCATGGCGCGGGCATGGACCACGCCATGTTCGAGGCGCAGGCCGAGGCCCTGCACGTCGAGGGCCACCGCGTCGTCACCTGGGACCTGCCCGCCCACGGTGAGTCCCTGCTCGCCCCGGGCACGCGCTTCACCGCGCGGATCGCCCTCGACGGCCTCGGCGCGCTGCTCGACCACCTAGGCCTCTCCCGGCCGGTCCTGGCCGGCCACTCCCTCGGCGGCAACCTGTCGCAGGCGTTCGTGCGTCTGCGGCCCGACCGGGCGTTCGCGCTCATCGTCGTCGACTCGACCTGGAACACCGGGCCGCTGAGCCGTTTCGAGCGCGCGATGCTGCGCCTTGCGGCCCCGTCGCTGGCCATGATCCCCGCCTCCCGGCTGCCCGCGCTCATGGCGAAGGCCTCGGCCGTGACCCCCGAAGGCATCGCCTCGGCGGAGGCGACCTTCGCGCGCATGCCCAAGCCGGTCTTCCTCGACGTGTGGCGCGCGACCACCTCGCTCGTCGAACCCGACGCGGCCTACCGCACGCCCGTCCCGCTGGGGCTGATCCGCGGGGAGAAGGACAAGACCGGCAACATCGCCACCGCGATGCCCCGGTGGGCGGCCGCCGAACGCGTGGCCGAACACGTCATCCCCGGCGCCGGGCATATCGTGACCCTCGACAACCCCGCCGCGACGAGCCGGGCGATGCGCGAACTCATCGCGTCCTGGGAGGCCGGGGCCGCCGCGAACACAGAACAGGGGCGATGAGCATGCCCGACGACCGCACGGCCTTCGTCGCCTCCATGGGCGACATCCTGGCCTCGTGGAACCTGCCCCGCGCCACCGGGCGCGTCTACGGGCACCTCCTGCTCACCTCGCGGCCGGTGTCGCTCGACGACATGAGCGAGGCGCTCGAACTCAGCAAGGGCGCGGTGAGCACTTCCGTGCGGGAGCTGGTGTCGTGGGGCCTGGCCAGGGCGCTTCCCCAGCCGGGCAGCCGCCGCCTGCTGATCGAGGCGACGGGCGGTTTCGAGCAGCTGCTGGCCGCCAGCCACGAACGCACCCGCAGCTTCGTGAGCACGCTGCGCGGCGGCACCGGCCTGACCGACGCCGACCCCGCGCGCGAACGGCTCGACGGGATCGCCGACTTCTTCGAGGCCTACGTGCAGGCCGGCGACGCCATGCTGCGCGAGTACCGGGGTTAGATCTCCTGCGAAGGCGGCCCACGACCGCCGCCCGGCGGACGAGTGCTCAGTGCCCCACGTGCCCGTCCTTCGGCGGCTTGCCGACCTTCTGTCCCTTGTCGAGCACCACGAACTGCCCCATCAGGCCCTGATCCTCGTGGTAGAGGACGTGGCAGTGGCACATGTAGGGCATGTCGGGGTCGGCGAAGTCCTTGAACTGCATGATGATCCGCGTCTTCCCGCCCGGCTTGACGTGCACGGTGTCCTTCCATCCGCGCAGGTGCTCCGGGGGCTTCTTGCCGTTGACCTTGAGGACCTGGAACTGGACGTCGTGCACGTGGAAGTTGTGGAACTGCGAGTCGAAGTTCTCCAGCTCCCAGATCTCCACGGAGTCCTTCCGCACGGCGAAGTCGATGCGCTCCATGTCCATCGCCTCGCCGTTGAGTGTGAAACCGGAGATCTGGAAGTCGCGGGTCTCGGCGGACTTGTCGGCGTCCAGCTCGGGGATCTCGACCAACTCGGCCGGCACGGCGGGCGACTCGGCGAGGGTCGCGGCGGCGCGCAGTTCGAGGACGTCGAAGGAGTCGTCGCAACCGTCGAAGCGCGAGGAGAACAGGTCCATGCCAAGGCCTTCGGCCGGGTACGAGCGCAGCACGACCTTCTCGCCGGGCGTCATCTCGACGACGATCTCGGCGCGCTCGGCCGGGGAGAGCTGGATCCGGTCGGTGCCGTAGGGGACGTCGCGCAGGCCGCCGTCGGTGCCGATGAGGGCGAAGGTCCGGTCGTCGGCGAAGCCGAAGTTGAAGGCCCGCGACCCCGAACCGTTGAGGATGCGAAGCCGCACGCGGGTGGTGGTGACGTCCAGGTACGGCGAGTGCGTGCCGTTGACGAGGATCTCGTCGCCGAGGTATCCGACGTTGGCGATCAGGCCCTGCGACTCGTCGAACTGGTTGTCGCCGTCGAACGTGCGGTCCTGCACGATGAGCGGGAAGTCGTCGAGGCCGTAGTCCTTCGGCAGGGCCAGGGCGGCCGACTCCTCGTCGTCGATGAGGAACATGCCCGCCAGGCCCCGGTAGACGTGCAGGAAGGTCTCGCCGTGCGGGTGCGGGTGGTACCACAGGGAGGCGGCCTGCTGCTCGATCTTCCAGCTCGGCGACCAGGTGTTGCCGGCGTGCACGGACTGGTGCGGGCCGCCGTCGGCGGTCGGGGGCAGGTGCATCCCGTGCCAGTGAACGGAAGTGGTCTCGCCGAGGGTGTTGTGGATGTTGAACAGCACGGTCTCGCCACGGGTGGCGCGGATGGTCGGGCCGAGGTAGTCGCCGTTGAAGCCCCAGGTACCGGTCGCCGCGCCGTCCTTGAACTGCCGCTGTCCGGACTGGAGGGTGAGCTCGAAGACCCGGCGTCCCTCACCATCGACTGTGGACTGTGCCAGGGGCGGCACGGCGAGCGGGTTCTTGAAGTCGACCTCGCCGGTGGTGTCGGTGACCGAGTTGGCCCACACGATCCCGGCGGCGCCCGCGCCGGCGACGACGACGGCGGGCACCGCGATGAGCGCGGTCTTGAGCAGCCGGCGGCGTTTGACGGGACGGGCGGCGGGGACGGGGACGGGGGCGGGCGTGGTCACTGCGGGCTCCTTCGAGGGCGTCAGCGGGCGGAGGGGGCGATGCGGGGGTCCTTCTTGGCGGCGAAGCGCTCCATGAGCCGGCGGTGCTTGGTGTTCTGGAAGGCGCTGAACCGCCAGCCGTCGGCTCCGCGAAGGGCTACGAGCGTCTGCACCTTGAGCTGCGCGGGCTTCGGCTCGGTCCGCCGACCTTTGAGGACCGCGCCCCGGGTCACGAGCACGGCCACGTCCTCGGTGATCTTGCGGACTTCGATGATCTTGCCGTACAGGCGCGTGTTCTTCGCGAACAGGCTCCACAGGGCCTCGTGCGACTCGCGGATCTGCCGGCGGCCCTTGAGGTGGGTGCCGATGAAGGTGACGTAGTCGGCGTCCTCGGTGAAGGCCGCGGCATAGGCCTCGGCGTCCATCGCGGCCCAGGAGGTCGTCAGGGTCTCGAAGAGTTCGGTGATCGCCTGGACGTCGGCGGTCACGGTCGGACGGGGAATGCTCATCACGGTCTCCTTGGTGGGTATCGGTGCAGGTGAGACCCACTTTAGGAAGTTGTGGCGGCCCTCGAACCGGTCATTCGACGTAGGTCGTGACCGGCGTCCGCCTCATATGTTGGAAGCCTACGTATGATCACCGGCTTCGGCATCGGGGTTTGTCCCCCAACGGACCCCTACGACCACGGGTGTAGACGGTGTACGGCGAAAGTCGCGCCGGCCGCGAACTAGATTCGACCCATGCTCTACGGGCGCGAAGACCAGCTGGCCGTCCTCGACGAGGCACTCGCCCGGGTACGCGACGGCGCGAGCGCCGCGCTCGTCCTGCGCGGCGAGCCCGGGTCGGGCAAGACCGCACTGCTCGACCACGTCCGCGCCGCGGCCGGCGGCATGACCGTCCTGCGCGCCGCCGGCGTCCAGGTCGAGGCCGAACTGCCCTACGCCGCCCTCCACCAGGTCCTGCGACCGGCGATGTCCCTAGTGGACGCACTGCCCGGCCCGCAGGCCACCGCGGTCCGCGGCGCCCTCGGCCTCGCCGAGACCGGCCCGCCCGACCGCTTCGCCGTCGGTCTGGCGACTCTCACCCTGCTGTCCGAACTCGCCGAGACCGCGCCCGTCCTCTGCGTCGTCGACAACGCCCAGTGGCTCGACCGGGAGTCGGCCGACGCCCTGTCCTTCACCGCCCGCCGACTGCACGCCGACCGGATCGCGATGCTCTTCGCCGTTCGCGACACGGGCAACGACTTCCGCGCCGACGGGCTCGCCGAACTCGCCGTCCCCGGCCTCGCCGAGGCCGCCGCGCGCGAACTGCTGGAGTCGAGCGGCCTGGCCCCCGACCTGCGCGCCCGCATCATCGCCGAGACCGGCGGGAACCCCTTGGCGCTGCGGGAACTGGCCAGGTCGGCGAGCGCGAAGGACGCCACCGGTGCGCCGCTGCCGCTGCCGCGCCGGGTGCAGGACGCCTTCGCGGCCGAGATCGCCGCGCTGGACCCGGACGCGCGCACGCTCCTGCTGGTCGCGGCGGCCGAGGACACCGGTGAACTGGGGGTCGTGCTGCGCGCCGCCGAGGTCCTCGGGGTCCCGGCGACGGCGGCCGACACCGCCGTCGGGGCCGGACTACTCGAACTGAGCGGCGGTGAGCTGGCCTTCCGGCATCCGCTGATCCGCGCCGTCGTGCGCCAGGCCGCCCCGATCGGCGAGCGGTTGGCCGTCCACAAAGCACTGTCCGAAGTACTCGAAGGCGCCGCCGACGCCGACCGTCGCGCCTGGCACCGGGCGGCCGCCGCGACCGGCCCCGACGACGAGGCCGCGGCGCAGCTGGCCGCCACCGCCGAGCGGGCGAAGGCCCGGGGCGGGCAGGCCGCCGCCGTGACCGCGCTGGTCCGTGCCGCCGAGCTGACCGCCGACCCGCGAACCCGGGCCGCCCGGCTGGTCGCGGCAGCCGAGTCGGCCGGCGACTCCGGACAGGGCTCACGCGCCCGTGACCTGGCCGAACGGGCCGCCGTGCTCACCTCCGACCCGCACGTGCACGCCCGCGTCGCCGAGCTGCGCGGTGAGGCCGAACTACTCGGCGGGTCGGTGGCCACCGCGCACCGCGTGATGCTCACCGGCGCGCGGGCGGTCGCGTCGGCCGATCCCGAGCGCGCCGCCGTGATGGCCATGCACATCGTCGAGAGTTCCTGGCGCACCGGCGATCCTGAGCGTGCGGCGGAGGCGGCCGCCATCTTCGACGGTGTCCGGCTCACCGACGCGCACTTCACCGCGGGCGCGGCGGCTTCGCGAGGGCTCGCCGCCCTGCTGGCGGGGGCGCCGGGGGAGGGTGTGGCCGACATTCGCCGGCTGGTGGAGATCACGCGGCCGCTGCGAGGCGGGATGCCCGGTGCCCGGCAGTACGCGGCGACGCTGGCCACGGCGGTCGGTGATCACGATGTGGCGGCCGAGATCGCGCAGACGCTCACCGACGAGTGCCGCGCGACCGGCATGGCGGGCTGGCTGCCGACGACGCTGTCGACGCTCGGCGAGGCCCGCGCGCGGCTCGGGCAGTTCACCGACGCACGGATCGTCGCGGCGGAAGGTCTGCGGATCGCCGAGGACACGGGGCAGCGGAGGCTCGCGGGGTACTTCCGGGCGTTGGGGGCGTGGCTCGACGCGGTGCGCGGGGCCGAGGTGTCGGGGGAGGTGTCGGACGGGCTGGCGTTCACGGTGGCGACGGGGGCGTGGGCGCTGGCGATGGCCGACCTGGGGGCGGGGCGGTTCGAGGCGGCGGCGGATCGGTGGGACGCGGCGATGCGCGGGCCGGAGCGGCACACGGTGATGGCGCTGACGTGGGCGCCGGATCAGGTGGAGGCTTTGATGCGGGCGGGGAGGGTGGGGCAGGTGGGACAGGCAGGGGACCTGGGGCGGGTGGATGCGATGGGATTGTTCGAGCCCTGGGCGGAGGCGAACGGGCAGCCGTGGGCGCTGGCGGTGCTGGAGAGGTGCAGAGGGTTGTCGGCGGAGGCTCCGGAGGCGGTCGAGGGGCACTTCGAGCGGGCGTTGGGGTTGCATGCGCGGGAGCGGCGGTTGTTCGACGAGGCGCGTACGGCGTTGCTGTACGGGGAGTGGCTGAGGCGGGAGCGGCAGCGGAGTCGGGCGCGGGCGCACTTGCGGGGGGCTATGGACGCGTTCGTGAGGCTGGGGGCCGTGCCGTGGGCGGAGCGGGCGCGGGCGGAGTTGCGGGCGACGGGGGAGACGCACGGGTCGCGGGTGACGGAGCCGGACCTGTGGGCGCGGCTGACACCGCAGGAGGCGCAGGTGGTGAGGTTGGCGGCGACGGGGGCGACGAACCGGGACATCGGGGCGCAGCTGTTCTTGAGCCCGCGGACGGTGGGGCACCACTTGTACAAGGCGTACCCGAAGCTGGGGGTCTCTGGGCGGGGCGAACTGGGGAGGCTCCTGGCCCCCTGACGCCCACCGGCGGGCGGAAGCCCGGCCTGAGCGACACCCCACGGCCCGCCACCCAGGCGGTCGACCGCCGCGAGCCCCGCTTCGGCGGGCTCTTGTCCGCCATTGGGCCCCCTTGACCAGCGCAACCTCATACTTTCAGTCAAAGCCCCCGTGTCTCTGTCGAGAACCCCGTCCCCACTCCGAGGTATCCGTGAGAGCGCAACCGGCGCCCGAACCGAAAGGAACGGTCATGAGCAACAGTGAGCAGATGAAGGCCCTCGGACGACTCGTCGGCACCTGGGAGGTCACCGGCGGCGCGAAGGGCACCTGCCGGTGGGAGTACATCGAGGGTGAGCACTTCCTCGTCCAGCACGTCGACCTGGTCTCGCCGGAAGGCGCGACCGTTCGCGGTCTCGAACTCATCGGCCACAACAAGCCGTTCATGCAGGAGCGCGGCGAGGACGTCGTCTCCCGCATGTACAGCAACGACGGTGACACCCTCGACTACGTCTACGACCTCGAAGGCGACACCCTCACCATCTGGGGCGGCGAGCGGAACTCGCCCGCCTACTACCGGGGCGTCTTCAGCGCCGACGGTGACACCGTCACCGGAAGCTGGGTGTGGCCCGGCGGCGGCTACGAGTCGTCCATGACCCGCGTGAAGAAGTAGAGGAGAAGACCGTGAAGTACCTGATGCTGGCCTACACGCAGATCTCGGGCTGGGACGACATGGACCCGACGAGCGCGGAGTTCATCGCCGCCTGCGAGTTCTACGAGGAGCTGGGCAAGGAGCTGACCGCCACCGGCGAGCTGGTGACCACCGAGGGCCTTGCGCACCCGGCGCTCACCCGAGTCGTGCGCAAGGGCCCGGATGGCGCCGTGGCCGTCGACGGACCCTATGCCGAGGCGAAGGAGGTCGCGGCGAGTTTCGCGATCGTCGACGTCGCCTCGCACGACCGGGCGATGGAGATCGCCGCGCGGATCGTCGACGCCCTCGGCGAGCCGATCGAGGTCCGGCCGATCAGCGCCGGCCCGGAAGAGTCGATGCCGCCGGCGCCGTGAGGATCACACGTGAGGTCGAGGACCTGCTGCGCTCGTCGGCGCCGCGGGTCCTCGGCGCGCTCGTGCGCCGATACGGGCACTTCCCGGCGGCCGAGGACGCCGTGCAGGAGGCGCTGCTGGCCGCGTCGACGGCGTGGGCCGAGTCGGTCCCCGACGACCCGGGCGCGTGGCTGATCCGGGTGGCGTCGCGGCGGCTGATCGACCAACTCCGCGCCGACCAGGCCAGGCGCCACCGAGAGGACTCCGAGGCGCTGCTGATCCCGCGCGGTGCGGTCAGCTCCGTCGACGACTCGCTGCTCCTGCTGGTCATGTGCTGCCATCCCGCGCTGGGCCGCGGCGCGCAGGTCGCGCTGACGCTGCGCGCGGTCGGCGGGCTCACCACCGCCGAGATCGCGCGCGCCTACCTGGTGCCGGAATCGACGATGGCGCAGCGGATCTCGCGCGCCAAGGCGCGCGTGCGGCAGTCGGGTGCGGGCTTCCACGCACCGCCCCCCGCGGAGTTCGCCGAGCGGCTCGACGCCGTCCGCGAGGTCCTGTACCTGATCTTCAACGAGGGCTACACCAGCACCTCCGGTGAACGGCTCGCCCGCGTCGAGCTGTCCGCCGAGGCGATCCGGCTGGCCCGGATGCTGCCCGCCGACGACGGCGAGTCGGCCGGCCTGCTCGCCCTGATGCTGCTCACCGACGCCCGCCGCGCGGCGCGCACCGACACCGACGGCATGCTCGTCCCACTGTCCGAACAGGACCGTCGACTATGGAGCGCCCCGGCGATCGCCGAGGGCACGGCGCTGATCACCGCCGCCATGACCGCGCACAAGCCCGGCCCCTACCAGCTACAGGCGGCCATCGCGGCCGTGCACAACGAGGCGCCCGGCGTCGAGGAGACCGACTGGCTCCAGATCCTCGGCCTGTACCGCCTTCTGGAGGCCATGACCAACAACCCGATGGTCACCTTGAACATGGCCGTCGCCGTCGGCGAGGTCCACGGACCGGCCGAGGGGCTGGCCGCGCTCGACCGGGCCGCCGGGAAACTCGACCGCACCGGCACCCACCGCGTCGACGCCGTCCGCGGGCACCTCCTCGAAATGGACGGCCGCCTCGCCGAGGCCGCCGAGTGCTACCGGGCCGCCGCGAAGGCCACCACCAGCGGCCCCGAACGCCGCTATCTGCTCGCCCGCGCCGTCCGGGTCGATCACTAAACTCCGCAATCCTTGTCACAAGCCCGATTTGGGGGATGACGATACGGGCGCGCGCTGACTACAGTCGGCACTGGACCGTCCGAATGGGAGGGTAAGTGACGAGCCCGAACTCCGAGAGCGCACGATTCGACGCGCTTTTCACCGGCCTGCGCGAAACACTCGAAGCCGCCCGAGCGGGGCAGCCGCCCGCCGACCCCGACGCCGTCCCCATCCAGGGCGAGTCGGGCGAGGACGACACCCAGATCAAGGCCGTCGTCGCCCCCAATCGCCTGGTGGAACTCACACTCGACCCGCGCGCACGCCGCCTCGACTCCGAGGAACTGGCCGCCGCGATCCTCAAAGCCGTCAACGACGCCTTCGCCGACCTCGGCGCCAAGGCCAAGGCCGCCGCCGAGGAAGCCGACACGGAGGTCGACACCGAAGCCCTCGGCGAGAAGCTCAACCGCCTCCAGGACGCCTCCGTGCGCCAGATGGCCATGTTCGAGCAGTCCATGGCCGAGGTCGTCGCCAAACTCATGGGCGGAGGACGCTGACATGCCCGGTTTCGAAGCCGAACCCGACAACCTGCGCGACTCCTCCGGCCTGCTGCGCCAGGCATCGGAGTCGCTGGCCGAACTGTGGGCCGAGATCGACGGCAAGGTCGCCTCGATGGGCGACATCTTCGGCGACGACGACGTCGGCGGACTCATCGGCATGTCCTACCAGGCGGCGCACGACATCGCCGCCGAGAACATCACCTCGGTCATCGACGCCCTCGGTGGATTCAGCGAAGGTCTCGACGGCATGGCCGCCAGCTACGACGAGACCGAGAACGCGCTGATGGAGAACTTCGCGAAGTTCGAGCGCTAGGGGGACGCGTGGGCATCAACATCCCGGGAGAGCTGGCCGACCTGCTCAACGAACTCGGCTACACCTGGCCGAAGTCCGACGAGTCCAAGGTGTTCGAGCTGGGCCAGGACTGGCTCACCTTCGCCGGCAAGCTCCAGCCCATCGCCGGCGAGGCCGCCTCGGCCGCCGACAAGGCCCGCACCGGCAACATCGGCGAGGCCATGGAGGCCTTCGCCAAGGTCTGGGAGGACGAGGACTCGGCCACCAGCGTCCTCGACCGCGCCATGATCGGCTCCCAGATCGTCGGCGGAGCACTGTTCGTGTGCGCGGCGGTCGTGCTCGCCCTGAAGATCAGCGTGATCGTGCAGCTGACCATCCTGCTCATCCAGATCATCCAGGCCATCGCCACCGCCGCGGTGTCCTTCGGTGCGACGCTCGCCGAGATCCCGATCTTCAAGAAGCTCGCCGACATCGCCATCGACATGATCGTTGACAAGGCTCTGGAGGCCGTCCTTGGCTAGGACGCGGAAAGGGGCCTCGGCCGGCGCGGGAATCGTCGCCAAGGGCGCCAAGAAGGGCATGGGCAACCCGGCCAAGAAGGTCGGGAAGGGCATCCCGCGCAAGCGTGTGCCGAAGCAGTCGGGGCCCGGCAAACCCGACTTCCGCGACAGCAAGGGCAGGCTGCGCGACGGGAAGACCGGCAAGCCGAAACACGACCCGAACGCACCGTCCCGGCACAGCCGCAGCAGTGAATACCCGCACGGCTACAGCGACAAGACGCACGGCGAGATGGCCCAGAAGTGGTCCAAGGAGGGCCGCGATCCCGCGCACTCCAAGGACACCGACGGCTGGCCGCTGGACAGCAGCGGCAACAAGATCCCCCGCGACGACCTGACCTGGTACGACAAGCGCGGCCGCAAGGTGCAGCCGCCGGTCACCTACGACCACGATCCGGCCGTCGTCGAGCACTGGAACGACAAGGGCTACAAGATCCCCCGCACCGAACGCGCCGCATACTATGACAACCCGAACGTGATGGAACCGATGAACGGCCCGGTGAACTCCGCCAAGGGCGCCAAAATGCAGGCGCAGGGACATACCTTCAGGCAGGACACCACCGGAAGATACGACTAGACGGAGGGGACGTGTCCGAAGTGGATATCGCCGGCGAGATCGCCCGCATCGAGGATGTGGCGCCATTCCCGGATCTCGACGACGTCTGGTACTGGGCGATCGGCGGGGGCTGGTTCACGCACACCATCGCGCTGAGCTCCGACCGCAAGTCGGCGTTCCAGGTGACCTGCCGGGACGTCTACCTGGCCGCGGTCGTGCGCGACGTCATCTCCTTCGCGCGCCACCACGAGGCCGCGCTGCTGGCCGCCGCGCCGATGACGCACGTCGAGGGCTTCGACGCCGCCGGGCACGGCTTCGACTCGGTCGGCGCGGTCATCCCCGCGGTCGCCGACGTCAACGACGAGATGCCCGAGCTCAACGCGGTCACCTACGCCCTCTTCCCGGCCTGGAGGAGCGAGTTCTCCGGACTCGAGACCGAGGCCGAGGCGTACAGCCGGCTGGACATGATGGACATCGCCGACCCGCGCCGCGAACCCGTGCCGTTTCTGAAGATGCGTTTCAACAACGGCGCCTCCCACACCGTCGGCGACGAACGACTGCTGACCAAGCCCGACTTCTTCCGCAAGGAGATCGCCGGGCTGGAGGGCAAGCCGAAGTCGTGGATCGAGGCGCAGAACTTCCGCGACCAGGTCCGCCGCGTCACCTGGGACGGCGGGTACGTCATCGACGGCGCGCCGCTGGAGGGCGTCGAGATCGGCGACTGGGCCACCCGCTACCTGTCGGAGGGTGACGGCTGATGCGCCTGGACATCAGCGGCAACACCACGATCGACGGCCCCACGCCCGTCCGCGTCGAGCAGGTCCTGCGCGGCATGCTCGCGGCGGGCGAGTCCTACGTCTCGCTGGACGCCGGCGAGCAGGACTACGTGATGGCCCTGCCCAGCGAGTTCCAGGGCGACTTCTACGACCTGGAGTTCCGCGAGGGGTCCGCCGACCGCCACTACGAGGCCGGCGACTCCCGCCCCGTCGACGAGGTCGTGGAGGTCTTCCTGAGCTACCTGCGCGGCGACAACGTCTGGCGCACCCGCGTGGAGTGGAAGCGGGTGGACCAGTCGTGATCCTGCTGACCGACCGCTCCTACGACCGCGATGTGCTGACACCCGACGTGCCGGTCCTCATCGCCTTCGGCTCCGCCGACGACGGCCCGTCGAAGGCCCTGGGCGGCGTCATGGCCGAAGTCGACCGCCTGCTGGATGGCAAGGCCGAAGTCGCCGTGGTCAACGTCCCCGACGCGCCCGTGACCGTCGCCCGCTGGGGCATCACCCGACTGCCGACGCTGATCCTCCTCAAGGACGGCGTCCTGGAGCGCGTGCTGCTCGGAGTCCGCCCCGCCGCGAGGATCGTCGCCGACCTGGCGGAGCACCTGTAAAACAAGGTCCCGCAAGGCGAGAACCCGGTCTAAGGTGCCGGGGTGCACACCCAACGCGCCCTGCTGCCACGGTCGACGCCCACCGCCTCGGGAGTGTCGGCCCGCGCGGTCAACGCCCTCCTCGACCGGCTCGAAGAGCAAGAGATCGAGTGCCACTCCCTCATGGTCGTGCGGCGCGGCCACGTCGTGGCCGAAGGCTGGTGGGCCCCCTACACCCCCGACCGCCCCCACCTCCTCTACAGCCTCACCAAGTCCTTCACCGCGATCGCCGCAGGACTGGCCATCGCCGACGGCCTCCTGTCGCTGGACGACCGCGTCGTCGACGTCCTCCCCGACCGCATCCCCGAGGAGATGTCGGACCAGGCCCGCCGCATCACCGTCCACCACCTCCTGTCGATGACGGCCGGTCACGACACCGACAGCCTCACCGAAGCCTGGGAGCTGGAGCCGACCGACCTCGTCAAGGGCTACCTCCGCGTCCCCTTCCCCCACCCCGAAGGCACCCGCCACGCCTACGACAACGCCACCACCTACGTGCTGGCCCGCATGGTCGAAAGGGCGACAGGTCAAGAACTCCCCGAATTCCTCGACCGGCGCCTCCTCAACCCCATGGGCATCCACCACGCCGAATGGGACCGCGTGGCCAGCGGAGCATCCTTCGGATTCCACGGCCTCCACCTCACCACCGAAGCCGTCGCCGCCTTCGGCGAGATGCTGCGACGCGAAGGCATGTGGGAGGGAAGGCGACTGGTCCCGCGCGACTGGGTGCGACTGGCCACCGGCAAGAGGATCGACACGTTCCAGGTAGAAGGCTGGTCGGACAACCCCGACGTCCTCTGCGGCTACGGGTACCAGTTCTGGAGGTCCCGCCACGGATACCACGGGGCGGGTTCCTTCGGGCAGTTCTGCCTGGTCGTGCCGGAGGACGAACTGGTGATCGTGCTGACGGCGGCGATCGCCGCAGGCGGGGAAACGCTGCTGAACCCGGTGTGGGAGTGCCTGTGGCCGGGCGTGGGAGTGGTGGGGGACGGTGCGCAGGAGGACACGGCGCTCGCGGAACGGCTCCGAGGACTGGCGCTGCCGCTGGTGGTGGGGGCCGGGTCGGGGTCGGGGGCGACGTCCGGGTCGGTTGAGGCGCGGGCAGACGGCTCCGCCGAGGATTCGGCGCTGACAGACGGCGTGGCCGTGAAGGTCGAGCCGGTCGAGCGCGCAGACGGTGGCGGCAGCGACGGCGACGGGGCCGCCCCCGTGGATGCCGGAGCCGGAGCCGGGTGGCGGCTTCGGCTCGGGGACACGATCGAGGTCGAGGTCGGCCATGGGGAATGGCGGGAGAGCTCACCACTCGGACGCCCCGTCACGGCATCCGGCGGGTGGCAGGGCGAGAAGTTCGTGGCCGACCTCTACGTGATCACCACCCCGCACCGAGTTCGGGTGGAAGTCGACGCGGAGGCGGGGACAGCGGTCGCGAGGTGGAATCTGGTTCCGCTGACGGGCCCGAGGCTGGAGCTGCACCTCCGGCACCCGCTGATGACGAGGGTGGACGTGGCCTGAGGGAGCCGGCCGCACGCGGGGCGAGCAGGCTGGTGTGCGGCTGGTGTCGAACCATCCCGCGAGCGGCTGACCGTTGGACCGTCTCGTGGGCGGCTGCCGCCCGCACCACCCCGTGCGCGGCTGCCGCTCAAACCATCTCGTGCGCGGCTGACGCCCGCACCACCCCGTGCACCCCTGCCGCTCAAACCATCTCGTGCGCGGCTGTCGCCTCCGTCTTCGGCGTCCGCGAGCCGTGCGAAGCACGGCAGAAACCAGACCTGGAGGTGTGTTTCCGTCGGTCGGCCGGTGATTGGACCTACCTGGGGGTTCTGTCGGGGTCAAGGGCGCACTTTCCCTTGACCCCGACAGGTTCCCCAGGTGCCCTTGAACCAGCCGTGAGACGGAAACACCCCAAGCACACAACCCCAAACCTTCAGCGGATCTAACCGCCAGTGGGGCGCCAACCAGAAACCCGAAGCACCCCACCGTTTCCAGAGCGAGGCCCGGGGTCTGGGGCAGCGCCCCAGGAACTCACGCCAGGCACCGCAAGAGCCACACCCGACGAAAGAAGCTGCGGCAGACAAGAGGCGAGCGCAGACGCGAGCTGGAAGCACGAGCGTCGGAGCGGCGGCGACACGCAGGTCGGCCACGCAAAGCCGCAGCGGACGGCAAAGCCGCAGCGAGGTGAAAGACGCGACGCGACAACGCACCCATGCGGCCCAGGCCCGGCAGCGAAGCGACGCGGTCGGCAGCAGACGGGACAGCCAGGCGAACACCGACGCCAGCGCACACGAACCCGCCCGGCGCCACCTCCGTACCGCGCCCCCTCCCGTGCCCCTACCCCGCCCCCTCCCGTGCCCCTACCCCGCCCCCTCCCGTGCCCCTACCCCGCCCCCTCCCGTGCCCCTACCCGGCCCCCTCCCGTGCCCCTACCCCGCTGCCCCTACCCCAACCCCGCCACAAACCGCGTCAACAGCGCCTCGAACACCTCCCGCTCCTCCGCCGTCCACCCCTCCGTCGCCCGCCGCATCGCCCCCCGCCGCGCCTCGTGCGCACGAGCGAGCACCCCCCGCCCCCCGTCCGTCAACACCAGCAGCGCCCGCCTCCCGTCGGCCTGATCAGCCTCCCGCCGCACGTACCCATCCGCCACCACCCCCGCCACCAGCTTGCTGGCACGCGGCTGGTCGACCGACAGCGCCGCCGCCACCTCCCGCACCCCCACCGCCTCCCCTCGCTCCTCAGCAGCCTCCACCACGTCGAGAACGTCGAACCCCGCCCCGAGCGCCGCAGAAGAACCACCCACCTCACGGCGCATCAGAACCCGCCGCCGCTGCCGACGACGAATCTCGATCATGGCCCGCTCAAGCCCTTCGATGACCTCAATCTCCTTGCGCCCCATCACACCCCTATGCATACTCAACAACAACTACTTGCCACATTACATCTACCCAAGGACCGCCCATGCACCGCAAACCCATCGGCTACTGGCTCAAACACCTCGACGACCTCATCACCACCTCCTTCGACACCGTCTTCAGCGCCCACGGCCTCACCCGCCGCCACTGGCAGGTCCTCACCTCCCTCACCCACGGCCCCGCCACGCACGAAGACCTGGCCGCCCAGCTGGCACCCTTCGAAGAAACCAGCACATCCAAAGCGATCACCCACCTCGCCGACCGCGGCTGGCTGGCGGCCGCCCACCCGGACACCCTCACCCTCACCCCCGCCGGCCAAGCCGCCCAGGCCCGCCTCGCCACCGAGACCGACGCCCTGCGCGAACGACTCGTCGCCGGCATGTCCACAGAGGACTACAACACCACCGTCGACAACCTCGCCAGGATGGCCGCGAACCTCGAATCCCGCCGCTGACCACCCCGCCCCACCACAACTCCCCCGTGAGCCCGCTCATACCGCCCCTCGCCGACCGCGCGTTGCGGCACGATGGACGGCATGAGCGGTGACGAAGACGTACGCATCGAACACGACACGATGGGCGAGGTCAAGGTCCCGGCGTGGGCCGCCTGGCGGGCGCAGACGCAGCGCGCCGTGGAGAACTTCCCCATTTCCGGCCAGCGACTCGACCACGCGCTGATCGCCGCGCTGGCGCGGATCAAATCCGCCGCCGCGACCGTCAACGCCGAACTGTCGGTCATCGAACCCGACATGGCCGAGGCGATCGCTGTCTCCGCCGACGAGGTCGCCGAGGGCACCTACGACGAGCACTTCCCCGTCGACGTGTTCCAGACCGGTTCGGGCACGTCGAGCAACATGAACGCCAACGAGGTCATCGCGACCCTCGCGACGGCGCGCCTCGGCCGCCCGGTGCACCCCAACGACCACGTGAACGCCTCCCAGTCGAGCAACGACGTGTTCCCCTCGGCCATGCACCTGGCCGCCGTCGACACCACCGTGCACCAGCTGATCCCCGCGCTGGGCACGCTCGCCGACGCGCTCGGGGTGAAGGCGACCGAGTGGGCCGAGGTGGTCAAGTCGGGACGCACGCACCTCATGGACGCGACTCCGGTGACGCTCGGGCAGGAGTTCTCCGGCTACGCCGCGCAGGTGCGCTACGGCGTCGAGCGGATCCAGTCGACGCTTCCCCGGGTCGCCGAGCTGGCCCTCGGCGGGACCGCCGTCGGCACGGGCGTGAACACGCCTCCCGGGTTCGCCGCCCGGGCCATCGAACTGATCGCCTCGACGACGGGGCTGCCGGTCGTCGAGGCCCGCAACCACTTCGAGGCGCAGGGGGCCCGCGACGCCCTGGTCGAACTCTCCGGCCAGCTGCGCACCATCGCCATCGGACTGTCCAAAGTGGCCAACGACATCCGCTGGATGGGCTCCGGCCCCCGGGCCGGCCTCGCCGAGTTGCGGCTCCCCGACCTCCAGCCGGGGTCGAGCATCATGCCCGGCAAGGTCAACCCCGTCCTCTGCGAGGCGGTGCGACAGGTCGCCGCGCAGGTCGTCGGGAACGACGCGGCCATCGGCTTCGCGGGCGCGGCCGGCGACTTCGAGCTGAACGTGATGCTCCCGGTGATCGCGAAGAACCTCCTGGAGTCGATCACTCTGCTCTCCAACGTCTCACGCGTCTTCGCCGAGCGCTGCGTCGTGGGCCTGGAGGCCAACGTCGAGCGCGCGCGGGAGTACGCCGAGGGCTCGCCGTCGATCGTGACGCCCCTCAACCGCGTCCTCGGCTACGAGGAGGCGGCGGCGATCGCCAAGCAGGCGCTCGCCGAGCGCAAGACGATCCGCGAGGTCGTGATCGAGCGCGGGCACGTCGCCCAAGGCAGGCTGACCGAGGCCGAACTCGACAAGGCGCTCGACGTGCTGGCGATGACCCGCTAGGCGGAGGCGGTCGGAGCCCCCGACCGCCCCACCCGAAACCCCACGTCGTCCACCGCGAAGCTCGGGTGGCTGCGGCGGCGGACCGAGGCCCGGCAGCTCCAGTGCTCGTCGAACCATCCGCCGCCGCGCAGCACCCGGTAGGTCCCGTAGACCTCGGGATCGTAGAGGTCCCAGCACCACTCGAAGACGTTGCCGAGCATGTCGTGGAAGCCCCACGGGTTCGCCCGAAGCTCCCCGACCTCGTGCACGCGCTCACCGGAATTGCCGCGATACCAGGCGATCGCGTCGATCGGCCCGTACCGCGGACCGTTCGTCCCCGCGCGGCAGGCGTACTCCCACTCGGCCTCGGTCGGCAGGCGGTAGCCGTCGGCGGCGGCGTCCCACTCGACCTCCTCGCCGTCGACGCGGTAGGGCGGCGTGAGCCCTTCGAGAGCGGAAAGCGTGTTGCAGTAGGCGATCGCGTCCCACCAGGACACCGACTCGACCGGGAGGCGGTCGCCCCGGGTGGTGCCGGGCGTCTGCCCCGTGACGTGGGCGTACTGGGCGCGGGTGACGGGATATCGGGCGAGCCGAAAGGTCTCCAGCTCGACGGTCCACGTGCTCTGCGTGCGGCGGTCGGCGAGGTGCACCGATCCTTTGTGGACGGTGAGCAGCCCGTCGGCGATGTCAGAGACCGCCCTCGTCCGTCCCTTTAGGAGGATCGTTGCGCGCCACACCGACACACCCGACGACTCGCGTCGCCTCCTTGTCCAAGAACAGCACGAAGGAGAAGGGCGGGTCCTCGACGCCGACGTGGCCGAGACGCAGCTGCGTGTCGGCCGGCAGCGCCGACAGGCCCCGCACCGACTCGGCGAAGCCCAGCGAGTCGAGCCCGAGCTTGGACAGGTGCAGCTCGCGGCGCGCGTAGGTCGCCGCCAGGCTCTCGGCGGGAAGGGTCTCCTCGTACACGACGAACTCGGCGCCGTCCACGAGGCCGCGGCGGCAGGTGCCCGCGGCCGGAGTGGCAGCGGCGCTGCCGGTGTCGTCGGTGAGCAGCTCGATGAGGCGTTCCCGTTCCATCCGGGCAGCCTACGCGGAATCGGCAAGGCGATGGGGAATCAATCGCCCGGAAGAGGTCGAAACGGTGCGGGCGGCTCGAATCCGCCGCCCGCACCGTCGTGCTCAGAAGCCGAGGTCGGCTGCTTCGGGCGGGAGACCGGCCGAGGAGCCGACGCTGACGAAGCCCGCTCTGTCGGTCCAGTCGAGGGCTCGGATGAGGCCGCCGTCGACGGCGCTGAACAGCTCGACCGGCCCCCACCCCAGCTCCTGCGAGACACGCGTGCGAACCACGAAGCTGGTCTCGTCGGCCCAGGCGAGGCTCGCCACGTCCGCCGGGTCCGCGTCGGTGCTGTCGGGCAGGGCCACGGTCGTCTCGCCGGAGACCGTGTCCATGACGACGGTCCGCGCCAGCTCCTCGCCGTCCTCGCGCTGGAAAAGGTAGCCGTAGAGCAGGCGGGCCCCGTCCGGGGAGAAGCCTTCGAGCTCGATGGGGCCCTCGCCGTCCAGTTCGACCGGCTCGCCGAGGACACCGTCGAAGGAGAGGGAACGCAGCACCGACGGACCGTCCTGGCGGTCCACGGCGACCATGAAGCCCTGCGAGTCGGGCGCCCAGGTGATGTCGGTGATGTCGACGCCGTCGGGAACGGGAGTCGCCCTGGTGACACCGGTAGTGGTGTCATGGCTGGTGATCGAGTTGTGCGGGGGCAGCGAGGAGTTGGGGCCTTGCAGGACGGAGGTGACGAACTTGGTGCCGTCGAGCGACCAGTCCTCGCCTCCGAGGTCGTCGGTTTGGACCGGCGAGTGGGCGATCCAGGTGACGGCCGCCTCGCCGGCGTCGAGGTAGGCGTCCCGTTCGGCCACGCCCACGCCACCCTCCGCGTCGACCGCGACGTGCCGCTGGTCGGGCGAGACGACGGTGCCGAAGGGAACGGTCCGGTACTCACCGGTGCGCAGGTCGAGGAGGTAACTCGACCAGTTGTCGTGGAAGCTGTGGACCACCCGGGGGCCACCGCCGGGACGCAGCACGACGTCGTCGGGCGGAGCGGTCGACGAGCTCGACGGGGAGGGGCCGGCCGACGGTGCGCCCTGCTCGGTGTTGTTCGCGACAGCCGTCGCGCCCGCCGCCAGCACGCACACCACGGTGACGACGGTCATCGTCCGCAGCGAACGGCGGCGCGCCCGGCGGCGCAGGGCCTCGTCGGCGAAACCGGCCGGCGGTGCCAGGTCGCCGGGCATCGGGACGGAACGAAGTCTCTCGATGATTCTTTCCTCGGGTTTCAACGCAGTGCCTCCGTTCGGTGCTCACTCGCCTCGTGCATCTCCCGCAGCTTGGCGATCCCGCGCGACGCCTGGCTGCGCACCGTCCCGGCGGCGATGCCGAGCATGCGCGCGACCTCCGCCTCGGGACGGTCCTCGCAGTGCCGGAGCACGACGATCAGCCGCTGGCGGTAGGGGAGCCGGGCGAGCGCGGCGAGCAGGTCATGGCGCTCGGCGACCTCGTCGGCGTGGTCGCGGCCGACGGGACGCTCGGGAGGGGTGTCCATGATGGACTCGGGTTTGCGTCGCCTGGCCCGCCAGGCGTTGTACTGGGAGCGGTACATCGCCTTGCGGACGTAGGCGAAGGGCTGTTCGCGGTTGCGGATGCGGTGCCAGCGCCCGGCGCAGGACGCCAGCGCCGACTGGACGAGGTCCTGCGCGAGGTGGACGTCCCCGGTGAGCAGGTACGCCAGGCGAAGCAGCGACGGGGTCTGGGCGGCGGTGAAGTCGCGGAACTCGCGCTCATGCTCCGGGCTCACGTGGGGCCCCGCTCACGTCGGCTCCGGTGGAAGGGGAAACGTCTCATGACATCCAAGGACACCGCCGGGTGGTCCGGCGCTGCATGCGGGCCGGAAAAAGGCGCGCGGATATCCGAGTGGCGTTGGTGCGTAAGGGTTCTGGCCGCCGAGCGGAGCCGTAGATGCTTGCTCGTGGGCGCGTTCGGACGACGAGAGTGAACATCTCGTGGAAGATCCGGGCCCCCGGAGGAGAGACCTCCGAGGGCTGTCGGATCACCGCCGGGGGGTCTGGAGAGTCAGCACCGGTTTGCTCGTCTCGGCGAAGAAGTCGTTGCCCTTGTCGTCGACGACGATGAACGCCGGGAAGTCGACGACGTCGATCTTCCACACGGCCTCCATGCCCAGCTCCGGGTACTCCAGGACCTCGACGTTCTTGATGCAGTCCTGCGCGAGGCGCGCGGCCGGGCCGCCGATCGAGCCGAGGTAGAAGCCGCCGTAGGTCGCGCACGACGTGGTCACGGCCTTCGACCGGTTTCCCTTGGCCAGCATGATGAAGGAGCCGCCGGCGGCCTGGAACTTCTCCACATAGGAGTCCATGCGCCCGGCCGTGGTGGGGCCGAAGGAACCGGAGGCGTATCCCTCGGGGGTCTTGGCGGGACCGGCGTAGTAGACGGCGTGGTCGCGCAGGTACTGCGGCATCTCCTCGCCGGCGTCGAGGCGCTCGGCGATCTTGGCGTGCGCGATGTCGCGGGCCACGACGAGCGGGCCGGTCAGCGACAGCCGCGTCTTCACCGGGTACTTCGACAGCTCCGCGCGGATCTCGCTCATCGGCCGGTTGAGGTCCACGCGGACGACGTCGGCCTCGCCGGCGAGGTCCTCGGCGGTCGTCTCCGGGAGGTAGCTCGCCGGGTCGGTCTCCAGCTGCTCCAGGAACACGCCCTCGGCGGTGATCTTGCCGAGCATCTGGCGGTCGGCCGAGCAGGACACGGCGATGGCGACGGGCAGCGATGCGCCGTGGCGGGGCAGGCGGATCACGCGAACGTCGTGGCAGAAGTACTTCCCGCCGAACTGCGCGCCGATGCCGAACTTGCGCGTCAGCTCCAGCACCTCGGCCTCCAGCTCGACGTCGCGGAACCCGTGCCCCATCGGCGATCCGGTGGCCGGCAGCGCGTCGAGGTAGTGCGCCGAGGCGTACTTGGCGGTCTTCAGCGCGAACTCGGCGCTGGTGCCGCCGACGACGATCGCCAGGTGGTAGGGCGGGCAGGCCGCGGTTCCGAGCGAGCGCAGCTTCTCCTCAAGGAACTGCATCATCCGCGTCGGGTTGAGCACGGCCTTGGTCTCCTGGTACAGGAAGGACTTGTTGGCGCTGCCGCCGCCTTTGGCCATGAACAGGAACTTGTAGGCGTCGTCGCCCTCGGCGTACAGCTCGACCTGCGCGGGCAGGTTGGAGCCGGTGTTCTTCTCGTCCCACATGTTCAGCGGGGCCATCTGCGAGTAGCGCAGGTTCAGCTTCGTGTAGGCGTCGAACACGCCACGGGAGATGTGCTCGGCGTCACGGCCGTCGGTGAGGACGTGGCGGCCGCGCTTGCCCATGATGATCGCGGTGCCGGTGTCCTGGCACATGGGCAGGACGCCGCCGGCGGCGATGTTGGCGTTCTTGAGCAGGTCGCGCGCGACGAAGCGGTCGTTGGGGGAGGCCTCGGGATCTTCGAGGATCGACCGCAGCTGCGCGAGGTGCGCCGGGCGCAGCAGGTGGGAGATGTCCTGCATCGCCTCGGCGGTGATCGCGGTGAGGACCTCCGGTTCGACGGTGAGCAGTCGCCGTCCGCCTGGACCTTCGACGGCTTCGACGCCGTCGGTGGTCAGCAGCCGATACTCCGTCGTGTCGGGGCCGAGGGGGAGAAGGTCGGTGTAGGCGAACTCAGAAGTCACGACGACCAAGATATCCCCGCCGCTCGCGGGTGCGGCCCGGGCGTCCGCCGGGTCACGGTGACCGCCGTCATATCCGTGGATCGAAGCGGCCCGAGGAGAAGTGGCGTACGGACGCGGCCAAGCGCGGGGCGTCCAGGCGCAGCCACGCGACGGTGCCGACGACGATCCGCTCGAACGGCTCCGAGAGGAACATCACCAGCCTGCCGTCGTCGACCCGCATGTGCGTGACGCGCTTCCAGGGGTAGACGGCGGTGCGGCGTTTGCGCCGGATGGTGACGCCCTCGCTGTGGACGAGGACGCTGGAGTCGGTGATGTCGCGGAGCACCGACCACGCGATCCCGGCGGCCACGGCCAAGGGGACGAGCAGGACGACGGCGGTCGTGTACGGTGCCAGCCCCATGTCCTTGGCGAGGAACTCCCCGAAGAGCAGCGGGAGGGCGCCGGCGACGACGATGGCGCCGCGCAGGAGCCGCCGCCGGTTGACGAGGTCCTGCGACGGTTTGAAGTGGAACCAGGTCTCCTCGGACGGCGCTTCGACGGCGGGAGGCGCGGGAGCCTGCCGCGCGGGCACCGCAGGAGGCTGCCAGGCCGCCGGCGGCGGCGGGGCCACGGGCGGTGGGGCGGGAGCCGGGCTCGGTGCGGGCGCTCGCGGGCTCGCCACGACCGGCGCCATCGCCGCGCCCTCGGCGACGGCGAGTTCGGGCTGGTCGAGCGCGGTCGGCGCGATCCCGGTCGCCTGGTGCAGCATCGTCGCCACCAGGGGCACGCGGCTGGCGCCGCCGACGAGGTAGAGCCCCGCGACCGCGCCGGGTGCGAGGCCGCTGGAGGCGATCACGTTGCGGGTCAGCGCGATCGTGCGGTCGAGGACGGGCCTGGCCGTCGCCTCGAAGTCCTCGCGTGAGACGGGCAGGTCGCGGTCGAGGACCGGCACGTGCACCAGCGCGCTCGACCGCCGCGACAGGCTCTCCTTGGCCGCGCGGACGTCCTGCCACAGCGCGTGGCGGTGCCTCGGGTTCGTGCCCGGATCGCCGTCGAGGAGCCGCCGCCACTCCTCGGTGCCGCCGACCGCCCGGCCGAGGATGTCGACGACCACCGCGTCGAGATCGAGGCCGCCGACGTCGTCGAGTCCGCCCACGCCGACCACGTCGAAGCCGTCGGCGGTGCGGCGCAGGACGGCGACGTCGCAGGTTCCGGCGCCGAGGTCGTAGACGACGATGTGCGCGCCGACGGCCACGCCTCCGCCGGGCAGCGCGGTGAAGAAGCGTGCGGCGGCGACCGGTTCGGGCAGGTAGACGGCCGTGTCGTAGCCGGCGTCGGCGATCGCCGCGGCCAGCACTCCCCGGCGCGACGCGCCCCACCCGGCAGGGTGGGTGACGGTGATGCGCGGCATCTCACCGGCGACTCGCGCGGCCTCCTCGGCGACCGTGCGCAGCGTCGCCGAGATCAGCGCGACCACCGGGTGGGAGCGCCCGTCGAGCAGCACGTCCCCGTCGGTGATCCGCCGCTTCGGGTTCGGCTCGATCGAGGCCGGCGCGACCCGGGCCGTGCGCAGGGCTTCGGCTCCGGTCAGTAAATGGCCGTCACCGTCGGCGGCGACCGCCGAGGGCAGCAGCGGGGTGCCGTCGAACAGCAGCGGGCGGGTCCGGCCGTCGGGTCCGGCGAGGACCGCGACGGTGTGCGATGTCCCGTAGTCGACGCCAAGCCGGTATCCGCTCATCGCCACAGTTTAGGGATCTCGGGTGTGGCGCCGCCCGCGTCCCACGGCCGGCGGGGCCGCGGCGGCCCGACCCGCTGACCTGCGCGGCGGCCCGGCCGGGGACAATGCTCCGGTGACCGCACCGGATTATCCGACCGACACCGCACGCGTCGTCAGGCGTCCCGCCTCCACCGCCGAGAGCGCGGCCGGCAACCGGCGGTGGTGGGACGGAGCCGCCGACGCCTACCAGGCCGAGCACGGCGACTTCCTCGGCGAGGCCGCCTTCGTCTGGGGCCCCGAGGGAATCGACGAGGCCGAGGTCGGCCTCCTCGGCGAGGTCAAGGGGCAGCGGATCCTTGAGATCGGTGCCGGTGCAGGGCAATGCGGCCGCTGGCTGGTCGCGCAGGGTGCCGAGGTCGTCGCGCTCGAACTGTCCTGGCGCCAGCTCCAGCACTCCCGGCGCATCGACGTCACCACCGACGTCGTGCTCCCCACCGTCCAGGCCGACGCGCAGGTGCTTCCCTTCGGTGACGGCGTCTTCGACATCGTCTGCTCCGCTTACGGGGCTCTGCCCTTCGTCGCCGACGCGGCCGGCGCGCTGCGCGAGGTCGCCCGCGTCCTGCGGCCCGGCGGCCGGATCGTGTTCTCCGTGACCCACCCGATCCGCTGGTGCTTCCTCGACGACCCGGGCGAGCCGGGACTGGCCGCCGTGCACTCATACTTCGACCGCAACGCCTACGTCGAGGAGGACGAGGACGGCGCGGTGACCTATGTGGAGCATCACCGGACCGTCGGCGACTGGGTCCGCGCGATCGCGGCGGCCGGCCTGCGCCTCGAAGACCTCACCGAACCCGAGTGGCCCGAGGGCAACGGTCACGTCTGGGGCGGCTGGAGTCCCCTGCGCGGCAAGGTGATCCCCGGAACGGCGATCTTCACGGCGTCGAAGGCCTGAGCACCGACAGCAGCGTCTCACCGAGCACGTCGACGGCCCGGTCCTCGTCGAGACGGCCCGCCGACAGCTCGTCGGCGGCGGCGTGGATGAGGTGGTACATCGCCGCCAGCAACCACTCGCGCGGAAGGTCGGTGCGGAACAGGCCCTCGGCGATCCCGCGCTCCACCAGCGCTTCGAGGTTTCCCATGGCGGGGTCGTGGCGCTCGCGGAGCCAGTCGGGGTCCACATCGGACCGGACGTTGCCGCGCAGCGCGCGATGCCGGTCGAGGGTGTGCCACTGCGTGCGCAGCAGGGTCAGCAGGGCCTCGTCGGCGGGCAGGTCCGACAGGTCGAGGCCGGCGACCGAGCGCACCGCGTCGTCGATGGCGCGCTCGACGACGGCGCGGGCGAGGTCGGCGCGCGAGGGGAAGTGCGTGTAGAGCGTGACCCGCCCGACCCCTGCCTCCTTGGCGACGTCGGACATGCTCACGCCGGGCGCGCTGCCGTAGAGGCGGAGCCCGGCGTCGAGGATCCGGTCGATGTTGCGCTGCGCGTCGGCGCGGCGGGGCGGCCGCGCCGACGGGGGGACGGAGTCGGACATGACCGGCAGCCTAGTGGGCCATCGTCATCCCGGAGGTGTCGATGCGCCCACTCGGCACGAGTCGCAGGCAGATCAGCGCCGCGAGGCCCGCCGTGACCGCGCAGACGGCGAAGGCACTGGTGAAGCCGGTCGCGGAGCCGCCCTCGATGCCTGCGGCGGCCACCGTCGACATGACCGCCACGCCGATCGACCCGCCGAGCTCGTGGAAGGTCGTCACGATCCCCGATGTCACGCCGGCTTCGCGGTGGTCGACGGCCGACATGGCGGTGGTCGTCGCGGTGACGAACAGCGCGCCGAGTCCGGCGGCGGCGACGGCGAAGCCCGGCAGGAACCCGACCGCGACGGAGCGGTCCAGCGCCCACACCAGCCATCCGGCGCCCGCCCCGGCGATGAACAGTCCGGCGACGGCGACCGCGCGCGGCCCGATCCTGCCGACGAGGTTCCCGGCCAGATGCGCGCCGAGTGTCACCGTCACCGCCGCCGGCAGGAAGAGCAGGCCGGTGCGCAGCGGCGTCATCTCCCGGACCCCCTGCAGGTAAAGGGATCCCAGGAAGAAGAAGGAGATGAGCAGGCCGGTGGCCACCAGCATCAGGAACACTCCGGCGAGCGTCGTGCGGCGGGTCAGCAGCGGCAGGCGGACCAGCGGCTGCGGCCACCGGCGCTCGACGGCGGCGAAGACCGCGTAGAGCACCGCGGCGGCCCCGATCGGTGCCAGCGCGGTGATCGAGCCCCAGCCGTCGTCGCCGGCGCGGACGAGCCCGTACACCAGCGAGGCCGTCGCGAGGGTCACCGTCACCGCGCCGGGAAGGTCGATCCGGCCGAGCCGGTCCGAAGTGGACTCGATGGGCAGCAGGCGCGGCAGCAGCGCCAGGACGAGCAGCCCGATCGGTACGTTGACGATGAACGCCCACTCCCAGCCCGGACCGGCCGTCAGCAGGCCGCCGATCAGCACGCCGAGGGCCGCGCCCCCGCCGCCGATCGCGGCCCACACGCCGAGCGCGCGATGCCGCTCGCGGCCGTGGAACATCGTTGTGACCGTCGACATCGCCGCCGGTGACAGCAGCGCCGCCCCGACGCCCTGGGCGAGGCGCCCGGCGAGCAGGACGGCGCCGTCCCCGGCGAGTCCGGCGGCCAGCGAGGCCAGCGTGAACAGGGCGAGGCCGGCGAGCAGCACGCGGCGGCGGCCGAAGACGTCGGCGAGCCGCCCGCCGAGCAGCATCAGGCCGCCGAAGGTGAGCGTGTAGCCGGTGACGATCCAGGTCAGGGACTCGCGGCCGAGGTCGAGATCGGCGCCGATGGAGGGCAGGGCGACGTTGACGACGGTGATGTCGACGACGAGCATCGCCTGCGCCAGGCAGAGCAGGACCAGCGCCCGCCAGCGGCGGGGGTGGGGCGTCGCGTGGGGTGGTGCGTGATGGGGGTGCATCGCGTCTCCGTAACTCGAACAGGCATGTTCGAGTTACGGTAGCGCGGATATGTGATTAAGTCGAACGCGGGTGTTCGGGTTAGTCGCGGAACTTCCAGACCTTGTAGCCCGCCTCGGTCACACACGCGAGATACATCGCGTCGGCGTTGCACGCCGACGCGTCGACCTGCCCCAGCACCGTCTCGTTGCTGTCCAGGGCGCCCAGGCCGGTGATCGTCGACGCGCCCGGCGAACCCGTCCAGGGATACGCCAGCAGGCTCCCGGAGTCGATGCGCGTGTACGAGCCGAAGTGGTCGCCGCCGACCTTGTCGAAGTCCCCGTCGTAGATGTTCGTGATCGTCTTCGACTCCGAGTCCTCCCACTGGATCACCAGGGACTCGCCGACCACGGTCACCGCCTTGACGTCCTGCTCCTCCGGCGTGGTCCACTCGGCCTTGAGGCCGTCGGAGACGTCGACGACGGTCACCTTCGCCTTGGGATCGGTCCCGATCGCCTTCTCCCGCACGCAGATCCGCTGCTCGCCGCAGACCGTCACCTCCTCGGGCGTGCGCTCGGCGCCGTCCAGCTGGATCGTGGCGATGTTGGCCATCGTCTTGACGTCGTAGGCCGCGAGGCTGTAACCGTTGGCGCCGCTGGCCACGTAGACGACGTCGCCGTAGACCAACAGGTCGTCGGCGGTGGCGTCCTTGACGATCACGCCCTGCCCGACCTGCTCGCCCTTCTCGGTCTCCCAGACCGTGACGGTGCCCTTGGTGTCCTTGGCGTAGACGCGGTTCGACTCCTCCGCGGAGCTGTTGGCCGGCTCGACGGCGGTCTCCCAGATCATCGCCTCGCTGACGTCGCCCTCGGAGTCGAAGGACCACACCTGCTTGCCCGAGGCGTCGTAGCCGTGGACCTTCTTGGCGGCCTCCTCGCGCTTGATGAGGCGGTCTCCCACGACGAGGAAGTCGTCGTAGGAGGTGCGGGGGATGGTCGACAGCACGCCACCCTTCTCGGCGTCGATGACGTACATCAGGTCCGGGTCGGCGCTGTTGTCGGCGCTCATCGTCACGATGCCGTTCTCGGCCCACACGTTGCCCCAGGTGGAGGTGGTGGTCACGGGGGTGCGCCACTTCTCCTTCCCGGACTCCAGTTCGACGGCGACGACCTCGCCGGTGGTGGAGCCGACGCCGGTGGTGGCGAAGTAGTAGGCGACGCCGCTTTCGATGTCGACCCGCGAGTAGCTGTCGGCCTTGCCGTCGGCGGCCAGAGCGACCGTGCCCACGTCCGTGAGGCCGTGCATCGGCTCCTGCGGGTAGGGGTCGCGCAGGATCCACCAGCCGGCGATCACGAGGACCAGAAGCGCCGCCGTTCCGGAGATCCAGTACGACTTCTTCTTCCACCACGGCGTGGTCACCGTCGGCGCGAGGAAGTTCTCCGGCGGGGCGTTCATGCTGTGCGGCGACTCGGCGCCGTGCGGCGGCGTGTACGGCTCGGCGGGGCCGGCGGGGACGCCGCTGGTCTGCGCCAGTGACATCGGCTCGTGCAGCTGGTGCTGCGGCACGGCGGCCAAAGCGCCCTCGGCGACGGGCAGTTCGGGCTGTTCGAGGACGATCGGCGCGATGCCGAGCTTTTGGTGCAGCATCCGGCTGACCAGCGGGATCCGGCTGGCGCCGCCGACCAGGAACAGGCCGTGTAGCTGCTGCGGGGTGAGGCTCGCGGCGCTGATCACGCGCTGGGTCTCGATGACCGCGCGCTCCAGCAGCGGCGTGGCGAGGCGTTCGAGTTCGTCGCGGGTCAGGTGCAGCGAGATGTCGACGCCGGGGACGGCGACCGGCGCGACCGTCGTGCGCGACAGCATCTCCTTGGCGCCGCGCACGTCGTCCCAGAACTGGCGGCGGCCGCGTTTGTCCGTTGTGGACTGCGGGTGCACGAGCCTCTGCCACAGCTCGGGGGCGTTGTGGTCGATGGTGCGGCCGAGGTGCTCGACGAGGGCCTCGTCGATGTCGAGGCCGCCGAGGTCCTTCAGGCCGCCGTCGCCGAGGACCTGGAAACCGGCCATGCCCTCGTTGCGGACCACGGCGATGTCGAGGGTGCCGCCGCCGAAGTCGAAGACCGCGACCGAGGCGCCCACCGGGATCGGCTGCTTCATGACCTGCGCGAAGTAGTGCGCGGCGCCGATCGGTTCGGGGACCAGGTGCACGGGCGGGAAGCCGGCCTTCGCGGCGGCGTCCTGGAGCATGTCGCGCCGCATCGAGCCCCACTTAACCGGGTAGGTCAGGATCGCCGGCGGCAGGAAGCCGATCGCCTCGACCGCCTTGTCGGCCACGGCGCGCAGGATCGCGGTGAGCAGCGCCACGGTCGGGACCTCGCGGTCGCCGAGGAGGATCGCCTGCTCGTCGGTGCGCTGCTTGGGGTTCGGCTCGAAGCGGGAGGGGTCGGTCTGCGCGAGGCGCTGGGCGTCGCGGCCGACGTGGATGTGGCCGGACTCGTCGACGAAGACCGAGGAGGGCATCACGGGCGTTCCGTCGACCAGGAGGGGGCGCGTGCGGCCGTCGGGCCAGCGGATGACGGCGACGGTGTTCGAGGTGCCCAGGTCCACGCCTAGCAGGTAACCGGGTTGGGGTGTCGCCATCGGGGATCGCTCCAGGGGTCGGGGTGTGCCCGGTCGATCCTAGGCGATGGGGGCAAAGGGGCTGGTGGGGGCGTTTCAGAGACGGCTGAGGTTGAGAGTGGCCGCCATCGGCTCGGTGATCGTGAGGATCGCGCCGGGGTCGGTCTTCTCGACCAGCTCGTACCTGCCGTCCCGTAGCAGGTAATACTGGGCGCTGTAGCCCTGAGCCTTCGTTCCCCGGATGATGAGGTAGCCCGGAATTCCGGCCGCCGCGTACTCCGACATCTTCTCGGTGTACTCCTTGCCGCCGCCGGGAGACCGGACCTCGCCGACGATGAACACCGATGCGGCCGCGATGGGGCGGCCTTCCCCGGGCTCGCGCAGCACCAGGAAGTCCGGACAGAAGTAGACCTGGCCGTCGGCGAGACGGACGTCGGTCTGCTGTCCCACCTGGTCCGGGTCGTCGACGAACAGGTCGAACATCGCGCAGATGCGGCGAATGACGTTTCCGTGGCCGAAAGTGGCGCTGGGAGTCAAGATGAGCCTTCCGTAGTGCAGTTCGGCGCGCAGCCCGTCAGGCAGAGCGTTGAAGTCGCTCTCCGTCCAGGGGCCGCCGTGGCTCAAGGCGGCATCCCAGCCCGTGCCTACCGACTGCCGCGAGACTGCGGTCATGGCGATCACCTCCGGTTGACGAGCGTAGTCGACCGGAGGTGATCGCCATGAACTGTCGGAAATCTGATCTTGTGTCGTGTTTCGCCTAAGCGGCCGCCCCCGGCGATGCCCCTAAGGAACTCCTGCGCCGCGCCACCTCGGCCAGCGTGACCGCCGCGGCGACCGACGCGTTGAGCGACTCCACCGCGTTGGCCATCGGGATCGACACGCGCAGATCGCACGTCTCGGCCACCAGGCGCGACAGTCCGCGCCCTTCCGACCCGACGACGATCACGATGGGGTCCACGGCCGCCGCCAGGTCGGGCAGCTCCAGTTCGCCGTCGGCGTCGAGCCCGACGACCAGGAAACCGGCCTCCTGGCACTCCTTGAGCGCCCGCGTCAGGTTCGTCACCCGCGCGATCGGCGTGCGGGCGGCGGCGCCGGCCGACGCGCGCCAGGCCGTGGCCGTCATACCGGCGGACCGGCGCTCGGGGAGGAACACCCCGTGGGCGCCGAAAGCGGCCCCGGAACGCACGATGGCGCCGAGGTTGCGGGGGTCGGTCACGCCGTCAAGGGCGATGAGCAGTCCCGGCGCGCTCTCCCGGGCGATGCGGATCAGGTCGCCGAGCGGTTCGTAGTGGTACGGCGGGACCTGGAGTCCGAGGCCCTGGTGCAGGGCCCGGTTGCACATCCGGTCCAGCTCGGCGCGCGAGACTTCGAGGATCGCGATGCCCTTGTTCCCGGCGAGGCGCACGGCCTCGCGGGTGCGCTCGTCGAGCTCGATCCCGCGCGCCACGTAGAGAGCGGTGGCGGGAACGCCGCCGCGCAGCGCCTCGACGACCGGGTTGCGGCCGACCAGCACCTCGGGCGAGTCGGGGTCCTTGCGGCGGACGGGGGTACGGCCGGTCGGGGCCTTCTTCCCGATGTGCGACACGCGGCCCTCGGCGGCGGCCTCACGACGGACCCGCTCCTGCTTGCGGCGGGTCTTGCGCGGCTTGTCGTCGCCGGTGAATTCCTTGTGCCACGGACGATCGGTCGCACCGAGCGTCTTGCCGCGGCCTTCCAGGGCCTTCTTGCCCTGTCCTCCGGAGCCTTTGGAGGCGCCTTTTTTGGCGGAGGAGCGTACGCTCCCGCGGCGCTCTGAGTTGCCCGGCATGTTCAGCCCTTCTTCGTTTCGTACGTCCAACGTGGACCGTGCGGTGTGTCCTCGACCTGTACACCGGCAGCGGTCAGCTGATCGCGGAGCATGTCGGAAGTGGGGTAGTCGCGGCGGGATCGGGCGGCCTGCCGCTGTTCGAGGGTCAAGGCGACCAGCGCGTCGAGAGTGCCGCGCAGATCGCCGCCGCCGTCGACCTCGGTCCACTGTGGAGACAGCGGGTCCAGGCCGAAGACGTCCAGCATGCGCCGGACCGAGGCGGCGGCGAAGCCGAAGGCCTTGTCGTCACCGGCGTCGGCGGCGGAGTTGCCCTCGCGGGTGACCTCGTGCACCGCGCCCATCGCGGCGGAGGTGTTGAGGTCCTCGTCCATGGCGGCGACGAAGTCGGGGGACAGCTCGCCGAGGTCGGCGCGCACCTCGTCGGCGCCCAGGCGCTCGGCGGCACGCCGCACGAAGCCCTCCAGCCGACGGTACGCCGAGGCCGACTCCTTGAGAGCCTCCTCGGTGTAGTCGATCTTCGAGCGGTAGTGCGGGACGGCCAGGTAGTAGCGCACCTCGACCGGCCGGACGTGCTTGCGCAGCGCGGTCAGGTCGACGACGTTGCCCACCGACTTGGCCATTTTCTCGCCGTTGAGGTTGAGCATCCCCACGTGCACCCAGTAGCGCGCGAAGCCGAGCCCGGCGGCCTGCGACTGCGCGACCTCGTTCTCGTGGTGCGGGAAGACCAGGTCCATCCCGCCGCCGTGGATGTCGAAGGTGTCGCCGAGGTAGCGGCGGGCCATCGCGGAGCACTCCAGGTGCCAGCCCGGGCGCCCGCGGCCGTACTGGGTGTCCCAGAAGGCGTTCGACGGCTCCGTGGGCTTCTCGCCCTTCCACAGGGCGAAGTCGCGAGGGTCGCGCTTGGCGCGCTCGGGCGCGTCGGTGGCGGCCTGCATGTGATCGAGGCGCTGCCCGGACAGGCTCCCGTAGGCGGGGAAGCTGCGCACGTCGAAGTACACGTCGCCCGAACCGTCGCCGGCGGGGTACGCGTGCCCCTTCTCGATGAGCTCGCCGATGAGCGTCAGCATCTCCGGGATGTGCCCGGTCGCGCGCGGCTCGTAGGTGGGCTCCAGCACGCCGAGGGCGGCGTAGTCGGCCGCCAGCAGGCGCTCGTTCTCGTAGGCGATCGACCAGAACGGGCGATCGTGTTCGAGCGCCTTGGCCAGGAGCTTGTCGTCGATGTCGGTGACATTGCGGACGAAGTTGACGTCAAGGCCGTGATGGGTCAGCCAGCGGCGGAGGACGTCGTAGTTCACGCCGCCGCGGAGATGGCCGATGTGCGGCGGGGCCTGAACGGTGAGACCACAGAGGTAGACACTGGCCGCTCCGGGCACGCGCGGCGTGAAGTCGCGCACCGTACGGGTGCTGGTGTCATGAAGTCTCAGGTTCACCGATACAGGGTATCTCTGCCTATTGCGGCCGTGTGGACTGCGGGCGTTGTGGGGGTGGGTGCGAGGGCAGGTTGGGGGCGTGTGTGCGGGGTACGGCGCGGGCGGGTCGACAGCCTCCGCACACCCGGCCACACACCGCCGTCCGACGGAAATGTCACATCTGCGCCGTATCGTGGTTTCTGGGGCCCCCTTGGGGTCGGCGATGACGTGTGCCCGGATTCGGCGGCCCGCCAGGCGTGCATCCCCGTTAGCCCTCATGCACCCACGCGAGGCCTAGGCTCACCCGGTGCACCCAGCGATCTTCATCGATACCCCCCGCCTCCGCTTCGCCTACCGAACCTGGGGCCCGGCCGAGGGCGCACCGCTGCTCCTCCTGCACGGCGCCTCCGGCAGCGGTGCCGCGTGGGAGGAGGTCGTCGAGGCGCTCTCCCCGCGATGGCGCGTCTACGCCCCCGACGCGCGCGGCCACGGCGCCTCCGCCTGGCCCGGCGAGTACTCCTTCGAGGCCATGCGCGACGACGTCGCCGCGTTCATGGACGCCCTCGGCATCGCCTCCGCCGTGGTCGCCGGCCACTCCATGGGCGGAATCGCCGCGCACCTCTTCGCGGCCGCGCGACCCGAGCGCGTCGCCGGCCTCCTGCTGATCGAGACACCGCCGCCGGTGCCGCTCGGCATCGCGCCGCCGGTGCGCCCGGAGGGCGAGCTGGACTACGACTGGGCGCTGCGCCCGCAGGTGATCGGGCAGCTCAACGACCCGTCGAGCGACCGGCGGGAAGGGTCGGCGGCCATCACCGCGCCGACGCTCGTGGTCGCCGGCGGTGAGTCGAGTCACCTCCCGCAGGACCAGATCGCGGCGATGGCCGGGCGGATTCCGGGCGCGCGCCTGACCGAGATCCCGGTCGGGCACCTCGTCGTCGGCAAGGCCCCGGCCGAACTCGCCGCCCTCATCGACGGCTTCGCGCCCGCCCGGCCGCCCGCCCGTGAAACCCGGCCCTAGTGCTGGTGGTGGTTGTCCGGCTGCGACGGGTCGCCGGGGTGCTCAAGGCCGTGGACCAGCCGGACGCGGGCCTCGCGCTGCACGTCGAGCCAGATCACGAAGTGCCGCCGACGGGCCGCCGCGCGCACGTGCTCGCGGGCCTCGTCGGCGCCGGGCGGCCGCGGGCGGTGCGAGGTCGCCGACAGGTAGGACGCGATCTCCTCCTCGGGCGCCTCGACCTCGGCGGTGACGCGCTCGAAGGCCGCGCGGACCGCCGGGCTGCCCTCGTAGGCCGCGGAGTTGATCGAGCCGAGCTCGACGGACTCGCGCGGGTCGAGCCGCACCAGCGGGACGTCCCCGCCCTCACCGAAGTCGGCCGCGCACAGGCGCTCGGTGAGGATCACCTGCGCCACCCAGCGGCGCAGCTGCCGGTCCTCCGAACTCCCCGGGACGGGCAGCGCCGCCGAACGGGGACCCTCGCGCAGCCGCGCGACCCGCTCGTCGAGGAGGCCGACGGCGACGGGGGAGCCGTCGAGGTAGCCCAGCACGGTGGGCTCGTGGTCGTGATCGTGGTGATGATCGTGCGCCATGGAGGAACGGTAACGCGCCGCGAGCGCGGGGCTCGCGGCGCGCACGGCGGTGTCAGGCGAGGATCTGCCGGGGGTCGCGCGACCAGTTCAGGATCTTCGTGGCGTCGATCAGAAGTTGGGCCCAGCTGACGCGGCCGGCGTAAATGCTGCGGAACTCGAAGGGGATCATCGGGTGGGAGGGGACCGAGTCGTCGACCCCGACCAGGTTCATGCCGCCGAAGAGCACCTGCTGGCTGATCCGGTCGGCACCGTCGAGGCCGGCCCGGACGAACTCCCCGAGGGTCGCCGAGCCGTCCTCGGGGCTCTCCAGCTCGAAGCCCTCGGGGAAATCGAGCTGGTGGGTCTCCTCGAACTTCCTGGCGAGGCCGTCGAGGATCACGTCGATGTTCTCCGAGAGGACCTCCCGCGAGGCCTGCGAGAGGACGCCGAAGAGCTGCGCCAGGTCGGCTCGCGGGAGCGCGGCGATCTTGTTCTTGGGCTGCCCGGACTCGAACCCCAGCTGCTGCGCCACGGCGGCGATCCGCGCCTGCCGCACCGCCCGCCTCCGCAGGCTCTCCAGGTGGAGCGTCAGCGTCCGGTCGATGAAGACGCCGGCGTGCATGTACACCAGGGCCAGATGCCCGATCAGCTCCTCGCGGACCAGCTCGGTCGCGGCGGCGACCGGCATCGACCCCCGGACGGCCTCGTCCAGGCTCTCGACGATCGCGCTCGCCACCGCGAGGCCGTTGAGGACATGTGTCCGCGCCCGCGAGGCGGCGTTGTCGGGGCGGGCGACGGCGGCGACTCCGCGCAGCATGTCCCGCCATTGCAGCGGCGCGAAACCCACCGTGTAGTGCACGTAGAGCAGCTGGTCGTCGGCGGCCAGACTCGGGCCGACGAGCAGGCCCTCGGTCCGACCGTGTTCGGGGTCGTCGTGGTAGGTCAGCGCGTGATCGGGCTGCTCCCTCGGCACGACCGTGCCCAGCCTTCCGGTCTGCGCGTACAGCTGCGTCCAGATGCTCCGCATCTCCTGGACACGCCTGGTCAGCTTCGTCAGCGCGACGGCCGGTGCCACCGTCTTCTGGTCGAAGTGGCCCAGTACGAACTCCATGTTGGAGAAGGCGGCGCCGCCGCCCGGCGCGATCTTGTCGCTGACGAGGTTGAACCAGCAGTGCCAGAACAACGGCGTGTCCCCGTCGAGCGTGTCCCCCGCCGCGTTGGTGATCCTGCGATGGATCTCCACTTCCATTCCCATGGCCATGGCCACACCCACCTTTCGTCCGTTTCGACGCTAAGGCGGGTGTGGCGCGGCCTGACAGGGCGAAGGGGCAGCCTTTGGGGTCAGCGCACCTCGACTCGCAGGGTCGGCAGGTACGCGACCCGGCCGAACCACATGACCTTCACCATCGCCCAGTAGTGCCCCGGCGGCGTACCGCGCGGGACGCGCACCGGGAACTCCACGTCCTCGGTGCGGCCCGGCTCGATCGTCGCGCCCTTGATCGCCTCGGGGAACAGGTCCCACGTCCCCCACGGCGAGGCCAGCTGCAACTCCGCCGAGATCACCGTCTCCGTTCCGTTCTCCAGACGCGCGACCACCGCGGCGCTCTCGCCGGCGGCCAGGATCAGCGACTCGGTCGCCAGGTCGGCGGTCAGGCCGGTGGCGCGGCCGGTGTCGGCGGTCGTGCCGTTCGCCGACTCGTCCCAGGCCTTCTCGGGATCCCCGACGGGCAGCACGTCCGACGCTCCACAAACGACGGTGAGCGTGTCCTCGATCGTGTGCCGGCCGTCGTGCGTGCGGGCCTGGATGAAGTACACGCCGTCCGGAAGGTCGTCGGGGACCTGCATCGACAGGGTCTGCACGGCGTGGCCGCGCGGCTGGAGGTCGTAGAGCTCCAGGTCGTCGTCACGCCACGGCGTGATCACGTGCACCTGCCCGGCGACCTCGGCGTCGGTGCGCTGGCTCGACACCCGCACCTCCAGCTCCAGCTCCTGGCCCGGCTCGACGTTAACGAGGTTCGGCGAGATCGCGATCCCGACGGGCTGGTAGCCGATCGGCGCCGGGCCCCTGTTGTGCAGCCAGTAGCGCGCGTAGACCGGCTCGGCGACCTCGGTGTCGGCGCCGAGGACCGGGCCGATCGCGCCGGAGTGCCCGGGTTCGGCGATGAGCGTGGCGATCTCGCTGCCGGCGAGCTCGATCGTGGAGCCCTCGACGGGTTCACCGCGGGCCTCCAGCAGATCGGCCGTCCACAGTGGAGTCTCCCGGCCGCCGGCGAAGGAGATCGTCGCGCGCGACCCCAGCCCGGTGGCGTCGTGCAGGCGGATGGTCACCGAACCGTCCTCGACCGGCGTGGCGCCCTCGGCGATCGGGTTCCCGGCCGCCTTCAGCGTCGTGAGCAGCACCTCGCGCTCCGGCGTCACCGACATCAGCGAGTGCGTCCCGGGCAGTTCGCCCGTACCGTCGGCGAAGCGGGCGTGCAGCGGCGTCGAGAACTCCAGGCCCTTCGACGGCAGCGCGTTCTCCCGCCAGTCACCGGCGCCGGCGACGAGCGCGTAGTCGAACTCGTGCGTCCAGTGCTGCAACTGGAAAGCGGTCCCGTCGGGCGCGGTCCGTCGCGGCGGGTCGATCCACACACCCGACGGCCAGCCGGTGCAGGAACGCAGCAGCGACGCGTGCAGTGCGCCGGTGGCGTCGACGGCGAAACCGGGGATCCCGTAGGTGAGCAGGGCGACGGTGTACTCGTCGAGGTCGTCGGCGACGGCCTCGACGCCGGGCGTGCTCGCCACGATGACCGAGGTGCCGGGGTTGACGAGGCCGTCGGGGGTGGCGACGATCAGCGCCGGGAGCGCCCGCAGGTCGCGCAGGTCGGCGTTGGGCTCCCAGACCTCGCGCAGTGGCCGGTTCGCGGGCACCCAGACGCGCGGCTGCCCGCCCTCGACCTGCTCGTCGAAGTCGTCGCGGTACTCCTGGCCGGCGCTGTCGAGGATCTCGGCGGCGACGGGGTTGACGTCGGGACCGCCGACGATGACGCGGAAGTCGGGCAGGTTGGAGTCGACGTGCAGCCAGCCGTAGCGGGGGCCGTCGGCGCGCGAGGTCGTCGCGGTGACGCCGATCCGGGCCAGTTCGACGACCAGTCCGCGCACGTCGACGCCCTCGGGGGCGACGATCTCGGCGACGCCGACGGCGCGCTTGCCGACCGGTTCGCCGTCGCCGCCGAGGATGAGGACCTGCGCGGTCGACGACAGCCCGAACCAGGTGTTGGCCGGGTTGTCCAGCGTCCACGGGGCTTTGGCGGTGTCCACATCGGGCAGCGCGAAGCCGCGGCCGATGGTGCCGGCCGAGACCTCCGAGACCGGAAGGGCGCCGGGAACGTCGCAGGCGAACTTGACGCGCAGCAGCCGGTCGGCGCCGGTGAAGTCCAGAACCCTGGTGCGGCAGTCGATGCGCTCGGTGTCGTGCAGCAGGGTGACGGTCTGCTCGTAGTCGACGTCCTCGACGCGGCCCCGGATCACCAGCCGTTGGCCGAGCGCCGACTCCTCGCGCCACACCTCGGCGGCGGAGTCGGAGGAGCTGCGGACCGGCCCCGAGGGGAGCAGGTGCCACGGCCCCTCACCGAACTGCGGGTGCGTCGGGTACTCCTCGTAGACGCGCAGCTCGTTGCCGAGTCCGTTGTCGCGCAGCAGTTCCCGCTTGGTGGCCTTGTCGACCACACTGGACAGTCCACCGCCCCGGCCGGCGTCGGCGGTGACCGCGAAGTGCGCGTTCTCGATTCTGGCGCCCTCGGCGTGGGTCCATCCGCCGTCGCCCTGGCCCGGCACCAGCCGGTAGGTGCGCCAGCCCAGCGACGGGACGTCGCTCGCGTGGAAGGTCACGTGGCCGTCGGTGACGATCGAGGCGACGGTCTCGCCCGCCTCGTCGGTGATCCCGGCGGTGTCGACGCCCTCGGGCAGCGCGACGCGGACGAGCCCGTCCCGCTGGAACGACAGGGTGTTGGTGACCACGACGCCTTCGTCCGAGACACGCGCGGCCAGGGCGTCCAGCGCGGCGTCGCGGGCGCCCGCGGCCAGGTCGTAGGCCTCGCGCCAGCCGGTGAGCAGGTCGATGTAGACCTGGTCGGACTCCGAGCCGGTGATCGCGTCGTGGTGGGCGCCGTAGGCGAGCTGCCGCCACACCTTGTCCAGGGCGGCGTGCGGATAGCCGTGCCCGTCGAGCATCCCGGCGAACACGGCGAGGCGTTCGGCGTCGAGCGCGGCGACCTCGGCGGCCCGCTGCGCCTGCTTGGTGTCGATGTAGGAGACGTCCTTGCCGGTGTAGACCGGGTTCATGTCCCGCGACTGCGGCGAGGGCGAGGCGCCCCGGGCGGCGAGTTCGTCGCGGACGGCGTCGAGGAAGTCGCGCGGGGTCGCGCACACGAAGCGCGGCCAGACGTAGCGCTCGTTCCAGTCGCGCTGGATCGCGGTGACCCACTTGTTCGGCGGGGTGTAGTCGGTGCCGACCGGCAGGAGAATGTTGCGGGTTGCGGCGACGGGCTTGAGGCCCTGGTAGAGCTCGTAGCTCTGCCTTTCGGCGTCCTCAAGCGTGGACGCCGAGTCCATCCGCCAGCCGGCGCCGTAGTGGTTGGGCATGTAGTGGGTGAGCACGCCCATGCCGGAGGGGGAGATCCACTCGAACTCGCTGTCGAACTGCATGACGGTGGCGTCGCCGGGGGAGTCGTCGTAGTTCTTCAGCATCGGGCCCCACTGGTGGAAGGGGCCGCGCGCCCACGCCGAACCGGTCAGCCCGGCGGCCGCGAGCAGGCCGGGGAACTGCGGGTCGTGGCCGAAGACGTCGAGCTGCCAGGCGGTCCGGGGGTCGCCGTCGAGGATGCCGCGCTGGTAGCCGACGCCGTAGACGATGTTGCGGATGGTGGTCTCAAGACCGGTGAGGTTGGTGTTCGGCTCGTTGTAGGTGCCGCCCAGCAGCTCGGCCTGACCGGTCGACAGCAGGTGGCGCAGGTCGGCGCGGCGCTCGGGGTGGGTGTCGAAGAACGGCTTGAGGTAGTCGATCTCGGCGAGCACGAACTTGTACAACGGGTCGCGCAGGGCGAGGTCCATGTGCGCCTCGACGAGGGCGAATCCGTTGGCGGCCCACAGGGGGCGGGTCGAGCCGTCGCCGGCCAGGAACTCCCAGGGGCTGGTGTAGGCGGCCTGGGTGTTCCACCACACCGGGTCGTAGTGGAAGTGGGAGACGAGGTGCATCGTCCAGCCGAGTTCGTGGCGCTCGATCGTGGTGGTCGTGCGGGCCAGTTCGGCGCCGTCGGCGTCGGTGAGGGTCACGGCGACATCGTTGTCCGGCACATTCGCATCGATGTCGCAGCCGACCTCCACGGCCAGCTCACCGGTGCCGGCGGGCACTTCGGCGGTGCCGTTGACACTGCGGCCACTGACGGTGACGGTGTGCGCACCGCCGTCCCGTGCGACGGTCACCCGGATCACCTGCAGGGGTTCCGCTCGGCTGCCGACGAAAAGATCGGTCGATTCCACTGCTTCGATGCGTGCCGTCATGCGTGGCACCTTATCCGGAACTCGGCGAAAAGAAACCCGGCCACCGGGCCGATGATCAAAGTTTGAGAGCCTTGATCGCCTCGATGCGCGGTTTGCGAACCTTCGCGGTGTCCATGCTCGATCCGCGCAGGTCGCCGAGCTGGTCGCGGACGTAGTCCTGGGTCTCGGCGACGGCGGCGCGCAGGGCGTCGTCGGGCCGGACGAAGGACGCCCACACGATCTCGCCGGCGCCGGGGTCGTATTCCCACAGGCCGACGAGCCGTCCTCTGTCCACAATGGCCTGTGTGGCGAGGTCGGAGAGCCCGCCGAGCGTGTGGCCGACGACCGAGCGCCGGGCGTCGGCGGCGTCGAGCATCGAGGCGAGGTCGCGGCGCAGGAGGATCAGGCCGTCGATCCAGCACACCAGCGCGTAGGACGGCTCGGCAGGGGGCTCGAAATCGGCGAAGGCGGTGGCGTCCTCCCGCCTCATGAGCAGGTCGGTGCCGGCGACCTCGACGAGCTCCAGGTCGGCCACGGCGGCCTTGGCGTCGCGGGCCCCGAAGCCGGAGAACCAGCGGAACTGGGCCAGGGAGGCCCCGCCCGTCCAGGCGAAGTAGCGGCGGGCGAGTTCGGGGCCGGCGTCGGCGACGGTCCCGGTGGCGTCCCAGCGCGTGTAGGCGAAACGCTGCTGGTCGAGGCGGCCGCCGGCCGGCACGCGCCGGATCTCGCCGGCGGCCTGGAGGACGCCGAGCGTGGCGGGCAGGGTCGTCGAGGCGCCCTTCTTGCGGCCCTCGTCGCCGAGGTTGCGCACGGCGTCGCCGAGACGTTCGCGCAGCTCCGCGGGGAGGAGGGGGGTGGAGGCCTCGTCGAGGACCGTGCGGACCTGGGCGGCGAGGCGGTCGACCTCGCCGTCGGGGACGCCGAGGCGGGTGAGGACCTTGACGGCGGCTTGGGCGCCCGGGCGGGCGAGGGTGAGGCCGAGGGCGTAGTCGGCGGCGGGGAGGACGTAGGTGCAGCCGCGGGCGGAGGGGAGCTCGTGGATGTCGAGGGCGGCCGCGGCGTCGTCGGCGGCGGCGCGGGAGGTGCGGGAGCGGGCGAAGAGGGTGACGTAGGGGTTCGCGCCGCCGACCGAGCGGGCCCAGCCGGTGGCGGCGAGGGTGTTCGCGGGTGGGGATGGGGACGGGGTGGGGGTCGGGGGGAGGAGGCCTTGGCGGTGGGCCCACCAGGCGCGGAGTTTTTCGGGTGGGGGTTTGGGTGTGGGTGTGGACGCCGGTGTGGATGCCGTGGTCATGGGGGGATGGTGGCAGGTGGGTGGGGCGGGTGTGGGCGGATTGGGGAGGAACGGGGGGTGGGTGGGGTTGTGGGGTCGGGCTGGGCTGTCGGCCAACGCCGTAGGGCCCGCAGCTCGCGCAGAGCTCCGGGTCCAGGGACGGAGTCCCTGGTCAGGGGTCTGGGGGCGAAGCCTCCCAGCAGGGTCCAGGGACGGAGTCCCTGGCAGGGTCCGGGACGGAGTCCCGGCGGGGGTGCTGGGGGCGGAGCCGCCCAGCCGGGTTTGCGACGACCACCTGTGCCCGGGTGAGGCAGGCTCGGCGCATGGCCGGTCCCGCGCTCTCTCTGCTCCTCCCAGGCATCGCCGTTCCCCACGAGGCCGCCGCCGCGTGGCTCTCGGGCTTCTGTCTCCGCCAGGACGGAGCCTGGTTCCGCGTGGTCGACCCGGCGCCGATCGGCCTGACCACGCCTGAGGTCGCCGGGGTCGCCGGGGTCGCGGATGTTCTCGTGGAGGCCGATTCGGAGCCGGTGGAAGCCGGTCGTGGAGCGGGTTGTTCTTCGCCGGATCGAAACGGAGGGGCCACCCGGTCCGCCTCCCACTTCTGACTGTAGAAGATCGCCAGACGTGGCTGTTAAGGGCAAGACCGCCGGGCCTGTGGATAACTGACGGGTTGTGGATAACGCCGGGGGCGACGCATCTGGCGTGCGGTGCGGTGCAGGTGCCGGTGCCGTGGACGGTCACGTACGGCGGCGGTTTCGTGGTGCACGTCGGGGACGCCGCGTTTCTGGAGGCTTGGCTGGCGCAGCCTGGGTTCCACCTCGTGAAGTAGGTGTGGATGTGCGCGGCTCGCGGTGTTCGATCGGCTGGGTGGCTTCGCCCCCAGCACCGGTCCCTCGCGTTAGATCCGGCTGGGTGGCTCCGCCCCCAGCACCCCCGCTGGGTGGCTTCGCCCCCAGACCCCCACCAAGGACTCCGTCCCTGGACCCTGCT
>NZ_JBFAKK010000013.1:0-264260 GCF_040655735.1 Phytomonospora sp. NPDC050363
CGGACCCCGCTGGGACTCCGTCCCAGACCCTGCTGGGAGGCTTCGCCCCCAGACCCCCACCAGGAACTCCGTCCCTGGACCCGGTTCTCTCGCCTCGGCTACGGGCCGTACTTCCCTGCCCTTGAGCGGCCGGCTTCGCCTCGGCCGCAGGCCCGCAGGCCCGCAGGCCCGCAGATCGCTGTCCGCCGGCCTCGTGCCGGGCGCCGGGCACCCGCCAGTTCAGGCGTAACCCGACGTCGGGGACCCGGCACCGGAGGAGGTGCCGCAGCCCGATCCCCTACCTGGCAGGAGATTTCGTTAGCCTCCGACCAGCAAACCCAGCCCAGCAAACCCAGCCCAGCAAACCCAGCCCAGCTAACACAGCCTCTGCTGTCAACCCGGTGATGAACGGGTTTTCCAGCAGTTCCCGCCAGTACGCCTCGCCGTATCCCGCTACCGCGCCTGGGGGTATCTCCAGGGGATGCCACGCCAGGTTTGCGAATCCGGCTTCTCTCGCTGCTCGCTGGTAGGCCCCGCGGGGCCATTGGTGGTTGACGAGGTCGGCGGGTGGGTCGCCGAGGAAGCGGATGGTGATCTTGCGGTGTCCGTCGGCGTCTTCGAAGCGGGCGTCGGTCCAGCCGTATTCGGCGAGGTCGGGGCGGGGTTCGAAGTCGCTGTCGACGGTGAGGGCGACCAGGCGTCCGCCTTTGTGGAGGCAGGCTCTGGCGGAGGTGAACATGCCGGCGAGGTCGCCGGTGGTGGTGGCGTAGGGGAATAGGTAGACGGCGGTGACGAGGTCGGCGGCCTTGGTGTGGGGTAGTGCGGTGCCGTCGCCGACGCGGTAGTCGATGCCGAGGTTTTCGGCGGCTTCGCGTGCGGTGGCGATCTCGATCATCCGGCGGGAGAGGTCGACGCCGAGGACGTCGACGGCGCCTCGGCGGCGCAGGTTGCGCGTGTAGTACCCGGTTCCGCAGGCCAGATCCACCGCCGTGCGTCCTTCGACGTCTCCGGTGAGCCGTTCGAACAGGGCTCTTTCGGGGATGACCAGCGTCGCCGATTCCTTATAGCTGTCGTATGACTCGGCGTACTCGTCGTACCTGCTCATTCCTCCATCGTGGCCTGTGCGGGGGCCTCAGATGAAGAACTTCGCCACACCCAGTCCGGCGAGTGCCAGCACGACGAGGATCCGCACCAGGCGGGTGACGGTTCCGGCTTTCGACCATGTGGCGTAGACCATGAACGCGGTTCCCGCGGCCAGCGCCAGTACCAGGACCGCGCCGGGGATGCCGGGCGTGAAGAGCAGGCCGAGGGCCACGACGAGGACCGCGAGGAAGATCGCCACCTTCGGGAGCCGTTCGAGCCACAGGAGCCAGCGGACGGGGGCCTCGCCGCCGTTCGCCTGTCCGTTCGTCTGACTGTGGTCGACCACGGTTCTTCCTCCTCTACCGGTAGCGTCAGACTAGCTTGCGGAAGTCAGACCCCAGGAGGCAGCGGCGTGCTCGTTGTGAACCGGTTCGAAGTACCGGACGGAGACGAAGAGGGATTCGTCGACCGGGGCAAGGCCGCGCTCGCGGCATTGGGCGCCTGCCCGGGTTTCGTGCGGGGGCGGCTGGGCCGTGCCATGGACGAGCGTGACCGCTGGGTCTTGACGACCGAGTGGGAGTCGGTGGGCACGTATCGCCGCGCCTTGTCGAACTTCGACGTGAAGATGTACGGCACCCCGCTGCTGGCGGCGGCGCTGCCGGAGGCCTCGGCCTTCGAGGTGCTGCTGGACGCCCGGCCCGGCGAGGTCGCCGAGCACGGCGGGGATCTCGCGCCCGACGGCCCGCGAGGAGCCTGAGATGTCGACGATGGGCTCCCCGCCCCCGCCGCCTCAGTACCCGCCGGCCGGCACCTCGATGGGTTCGCCCGTGGGCGGTTCCCCGATGGCGGGGCCGCCTCCGGTGTCGGGTCCGCCCGCGTCGCCTTCGCCGCCGCGTGGACCCGGCGTGCGGGCGCCGTTCCTGGCTCCGCCGAAGGATCGCAACAACACGCGCTTGGCGGTGACCATCGTCGTCGGTGTCGTCGTGCTGGCCCTGTGCGGGATCGGCGCGCTGTTCGGGCTCGGCGGGCTGCTGAGCTGGTTCGAGCGGGACATGAACGACAAGGCGCAGGTCGCGGCGACGGCGTTCCTCGGCGAGATCGAGGCCGGCGACTTCGACGGCGCCTACCAGTCGATGTGCCCGGAGGCAAGGGACGCGGTGAGCCCGCAGGTCTTCCAGTCGGAGTGGGTGCTGCTGTTCCCGCCGGGCACGAAGTACGGCCTGGACCGGCTGAGTTACGACGAGGACGGCAACCAGTTCGTGCCGGTGGTGCTCACCGGCGGTGCCGAGCAGAAGCGCTCGGTCGATCTGCACATGAAGAGCGAGCCCGCCGAGTCGGAGGACGACCAGGCGGGCATGTCGGTGTGCGGCTGGGTGGCGTACTAGGGCGCGGCCGCACGCGGCCGCGCCCAATCCGTGTCAGGACAGCCGGCGCCTGACCCACCAGGAGCAGAACCCGGCGAGTCCGAGGGCCAGGCCGAGGTAGATCCCCGTCTCGCCCCACTGGAAGCCCCAGTAGCGCCCGGAGGGCTGGTACTCCAGGACCTGCCGGTAGCCCATGTCGGCGACCAGCTCCAGGCACGAGCCGCGGCCCTTCCCGGGCGCGCAGGCTCCGCCGGGCTGTGTCGCCGAGGCCGGGAGGGTGATGGACTCGACGCGCTTTCCGGACGGGTCGACGGTGTAGTCGGCGAGGATCCAGGCGCCCTTGTCGGCGGGCCTGGCCGATATCAGCAGTGTGGTGCCGTTGCTCAGCTGCGTGTCGGCGGCGTTGTCCTCGGTGACCGCGACAGTCGTGCTGATCGCCGGTGCGAGGTGGGGCCGCACGAGGATCGGCATCGCGATCTGGAGGCCGACGAAGACGGCGAGGGTGATCGCCATGGCAGCCAGCGTCTTGCGGGCGAGCATCCCGACCACGACGCCGAGGGCGAAGGCGAAGGCCGCGTAGCCGACGACCACGATGCCCCGGGTGCCGAACATCAGCGGGTCCATGCGCGCGAAGTCCTTGGCCATGGACTTGTCGACGGGCGTCGACCACCAGTTGACGACCCAGGCGAGCGCTCCGGCGGCCACGACGGTCGCCAGTCCGGTCAGGGTGAGCTTCACCGCGAACCAGCGACCGCGGGTGATGCTCTGGTTCCACACCAGGCGAAGCGTCCCGGACTCCAGTTCGCGGGCGATGAGCGGCGCGCCCCAGAAGAGGCCGATCAGGGCCGGGAGCAGCAGCATGGCGGCCATGACGCCGAGGAACGTCGCGGAGTGGTCGTCGGCGAAGTTCTCGATGAAGACCTGGCAGTCGCCGCCGGCCGTGGTGCAGGCGGTGAGCCCGGTGTCGTACTCGTCGGCCAGTCCCGCTCCGGTGGCGCCGAGCAGCGCCACCAGGACGGCGAGGGCGCCGAACAGGCCGACGGCGGAGGCCTGGAACTGTCGCCAGGTCAGGCGGATCATCGCAGTACCTCCAGTTTCGGGCGCACGGCGGTGTTGGCCGACTCGTGCATGTAGGCCAGGACCAGGTCTTCGAGGGTGAGGGAGCTGACCGTCCACGAGGGATCGTGGACGGGCGCCTCGGTGCGCACGAGCAGCGTCGACTGCTTGTCGGTGTGGCTGGCGGAGATCACGTGCAGCTCGGCGGGGAGCGTGTCGAGGTCGCGGCGCGGTCCGATGAGGCGGTAGTGGGTGGCCAGCAGGTCGTCCATGTTCCCGGCGACCTGCACCCGGGAGTCGACCAGCACGACCAGGTAGTCGCAGGTCCGCTCGACGTCGGAGACCAGGTGCGAGGAGAGGATGACGCTCATCTCCTGCTCGGCGACCGACTCCATGAGGTTCTGCATGAACTCGCGGCGGGCGAGCGGGTCGAGCGCGGCGACCGGCTCGTCGAGGATGAGCAGTTCGGGCTGCTTGGCGATGCCGAGGGTCAGCGCGAGCTGGGCGCGCTGGCCGCCGGAGAGCTTCCCGGCCTTCTGCTTGGGGTCGAGGCCGAGCGCCGTGATCCGGTCGCGGGCGATGTCGTCGTTCCACGCGGGGTTGAGGCGCCTGCCGAACGCGAGGTGGTCGGCGACGCTCAGTCCGGTGTAGACCGGCGCGTCCTGCGCGACGAAGCCGACCTTGGTCAGCTGCCCGGCGTCGGCGGCGGGCCTGCCGCCGCACACCTCGATCGTGCCGGCGGTGGGGGTGAGCATGCCCGAGGCGAGGTTGAGCAGGGTGGACTTGCCGGCGCCGTTGGGGCCGACGAGGCCGACGACGCGGCCGGCGGGGATGTTGAGGTTGCAGTTCTGCAGCGCCCAGCGCCGGCGGTACTGCTTGCCGAGCGCGCGGGCTCTCAAGACGGCGGTCACGCTACGTCCTCTCCTGCATTGTTTCGAAAGGTGTTCATGAACAGGGCCTCGATGCTCTCTTCGTCGAGTCCGGCCAGGCGCGCCTTGGCGAGCCAGCGCCGGAGGTCCTTGCGGAGGGGTGCGTGAGCGGCCAGGCTGCCGTCGGTCAGCGTCGCGGTCACGAAGGTCCCGACGCCCTGCCTCGCCGCCACGAGCCCGTCGTACTCCAGCTCGCGGTAGGCCTTCAGCACGGTGTTGGGGTTGATCGCCAGCTGTTTCGACACCTCCTTGACGGTGGGGAGGCGGTCGCCCTCGTCCAGCAGCCCCAGGCGCAGCGCGTGCCGTACCTGCTGGACGAGCTGCTGGTAGGGCGAGAGGCCGGAGCGGCCGTTGAGGTGGAACTCGATCACTCAGTCCTCCATTTAACTAGTTAACTAGCACTATAGGTATCTAGCGCTGTTCGGTGTCAAGGGGAGGGCTCCCCTCCCCGCCGCGGACACGGCGAAGGCCCGGCCGCCGGGCCGGGCCTTCGCACTGTTGTCGCTGGTGAATCTCCTAGGGCGTGTCCTGGTGGTCTTGTGGGTGCGAGTCCGCCGCAGCCCCGCAGTGATCACCCGGACACGCCCTAGAGCGGAGCCGAGTCGTCGGCCGGGAAAGCCGGTCCGTGGCCGGGCACGATCACGTCGGCGAGGCCCAGGACCCGCCGCCGACTGGCCCGCAGGAGCTCGCGGTCGGGCGCCACCGGGTCGTCGGCGGGCCCGTTCGGCCGCCACCACAGGTCCCCGGCGAAGGCGACGACGCCCTCGGCCGTCCCGGCCAGCAGCGTGATGTCCTCCGGGCTGTGCCCCGGGGTCGCCAGCAGCCGCAGCGACGGCGTGAACTCATAACCCTCGGCCTCGCGGTCCTCCCAGCCGTCGGCCCGGTAGATCGCCTTGTGGTCGTGCACCCGGGCCTTGGCGAACATCCCCGCGTTGACGGTGTTGTCGGGGTGGTGGTGGCTCAGCACGACGTCGGTGATGTCGTCGGGGGACAGGCCGAGCGCGGCGAGCGGGTCGAGGATCTTCGACCGCGAGGCGACCATGCCCGGATCGAAGACGATGCGCAGGTCCCCCTCCGTGATCAGGGAGACGGTCGCGGCCACTCCCGGCCCGGTCGAGAGGGTGTATCCGGTGCTCAGGATGGTGTAGGCGGCGCCTGCGGCCAAGGGTGCGTCGGTCATGACCACAGCCTGCCCAAGAACGAGGCGGGCCAACAGTGGCACGACTGCCCATGATCGCAGGTTTCATGCCATGCTCGCGCCATGCCCGACTTCCCCCGCGTCGCCGCCTACGCCCCTCCCGGCGTCGGCCTGCTCGCCCTCGGCGTGGTCACCGAGGTCTTCGGTGAGCGTGCCGGACTGCCCGCCTTCGACCTCGCGTTCTGCGCCGAGCGGCCCGGGCCGGTTCGCACCGACCTCGGCGCGCCGCTGACGATCGAGCACGGCCTCGACCGCCTCGCCGAGGCCGACCTGGTCCTCGCCCTGCCCTGGAGCGACTTCCGCGAGCCTCCGCCCGCCGCCGTTCTCGACGCCTTGCGCGCCGCCCACCGCCGGGGCGCGGTCGTCGCCGCGCACTGCGTCGGTGCCTTCGCGCTGGCCGCCGCCGGGCTCCTCGACGGCCTGCGCGCCACCACGCACTGGCGCTTCGCCGCCCTGCTCGCCGAGCGCCACCCGGACGTGTCCGTCGACGCCGAGGCCCTCTACGTCGACGAGGGCGCGGTGGTCACCGGCGCCGGCGCGGCGGCCGGTTTCGACCTCTGCCTGCACCTGCTCCGCCGCGAGTACGGCACCGCGGTGGCCAACGCCGTCGCCCGCGACCTCGTCCTGCCCGCGCACCGCGACGGGGGACAGGCGCAGTTCCTCGCCGCCCCCGTCCCCGAAGAGGGCGACGGCGACCGTTTCGCCGAGCTGTGCGACTGGATGCGCGCCGGCCTCGACCGGCCGCTGACCGTCGACGTCCTGGCCCGCAAGGCCCTGATGAGCAGGCGCACCTTCAGCCGCCGCTTCACCGCGGCCACCGGCACCAGCCCGCACGCGTGGCTGCTCGCGCAGCGGCTCAACGCCGCCGAGGAGCTGCTGGAGTCGACCGCGCTGCCCGTCGAGGAGATCGCCCGCCGGGTCGGCTACCGCAACGCCGCCGTGCTCCGCGAGCAGTTCGTGCGGCGGCGGGGAGTGCCGCCGAGGGAGTACCGGAGGGCCTTCGGGGTGCGGGGAAGGGCGGCGGAGTCGGGGGCCGCCGAACGCCTGTGACCGGCGTCGCCGTACGCCACGCCGGGCCGTCGGCCGCGCGATATCCCCTCGCGACCGTTTCGGGCGCGGAAGTACGCTGAGCCACGTAACCTACCGGCCGCCAGGGACGTTATCCCCGGTGGCGACCCGCCGACCCCCAGCCGGATGGAGTTAATCCCCATGTCCCAAGACCGTATCGAGGCTCTCGTCAGTCTCGCCAAACGCCGCGGTTTCGTCTTCCCGTCGAGCGAGATCTACGGCGGTACACGATCGGCGTGGGACTACGGTCCGCTCGGGGTCGAGCTGAAGGAGAACGTCCGCCGTCAGTGGTGGCGCAACATGGTCCAGCAGCGCGACGACGTCGTGGGCCTCGACTCCGCCGTGGTCCTCGCCCGCCAGGTGTGGGAGGCCTCCGGCCACCTCAAGGAGTTCACCGATCCGCTGACCGAGTGCCAGTCGTGCCACAAGCGCTTCCGTGCCGACCACCTCGAAGAGGCCTACGCCGAGAAGCACGACGGCAAGGCGCCCGAGGGCGGCCTCGCCTCGCTCGCCTGCCCCAACTGCGGCACGCGCGGCGCGTTCACCGAGCCCAAGATGTTCAACGGGATGATGAAGACCTTCCTCGGCCCGGTCGAGAGCGAGGAGGGCATGCAGTACCTGCGGCCCGAGACCGCGCAGGGCATCTTCATCAACTACAAGAACGTCGAGACCGCCGCGCGCAAGAAGCCGCCCTTCGGCATCGCGCAGGTCGGCAAGAGCTTCCGCAACGAGATCACGCCCGGAAACTTCATCTTCCGCACCCGTGAGTTCGAGCAGATGGAGATGGAGTTCTTCGTCGAACCGGGCACCGACGACGAGTGGTTCGAGTACTGGATCAACGAGCGCTGGAACTGGTACATCGACCTCGGCCTGTCCGAGTCGAACCTGCGCCGCTACGAGCACCCCGCCGACAAGCTCTCGCACTACTCCAAGCGCACCATCGACATCGAGTACCGCTTCCAGTTCGGCGGCTCGGAGTTCGGTGAGCTGGAGGGCATCGCCAACCGCACCGACTTCGACCTGTCCACCCACTCGAAGCACTCCGGCGCCGACCTGACCTACTTCGACCAGGCCAAGGGCGAGCGCTGGACGCCGTACGTGATCGAGCCCGCGGCGGGTCTGACGCGTTCGGTGCTGGCCTTCCTGCTGGAGGCCTACGACGTCGACGAGGCGCCCAACGCCAAGGGCGGCATGGACAAGCGGACGGTCATGCGCTTCGACCCGCGCCTGGCGCCGGTCAAGGTCGCGGTGCTGCCGCTGTCGCGCAACCCGGAGCTGTCGCCGAAGGCCAAGGGCCTGGCCGCCGACCTCCGCAAGCGCTGGATCGTCGACTTCGACGACGCCGGCGCGATCGGCCGTCGCTACCGCCGCCAGGACGAGATCGGTACGCCGCTGTGCGTGACGGTCGACTTCGACACGCTGGAGGACAACGCCGTGACGGTTCGCGACCGCGACTCGATGAAGCAGGAGCGGGTCTCGCTCGACAGCGTCGAGACTTACCTGATCGAGCGCCTTCCCGGTTGCTGATCGACTGAAGTCATGAAGGCGGCCCCGACCATTTGGTCGGGGCCGTCGCCTTGCCGTTCGTCTAAAGTGGCCGCTCGTTTTCTTCGGCTCCGCACGGCTCGCGATTTCTCGTTCACATCGGGTGACGGAAATCGGCGGCTTGTTTCGCGTGCGTGCCCCCGTTGTTTCGAGTGTGCTGTTCGGCTCGCTCAGGTGGAGCAGATCGTCACCGGCGGCGCGACCCAGGAGGCGGTGTCGGCTGACACGTGCTCCCAGGTGGAGGCGCCCGTGGCGCTGACCGGTCGGCTGGTGGACACCCACAGGCCGGCCGGGGAGTCGGGCACGGAGATCGGTGTTTCGACCACGGAGAGCTCAGTGGGATGTTCCAGAACTGCGGTGGCCGTCGGGCCGCCCGTTGAATTCGACATTGACTGCTCCTTCCGTCTAGAGAAACGCGCAACCGCCCCCGAGAGTTGCGGTCGACCGCGGAAATCTCATTTGACGGTATGACTTCCCGGTCGGTTTCGACTCCCGAATCAGTGCCTTAGGTAAGCCTTATGTGCACAGTGGAGTGCATGTGCGGGCCCCGAAGCGCGTTGAGGAATGGCGGTTTCCCGCCGACTTTTCTCATCTGTCCGACTCACCCTTTTGTGGGAGTTTCGACGCGCGTTTCGACGGGCAGGGCACGGCGTGCGCGCCTGGCCGCGCGCAGGATCGCCAGGACCGTGCCGGGCCTGCGCAGCACCGTCGGGGGCACCAGGAGCTGCTGCACCGACATGTAGAGCCGCCGGATGTCCGGGTCGACCATGGCACCGAGCTGCACCTGCCGCCCGAACCAGTTGACCAGCCCGATCCCGCGCGGCCGCTCGCCGCGGGTCTGCGGGTAGGCGAAGTCGCCGCCGACGGCGAACTGCCACGGCGTGGCGATGATCCGCGCGGCCTCGCGGTAGAACTCCGCGGCGAAGTCGCCGTCGACGGCTTCGCGGCGGTCGAGGAGGCGGCCGAGGGCGAGGGCCTCCAGCGCCGCGCAGGTCATGCCCTGCCCGTAGATCGGGTTGAAGCTGCACACGGCGTCGCCGAGCGCCAGGTAGCCCGAGGGGAGCCGGTTGAGTTCCTCGAAGTGGCGCCGCCGGCTCGACGGGAAGCCGCACACGACGAGGTCGCTGAGAGGCTCGCGCTCGGCGATCAGGCGTGCGATGGAGGGCAGGGGCAGGCTCTCGGCGTGCGCGAGGAAGGACTTCTCGTCGGTGTCGGGGAAGTCGCCGTGCCAGCCGCCCATGGTGATCAGCCAGCGGTCGCCCTCGATCGGCAGGGCCAGGCCCGTGCGCCGCTCGTCGGGCGGCGAGGGCAGCGCGAAGTGGCAGACCGTCTCGTCGATGTCGCCGGGCAGGCGCCGAAAGAGCCTCGTGGCGTAGCCGACGTTGATCCGCACCTCGGTCGCGCGCGGGGCGGGCACGCCCAGGCTCGACAGCCAGCGGTCGGAGCGGCTGCCCCGGCCGGTGCAGTCGACGACGAGGTCGCAGGCCAGCTCGGTGCCGTCGCCGAGGACGACCCCGGTGACCGTGCCCTCGGCGCCGGTGAGGTCGGAGACGGCCGTGCCGTCGCGGACTGTCGCGTTGGGCAGCGCCCGGATCCGCCGCCGCGCCGCCCACTCCAGCAGCGGACGGCTGAAGCTGACCAGGTGGAGGTCGCCGGGGATGTCGGGCCACAGCGCGCCCCAGCGGTGGAAGGCCATCTGGGAGCTGGGATCGAAGGGCACCGCGCCGGCCTCGACGAGCTCGCCGACGAGGTCGTCGAACAGTTCGCCCAGGGCCCTCTCGCCGGCGGCGAGGAGGATGTGGCCGTGCTCGCTCTGCGGCACCCCGCGCCGGGGGACCGGGGAGTCGCCGAGGGTGTCGCGGTCGAGGACGGTGACCTGTGCGTAGCGGCCGGCGAGCGCCGCGGCGGTGGCCAGGCCGGCGACGCCGGCGCCGATGACGACCGCGTGCTCGCGTCGTGGTTTGCCCATCGGTCCATCTTGGACCGTCACGGTGATCGAGAGCGCGCTCGACGCGGATTGGGAGTGTCGGGTCGCGGACGCGGGGTTTCGCGGGGCACGGCCGTCGGCGGTGCTCGCACGACCCGGCCTCGCGAGTGCTCGGTCGGCGGCGGAGCCCGGCTGCCACCGGTGGCGACCATGCCGCACCAGGCCGTGAGCCGGGTACGAAGCCGACCGGGCCACGGGTTTCGTAGGCTGACCCCATGCTCCCAACCGTCACCGCGATCCGGTACGTGACGCCCCTCAAGGAGGGCGGATCGCTCCCCGGCCTCGTCGAGACCGACGACCTCGGCACCTACGTCGTCAAGTGGCGCGGCGCCGGGCAGGGGCCGAAGGCCCTGGTCGCCGAGGTGATCGTCGGTGAACTCGCCCGCCGCCTCGGCCTGCCCGTGCCGGACCTGTCCGTCGTGAGCCTCGACGAGCTCATCGCGCGCGGGGAGCCCGACCCGGAGGTGCAGGAGTTGCTGCTGGCCAGCGTCGGCGACAACCTCGGCATGGACTTCCTCCCCGGCTCGCTGGGCTTCGACCCGGCCGTCCACACCGTCGAGCCGGGCCTGGCCTCACGGATCTTGTGGCTCGACGCCTTCACCGAGAACGTCGACCGCTCCTGGCGCAACCCGAACATGCTCATGTGGCACCGGCGGCCCTGGCTCATCGACCACGGCGCGAGCCTCTACTTCCACCACAACTGGCCCCGCGCGCACGCCGCCGTCGCCCGGCCCTTCAAGGCCGACGACCACGTCCTGTCCGCCTTCGCCGCCGACCTCCCCGGCGCGGACGCCGAACTCGCCCCGAAGATCACCCCCGCGACCCTCGACGAAGTCCTCGCGCTGGTCCCCGACGCGTGGCTCGACTCGCCCGACCACGACGGCCCCGCCGCCGTCCGCGCCGCCTACCGCGAGCACCTGCTCGCCCGCGCCGCCGCCCACGCAACCTGGCTCCCGACGGTGGTGACCTCGTGAAGAAGCCCTTCACCTACGCGACGATCCGGCTCGTCCCGCGCGTCGAGCGCGAGGAGTTCGTCAACGTCGGCGTGGTCCTCTACTGCCAGATGTACGACTTCCTCGGCGCCCGGACCCACCTCGACGCCGAGCGCGTCCGCGCGCTGCACGCCGACGCCGACCTCGATGCCGTCGGCGAAGGCCTGACGGCCTGGCGGCGCGTGTGCGGCGGAGAGGCCGATGGCGGGCCGGCGGCGCGGGAGACGCGCCTGGGGGAGCGTTTCCGCTGGCTGACGGCGCCGCGCAGCACGATCATCCAGCCGGGGCCGGTGCACACGGGGATGACGGCCGACCCGGCGGCGGAGCTGGAGCGGCTGGTGGAGACGCTGGTTCGGTAGGCAGGGCGCACCATGCCGCCGGATCCCGGGGCGGAGACGGTCGTCTCTCCCGGTCAGGGACACATCCCCGACGCCCCCGGGTCCTCGTGGCACGGTGCCAGCGGCGGCTTGCCCTCGACGGCGCGTCCGACGTCGGCGATCCAGTGCTGCACCGGGTCGGTCGGCGCGGCTTCGGCGAAGAAGGGCTCGCCCTCGTCGAGCAGCGCGACCTCGCCGCGCTTGTTCGAGGCGTCGACGAAGTGGGCGAGGATTCCCCAGCGGCACGACTCGCCGTCGACGAGCGCCTCGACGCGCAGCCCGCCGGGCGAGGCACCGGCGCCCAGGTCGATCCGCCGGACGTCGAAGTAGGGCAGCCCCTGGTTCTCCAACGGCTCGGGATCGGTGATGTAGGGGCCGCTGCCGCCCGCGCTCAGGTCGAACAGGACGCCCTCGTAGGGCGCCGCCCCCTGCGGCGCGAAGTCCACGATCGTCTCGGCCCTCGACGGCTCGCAGTCGAGGTCGACGGCCTCCATGCCGGTGATCGACAACTGGCCGGCGCGCTCGCTGTACAGGTTCATCCGGAAGACCGTCGCGTCGTAGCCGGCGCCCATGCGCCACGTCGGCCAGCCCTTGTCCATATAGGACGAGCGGGCGAGGAACCGGCCGCCGAGCGGCTGGAGGAAACGCAGCAGGCGCTCGCCGTAGAGGAGCCCGCTCGAATCCTCGAACGCGATGGCGTTGAGCGCGTCTTGTTCCTTCTCGGTGAAGGTCCTGCCGAGGACGAATATCCAGGCGCCCTGCGTGTTCTCGTCGTACTCGATCGACGCGGTGAAAGGCGCCTTCTCGGCGTCGATCTCGCGATTGGCGTCCTGCTGCGCCTCGATCGTCGGCTTCGCCGTCCACAGGCCGGTCGCGACGCTCAGAACGGCGGCGGCGACCATCGCCAGCGCGGCGGTCGCGGCCATCACCAGCAGCAGCACGAGCTTCTTGCGCGCCGCCAGACCGCGCGCGTGCTCTCCGAGGACGTGCGCCTCCACGGCATCCCGCAGGCCGGGCGGCTCGTCCGGAGTCCGTCGGCGGGGCACCGGCACGACGGGATCCCCGACTCGGGGAAAGCGCCGGGGGTCGGGTGGTTCGGGCACGGTGATCCTCCCTCTCTGGGGAAAAGGGCGGCGAATGTCCACTGCGGGAAAGCTGCCGGAAAGGCAACGGTAGCTCGCTGCGGCATTGATCGAAGCCGACAATTCTTCGGCCGATCAAATGCGCGGAAAAGAAAAGCCGCGCCCTTTGCTCAGTGCCCCGAATCCCCGGCGAGCAGGCGGCGCTCGGCGAGATGAACAGCGCGCCGGCGATCCGCCGGTTGCTCAGCCCGGTCGCCATCGGCTCCAGCACCTCGCGCTCGCGGGGCGTGAGCCCGGAGTCGTCCGACGCGTTCACATCGCCCGACGTATCCGGCAGCCGCGTCCCCAGCCCGGCGGCGATCTCGGTGGCCTCTCTCCGGCGCGCGGAGGCGAGCGCCGCCCGACCCTTCGCCGACGCGGCCTGGGCGCCGTGGTGCAGGCACAGGGCCAGCTCGAAGGGCTGCCCGACTTCCCGCCAGGCCTCGGCGGCGCGCTCCCCGCCGTCCTTGCCGTCCATGGTGGTCAGTGCGTCGATCGTCGACTGCCAGGCGGTGCCCAGCGGCCCCGACGGGGTCAGGCCGGCGGCGGCCGAGGCGATCAGCCCGGCCGACTCGGGGCACCGCAGCGCGGCGGCGGCCGGCACCGACCGCACATCGCCGCCGAAGGTCTTGCGCAGCAGGGGATCGGCCGGCGTCTCGGCGAGGACGCGCCCGGGGCGGGGGCCAGCAGCAGCCTGAGCCGATAGCGGGGGAACAGCCGCACCCCGGGTTCGTCGAGCGCGGCGGCGATGGCGTCGGCGGCCCCGGCGGCCTCCCGCGCGGCGGTCTCGTCGCCGCGCATCAGCGCCAGGCGCAGCCCTTCCAGGGCGGCCTCGGCGGCGCGGCCGGGCTCGCCGGACTCGCCGTGGTGCATGGACGCGTACATGGCGGCGGTGAGCATGAGGTCGTGGTCGCCGTGGGCCTCGGTCAGCGTGCGGGCCTCCGACAGCATGTCGGCCCGCGCGGTCAGCAGCCCGGTCACCAGCAGCCCGCGCACCAGCACGGTCATCTCACCGGTCTCGCGGCCGATCCGCAGGGCCTCGGCGCCCAGCCGCCGAGCCTCCTGGGTGTCGGCGGGCAGCGAGCCCATCGCCATCAGCCCGAGCAACCGTCCCCGCGACACCGCGGCCCCCTCGGGCAGCAGCGCCAGGGCGCGCGCGAAGTCGTCCATCGCGCCGCCGTGCGTCCGGTTGCGCAGTCGGCCGCGATGCTCCAGCAGCACCGCCGCCCGTTCGGGGTCGGCGTCCTCGTCACGGCGGCCAGCCCGGCGGTGGCGTACTCGACCCCGCGCCGGTAGTCGCCGCCGAGCATGCAGCATTCGGCGGCGTAGATCCAGGGTGTCGATCCGGTCGATGCCGAGCAGCCCGCCCGCGCCGGGCACGCGCTCCCACAGCTCCAGCACCCGGTCGAGCTGCCGCGCCTCCTCGCCGTAGGCATAGGACTCGCAGGCCGCGACCGCCGCGCGCCACGCGGCGGCCAGCGCCGCCGGATGGTCACCGGCTGCGTAGGCGTGCGCGGCCAGTTCGTCGGGCGCGTCGGCCTCGCGCAGCGCTTCGGGTTAGGCGGTGTGCAGCCGGATCCGTTCTCCGGGAAGCAGATCCTGATACACCGCCTCCCGGATCAGCGCCTGCCGGAAGTCGAAGCCGTCGTCGGCCTGCACCGGCAGGCCGGCGTCGATGAGCCCGCGCAGCACCTCGTCGAGCTCCGCGCCGGAGAGGCCCGAGACCGTCTCCAACAGCCGGTGCCCGACCCGCCCACCGGCCACGGCCGCCGCGCGCAGCACCTGCCGGCCGCTGTCGGGCAGCGCCCTGGGGCCGTACAGCAGGAGTTCGCGCAGCCCTTCCGGCGTGCGGTCACCGGTCTGCGCCGGCGCCTCGACGAACAGCGGGTGCTTGCCGCCATGCTCCCCGGCGACGGGCCCGAGGCGGGGAAACCACCTGGCCAGCTCCAGACCGGGCGCCGGCAGCGCCGCGGCGAACTCGGCGAGGATCCGCGACTTCCCGATCCCCGCCTCACCGGCCAGCAGCGCCACCCCCGGCCCGTCGGTGCCGCCGCGCGGAACGCCGCGAGCAGCGCCGCCAGCACACATCGACGAAGCGCTCGTGCGGCGGCTCCTGGCGGCCCAGTTCCCGCAGTCCGTCCGCATGCCGCGCTACGAACGCTGGGCCGGACAGGTCGAGCGAGAGCACCACTGGCTGCCCCGCCCCGCGCCCTTCCTGCCGCTGGCCGTCTCGACCCCGCTGGCCAAGGGCGACCCCGGCGAGGGCTACCCCTACCCGTGGTCGATCTACCGCTGGCTCGACGGCGGCAACGCCGTCCTCGAAGCGCTCGCCGACCCCGCGCAGGCCGCCCGCGACCTCGCCGAGTTCATCACCGCCCTCCAGGCCGTCGACACCACCGGCGGCCCCGGCCCGCAGTGGAGCAGCGCGTTTCGCGGTGTGGCGCTCGGCGACCCCGCCGACTCCATCGCCGTCGAGGCCCGCGTGCGCCCGAAGATCGCGGCGCTGGCCGGGATGGTCGACACCGCCCTGCTCACCGAGGTATGGGAGGCGTCGCTGGCCGCGCCCGCCTGGCACGGGCAGCCGGTGTGGGTGCACGGCGACCTCGGCATCGGGAACCTCCTCGCCGCCTGGACCTTCTTCGACGACGCCACCCGCGAGATCTTCCGCGCCGAACTCGGCGTCGACGACGACACCTGGACGCGCGCCCGCGGCCGGGGACTCGCCTCCTCGCTCCCGGTCCCCGGCGACCCCTTCTTCGCCGGCCGCCCCGACCGTGTCGAACGCGCCCTGCGCCGGCTCGACGAGATCACCGCCGACTACCTGGCCCGCGGCTAGAACCTTCCGGAAGGACACCCGCCATGACCGACGGAGGCGGCGATCTACGGCCGCTACGGCTACGCCGCCGCCTCCCGCGGGAACCGGCTGCGCTGCGACAAGCGCGGCATGGTCAACGCCGGGACGGTGGTGGTCTGCGAACTGGCCGCGCTCTCACCGACCGCCTACGCGGCCCTGTGGCGCTTCCTCGCCGGGATCGACGTGCTCCCGTGGATCGAGTACGAGGCCGCCCTCGACGAGGAGCTGCTCCAGCTGCTGGTCGACCCGCGCGCCGCCCGCTCGGACGTCGTCGACCGCCCGTGGGTGCGCCTCGTCGACGTCGACCGGGCGCTGGCCGCCCGCCGATACGCCACCCCGCTGGACGTGGTCCTCGACGTCGAGGACGCCTTCTGCCCGTGGAACACCGGCCGCCACCGGCTGCGAGCCGACGGCGGCACCGTCACCTGCGAACGCACCGAGGCGCCCGCCGACCTGGCGCTCACCTCGACCGAACTGGGCGCCGCCTTCCTCGGCGGCACGACCCTGGCCTCGCCGGCCGCCGCCGGGCAGGTCCGCGAACTGCGCCCGGGCGCCCTGACCGCCGCGACGCTCGCCTTCCGCGCCGACAGGGAGCCGTTCTACCCCGGCGGTTGGCGGTTCCCCTGTACTGAGGCGGGAGCCCTCAGCGCTTGAAGAGGCGGCTGAGGAACCCCCGCTTCGCCGCCGTCACGGGCGCGTCGGCGACCTCGGCGACGATCACCGTCACGTTGTCCGGCCCTCCGCCTTCGAGGGCCAGCTCCACCAGCCGGTCGGCGCACTCGTCGACGCTCCCGCCGGCCAGCATCGTCTCCTCGATCAGCTCGGCGACCACCGCGTCGGGCAGACCGTCGGAGCACACCATGTACCGCTCGCCGGGCTCGGCGGTGATCGTCCGCACGTGCGGCTGGACCGGCTCGCCCTGGAGGACCTTCGTCACGAAGGACTTGTGCGGGTGGGTGAACACGTCGTCGGCGGTGATGCTGCCCTTGTCGACGAGCATCTGCACGTAGGTGTCGTCGCGGGTCAGCTGCGTGAGTTCGCCGTCGCGGACGCGGTAGGCGCGGGAGTCGCCGACGTGGGCGATGCTCAGCCGCCCGTCGACCAGCAGCAGTGCCGTCAGCGTCGTCCCCATCCCGACGATGGCCGGATCGGCCTCACCGGCCAGCCGGATGGCGTCGTTGGCGATGTCGACGGCGTCGCGCAGCCGGTCGGCCATCTCGACGACGTCCTGCTCCTCGTCGAGCGGGGAGATCGACGCGATCGTGAGGGCGCTGGCGACCTCGCCGGCCTCGGCGCCGCCCACCCCGTCGGCGACGGCGACCAGATGCGGCCCCGCGTGCATCGAGTCCTCGTTGTTGGCCCGGACGAGGCCGTGGTGGGTGCGTGCCGCGTGGCGCCAGGAGATCATGTGAGCAGCTTGCTCCGTCCACGCCCGGGCTGTCCATACGTAGTAGTGCGTATGGTGGCAGGTCCGGTGACGTACGAGGACGGGAAGCGACAGTGACGGGGCTGCCGATGGTGGGCCGCGCCGCGCAACTGGCGGCGGTCGCCGCCGCATGGGCACGGGTGCGCGGCGGCGCCCCCGAGACCGTCGTGATCACCGGCGACGACGGCGTCGGCAAGTCCCGCCTGGCCGCCGAGGCCCTCGCCGGCATGGACCCCACCGCGGTCCTCGCCGGACGGGCGCGAGCGGTCGGCCCGGCGCCCTACGACTGGCTCGCCTCCGCCCTCCACGGGCAGCCCCTCGACGACCTCCCCGCAGCTCCGGAGGCCCTCGCCTGGCTGACCCAGCGCCCGTCACCGCACCGCTTCGAACCCGGCGCGCTGCTGCGCGTCGCCGCCGACGTCGTCCGCCGCCGCATCGGCGACGGGCCGGGGGTACTGCTCGTCGAGGACCTGCACGACCTCGATCCGGCCAGCCTCAACCTCGTCGCCGACCTCGCCGGCGCGCGCTCACTGCCCGCGCTGCTGCTGGTCACCAGCCGCCCGACCGCCGGCAGCGCCGCCCGCGTCCTCACCCAGCTGTCGAGCGCCACCCGCTGCCACCTCGGCCCCCTCGCTCCTCCCGAGGCCGCCGCCCTGCTCACCGCCGCGCTCGGCGCCGCGCCCCCACCCGGCGCCGTCCTGCGCGCACACCGCCGCACCGGCGGGAACCCCCGCTGGCTCACCGAACTCGCCACCGCCGTCAAAGCCGGCGAACTCGCCGCCGTCACCGACGGCCCTCTCCCGCCCTACCTCGCCGCACTGGCGACCGGACACCTCGACGACGGCCCCGACGCCCGCGTCGCCCGCGTCGCGGCCCTCCTCGGCGGCAGGCTCGGCACCGGCGCGCTCGCCGACCTGTGCGGGGACGCCGCCGAGCCCGCCGTCGCGCGCCTTGCCGCTTCGGGCGTGCTGGTCCGCACCTCGACCGGCGAGCCGCGCTTCGCTTGCCCGCTGGTCGCCGAGGCCCTTGTGCAGACCTCTCCGGCCTCGCTGCGGGCCGAGGTCCACGAGCGCGCCCACGCGCGGTCGGTGGCCGCCGGCGACCTCGACGGCCAGGTCCGACACGGCGTGCACCTGGGCCGCCCCGCCGACGCCGCGCCCGCCGTCGCCGCGCACCTCGCCGCGGGTCGCCCCCGTGCTGCCCTCGACCTCCTCGACGCCACCGGCACGCTCACCCCGTCCTTGCTGCGGCAGGCGACCGCCGCCGCCCACGCCATCGGCGACTACCCGCGCGCCGCCGCGCACGCCCGCGCCTGGCGCGACGCGGCCGGCGACGCCGCCGAACGGGTCGCGGCCATGCGCGTCCAGGCCGACCTCAGCGCCCACCTCGGCCGTGCCGCCGCGCAGCACCGGATCCTCGGCACCATCGCCCCGCGCATCCCGTCGGCCGAACGCGCCGCCTACCTGACCAGCCTCGGCTGGGCCGCGCTGTGCGGGGACCGTCCCGGCGAGGCCGTCGGCTGGGCCGCACAGGCCCTCGAACTCACCAGTGGTCCCGACCCCGCCGCCCTCACCGTCCTCGGCCACGCCACCGCCCTGACCGGCGACACCCGGCGCGGCATCGCTCTCCTCGCGGCCGGGCGCCGCTACGCCGCCGCCCGCCGCGACCTGGTCGCCTTCGGCCGCGCGGTGGCCGCCTCCGCGGCGATCCGCCTGCCCGGACTGTCCGGCGAGGCCGCCCGGCGGGTCCTCGACGAGCACCTCACCGCCCTCGCCCGCCACGGACTCACCGGCCGGGCCGGGCCGGTGGTCGCCGCCGCCGTCGCCGCCGCGACCGCCGCCGGCGAGACCGACCGCGCCCGGGCCCTGGCCGAGCAACGGCTGCCGGTCGAGACCGACCCCGCCGAGCGCGCCGTCCTCACCGGCTACGCCGGCCGTCTGTCCGCCGAGAGTGACCGCGAGCGCGCCCTCGTCCTGCGCGACCGCCTCGCCGCCGAGATGATCGGCATGGACCTGCCGCGTGTGCTCCGCGCGTCGGCGGCGCTCGACCTTGCGCTGGCCGACGGGGCGGAGGCCGCCGAGGACGCATTGCGCGCCTACGTCGCCGCCGCGAGCCCGGAGTCGCACGCCGCCGACCTGGCCGAGGCCGGGCGCACCGCTCTCAAGGCCGGAGTCGACGAGGCGCGCGTGGCCAGGCTCCTGCCCGACGGCGGCGCGGCGCTGGGGATCGACGCCGACGCGCCGGGCGCCGAGCTGACCGCGCGCGAACGCGAGGTCCTCGGCTGCCTCACCGAGGGGATGACCAACCAGCAGGTCGCCAGCCGGCTCGGCATCTCGATTCGCACGGTGACCGTGCACGTGTCGAACCTGCTCCGCAAGACCGGTTCGGCCTCGCGGACCGAGGCCGCGCTGTGGGCGGTGCACCACGGCCTGGCCGACACCGGCCGCTAACTGTTCGGCGTGATGACGGTGACTCCGGCCCCCGGCCGCGAACCCATTCCCGCCAGGGCGGCGGGCGCCTCGTCGAGCCCGATCGTGCTCGTCACCAGGTCCTGGGGCCTCAGACGGCCCGAGGCCACCAGCGCCATCATCTCCGGATAGGCGTGCGCGGCCATCCCGTGGCCGCCGAGTACGTCCAGCTCGTAGGCGATGACCCGCTCCATCGGCAGCACCGGGTCCCCGGCCGCGCTCGGCAGCAGCCCGACCTGGACGTGCCGCCCCCGCCGTCGCAGGCTCAGCAGCGAGGACGCGCAGGTCCCGGCGCTGCCCAGCGCGTCGAGGGAGACCTGGGCGCCACCGCCGGTCGCGGCCCGCACCGCCTCGGCGGCGTCCCCGTCGGCGGCGTCGACGCACACCTCGGCGCCGAAGCGCTCGGCGAGCGCCAGCGCGACGGGGGACACGTCGACGGCCACGACCCGGGCCCCGCCCGCGACGGCGATCATGACCGCCGACAGCCCTACCCCGCCGCAGCCGTGCACGGCCACCCACTCGCCCGGCCGGACCGCGCCGCGCGCCACGACCGCGCGGTAGGCCGTCGCGAAACGGCAGCCCAGCCCGGCCGCGGCGGTGAAGTCGAGGTCGGCGGGGACGGCGACGAGGTTGGTGTCGGCGGCGTCGACGCGCACGTACTCGGCGAAGGAGCCCCAGTGCGTGAAACCGGGCTGCGTCTGGAACTCGCAGACCTGCTGCTCACCGGCGGCGCACAACGCGCAGCGGCCGCAGGCGCACACGAAGGGCGCGGTCACGCGGTCGCCGGGCTTCCAGCCGGTGACGCCCTCGCCGACCGCCTCGACGACCCCGGCGAACTCGTGGCCGGGCACGTGCGGGAGGGCGATGTCGAGGTCGTGGCCGGCCCAGCCGTGCCAGTCGCTGCGGCACAGCCCGGTCGCCTCGACACGGATCACCGCACCCTCGCGGCCGGGGGCGGGGTCGGCGACCTCGGTGACCGCGGGCAGGCGGCCGTAGGCGTCGAAAAGCACCGCTCGCATGGTCCGCTCCTTACGTCGGCGATTGCCCGATGGTAGGGCCGCGACGCGCCCGGCCACCAGTCCTGGGCACACTTGAGCCATGAACCTGGTGACGATCGACGACATCCGCGCCGCCGAGAAGGCCATCGAGGGGCTGGCCGTCCGCACCCCGCTGCTGCGCGCCGAGTGGGCCGGTGAGCTGTGGCTCAAGGCCGAGAACCTTCAGCCGGTCGGCGCGTTCAAGCTGCGCGGCGCGGCCAACGCCGTCGCCCGCCTGCCGGAAGGCACCGCCGGGGTCATCACCCACTCCTCGGGCAACCACGGGCGGGCCCTCGGCTACGCCGCCGCGCGTCGCGGCGTCCCGGCGGTCGTCGTGGTCCCCGACACCGCGCCCTCGTCGAAGGTCGCCGGGATCGCCGAAACGGGCGCCGAGATCGTCATGGTCACCCCCGCCGAGCGCTTCAGCGCCACCGAGCGGCTGGCCGCCGAGCGCGGCCTGGTGGTCATCCCGCCCTTCGACCACCCCGACGTCATCGCCGGACAGGGCACCGTCGGACTGGAGATCCTGGCCCAGCTGTCCGATGTGGACACCATTGTGGTGCCCGTCGGCGGCGGCGGGCTCAGCTCCGGCGTGGCCACCGCCGTCAAGGCACTCGCGCCGACGGTGAAGGTCATCGGCGTCGAACCCGAACTGGCCGCCGACGCCGCCGAGAGCCTGCACACCGGCGAACTGGTCGTGTGGCCCCAGGAGAAGACCTACCGGACCATCGCCGACGGCGTGCGCGTCTGCCTGTCCGAGCTCACCTTCGCCCACATCAAGGCCCGCGTCGACGACATCGTGACCGTCACCGAGGACGAGATCCGCTCGGCCACCGGCCGCCTGGCCCGCCGCTCCAAGCTCGTCGCCGAGCCCACCGGCGCCCTGAGCACCGCCGCCTACCTCCGCCACGGAGAGAGCTGGGGCCGCACCGTCGCCGTCATCACCGGCGGAAACCTCGACCCCGACGTGCTCGCCGAGCTCGTCACGGTGCCCTGAGGCAGGCATGGATCCGCAGGTGGCGGCCCCGCGCGATTGCCTTCGCCCATAGGTGGGCATGGTCAGGGAGGAAGTTCTGCATGTCGATGACGAGGAGGACCGGCGTGTGGGGCGCGGCGTCCTAAGTCGACGGTCCAGTGCCGGGAGTAGTGCCCGAGGCCGCTCGCCGCCCTTGCCCGCCCGTGTCATCCTCTAGTAGAGGTGACCCGCCGTGCCAGTGCCGAATCTCGTCGACCGCGCCGTCAGGCTGTTCCGGTTCCTCGCGCGGGTACAGCAGTTGCGGTCCGATCCGCCGCGCACCGTCGAGGCCTACCAACAGGGCGGCGGTGCCGTGCTGTGGTTCGCCGGCATCCCCGAACATCCCGCCGTCACCGCGATCGGGCCCGAGCCCGAACCCGACGACGTGCTGCTCACCGTCGACCGGGTGGCCCGCGTGGACCCGCCCCGCCCGACCAGCGGCCTCGCCGCCCGGCTCATCGGGGTCCTCGACGATCCCGAGCTGCCGCCCCAGGTCGAGCACGGTCCCGACCCGGAGCACGCCGCCTACCTGGAGACCTGGAACGAGTGGGCCGCGACCGAACGCGTCGAGGCGCCGGTCCGCGACCTGTACGGCCGGCTCTTCGCGATGCACGTCGCCGCCAGCGGCCACCCCGAAGACCTCGAACTCGTCCTCGGGATCGGTTGCCTCGCCTGGACCCCGCCCGAGGAACCGCCCGTCCGGCGCCACCTCCTGACCGCGCCCATCGCCATCGGCTTCGACGCCGACACCGGCCGCCTGTCGGTGGTGCGCGTCAAGGCGCTCGACGCGCTCGCCGTCGAACTGGAGATGATCGACCCCGGCCGCATCGCCGCTTCGGCACAGCTGCCCGGAATCCGCTCCGACGCGCAGGGCACCGTCGCCCACCCCATGCACCGGGGCGAGCAGGGCCCGCTCGTCCGCAGGCTCGTGCACACCCTCGACGCCGACGGGGGCTACAGCGACGCCGACGTCGCGCCCGAGCACGGCCGCCGGGCGCAGGCGTCCTTCGCGCCGGCGCTGATCCTGCGCAGGCGCTCCCACCGCGACCTGGTCGAGATCTACGAGGCCATCGGCGAGGAGCTCACCCACACCCGCCGCGTGCCCGAGGGTCTGCGGCCCCTCGTCGACCCCGACCACATCCCCGAGACCGAACCGGGCGGGCGCGACGGCGCACTGGTCACTGTGGACGGAGATCCTTTCCTTCCGCTGCCCGCCAACGACACCCAGCGCCGCATCCTCGAACAGGTCGACACCCGCGCCCAGACCCTCGTGCAGGGCCCGCCGGGCACCGGCAAGACCCACACCGCCGCGCTGCTCATCTCCCACCTGCTCGCGCGCGGCGAGCGGGTCCTGGTCACCGCGCACACCGACCGCGCCCTCAAGGAGGTCCGCGACAAGCTCCCCTCGGCGATCAAGCCGCTGTCGGTGGCCGTCGTCGGCACCTCGCGCGAGGACATGTCCGACCTGAAGGTCGCCGTCGAACGCATCGCCGTCGCCTCGGCCGAGCACGACCCGCGGGTCGCCGCCGAGACCATCGACGCCTGCCTGGCGGCCATCGACCGGCTCGGCCACGAACGCGCCGGACTCCACGCGCGTCTCGTCGACGCCCGCGAGGACGAGGTCCGCGTGCACGACTTCCGCGGCAACCGGGGCACCCTCGCCCAGATCGCCACCCGGCACCGCGAGCTGGCCCCCCGTTTCTCCTGGCTCAACGGATACGCGGAGGTCGACGCCGCCGACGTGGCCCCGCTCGACTCCGCCGAGGCCCTCGCCTGGCTGGCGATGCTGCGCGACGAGAGCCTCGCCGCCGACGAACCCGAGGCCGACGCCCGCCTCGTGGAGCTGGCCACGGTGCCGGATCGGGGAATCTACGCCGATCTGCTCGCCTCCGTGCCCGGCCTCGGCGTGCTCGCCGACCGCGTCGCGGCCGCTCCCGTCCCGCGCGTGTTCGCCGACCTGGTCGCCACCGAACGCACCGCCGTCGAGGCCGAGACCGCCCACAAGGAGCTGCGGGAGCACCCCGCCTACCGCGCGGTCACCGCGCTGGATCCCGAACTTCGCGGGGAACTGCGGGAGCGGCTGCACCGCCTGGCCGACGAGGCCGGCGACCTCGCCCGCTGGCGCGAGCGCTGGATGGACGAGGCGCTCGTCGACGTCCGCTCCGGCCGCGCCCAGATCTGGCGGGCCCGCGCCCGCCAGATCAGCGAGCTCATCGACCGCGCCTCCCCGCTCGTCGAGCGCATCGGCCCGCTGACCCACGTCGAGGTCAAGGCCGGCGAGTTCGGTGCGCTCACCGCGCTGGCCCGTCAGTTGCAGGCGCACCTGGTCGCCGGTGGCCGCATCAAGGCCGGACCGGACGGGGTCGTGCGTCCGGGCACCTTCACGCCGAAGCCGGTCAAGCAGGCGCAGCCGCTGTTCGAGCGCGTCCGCGTCGACGGCCTGCCGCCGACGACCCGCGAGCGAGTCGACGTCTTCTGCACCTACGCCGACGCGCTGGCCGCGCTGGCCGCGCTCGACCGGGCCTGGCCGGACGGAACGCCCGTCCCCGCGGGGAAGTCGCTGTCGGAGCGCCTCCAGTGGCACCTGACCGAACGAGCGCAGCTCGGCCGGGTGCTGGCGCTCGGCGGCGCCCTCGACCGCGAGGAGCAGTCGCTGTCGGGCCTGGGCCTGCCGCGTCCTGATTGGACGGATCTCGCCTCGGTGCGCTCGTACGCCGCCCTCGTCGAGGCCGCGGCCGCCGCCGACACGGTCCGCTCGACGGGCGTCCCGCTGGCCCGGATCGCCGAGGTCATCGGGGAAGTGGCGCGCTGGAAGGACGCCGCGCCCTGCGTCCGCGAACTCGACGAGGCCGTCTCCGCCCGTGACGTCGACGCCTACGCCGCCGCCCACGCGCGGCTCGCGCGGCTGCACGAGGTCCGCGCGCAGGCGGCCCGCCGCGACGAACTCGCGCGTCGGCTGTCCACTGTGGCCGAGGGCCTGCGCGAGGCTGTGCAGGCCGAACCGGCCGATCCTTTGTGGCGCAAGCGCCTCGGTGACTTCGCCGAGGCCTGGGACTGGGCCGCGACCGGCGCGTGGATCTCCGGCCGCGACGCCGAGGACGTCAACGTTCTGCGCGGCGAGGTCACGGCCGTCGAGGAGCGCATCCGCGCGCAGGTCGAGCGGCTGGCGGCCACCCGGGCGTGGAGCCACGCCGTGTCGGCCGAACGCCTCACCGGCGCCGCCCGGGCCAACCTGACCCACTACGCGCAGCTGGTCCAGCGGCTCGGTAAGGGAACGGGCAAGTACGCCGTGCAGCGCAGGGGCGAGATCCGCCAGGCCATGGACCGCTGCCGCGAGGCCGTCCCGGTGTGGATCATGCCGGTCTACCGGATCGCCGAGCAGCTGCGGATCCGGCCGGGCATGTTCGACGTGGTCATCGTCGACGAGGCGTCGCAGGCCGGCCTGGAGGCGACCTTCCTGCAGTACCTGGCGCCGAAGATCGTGGTGATCGGCGACGACCGGCAGGTCTCGCCCTCGGCCGTCGGCGTCAATCAGCAGCGGCTGCGCGACCTGGCCGGCCAGTACCTGTCCGACGATCCCTACCGCGCTTCCTGGCAGGATCCCCGGCGCAGCCTGTTCGACGAGGCGAAGATGCGCTTCCGGGGCATGCTCACGCTCACCGAGCACCGGCGCTGCGTCCCGGAGATCATCGGCTTCTCCAACCGGGTCGCCTACGAACCCGACGGCATCCGCCTGCTTCCCGTGCGGCAGTACGGGGTCGAGCGCCTCGACCCGGTCCGGCCGGTGCACTGCCCGGACGGGTACACGCGCGGCCAGACCGGCGGGAAGGTCAACCCGGTCGAGGTCGAGGCCGTCGTCGCCCAGATCGAGAAGTGCGTGACCGACCCCCGCTACGACGGGCTGAGCTTCGGGGTCATCTCGCTGCTGGGAACCGCGCAGGCCAAGGCGATCGAGCGCGAACTCCTCGACCGGATCCCGCCCGAGGAGTGGGCCGCCCGCGACCTGCGCTGCGGTGACTCCGCCGACTTCCAGGGCGCCGAGCGCGACGTGATGTTCCTGTCGATGGTCGCCGCCCCGAGCGACCGCCTCGGCGTGCTCACCGGCGACGTCTACGTGCAGCGCTACAACGTCGCCGCATCCCGGGCCCGCGACCAGATGTGGCTGTTCCACTCGGTGCCGCTGTCGGACCTGGGCAACCCCGAGGACATGCGCTTCCAGCTCCTCGACCACTGCTACGCCGTCGCCCGGGGCACCGGCGCGCTCGCGGCGAGCGAGCAGGTCGGCGACACCGTTCGGGTCGCGCCCTTCGAGTCGCTGTTCGAGCAGCGTGTCCACAATCGACTCTGCGGGCTCGGGTACACCGTCCTGCCCCGCTTCCCCGTCGAGGGCTACGAGATCGACCTGGTCGTGGTCGGCGCGAAGGCGCGGCTGGCCGTCGAGTGCGACGGCGACACCTGGCACGGTCCGCAGGCCTACGAGCACGACCTGGCCCGCCAGCGCGACCTTGAGCGCTGCGGGTGGCGTTTCCACCGGGTCCGGGAGTCGGCCTTCGCGGTCGACCCCGACGCGGCCCTCACCGAACTCGTCGGCAGGCTCCGTGAGCTGGACATCCATCCGGCGGCGCCGGAATCGCCCACGGTGTCGGCATGAGGGTGCTGCTTTTCGGTGGGACGGGAATGATCGGGCAAGGTGCGCTGCTGGCGTGCCTGCGCGACGAGCGCGTCAGCGAGGTGCTGGCTGTCGGGCGCGCCGCGACGGGCCGCGCGCATCCCAAGCTGACCGAGCTGATCCGAGAGGACTTGTTCGACCTGTCCGATGCGGAGGAACGGTTGGCGGGATACGACGCCTGCCTGTTCTGCCTCGGGGTGTCCTCGGCGGGCATGAAGGAGCCCGAGTACCGGCGCGTCACCCACGACCTGACGCTGTCGGTCGCCGAACCGCTGGCCCGGCGCAACCCGTCGATGAGGTTCCTCTACATCTCCGGCGCCGGAACCGATCCCGATGGCCGCAGCATGTGGTCGCGCGTCAAGGGCACCACCGAGAACGCCCTGCTGGCGCTGTCCTTCGAGGCCTACATGATCCGTCCGGGGATCATCCAGCCGCGCGACGGCATCAAGTCGAGGACGCGGCTCTACCGGATCGGCTACACGGTCATGCTCCCCGTCCTGAGTGGACTCCGGGCGGTCGCGCCGAACGCCGTCACCACCACCGACCTGCTCGGGCGCGTGATGGTCGACGTCGCCGCCGACGGCGCCGACAAGCGCGTGCTGGAGATGGCCGACATCAACCGTCTCGCGCCGTGACCTCGGTGTAGAACAGCCCGAGCCGGTCGATGCGCCACAACTGGCCGACGACGACCAGCGTCGCACCGAAGACGGTCGGCCAGATCTCCAAGGCGACCAGGCCCCAGGCGATCATCGCGAACCCGGCGACGCCCAGGCCGATCAGCAGGCGCAGCACGCCGCGATGGTCGGCCGAGATCGCCGACTTGTCGGCCAGCCACCGCCGCTCGCCATAGATCCCTCGGGCCGTCCAGCTCCGCGGGGAGTCGACGGGCGGAAACGCGCGCGGGTTGAGCCACAGCCACACCACGACGGCCGCGATGGGAAGCAGCGACCACCAGCCGATCCACGTCCGGCTCCAGATCGCGGCGAGCATCAGCGGGATGGCGGCGAAGCGCGTCCACACGCTCCACGGGTTCGCGTGCCGCCGCCAGGCCTCGTCGGACATCCTGAAGGCGGCGGCGATCTTCGGCAGCGCGCTCACCGCGGGCTCCCCTCGGTGCTCAGTCCGCGGGCGAGCGTGCGGATCGTGGCGTCGAGGACCTGCGGGTACTCCTCGCCGAACAGCTCACGGTTCATCACGACGAGCCCCGCGGTGCGCATGACCCCGATGACCGTCTCGGCGCCGACGTCGGCGGCGATCAGGCTTTGCTTCTGACCGGCGGTGACGTAGTCGAGCAGCGGCTGCACCAGATGCGGGCGGACCTGGGCGAGTTCGCCGGCGCCGACCCGCCTGGCGACCGCCCGCAGCTCGTCGGGATGGGTGAGCAGGCGCCGGTAGAACGGGTCGGTGGTGAGCACCTCGGTCAGGGCGCGCATCACGTCGCACAGGCCGTCGACCGTCGGCGGCGCCTTCAGTGCCGGCGCGAGCCGCTCGGCGATGAGCGGCGCCCGGCCGACCATGACGGCGGCATAGAGCGCCTCCTTGGAGTCGAAGAAGGCGTAGAAGCTGCCCTTGGCGACCTCGGCGGGCGCGACCAGTTCGTCGAGGGAGGTCTTCTTGAGGCCCTGGGCGGCGAACAGGCGCTCGCCGGTTTGGAGGAGGAGCGCGCGAATGCGCTCGCGCTCGGCGGGGGTGAAGGGGACGGCCATGGGGTGGCTCCTGCTATGAACGGATGGGATATTCGGTCATAGCTTAGCGCGGGGGAGCCCTCAACGAACGCGGACCGACCCGTTTCCGCTGACGGGCCGATCCAATGGCTAAGACGTGCCGAACGCTCAATAAGGTTTCACGTCCCCGCCACAAGTGGCCCAGGCCCACCGGGCCGAGGGGCCCCTACGCGACCTTCCTCGCCCCCGAGATCGCCTGCGCCAGCCGCTCCAGCAGCGGCGCGCATCCCGCGTACGAGTAGCGCGGCTCGCTCGACCACGGCGTGATCTGCCCCGTGACGACCGCCGGCAGCTTCGCCCACGCCGGCTTCGACGCGAGGTCGGCGGGCTGGAGCGCGGAGGTGCGGTCGTCGAGCAGGAGCAGGTCGGCGGCGTACTTGTCGGCGTTCTCCCAGCTCAGGCTCTCGAAGAAGTCGCCGTCGTCGAGCTTGTCGGGCACGATCAGCTCGACGCCCAGCTCGGTGAAGAAGGTCAGGTCGGTGCTCATCGCCGGGTTCGACGCGTAGAACAGGTCCGCGTCGCCGGAGCACGCGAGGATCTTGATCCCGGGATTGGCCGCCACGGCCTGCCGGATCGCCTCGACGGCCGCCTCGAACCGGGTCTTGGCGGCGGTCACGGCCGCCGACGACAGGTCGGCCCCGATCGCCTCGCCCAGCTGGTTGTAGCGGTCGATGGGCGTCTGGAGCGTGGCGTCGTAGACCTTGATCCCCACGCTCGGGATCACGCCGAGGATCTTGTCCTTCGACTCCGCCGGCACGTACCAGAGGCTGTCCGGCTCGAACATGTTGCTGATCAGCAGGTCCGGGTCGAGCTTGGCGTACTCCTCGATGTTGAACTCGCCCCACGCGTTGCCCAGCACGGTCACCTTCGACACGTCGAGCTCGCCGGCCTGCACGTCGGGGGTGCCGTCGGCCTTGGTGGTGGGCCCGAAGACGCCGACGACGCGGTCGCCGAGGCCGAGGTCGTGCAGTGCCGCGGCGGCGCCGATGAACGCGACGATGCGCTGGGGCGCGGCGTCGAGGGTGGCGGTCTGCCCGCGGTCGTCGGTGAAGGACCAGGCGCCACCGCCGGAGCCGGCGTCGTCCTTCGAGCCGCACGCGGCCAGGAGCGCGCCGAGGCCGATGGCGCCGCCAGCGGTGAGGAGGCCGCGCCGTGAGATGGTCGAGGGGCTGCGCATGGTCGGTGCCTTTCGTGCCGAGGGAATTGAGTTAGGTTAGCCTAGCCAAATGCTTCGATCGCAGGTCGAGGCGGCCGCCCCTCCGGCCAAGTACGCGCCACAAGCGGTGCGCGCGCTCGGACTCCTCGCCGCCCTCGCCGTCCTCCTCGCCGTGACCGTCGCCAGCCTCGGCCTCGGGTCGCGCCCCCTGGGCGTCGGCGAGGTCTGGGCCGGCCTGACCGACGCGGCCTCGGCGACCTACACCGTCGTGCACGACATGCGCCTCCCGCGCACGCTTCTGGGCCTCCTCGTCGGCGTCGCCCTCGGCCTCGCGGGCGCCGTCGCGCAGGCCCTGACCCGCAACCCCATCGCCGACCCGGGCCTGCTCGGCATCAACGCCGGCGCCTCGGCCGCGGTCGTGTCGGCGATCACCTTCCTCGGCGTGACGTCCTTCACCGGCTACATCTGGGCCGCCTTCGCGGGAGCCGCCGTCGTCTCCGCCCTCGTCTACGTCGTCAGCGGCAGCCGAAGCGCCACACCCGTCCGCCTCGCCCTGGCCGGCGCCGCCGTCAACGCCGCCCTCTACTCCTTCGTCAGCGGCGCCCAGCTCCTGTCGGCGGCCTCCCTCGACCGGATGCGCTTTTGGACCGTCGGCTCCCTCGCCGACGCGCGCATGGCCACCGTCTGGCGCGTCCTGCCCTTCATCGCCGTCGGTGTCGCCTTGTCGCTGTTCCTCGCCCGCGGCCTCAACGCGCTGGCCCTCGGCGACGACACCGCCCGCGCGCTCGGCGCCCGCCCCGCCCCGACCCGGGTCGTCGCCATGATCGCCGTGACCCTGCTCTGCGGCGCCGCGACGGCCGCGTGCGGCCCGATCGTCTTCGTCGGCCTGATGGTCCCGCACATGGTCCGCTCCGTCACCGGCCCCGACCTGCGCTGGATGCTGCCCTACTGCGTCGTCCTGTCGCCGGTCATGCTCCTCGGCGCCGACATCATCGGCCGCGTCGTCGCCCGCCCCGGCGAGATCCTCGTCGGCGTGGTGACCGCCGTCGTCGGCGGCCCGCTCTTCCTGTTCCTGCTGCTGCGCCGCAAGGCGGTCGCGGCATGACCGTCCTGCGCCACCGCTCCATCTCGCTGCGACTGCGCGCCCGGCCCCTGCTCGTCGCGGCCGGCTGCGCGCTGATCACCGCCGCGGTCGCCGTGGTCTCCATCGGCAGCGGTGACTACCCGCTCAGTCCCGCCGAGGTCGTCACCACCCTCCTAGGCGAGGGCAGCCGCATGGATGCCTTCGTCGTCAACGAACTGCGCCTCCCGCGCGTGGCGACCGCCCTCGTCGTCGGCATCGCCCTCGGCCTGTCCGGCACGGTCTTCCAGGCCCTCGTCCGCAACCCCCTGGGCAGTCCCGACGTCCTCGGCTTCACACAGGGGGCCTCGGCCGGCGCGCTCACCGTCATCGTCCTCTTCGGCGGCGGTGGCGCGGTCCTGGCCGGCGGCGCCGTCGTCGGCGGACTGGTCACCGGCGCGATCATGTTCGGCTTCGCCGGCCGCGCCGGCGCCCACGGCTACCGCCTCGTCCTGGTCGGCATCGGCCTCGCCGCGATCCTGTCGGGGGTCAACGGCTACCTGCTCACCAAGGCACAGATCATCGACGCCGCCCAGGCCTCCCTGTGGCTCACCGGCAGCCTCGACGGCCGCGGCTGGGATGACGCGCTGCCGCTCGCCGTCCTCCTCGTCGCGGTGATCCCACTGCTCGTCGCGGCGTCCCGCGCGCTGCTCATGCTCGAAATGGGCGACCAGAGCGCCGGCGCGCTCGGCGTCCCCGTCGGACGCCTGCGACTGCTGCTGTTCACCGTCTCGGTCCTGCTGGTGTCCTTCGCGGCCGCCGCGGCCGGACCGGTCTCCTTCGTCGCGCTGACCGCCCCGCATCTCGCCCGCCGCCTCACCCGCGCGCCCGGCCCCAACCTGCTGGCCTCGGCGACGATGGGCGCGGCGATCCTCGTCGTCGCCGACTGGGTCGCCCAGCGCGCCTTCCCCGGACACCAGCTGCCCGTCGGCGTCGTCAGCGGCCTCCTCGGCGGCGGATACCTCGTCTGGCTGCTGGTCACCGAACGTAAAGCGGGCCGCATCTGAACCACCGCCGGTAAACAAACCTGCCCACGCCGGTGTGTCCACCAGCGACGACGTATTTCAATCCGTGACTGAACGCCACTATCCTGGCCGTCAGCCAACGGCGGGGAGGTGCCGACGTGCGCATGGTGGGGCGCGAACGGACGATGCACGAGGCCGCGTGCGCCCTCGCCGGGCACCGCAACGTCCTCCTCCACGGCCCTCCCGGCATCGGCAAGTCCACTCTCGCCGACGCCCTCGCCGCCCGCGCCCGCGCCGAAGGCGTCCGCGTCCTGCGCGCGGTTCCCGCCGCCGTCGAGAGCGAACTGCCCTACCTCGTGCTCATCGACCTCTTCGGCGAGAGCGTCACCGCCGCCCGCACGCTCCCCGCGCACCTGCGCGAAGCCCTCGACGTCGCCCTCCTGCGCACCCGCGGCGCCGGCATCGGCCCCGACGAGCTCACCGTGCGCATCGCCGTCCTCGAACACCTGCGCCGCATGGCCGCCGAGTCGCCGGTCCTCCTCGTCATCGACGACGCCCAATGGGTCGACGAGGCCAGCGCCGACGTCCTCGCCTTCGCCGCCCGCCGCATCGGCGACCTCCCCGTCGCGCTACTGGTCACCGAACGCGTCGACGAAGGCGAACCCACCGCCCGCGCCCTGTGCCCCGACCCCCTCACCCTCCCCGTCGAACCCCTCGGCCAGGCCGCCATCACCGAACTGCTCACCGGCGAACCCGGCGCCCACGCCGCCCGCCGCGTCTTCGAGGCCAGCGGCGGCAACCCCATGTACGCCGTCGAACTCGCCCGAGCACTCGGCAGCGGCCCCGCACCCGCCGACCACGAACCCCTCCCCGTCCCCGACCGCCTCCGCGACCTCCTCGCCCAGCGCCTCACCGGCCTCGACGACGACACCCGCCGCGCCCTCCTCTACGCCGCGCTCGTCTCCCGCCCCACCCTCGCGCTGCTCATCCGCGCCGGAACCCTCCCCGCCGACGGACTACAGGCCGCCGAGACCGCCCGCATCATCACCGCCACCGACGACGGCGACGTCGGCTTCCTCCACCCCCTCCTGCGCGAACTCGTCACCAGCGACGCCGGCTGCGCCGCCCGCCGCGCCGCCCACGCCGAACTCGCCACCGTCGTCGACGACCCCGTCGAACGCGCCCGCCATCACGCCCTCGGCAACCCCGCCGCCGACGCCGACATTGCCGCGCTCGCCGAGACCGCCGCCGCCGAGGCCGCGGGCAGGGGAGCGCCGGGCACCGCCGTGTCGCTGGCACGCCTGGCGGCCCGCCGCACCCCGCCGCAGGACACGGCCGCGATCGCCGCCCGCCTCCTCACCGCCGCCTGCTATGCCCACGACGCCGGGCAGGTCGCCGAGGCGCGGCAACTCGCCCAGGCCGCCCTGTCGGCAGGGGGCGAGCCCGAGACGCGCGTACGGGCCCGCATCCTGCTCATCGACCTCGGCGACCTCTCCGACGCGCCCGAGCACCTCGCCGCGGCCGCCGCCGACGCCGGCGAGGACACCGCGCTGTGCGCCCGGGTGAGCCTCTACGAGGCCTCGCTGGCGTACTTCGACCGCCGCAACGACGACGCCGCAGACCACGCCGACCGGGCCGAAAGCCTCGCCCGGAAGGCCGGCGAGACCGCGCTGATCGTCGAGGCGCTCGGCGTCCGCGCCACCATCGCCTCCCCTTACGCCTCCGAAGGCGGCAGCGAGTCGTCCGACGCCCTGCACGAGGCCGCATACCGCCTCGCGGAAGGACTCCCGGTCACCACCGCCTCCATCGACGCCCGGCAGATGTGGGCGATGACCGCGCTGTTCCGCGGCGACCTCGCCACCGCCGTCGACGAGATCGGCCGCCTCGAACGCGACGTCCGCTCGCGCGGCCTCGTCTCCGACCTCATGGGCGTGCTCATCTCCACGACCTCGGTCAACGTCCGCGCCGGAGACGGCCCCGCCGCCCTGCGCGCCGGCGACGAGTGCGAACGGCTGTTCCTCGACGCCGCCCCGACCCCCTGCGTCGGACTCGTCGTCGGCGCCAGCGGCGAATGGTGCGCGGGCGACCCGCGCCGGGCGGTGGAACGCGCCGCCAACGCCGTCGCCGTCTGCGAACGCCTCGGCGACGACGAATGGCTGGAACCGGCCCTCGCCATCCACGGCCAGGCCCTGCTCACCACCGGCGACGCCACCGCCGCCGTGACCGCCTTCGACCGCGCCGCCGAACTCGAAATGGCAAGCGCCGCACGGGATCCCGCCATCATCCCCTGGCACGCCGACCACATCGAGGCGCTGATCGCCACCGGTGACCTCGACGCCGCCGAAGAACGCCTCACCGACCTCGCCGAGCGCATGGAACTCTTCACCCGCCCGGTGATCGGCGTGCAGGTCGAACGCGTCCGCGCCCTCCTCACCGCCGCCAAAGGCGACGCGCTCGCCGCGCTGTCGCGACTCCGGGCGGCCATCGACGCCCAGGGGCCCGCCGCTTACCCGATCGAGGCCGCTCGCGCCGAACTGACCCTCGGGCGCATCGCCCGTCGCGCCCGCCGCCGCGCCATCGCGCGCACCGCCTTCACCGCCGCCGTCGAGGGCTTCGCCGCGATCGGCGCCCACGCCCACCTCGCCGTCGCGCGCGACGAACTCGACCGCCTCGACCACCACCGCGACAGCCGCGCCGAGGGTGGCGACGGCCTCTCCGAGGCCGACCGGCGGCTCGTCGCGATGGTGCGCGCGGGTGCGACGAACCGCGAGGTCGGGGCCGCGCTGTTCTTGTCGGTCAAGGCCGTGGAGGCGCGGCTTTCCCGGCTGTACCGGCGTTTCGGGGTGCGCAACCGGGCGGAGCTGCTGCACCGGCTCACGGAGTGAGTTCCCCCGACGGAAACCGCCTCCCGGTCCTCCGCGTCCCACTCCTGCCCGGCGCGAACGCTTCCACGCGCGGCCGCCCCTTGCCCGTCCCCACACCTGCCTGATCAAGCCTCCCCGAAGTTTCGCTTTCGGTGGAGGTTTTCCCTTGCGCCCACCCTTGCGGGGCCCTCCGGGGCGTGATTTTTCGCTCCCGGCATGGAACAACAGGACAGCGGAAGCCACACCGAACGGCCGATGTGGCGAAGGCGAACGCATGACCTGAGAGGGAGACATGGCAGGGCATCCCAGGACGCCGACCGGCGAGAACTTCGCGGTCGCGTTCACCGCCCCGCCGGCGCCCTCGGGCCGGGAGTTCCACGGTGGTTCCGGCAACGCCACCGAGCAGTCCTCCGGCCACGTCATCGCCTTCGACGCCATCGGCCATCGGTGGACGGCCGGGGTCGCCACGGCGACCGGGACGGAAGAGACACCGGCCGGCTGAGCTTCCTCGGGCGGGGCGCTCCCGTCGGGCCGCGGCACCGGCCCGTCGGGAGCGGATGGCGACATCCGCCCGAGGCGGGGGACCCTGTGAGGAGTGGGGAACCACAGGGTCCCTCGTTATCCGCCCGCTCCCGGCGCGCGGCCGTCCACTGTGGATGGACTGCCGGGCGGTGGGGCGAGCCGACGCACCGGCCCGCCCCACCACCGGTCCGCCGGTCAAGATCGGGAAACCCGGCGCGAGGCCGCGGCGAGGGGTATCTTGAGGGCCGCTCGACCCAGATCCGCACGCGCGCGACCCGACCGGGAGTCAGCCATGGGAGCCGAAACCATCGTCATCACCGGCGCCTCGGGCGGGGTCGCGACCCTGCTGCGGCCGCGCGTTCGGCGTGCCGACCGCGAGATCCGCCTGCTCGACCTGCACGCCCCCGCCCGGCCGCCGGAGGTGGGCGAGACCTTCGTCGAGCGCTCGGTCGCCGACCTCGACGGTCTCGTCGAGGACTTCGCGGGCGCCCGGGCGGTCATCCACCTCGGTGGCAAGAGCCGCGAGGCGAGCGCCGCCGACGTGATCGAGCACAACATCCGGGGCACCTACAACGTTCTGGAGGCCGCCCGGCGCGCCGGTGTCGACCGGGTCGTCCTGGCGTCCTCCAACCACGCGGTCGGTTTCCACGACCGCGCCGACATTCCGGCCGGCGGTCTTCCCGCCGACGTCCCGGCGCGGCCCGACACCCTCTACGGCTGGTCCAAGGTCTCCATCGAGTCGGCGGGCCGGTTGTTCGCCGACCGTTTCGGCATGAACGTGATCTGCCTGCGCATCGGCGTCTGGTTCAGCAGTCCGGCGGACGTGCGGGGCCTGGCGCTGTGGATGTCGCCCGACGACGGCGGCCGGCTCATCGAGGCGTGTCTGTCCACTCCGGACCCCGGCTACCGGCTGGTGTGGGGCGTCAGCCGCAACACGCGCGGCTGGTACTCCCTCGCCGAGGGCGAGGCGATCGGTTATCACCCGCAGGACGACTCAGAGGTCTACGCCGAGGAGCTGATCGCGAGGTTCGGGCCGCTCGACGAGGACGACCCGGAGCTGCGCCGGGTCGGCGGTAACTGGTGCTCGATCCCTTTGGGGGAGCCGAACTAACCGGGGAAGTCGCGCCGCTTCAGCTTGGCCATCCGGCCGTCGGGGTGGTGCCACACGATGCCCTCGAAGGGCCGCGCGCGAAGCCAGTCGCGCAGTCCGTCCCGGTCGCGGGGCGCGGCGGCGAAGTCCTCGTCGACCTCCGGCGCGGCCCATCCGTGGCGTACCAGGGCATGCGCGTCGAATCCTTCGGGGTTCCGGTTGATCTTCGGGCCCAGGAGTTCGTAGGTGCCGGGCTCGAAGTCCTCGCCGCCGGTGAGCGCCTCGGCGTGGAACTTCGCGAAGGCCGACTGCCCGACGGGTTCCCAGCCGACGGTCTTGCCGGTGTTGGGGTCGGTCTCCTCGGGCCGGTAGTCCGGCGGGGCGGTCTTACCCGGCTTGACCTCCCGGCGCGCCCACCAGGTGCCGTCGGTGTCGAGGAGGACGCAGGTCCCGTCGTACTTGCGGGTCGCGGTGCCCTCGCCGTCGAGGACCCAGGCGCAGTCCGGGTGGACCTCGCGGGTCACGAGCTTCATGTCCTGGGGGTCGCGGCCGAACAGGGTGGGGATCTTCTTCACGTCGTCTCCTCGGGGTGGAGTGCAATGTGGACGGTAGCGGTGGCGGGCAAACCGGGGCGAGTCCATTCCCGCGCGGCCCGGTACCGGATACGCTGCCGAGATCAACTCCGGCCGACCCGTGAGAGGAAGCGACCGCCATGGTGACCGTCTCCGGACACGCCTACCCCTGGGACGTCCTGGGCGATGCCGACTTCGTTGCACGCGTCGCCGACCACGGCGTCCCTACCGTGACCCTCGCGGCCGCCTACCATTCCGCCCGCGCGGCGACACCGCTTCACCCCGCCCACCAGATCGTCGACGCCACCTGCGCGGCCCTGTACCGCCCGGTCCGCGACGAGGTCTGGCAGGGCAGGCGACTGCGCCCCGCCGCTCCACAGTGGATGGATGCCTCCGATCCCTACGGCCAGGCCGCCGCCGAGCTGAAGGCGGCCGGTCTCTCCGTCGCCGCCTGGGTCGTCCTGACCCACAACACGCGCCTGGGTACGGCCTTTCCCGAGCTCACCGTCGTCAACTGCTTCGGCGAGCGCTACCCCTACGCCCTGTGCCCCGCGCAGGAAGAGGTGCGCGACTTCGCCGCGACGCTGGCCGCCGAGGCGATCCGCGACGCCCCCGTCGACGTGGTGTCGCTGGAGGCGTGCGGCCAACTCGGCCTGGCCCACCTGGGTCACCACGAGAAGTCCGACGGCGCTTGGACGCCCGAGGCCGCGCGCCTGCTGTCGGTGTGCTGCTGCGGGATCTGCACCGGTGGCTGGCGAGAACGGGGCCTCGACCCGGCGGCCGTCGTCAAAGCCCTCCGCACCGCCGTCACCGGCGAAGCCCACGGGACACCCGCCCCACTCGACGCCGACGTCGAAGCCCTCATCCTCGCCACCCGCCACGCCTCGGCCGACAAGCTGCGCGCCCAGGTCCTCGCCGCTGTCAGGGGAGTCGCGCCGACCGCTCCCGTCACCCTGCACGCCGGCCCCGACCCCTGGGCCACCGGCCCGTCCCCGGGCATCACAGCGCAGGCCCTGACAGAAGTCGACGCCCTTCTGGTTCCCGCCTGGCCCACCGCGACCACCACCGCCGACACCGTCACCCGCGCCGCGAACCTCGGCCTCCCCGTCGACGCCTACGTCACGGTCCTCCCACCGGCCGACGAGAGCGATGTGCTGCCGCACGTCCGCCGCCTGGTGGAGGCGGGCGCGCAGCGGCTCAGCCTGTACCACCTGGGGCTCGCGCCGAGGTGGAAGCAGCGGCTGTTCGCGGAGATCTGCCGGGCGGTCGCGGCCTGACGGGTGGGACGTTCGCTGTGGTGTGAGGGCACGCAGCGGTGACCGAAGCGCTGGCCGTTCGTGCCGGTCGCCACGTCGTCCGGTCGGAGGCATCGGTGTTAGTTCAAGGCCACCTCACCCGGCAGCACGGGACTGACCCGCGCGACCTGACCTTCGCTCTCATGGACGTGGAGACGACCGGCCTTCACCCCGTGGGCCACAACCTTGAGTTCGAGGACAGGTTCTTGATCTCGGAGTTCAAACGACTCGGTGTCCGGATCACCGGAATTCCCGGTCTGTGCACACCCGCCATGGCCAGGACTCAGCTCGATCGGAAGGGATACCGCCTCGGGAGTGTCGCTCACGTCATCACCGGCAGCCGGCCACGGTGTCTTCACCGCGCTCTCGACGGGGCGCGGACTCTCGGGTGGATCTGCGGACGATGATCGCCGAAGCACCGCAGCCCTTGTCGTGGCACGGGCCGACACCGTCGGCCTTGCCTGAGATCCAGCGGACCGGTCTGATCTGCCCGCGAGCCGTCGAGCTCCGTCGAGGAGAGGCCAAGGAACTCGCGGCCACAACCCTCATCCACGATTTGGAGGCGGAGGCCGAAGGCGAGCGCGCCCGCCGGAACGGGCCTTTGAAGGGCTGGCGTCTGTTCGCCGTCGCCGATTCACACGCTGCCGGAGAAGTCATGGATCTCGCCATCGAGAGTGGCGCGAAGGCGGCTGTGAACGTGACGAAGACCGTCATCTTCGTGATCGCCGACGACGCGCCTGCGGATGACCCGCGGATCCGTGCTGCGCATGAGCACGATGTGGAAGTCGTCTCCGTCCACAACTTCCTCACCTGACGACCGCGGCGGCCCCCGAAGCCGGGAACCGCCGCGTCACACCCCTCCCGCTACCAGAACAGCCGCACCTTCCTGCGCCGTGCTAGCACGAACAGCCCGCCGCCGCCCACCGCGACCACGGCCGCCAGCGCGATCAGCACCGGCACGGCCACACCGGTCGTGGCGAGCCCGTCGTCGCCGCCGTCCCTGCCGCCGAACAGGTCGGCTGCCTTCCCGAGGTCGGCGAAGACCGTCTCGCCGGTGGCGTCCTCGACGGCGTCGTTGTCGGTGACGGCGTAGACGCGACCGTTTCCGGCGATCGCGAGGCCTTCGAGCTTGTCCTGCGTCCAGCCGTGCCCGGCCGTAAGCACCGGGAGCACGTCGACGGCCTGCTTCTTCGGCGCCACCGGGGGAGTACCGGTGGCAGTCGGCGCGACCCCGGCCAGGTCCACTGTGTACACGCGCTTGACCTTCGCCGAGGGGCCGCGCAGGTTGTCGCGTTCGATCACGGCGAGGGTCTCGTCGTCGAGTGCGATGATCTCGCTGAGGCCGACCGTCGCGCCTTCCGGTGCCGCGTCGAGCTCGTAGGACAGCCAGGTCCACTCGCCGGTGGCGACCGCGTAGCGGCCGATGCGGGCGGCGTCCTCACCGTCGACGGGCCGCTGCACGGCGACCCACACGACCTCGTCGGCGCCGTTGCCGGTCGCGGTGACGCCTTCGAGGCCGTTGTCGGAGACGGCGCCGGCGACCTCGGCGGGAAGGGGGATCTCCCGCTCGACGACGGCGTCGGCGTCGAGACGCACCAGCAGGTTGGGCACGTCCTTGCTCGGCTTGCCCTCGCTGGCCAGCCAGTACCCGCCCGCGGGCCGCGCGAAGACACCCTCACCGTCGTAGCCGACGGGCGCGCCGTCCTTGGTGACCGCTTTCGACGACGTGATCCGCGCGGGCGAGGCCGCGACATCGATGCTCAGCAGCCGCGTCTCGGCGTAGGCCGAATCGGTCACGGCGTACAGCTTGTCGGCCGCGGCGGGATCGGCGGACAGGCCGGACAGGGTGCCCCACGGGATCGGGGTGCCCTCGACGGTGTCCGACACGATGGTCGGGAAGGCCGGCTCCCCGCCGAGCCGGAACAGCTGCACGGAGGAGCGGATCCCCTCGTCGGCCAGGTCCTCCTCGCTCGACACGATGAACAGCCCGCGCGACGGCACGCTCACCAGGCCCTCGGGCCCGTTGGTGACCGGCAGGATCTGCGTGAACCGCGGCTTCGCGGGGTCGGCGACGTCGTAGACGGCGACGAAGTTGCCGCGCTCGGCCGCCACGAACAGGTAGGGCTTTGCGTCGAAGACGCCAAAGGAGATGCCCTCCGGCTCGGCGCCGGCGTTCTCGGAGCGGTGCTCGGGGTAGAGGCCGTGCGCGATCGCCAGGTGCTCGAAGGAGTTCCCGGCGTCGGAGACGATCCGGCCGTCGGTGCCGAAGACGGTCCAGCCGCGGCTGCCGCCCTTCCAGTCGCCCTCGTTGGCGGTGGCGATCAGGTCGTCGCCGATCCAGGTCACCGCGTCGGGCTCGCGCGGCGCCGTCAGTGAACCGGTCGGATCGATGACGCCGTCCTCGACGGTGTCCACACCGTCCACAGTGGCCGTCCCAGCGGAGAAGTCGCCGGTCACCTTCGCCTGGGCGACGTCGACGAAGACGACGTGGTTGTTCTCCTGCAGGGTGACCGCGGCCAGGCCCTGGGAGTTGATCGCGACGTACTCGGGCTCCGGGTCGTCTCCCGCCACCTCGGCGATGCCGGTCAGCGCGACCTCGCGGACCGAGTAGTCGCCGAGGTCGACAATGGACAGGAAACCGGCCGGCGCCTGCGGGAGATCCCCGTCGGCGACGTCCTCGTCGCGCTCGTTCTCGATGGCGATCGCGACGAAGGCGTCACCGGCGTCGACGGCGATCGAGTCGGGCTGCCCGCCCAGCTCCACCGTTTCGACGACCTCGCGCGTGGCGGCGTCGAGCACCACCAGCTGCCCCGAGGTGTCGACGAAGTCCGCGCTGGTGTTGACGACGGCGAGGATCCGGTCCCCGGCGACCGCCACCGACGTCGGTTCCCCGTCGAGCGCGAGGATCCCGGCGGCCTTGGGCGCATTCGGGTCGGAGATGTCGACGAAGCCCAGCCGCTCGCCGGGGGAGTCGGTGTAGACCAGTGTGTTCCCGTCGTCGGTGACCGCCGAGATCTCGGCGGCGGTCTCCTCGCCGATGGATGTGTTCAGGTGGACCGGGAAGGTCGCCGCGCGCTGGAACACCGCGGTGTCCTCGGCCTGGGCGGGGGCGGATACGGGCACGATGAACGCCGCGGTCAGGCCGGTGGAACCGGCGAGCAGGCGCAAGAGGGGGAGTCGCACGCGATGTGTCTATCGGCCACCGGAGGCCGAGAGGTGAACGGCGGATGACCGGGCACCGACAGCAGTGCGGGCCCTGCGCGCCAGTCGGACAATAGCCGCAGGTCAGCGGCTCGCGGTCGCGGGCATTTCGGTGCGGGTGGCCGAATCCGCACCGGGTCGGCGGATCGTCCCGATGAACCGCGCGAGTCCGAAGAGCGCGTATCCGCACAGGATGAGCGCGGCGAAGAAGGCCAGGACGGTGGAGACGAAGTCGTCGTTGTGCGGGTCGAAGAGGTTCGCGTAGGCCTGCACACCGGTCGACAGCAGGAACACGAAGTACAGCAGCGGCGGCAGCACCCACGTGAGCGGCTCCCACGGCCGCGTCCGGAGCTGGGCGCCGCCGACGAACAGGTAGTCGGCGACCACGACGATCGGCGTGACCAGGTGCTCGAAGAGCAGGCCGGTGTGGTCGAGACCCGGGTGCAGAAAAAGGATCGAGGTCAGCGAGATGAGCACCATCAGGACCGCCATCGCCCCGCGCGGCCAGGCCGTCGGCGGCTCATGCGTCCGGCCGCCGGTGAACACCGGCACCAGCGCCAGTCCGATGTAGACGATGCCGACCGCGAGGCTGCCCAGGCTGCTCAGGTAGTAGAAGTCGTCGACCTCGTCGACGGTGAAGTAGACCCCGACCAGGCCGCACACGGCCACGCCCAGGCGCCACAGGGTGAGCAGCGCGAGTGCGACGGGACTGACGCGGGAGCTGGTGGTCATCGGGATCCCTTCGAAAGGCTTGGCGGAAGGGTAGTGCCGGTGGTCAACGGCGAGACTTCGCAGAGGTCCGATTTCTGCAAGATCGGCGCTCCGGACGCGCATAGCGTCGCCGCATGAACGACATCATCGGCAAGGCCGAGACCTATCTCTGGCGCAGCGGACGCGTACTCGAACAGCTTCACTTCGGGCATCTGTTCCGCGGTGGGAGCGCCGACGCCGTCCGCACCGCCCTCGACGCCTACCGTGCGGCCGACGGCGGCTACGCCTATGGCATGGAGCCCGACGTGCGCGGCCCCGAGTCGCAGCCGGCCACGCTGCGCTCGGCGCTCGACGTCCTCGCTTCCGTCGGCCGCCTCGACCGCTCGACGGCCCTCCCGATCCTCGACTGGCTCACCACCGTCACCGCCCCCGACGGCGGCGTCCCCGCCGTCCTGCCGAGCCTGCGCAAATACCCGCGCCCCACCTGGCTGCCCATCCCCGACGAGCCGCGCGGGCAGCTGCTCCCCACGGCCGAGATCGTGGGCCACATGCTCGGCGGCGGCATCGACCACCCGTGGCTCGCTCCGGCCGCCGAGTTCTGCCGCCGGACCGTCGCCGAACTGCGTGAGTCCCACCCCTACGAGATCGAGGCGGCCGTCACGTACCTCGACGGCCTGCTCGACCGCGGCCAGGCCCTCGCCGCCGCCGCCGGACTCGGCCGCTTCGTCCGTGATCAGCGCCACGTGGCGCTCGACCCGCTCGACCCCGCCGACGCCTACCTCGCCTCGGGCTACGCCCCCGGTGAACACCACTACGCGTACGACTACGCGCCCACCCCGGACAGCGTCGCCGCCGCCTGGTTCACACCGTCGGAGATGGACGCCGCGCTCGACTTCCTGGGCGCTGAACAGCGAGATGACGGCGGCTGGCCGATCGGATGGGCCCGCTGGTCACCGACCACGGAGTTCGAGGCACGCCCGGGCGCGACGGTGCGCGCGCTGCGGATCCTGCGGGCCTGGGGACGGCTGTAGGAGCTACCGGGCGAATTCGCCCGGACATCGAAGTCCACCGAACGCCCGATCAACTCGGCATTCGTCTCCGGTAAGGTGAGCCTGCCCTTACACCACGGACCGAGAGACACCCCCATGCGCCGCCGCACCCTGCTCCATTCTGTCACCGCCTTCACCGCCGCCGCACTCGTCCTCGCCGGCTGCGGTGGCGGAGGCGACGACGACCAAGACGCCGCCCCCACCGGAGGCGCCTGGTCGTACACCGCCGGCGACGGCAAGACCTACACCGCCGAGAAGACCCCGACCCGCATCATCGCCCACGCGTACGCCGCGAAGGCCCTGATGGAGTTCGGCATCAAGCCCGTCGGCATCTACGCCGACGGCAAGATCACCGAGGACGTCGGCCTCAAGGGCGTCGACTTCACCGGTGTCGAGATCCTCGGCGAGGAGTGGGGCAAGATCGACGCCGAGAAGGCCGTCACGCTCGCCCCCGACCTCATCGTCGCCGACTGGTGGCCCGCCGAAGAGGTCTACAGCGGCCAGGAAGAGGGCGTCGAGGACTCCGCCAAGAAGCTCTCCGAGCTCGCCGACGTCGTCGGCCCGGCCCAGGGCGACTCCATCCTCGGCGTCATCGAGGGCTACGCCGAGCTGGCCAAGTCGCTCGGCGCCGACACCACCGTCATCGAAGGCCACCGCAAGACCTTCGACGAGGCCCTTGAGCGCTTCAAGACCGCCACCGCCGCCAAGCCGAACCTCACCGCGCTGGCCATCAGCCCCTACGACGACATCTACGCCGTCGCCGTCCCGAAGTACGCGCCGGAGCTCCTCGACTTCCAGAAGTGGGGCCTGAAGGTCATCGACCCCGAGACCCCCGACCCCGAGTTCCCGTACTGGGAGTCGCTCAGCTTCGAAAACGCCGACAAGTACCAGCCCGACGTGCTGCTCTTCGACGACCGCAACGCCCCCGGCGGCCAGGAGAAACTCGCCTCGCAGCCGATCGCCAACAGCATCAAGGCCTACGCCGCCGGCGCCATGACCGAATGGCCCGCCTACTGGCTGCACACCTACACCGACTACGCCGCCCAGCTCGACCGCCTGACCACGTTCATCCAGGCGGCCGACGAGAACATCGGCGACTAACCATGGTCACCACCGGGAGGCCGCCCGCCAAGGCGGCCTCCACCGCGGCCGAACCGCCGAGAACCTCGATCACCAAAGGGATCGGGCTCGGCGGCGGCCTCCTCATCGGCCTGGGCGTCATCGCCGTCCTCGCCTTCTTCAGCATCGCCCTCGGCTCCCGGTCGATCACCATCCAGACCGTCATCGACGCGTTCTTCGACCCCGACGCGACCTCGACCGACCTCACCGTCATCCGCGACATGCGCGTCCCGCGAACGCTTCTGGCGATCGTCGTCGGCATGGCCCTCGGCATTGGCGGCACCCTCCTCCAAGGCGTGGCCCGCAACCCCCTGGCCGACCCCGGTGTCATGGGCATCAACGCCGGAGCCGCGCTCGCGATCGTCGGCGGCATCATGCTCATCGGCGTGCAGTCGGCCGGCGGATACGTCTGGTTCTCCTTCATCGGCGCCGGCATCGCCACCGTCATCGTCTACGGCCTCGCCGCGACCGGCCGCGAAGGCGCCACACCGGTCAAACTCGCGCTCGCCGGAGCCGCGGTCACCGCCGTGTTCACCTCGGTCACCTCGGCGATCCTGCTGTCCAACGTGGACGTTCTCAACGAGCTGCGGTTCTGGCAGGTAGGCGCCCTGTCCGGCCGTTTCATGCCGATCTTCTGGCAGCTGGCGCCCTTCCTGGTGATCGCCTCGGCGATCGCGCTGTTCGCCGGCCGCCCCCTCAACACCCTGGCGCTCGGCGACGACGTCGCCCGCGCCCTCGGCCAGCCCGTCGCGCTGACCCGCACGATCGTGTTCGTGCTCATCGCGGTCCTGTGCGGAGCCTCGACCGCCGCCGCCGGACCGATCGCCTTCCTCGGCCTGATGGTCCCGCACCTCGCCCGTTTCATCTGCGGCCCCGACTACCGCTGGATCCTGCCCTTCTCGGCGATCCTCGGCCCCATCCTGCTGCTCGCCTGCGACATCGCCGGCCGCGTCGTCGCCGCGCCCGGCGAACTCCAGGTCGGCGTGGTCATCGGCATCGTCGGCGCCCCCGTCTTCATCGCCCTCGCGCGATTCCGCAAGCTGGTGGAACTGTGACCAGGACAGCGATCGCGCCGGCCGCCAGGAGCTTCCGCGCGCACCGGCGCGCCCGCGTCCGCTGGGGAATCGCGCTGTCGGCGGGACTGGCCATCGCCGTCGTGGTCATCTTCGTGCTCTCCATGTCCGTCGGCAGCGTCACCGTTCCACCGCTGGACGTCGTGCTGGCCACGATCGGCTCCCCGACGGAGAAGTGGCACACCTTCATCATCTACGAGCTGCGGCTGCCGCGCGCGATCACCGCCGTGGTCGTCGGACTCGCCCTCGGCGCGTCCGGCGCGATCTTCCAGCGCCTGCTGCGAAACCCGCTGGCCTCGCCGGACTTCCTCGGCGTGTCCTCGGGCGCCAACGTCGCCGTCGTCGCCGGGTTCGTGCTGTGGAACCTGACCGGCTACCAGCTGTCGACGGCCGCCATCATCGGCGGTTTCGCCACCGCGATCCTCATCTACGTGCTCGCCTGGCGCGGCACCGTCAGCGGCTACCGCTTCATCCTCGTCGGCATCGGCATCTCGTCGCTGATGGCCTCGGCGACCTCCTATCTGCTGACGCGCGCCACGATCTCCGACGCCAAGGCCGCCATGTCGTGGCTCATCGGCTCGGTGGGCATGGCCAAGACCAGCGACATCATCGCCCTGGCGGTGGCCCTCGTCCTGCTGCTGCCGGCCTCGGCGTTCCTCGGGAAACGACTGCGGGTGCTCGAACTCGGCGACGGGACCGCCACCGCGCTCGGCGCCCGGGTCACCCTCGACCGCCTCCTGCTCATGCTGGCCGCGGTCATCCTCGTCGCCCTCGCCACCGCCGCCGCGGGCCCCATCGCCTTCGTCGCGCTCATGGCCGGTCCCATCGCCTCGCGCATCTCGCCGCGCGCCGACGAGAGCATCTTCCGCGCGGCCTGCGTCGGCGCGCTGATCGTGCAGCTGTCGGACATGACCGCCCAGCACCTCCTCGCCACGCCGATCTCCACGGGCATCGTGACCGGCTTCGTCGGCGCCCCGTACATCGCGTGGATCATCATCCGTGCCAACAAGAGCGGAGCAGCAGGGTGACCAGCAGCCACAGTCTTGAGGTAGCCGACCTCACCCTCGGCTACGACGACCGCAACATCGTCGAACGGGTCACTACGACCATTCCGGCCGGTGAGATCACCGCCATCATCGGGGCCAACGCCTCCGGGAAGTCGACGCTGCTGCGCGGTGTCGCCCGGCTCCTCAAGCCTCGCAACGGATCGGTGATCCTCGACGGCAAGGCCGTGCACGACATGCGCAGCCTCGACGTCGCCAAGGTCATCGGTCTGCTCCCGCAGTCGCCGGTGGCGCCGGATTCCATCACCGTCGGCGACCTCGTCAGCCGCGGCCGATACCCCCACCAGGGCTGGTTCGCGCGCTGGAACGCCGAGGACGACAAGGCCGTCGGTGACGCCCTCGAAGCCACCGGTACCGCGGAACTCGTCGACCGCAAGCTCGCCGAACTGTCCGGTGGGCAGCGCCAGCGCGTCTGGATCGCCATGGCCCTGGCCCAGGGCACCGACATTCTCCTGCTCGACGAGCCCACCACGTACCTCGACATCAACTACCAGGTCGAAGTGCTGGACCTTCTGACAGATCTGAACCGCCGCAGCGGCGCCACCATCGTCATGGTCCTCCACGAGCTGAACCTCGCCTGCCGCTACGCCGACCACGTCGTGGCCATGAGGAGCGGCGGCATCGTCGTCGAAGGCCGCCCCAACGAGGTCATCACCTCCGACGTCGTCCAGGAGGTCTTCGGGCTCTCGTGCGACGTCATGCCCTGCCCGCGCAGCGGTACGCCGATGGTGATCCCGCTCGGACGCCACCACATGGCGGAGAGGGAGGCCGTGCGGGCGGGTTGACCCCGGCTCCCCACGGCTCCCGCCCGATCGAGTGGGCGTCTCACCCGATCAGGCCCTCCCGTTTCACGCTCTCGCCCTCCTGTGACTCTCCCAGAGGTCAGCTCACATCGAGGTGGGAGAGCCCATGTACGAACTGTGGTTGGTCGTCCTTGCCGGCTGCGCGATGGTCGCGCTGCGCGGCACTCTCGCGATCACCCGGCTGATCGTCGTCACGCGGGGGAACCTCGCCGCCGAGCGCCAACGGGGGCAGACGCTCATCGTTCTCGCGGCCGTCGACGCCATGCGCGCCGGCTCCGTCCATCATGGACCGAACGACACCGTCGAGAGCGCCGAGGTGCACCGATGACAGACGACGACTTCGACGCGTTCTACCTCGCCCAGCTGCCCGCGCTCGTCGGATTCCTCACCAAGCTCGGCGGCAGCCGCGAGGACGCCCGCGACTGTGCGCAGACCGCGTTCGTCAAGGCCTACGAGCGCTGGGCGGAGATCACGGCGCCACGCGCCTGGATCTACGAGACCGCGCGCAACGTCCTCTATCGGCAGCGCACGCGCAGCAGACGGGAACGGGACCGCACCGAATGCACCATCGGCTGGTGGACGGTCGACGCGGTCCAGGCCGCCACCGACGAGGATGACGGCGAGCTGCTCGCGGCCATCGCCGCACTGCCGACCCGTCAGCGCGAGGTGATGTCGCTTTACCACGTGGGCTTCACGCCGACCGAGATCGCGCGGATTCTCGCGATCAAGCCCGAGGCGGCTCGGGGGAGCCTGTCTTGTGCCAGGAGAACGCTCAAGGCCAAGTTCACCGTCAAGGGGGAGATGACATGAACGAACGACCGGAGTTCAGCGGCTTCGACGCGCTGGTCGCACGGGCCGACCGCCGTACGGCCGCCCGCTTCCGCCGTGAGCACGACCTCGTCGCCGGCCTCGCCGAGGTCAAGCGCCGGGCCGGTGCCCGCATGCGGGAAGCCGGTGCACACGTCGAGATCGCGGTGCCGGCACCCTGTCCCGCGACCGGAGCGCGCGGCGAGGGGGACGCCGTGCACGTCTTCGTGTCGCGGCGCCTGGAGATCACTGTCAGCACCACCGAGGCCGCCGGAAAGGGGGCGCATCTCGACGGATGGCTCGCGCCACCGGGCGAGTACGAGGTCACGGTCGTCGCCGGCGACGAGACCCGCCGTGTCGAGAGCGATGCCGGCGGCCGCTTCGCCGTCCCGGCAGTGGCGGCCGGACCGGTGACCGTCACGGTGCACCTGGAACCGGGCCCTCCCCTTGCGACCCCGGAGATCGAGCTCTGACGGGCTCCGTCCGGCGGGCGATCAGTCCGCCGGACGGAGCGCGGTTCAGGCGTCAGAGCCACCGCCGAATCGCGTCCACCGTGGACTCCGGCGATGTGTTGAAGCACAGCCTGATGCCCGGGTGCGTCTCGACCAGGGCGTTGATCAGGCGCTCGAACAGCGGAGTCTGGGCGGCGTCCATGCGGATGCCGGCGCCGATCATGGCGACGCGGAAGGGGCCGTCGGCGGTGGTGGCGCGGATCTGCGCCTCGGCCTTGGCGGGGTCGGCGGAGACGTAGCAGGGGACGAAGTCGATGCCCTGGGCGCGGATGGCGGCCTCGCCGGCGGTGACGCGCTCAAGGAGGATCTCCTTGGTGAGGCCGGGAAAGTTGCTGTAGTCGAGTTCGTCGGGGTGCAGGCCGATCGAGAGTGCTCGTGCGCTGTTCACCATGGAACGTCTCCTGTCCTGTCGAAGAAGCCGCCGGTGGGACCGTCGGCTTCGACGGTCGCCAGACGGATGATCGCATCCGTGCCCTCTTCGACGGTCTGGACGCCGGCATTGTCGGTCATGTCGGTGGCGGTGTAGCCGGGATCGACGGCGTTGACGCGGATGCCGTCGAGGCCGGCGGCGTACTGGACGGTGACCATGTTCAGGGCCGCCTTCGACGCCGGGTAGGCGAGCATGGGCGGCACCATTCCCGCGAAGCGCGGGTCGCGGGTGACGGCGATGGAGCCCATGCCGCTGGAGACCATGACGATTCGCGGGTTGCCGGCCTTGCGCAGCAGGGGAAGGAAGGCGTTGGTGACGCGGACGGCGCCGAGAACGTTGACGTCGAGGACATCGCGGACCTCGTCGGCCGTGGTGTCCTCGGGATGCGTGGGCGGGGCGCCGATCCCGGCGTTGTTGATCAGCACGTCGAGGCGGCCGGCGCGTTCGCGGACGAGGTCGGCGGCGGCGATGACCGAGGCGTCGGAGGTGACGTCGAGGGGAAGGAACTCGACGTTGTCCGCGCCCAGCTCCTGCACCGCGGCTTCCCCGCGTGTGCTGTCCCGGGCGGCGAGGAAGACCCGCCAGCCGAGACCCGCGAGCCGCCGGACGGTCTCGCGCCCCAAACCCTTGTTGGCCCCGGTAACCAGGGCGATCGTCGTTGACATGCCACGAGCATCACCGCGCATGCCGCCGACGGCCAGGTACCGCGAGTACTAGGCGGGAAGATCGGCCGCGAGGCACCATTGGCGGGTGGACCGCACCGAACTGGCGACCGTGCTTCGCACCGCCCGCGCCCGCCTCACCCCCGCCGAAGTCGGGTTGCCGCTGCGCACGCGCAGGCAGGTGCCGGGCCTGCGCCGCGAGGAGGTCGCCCGACTGGCCGGGGTCAGCGTCGAGTACGTCGTGCGGCTGGAGCAGGCCCGCGCGCCCAAACCGTCGGATCAGGTGCTGGGGGCGCTTTCCCGGGCGCTTCGGCTCGGCGACGACGACCGCGAACTCCTCTACCGCCTCGCGGGTACCCAGCCCCCGGCGGCCGGCCGCGTCTCGATGACCGTCCGCCCGAGTGTCCGGCGCCTTCTCGACCGCATGGTCGACACACCTGCGGTCATTCTGTCGGCCAAGTCGGACATCCTGGCCTGGAATCCGCCGGCCACAATGATCCTGGGCGACCTCGGCGCTCTATCGACCCGCGACCGCAACCTCGCCCGCAACCGATTCCTCGCCGAGAAGCCGATCCCCGTCACCCTCACTCGCGCCGAGGACGACGCCTCCGCCGCCCACTGCGTCGGCTGCCTCCGCGCCGCCCACGCCCGCTACCCCGGGGACCCCGACCTCATCGCGCTCATCACCGAACTGCGCGCCGAAAGCCCGCGTTTCGAGGAACTCTGGCTCGCCGGCCGCGGTGGCCAGCACCGTCCCGCGACCGCGACGATCGACCACCCCCGGTTCGGGCGGCTGGCGCTCGACTGCGACGTGCTGACGGTGCCGGAGGCCGACCAGAGCGTGCTGGTCTACTCGGCGGCGCCGGGAACGGCGGCGGCTGCGGTGCTGGAGGGATTGCGGCACGGATAGGGCGACCGACGGGCGGCACGCCGGCCGACGGGTGCCGCCTCCGGTTGAGAACGTTAGTTATTGTCAAGCTGTGACGGACGAGATCGTGCACATCTACACCGACGGCGCCTGCCACCCGAACCCCGGCCCGGGCGGATGGGGGGCCCTGTTGCTCCACGACGGGCGGGAGACGGAGCTGTACGGCGGGGACGTCGGGCCGACGACGAACAACCGGATGGAGTTGACGGCGCCGATCGAGGCTCTGCGGAGTCTGCCGGGGCGGTCCACTGTGCACATTCACACGGACTCGACCTATGTGCGCGACGGGATCACGAAGTGGATCGTGCGCTGGCGCAACGACTACTGGCGGACGCGGGACCGGAAGTCGGCGGTGAAGAACGCGGAGCTGTGGCGGGCGCTGGACGCGGCGGTCCGGGAGCACGACGTGACGTGGTTCTGGGTCAAGGGGCACGCGGGGAACGACGGGAACGAGCGCGCCGACCGGCTGGCGGCGCTGGGGATGGCCGAGGAGCTGGCGCGGCCGGTGGGGGAGCGGCGGGCGGTGGCCTACGAGGACTTCGAGGCGGTCGAGGGCGGGTTGTTCTAGCCTCACGACTCGGCGGGTGCGGGGGAGGGGACGGGTTCGCCTTCCTGGGCACCGGAGTAGTACTGGGCACCGAAGGGGGCCGGACCGTCGGGTTGCTCGTAGCAGGGGGTGCTGATGTTGAGGAGGATGCGACCGTCGCCGAAGACGTCGAGTCTTACTTGAAGGTCATTGCTCGGGTTGGTTGTCAACAGGACGAGTCCGTCAGGGATCTCTTTGTAGGCGGCGATTCGCCAGCCCGCCGACTTCCACTGCTCGTGGAGATCCATGCCGAACGGCAATGACCGGTCCGGTGGCGGATACAACTCGAATGCCGCGAGGTAGCTGTAGATGCGATCAGTGTCCTCGCCGCCCTTACCCGTGCACTTGAGCACGTGCGGAGTACCGAATCCCCAGACCAGCTGGGTTTCGGCCAACTCGGCTATCTCAAGGCCTTGTGACTGCACCGATTCCGCGGCTTCGTCGGTGGCCACTTTCGGAACCGCCGGAGCCCCGCCGCAGGCGCCCAAGGTGGCGACTACTACGGCGAGTGGTCCGAGCCGCTTCACTCGACGACCAGTCCGAGTATCTCGTTGCGAGCCGGGGTTTCGACCTTGCGTTCAGAATCCTCAGCAATGACCGCACCCAAGTTCATGAGGCTGGTGCTGCCCTCATCCCAGTAAGCACTATGCCCCGGCGTATCCGTCAGTAGTCTCCGCGCGCCGAAGTCCTCGCCCGCCGGATCCGTCCCATGGTTTCCCCACGCGGTGATCGGGTCGTCGTCGGCCGCCTCGACCCAGACGTGGTCGCTGCCGACCTGAAGCTCGTCGGCGTGGTCGGCACCCACACCGGGGCTGCCGACCAGCACGATGTCGTCCACCGCGAGTCCGTCCCCGCTCGCAGCAGCCACACCAGTGACCAGGGACCCGTAGCTGTGCCCGACAACGGTCGTGTGCGACGGGATCGAGGGGTCGTGGGTGGCGTTGAGGGTGTCGACGAACCTGTCCAGTTCCGGTGCCCCTTCGTGGGCGGCGTCCCTCCGCATCCCCGCCGTCAAAGGGTCGCCGCTCATCGGATCCGGTGCGTCGGGGGTGTCGTAGCCCAGCCAGAAGACCATGGCGGTGTCTCCGTCCGCTGACATCCCGCCGGCGGCGTCGAACATCGCCACCGTCCGGTCGAAGCCGCCGCCCTCGTCGCTGAAGCTCGGCAGGTCCGTCGTCATCCCCGGCACGTAGATCCCCGTGTTGGTCGCCTTGTCGGGGTCGCCGATGGAGGCGACGATGCGGGCGTCGGGCGCGCCGCCCGGGCCCGGCGGGGCGTAGTCGATCAGGTAGGCGCGCTGGTTCGCAGGAAGGTGGTCACGCGATTCCAGGCGGCCGAGCATGTCGCGGGCCCCGGTGGGGTCGTGGCCGACCTCGATGTCGCGGCGCAGGTTCCAGCGGTTGGCCTCGTCGCGCACGAGCGTGGGGAGCCCGTCCATGGCGCCCACTTCCTCAGGGAACGCCAGGAGGTAGGCGCGACGGTCGGGACCCGACAGCGACTCCCACCAGGTCCTCGCCTGCTCGGGCGACATGTTCTCGCGCGGCCACACGACGTCGTCGGCGATGGAGTGCTCATGCGAGTCGTCGCGGATGTCGTTGAACTCGTCCGGCGCGAGGATCCCCGGCCTCTCCGGGGCCAGATCGGTGGCGGCTTTCGCGGCGGCGGCGCTGATCCGCTCGACCTCGGCGAGCAGCGCGCCGATCGTGGTGCCGTACTCGCCCGCGCGAACGGCTGCCGAGGGCCAGGGCCCGGCCGTGCCGGGATCGATCGGCGCGATTCCCGGTGCCGCAACGGTTCCGTCCTCGCCGACGAGCAGTCCGTCGGCCCGGGCGCCGTCGATCACGGCGCACAGCTCGGTGTGGATCGGCCCGACCTGCGCGTGAACCTGTTCGAAGACGTCGGCCATGGCCTCGGCGCGCATCGCGCGGCTCTCGCAGAGTTCGCGGATGCGGGCGACCTCGTTGCGCGCGTTGAAGCTGCCGCTTCCGCTCCAGCGGGCCTGCGACAAGGGGCCGACCATCCTCGGCGCGACGGTGTCGTCGAGGGTGTAGAGGCCCTCGGCGAAATCGCGCCAGATCCGCGCCACATCGGCGAAGGCGGTGACGTCGGTGTCGCGGAAGCGCGCGAACTCCACGCCGGCTACCCGCCCAGGCCGCGCGTGTTCTCGGTGTCCGCCGCCTCGTAGGCCCACGCCGCCGCGCGCAGGCTCCCCGCGAAGCCTTGCAGGCGCTGTTGCAGGTGCCCGAGGTCGTCGTGCCACACCCCGTCGACGAGATCCCGGGTGATCGACGCCAGAACCCAGCCGCTGAGGCGATCGGCGACCTCGCCGCTGTCCCGCTCCAGCGACCGCGCGACGCGGCCGGCCTCCGCCGCGACCTCGTCGGCCACGACCGCGGTCGCGTGCAGCACGGCCGGATCGACGCGCAGGGTCTCGCTCATGGGGCGTCCTTTGTGGGGGAACGAACGTCGGACCGTGTCAGCGTAGCGACTGTGGGTGATGTGGATCAGGGCGGGGATTCGGCATCGAAGGCCCTCGCTGAATGCGCAAGATCGATCTACTTGACGTCGATGGGTAGCTTGGGAGTCCGACGTGCTCGGATCGCAAAACCGGCAGCGATGACACACGGAGGTGCCACGACAAATGGCGGCCGAAATCAAAGTGGACGACCTCGAAGCGCTGTGGCGTTCGGGGGCGGTCGATCTTCCGACCGTGGCGATTCAATACGCCGAGGCGGCGGCCAAGACGCACGCGAGCGCGGTCGGGGAATCCTCGGCCTTCAGTCGCTCCGAAGGCGGAATGGGTCCCCTTCACCCTGTCTTCAAACGGTTGCGCGACACATTCCAGGACCGCGTCCTGGTGCGCACCCACGACAATCTCATCTCCGCGGGCCGCGCGCTGACCAAGATCGCCGACGGTTTCGCGACCACCGACCGGCTCAACGCCGCGCAGCTCAACGAGTACGCCGACTTCAAGACCGGCATCGAGACCGGTCCCGCCTACGAGCGGCCGCCGTCGGTTCCCGAGGCGCCCTCCAGCGGCGATCCGCACCCGGAGGACTCCGGCGGCCATCCCGGACCCAACTGATCGCGACGATTCTTCCGAAAGAGGCGCGCCATGGCTACGAAGCAAGAGGAGAACGGCGGTTCGGCCCGGATCGTCGACGTCGACTTCACCCCGGCACCGGCCGACGAGCTCAACAGCGTCTCGGTGATCCCGTGGTCGGACGTCAAGGAGGCCGCCGACTTGATCGTGCAGGCCGCGATCACGGCGAGGGTCGCCGAGATCCACCAGGCGGACGTGCTCAACGAGGGCCCGACCGTCGGCGACGCGCAGCGTTACCGCGAGATGGTCAACGACGCCGACTTCGACTGGATCGGCGAGAAGTTCCAGTACTTCTACGAGCGCTGGCCGGCTTTCGCCGGTGGCATCGCCTCGTCCCTTCAGGAGGCGAAGCAGTCGCTCCTGTCGGGCCGCATGACGCCCATCAACAACGTCGCCGACGTCACCGACGCCTGGGCCGGCGAGGCGCAGCACGACTTCAAGTCCTACTTCCTCAACCCGATGCTGACCCAGGCGGTGAGCAATCAGCAGCTCATGTTCGACGAGCTGACCGTCGCGATGCAGGCCTACGAGAGCATCCTGCGGCAGTGCCGCCACGACGCCGTCGCCATCGCCAGGGAGACGATCAAGGTGCTCGACAGCATCACCGACAAGACTCCCGAGGACGTGCAGGTGACCCTCGGCGTCCTCGGCGTGGCCGTCGGCGTGGTCGCGACCGTCGCATCTGGAGGGACGGCGACCGGACTCACGCTGGGGCTCATCGGATCCGGGATCTCGGCGGTGAGCACGGGCGTCAGCGCCGCCCAGAACATCAACGGCGACACCGTCGAGTCGGTGATGTCGCAGCTGCGGACCACCCTCGACGACCTCAAGGAGGCCATGGACAACGAGGAGCAGGCCATCGCCGACGGTCTCGCCGAGACCGAGACGAAGCTGCAGGGCTGGCTGTCCTCCTCCGACCCCCTCACCGTCGGCACGATCCTGGCCAACGAGCCCAACGACGACGGCACCACCGACATCTCCGACGGTCACGTGCCGCCGGAGTCCGAGTTCGGCCCGAAGCGGTGACCATCCGCCGGTCGACGCGAGCGGCGGGCGTCCTGCTCGCGTTGTCCCCCTTGCTGTTCGCCTCGGCGTGCGGGGGCCGGCCGAGTCTGCCCCCGGACCCCGAGCCGCCGGCCACGACGCTCACCGAACCCTTGCGCGCCTTGGGTTCGGCCTCCGACGGAGGTGCCGCGCAGCTGGCCGAGACCGCCTTCACCGTCGTCGATCCCTCCCACAACGGCGGCGTCGACGTGGCCTGGGCCGGGGAGGTGGCCAACACCAGCGCCACCGACCTGCTCGTCTACGTCAACCTCGAACTCACCTGGACCGACGGCGACGGCAGCACCCATGTCGAGCCGTGGGAGGGGTTCTTCGACGTCCTGCCCGGCGCGACGGCCGTCAAGGGCCGCGTCATGACGCTGGACTTCGTGCCGACGGCCCTCGACGTCACGATCGCCGACCAGAGGTGGCGTCCCGTCGCCGACCTGACCGCGCGGAGCATCACCGTCGGCGCCGAGGTGACCTCCTCGCGCGTCGAGAAGGGCGCCGACGAGGTCGGCGTCGAAGCCGAGGTCGTCTCCTCCTACTCCGCCGACAGCGGCAACGCCCAGCTCCTGCTGGTCTTCCGCGACGCCGGGGGAAAGCTCCTCGGCGCCGCCGAGGCCGAGGACGTGACCGGCCTGACCGCCGGGGCGCACACCGTCGACGGCGACATCCCCCTGCGCTGGTGGCCCGACAAGGCCGACGCGGCCGAGAGCGGCGCGGCGCTCGTGCGCGTGTGCTGCAACTGGATGGACGGGATCTGACACGTGGGGGAAGTCGCCGACCGCCTCGCCGCCCTGACCGTCCGCGTGAGCTCGCCCGACGGGAACGTCCGCGCCACCGTCAAGGCCGGGCTCCTCGAGTCGGTGAGGTTTCGGCCGGGCGCCTACGCCGACTACACCGAGGACGGCCTCGCCTGGCAGATCGGGCGCGCCGCGACGCTCCTCTATGTCGGGCACGAGCGCGGTGTCGCCCAGATCATGCGCGAGGCCGGCCTCAACCGCCGCAAGGACCCCGCGCAGGCCCGCGACGAAGCCGAACGCCGCTACCTGGAGAAGGTGTTCACCATCCCCGCGACCGCCACGGGCCCGCGCGGGCAGGTGCGGCTGAGCACCGTCGGCATGCTCAGCTGGGCGTGCCGGATCAAGACCGGCGCGCTGGCCTTGCTGCGCGAGGACGAGTTCGTCGCGGAGGCCGGCGCGACGGCCGGCGAGATCCTGCGCCGCACCGCCTATGAGGCCGCGCTGCTCAAGGACGAGTGCTTCGGCCTGAACCTGCCCGACCTCGCCGAGGAGCGGCGCCGCCGGCGGGAGCGGGCGGGGCGGGGTTGAGCGGGGCCTACGCGTCCTCGTGGCCCGACGACATACACGACCATGAATACACATGGTGATCACTCCATCGCAGCCGTGCATACTGGGACAGGTCCGTGCCCCACCCGCGCGCCGCGAGGGAGCCCATGACCCTTGGCCGTCTGCCCACAAGCCTGTTCGTCTTCACCACCGGCGCCCTCGCCGACATCAACACCGCGATCCTGACCGCCTTCGGTGAAGCCAACGACCGCCTCGACACCGCCCTCAGCCGCGATGAGGTCCGCGCCCTCCTCCGTGAGGTCGGATGGTTCGATCCCATCGAGGACGCCGAACTGGCCAAGCGACTGACCGCACTCGAAAACTGGGAACTGCTCGACCCGGTGCAGGACGGCGGCCACAACTACCGCACCGCCGAGGAGTACGAGCGCAATAACCTCCGGTACTCCCTCACCAAGCAGGGCGAGGCCGCGATCGCCGCCCTCGAACGAGCACACGAGATCCTCAGCTCCGCCGGCGCCCTCCAGACCTCTGTCCTCGATGCGATCGCCGACCGCCTCGACGACCTCTACAAAATGCACACCGGCACCGTCCTCGATCGCCGGATCTACACCGCCGTCACCGAACTGGAAGGCCACCTGGAGGCACTGCGCACCAACACGCAGCAGTTCAACGGCCAGCTCCAGCGACTCTTGCGTCCCCAGGAGACCGATGTCGAGGTGTTTCGGGCCGTCAAGTCGGCCACCGTCTCCTACCTCCAGGAGTTCTGCGCCGACCTCGACAAACTCGCCGAACGTATCCGCCTCGCCCTGGCCCGCGTGGAGGAACAGGGCGCCGAGGACCTGCACCGCCGCGCGCTCGCCGGAGCGGAGCTGCCGCCGACGATTGGAACGGCCGGACGAGACGACTGGCTGGCACAGCGACGACGCAGGTGGGCCGGGCTGCGCACTTGGTTCGGCGGCGGCGACCCGAGGGTCCGCCAGCTGCACGACCTGGCCCGCAAGGCGATCATCACTCTTCTCAACGTTCTGGAACGTTTCGAGATGGAACGGCGGCGGGCCTCCAGCACCGTGGCCGACCTGCGAACGCTCGCGCGCTGGTTCGCCCAGACCGACACCGAGTCCGAGGCTCACCTGCTGTTCGGCGCGGCCTTCGGCCTCACCTCCGCCCGGCACGCCCACCTCCACCACGACGACCCCGAACGCCATTCCCCCACCGAACGCTGGGACCAGTCCCCAGTACCCGTCTCGGCGACACTGCGCACCTCCGGGCGGGTCGCCCACCAGGGACGGCCCGCCAATGTGCGCGACACGGCCGCGATCCGGCGCAAACGCCGCGCGGAGGCCGCCATCGAACGCGCGCAGGTGGAGGCCGCCTGGCGGCTGCTGCACACCGGTGGTGAGGTGCGGCTCTCCGACGTCGGCCGCCTTCCGGCCGATGGCTTCTCCCGCTTCCTGGAACTACTCGGACTCGCGCTGGAGAGCAAGCCCGGCCCCGACCGGTCCCGCCGCGCCTCCACAAGTGACGGACGTACCTGGGTCCGGTTGCGGCCCACCGGAGACGACCGGGTCGCCGTACTGGTGACCGACCGGGGTGAACTGCGGGGACCGGACTGGTTTCTCACGATCGGCGGCAGCGGGGAATGAGCAACGCCAAGAACCTGTTCGCCCAGGACGAGCATCGCGACTTCACCCGTGCCGTCCGGATGCTCCTGCGGCACCCGCTGCTGACCGCCGCCGCCCAGCCCGAGGCCTTCGCGCTCGTCCGGCGAGCCAGGGAAGGGCTGGAGCAGTACTTCAAGGTCAACTGCGATTGGCGCCTCGACGTCGACCCGCGTGCCGGATACGCGCGGCTGCACAAGATCCGCCCTCCGGACCCGAGGCGCCCGCTGCGGCGCGCACGGGCTACGAAGGCGCCCTACGACCGGTTGCGGTACATCGTCCTGTGTGTGACGGCCGCCGAGCTGTTGAACCGGCCGGTGACCACCATCGGCATCCTCGCCGACCAGCTCGCTCACACCTTCGCCACCGACACGGCGCTGCCGTCTTTCGATACGGCCGAACGTGGCGACCGGGCAGCCCTGGTAGACGTCCTGAAGACTTTCGAGGATCTCGGCGCCCTCGTCCTGCTCGACGGCACCGCGGACGGATACCTCGACTCCTCCACGGCGAAGGCACTGCTCAAAGCCGAACCCGCGATGCTCATGAACCTTCTCGCCGCGCCCCAGGCTCCGACCCGTGTAGCGGCCTCCGACGCGGCCGAACGTGTCCACGGTCTGCTGTGGGAGCCGCGTCAAGAACTGTCCGATGAGGACACCGAGGCGATTCGTGTCCGGCGCAACCAGCGGTCCCGGCACCGTTTGATGCGTCGGCTCCTGGAGGATCCGGTCGTTCACTACGAGCGGATCACCGAGGACGAACTCACCTATCTGCGCTCGTCCGGCGGCCGCAGGACCATAGGCCAGGCGGCTGCAAACGCGGGGATGGTGCTGGAGGAACGTGCTGATGGAGTCATGTTCGTCGACCCCGACGCCCTGTCCACCGACGACACCTTTCCCGACACCGGTACCGCAAAGCAGACCGCGCTGCTGCTCCTGGACCGGCTGACCACAACCGGGACCCTGACCCGGGAGGAACTGCACGCCCATCTCGCCGACCGCATGGCCGAGCACCCGAGATGGGCCAGGAGCTACCGGCCGGACGGCACCGCCCGGCTCTTGCGCGAGGCACTCGACGTCTTGGCCGCCTTCGAACTGATCGACGAATGCAACTCGGCGGCGATCCGGGCGCTTCCCGCCGCGCACCGCTACCGGCTCACCGAAGTGAAGACCACCACCGGCGAAGGAGACTCCGATGACTGAGACCTCACGGTGGCGCCCGACACGAGCCGGGATCCTCAACGTCTGGCGCTACTACGACGAGATCTTCACCTTCCACAAAGGACGGCTGCTCGTCCGCGGTCCCAACGGCAGCGGCAAGTCCAAGGCCCTGGAACTACTGCTTCCCTATCTCCTCGACGCCGACATCCGCGCCACCCGGCTGTCCACCTTCGGCACGAGGACCCGCACCATGCACTGGAACCTCATGGGCGAGGGCACCGAGGGGCAGACCCGCGTCGGATACCTGTGGCTGGAGTTCGGGAACGGTGACGGCGACTGGTTCACCTGCGGAGTCCGGCTCCAGGCCTCCAACCGTGACAGCAAGGTGAACCAGGACTACTTCACCGCCGACACCCGGATCGGCCTCGATGACGGGCCGTCGCTGAAGAACCCGACCGGTTCGCCGTTGAGCGTGCGGGAACTCAAGGCCCTCCTCGGCGATGGAGTATGCGAACGCGACGTGTACCGCGACCGGATCCGGCGCCGGCTGTTCGGCGAACTCAGCCCTTCGCGCTACGACTCCCTGATCAACGCGCTTCTGCAACTGCGGACGCCGAAGCTTTCCGAACGACTCGACCCCAAGGCCCTGTCGGTCCTGCTTTCCAAGGCCCTGCCTCCGCTCAAGGAGGACGAGATCGGCGAGCTCGCCGAGGGTTTCGAGCGCCTCGACCGGCACGGCGAGCGCATCAAGGGCCTGGAGACGCAGCTGGCGGCCGCCAAGAGTCTGCGGGATCGGCAGCGGGCCTACGCCCAGCGAATCCTCCGTGCCGCCTCAGCGGAGTTGGTGCGGGCGACGAACGACATGGACGCCGCCACCCGTGACACTCGGCTGGCAGGTGAAGGGCTCGGCAAGGTCACCGGGGAAATCGAGCGCCTCCTTGAGAATCGGGAGAGTGACGAGCGGCGGCAGGCCGAGTGCGAGGCGGCTGTCGTGGCGCTGAAGGACTCCGAGGACTACCGCGGCGGCGGTCGGCTCGACCGGCTTCGGGAGCAGTCCTCGAACGCCTTTCGCAAGGCCGCCGAGGAACGCGACCGGGCCGGGCGGCAGCGCTCGGCGGCAGACCGGGTCCGTGCGGAGCTGGGGACGGCGAAGTCATCGCTGACTCGGGCACAGGAGCAGGTCGCCGACCGGGCCGCGGCCGCCAGGCGGGCCGCCGAGACGGCGGGCCTGGAGCATGTCGTCGGGGAGATGGCCGGACAGCAGGGAACCGCCAGGCTTCTGCTGCGCGCGGCCGTCGACTCGCGCCTCGGTCAGGTTCGGGCGGTGGGGAAGGCTGTGGTGGCCCGGCGCAGCGCAGAGGAACTGCGCGCCTCTGCGGACAAGCGTGTTGACGACGACCGCCGTGACCTGGAGGCGGCGTACCAAGCACTGCAACGGGCTCGCTCCGAGCGCGACGCCGAGAGCGAGTCGTATGGCGACCGCCTTGTCGCGTGGACTGGTGCCTGCACACTACTGCGCTTTGATGAGAGTGAGGTCACCGAGCTACGCGACGCCGTCGGCGACGACGGAGGAGTTCGCACGGTCGCTCACCGGGTGGCGCAGCGGGCGGTCGCGGAGGCCGCTACCGAAACGGCGACGGCCGAGCGCCGTCGTGTCGAACTCCAGGCCGACCGCGCCGCCACCCAGGCCGGCCTGGATGACCTGATGCGGACCAAGACAGTGGCTCCGTCCGTCCCACCGACCCGTTCAGCGGAACGCGGTGGACGTCCAGGGGCCCCGCTGTGGCGGTTGGTGGCGTTCCGCGATGACGTTCCGGCGTCCGTGCAGGCTGGGGTGGAATCCGCGCTGGAGGCGTCCGGGCTTCTGGACGCCTGGCTCGATCCGGCCGGAACCGCCCGCGTCGAAGGTCACGACACCTTCGCGGTGCCGCTCGGCACTACACCGGCGACATCGCTCGCCGAGATCCTTACCGTCGAAGAAGAACCTGCCGTCGACGCCGAACGGGTCCGGGCGGTACTCGCCGGGATCGCCTATGGGCCCAGTGCCCCCGAAGCGGCCAGCGGCATCGGCGCCGACGGAACCTGGCGTCTGGGCAGCGCCCACGGAAGTTGGGCGAAGTCGCAACCTCAGTACATCGGGGCGAGCGCGCGTGAGCGCCATCGCGCGGCCCGCGTCGCCGAGCTTCGAGAGCACTTGGCGGTCCTCGACACCGCGCTGTCCGCTGCCACGGTGGTGCTGGACGAGCTGGCGGCTCGGCGTGAACGACTGGACGCCGAGCAACGCGCGATACCTTCCGGCAGCCGCCTCGCGGAACTGACCAGGTCCGCCGAGCAGGCCGCGCAGACCCGGGCCGAGCGCGAGCGGGCGGTCGCGGCGAGCCGGGACCGGGTCACCGAGGCGGAGGGCGGACTCCGGGCGGCTCATGCCCGGGTCGACATGCTCGCCGCAGAGCACGGACTTCCTGCCGAGGAACCCGGTCTCGATTCCGTTCGCACCGCTGTGCAGCGCTTCGGTGATCTTGCCGGGGAGTGGCTTGAGGCCGCGGCTCGCGCCGCCGACGCCACCGTGCGCCGCGATACGGCCGCCGGCCACGTCAGCGAGGCCGAGACCTTGCAACGGGAGCTCGACGCGAGCGCCCGCGAGGCCGCGATCGAGGCCGCTGAGCTGGCAGAGCAGGTCGCGCAGCTCGATGCGACCGTCGGCGCCACCGTGCGGGAGATCGAAGCGCGTATCGCCGGGTTGCGCGAGGAGTCCGGACGCCTCAAAGGTGCGATCCGGCTCGCCACCGAACGGCATGTGCGGCTCAGTGCCACCCAGGCGACGTTCAAGGCGAACCTCGACGCCGCCGACAAGCGGCGTCACGACACCACCGAGACTCGGGACGCGGTTGCCGCGCGGTTCCGCGACCTGCTCGGCGGTGCTCTGCGTGAAGATGCCAGGCTGGACATCCGCGTCGACACCGACGACCGGGTCAAGGCGACCCTCCAAGCGGCCCGCGACGTCGCGGTGAAGCTGGAGAAGACCCCGCACCGGGTGGACGACCTCAGCGCCGCCCATGAACGCCTGCGCGACACCGTCCACGAGTTGCGCCCCAGCCTCAGCGGCCACGCCGACCTGGAGTTTCGGCCCGACGGCGAGGTCCAGCACCTCGTGGTGACCGCCGACGGCGTCCGCATGAGCGCGACAGCCCTCTTCGATCGGCTCGACGCCGAGCGACGCCGTGCGAAAGAAGAACTGACCGAGGAGGAGCGGGAACTGTTCGAGCAGATCCTCACCGGCCAGACCCGTGGAAACCTCGCCGAACGCATTCGCGAGGCCGACCAGCAGGTCAAGGACATGAACGCGCGACTGGAGAAGGTGCGCACGGCGTCCAACGTGGCCGTGAAGCTCGTGTGGAAGATGCGCGCTGACCTGGAGGCCGGGGCCAAGCAGGCCCGCGAACTGCTGCTCAAGAATCCCGGCACCCTCACCCAGGACCAGAACCAGGCTCTACGAGACTTCCTTCGTCACCGGGTGGACTCCATGCGGGAGTCCGACGATCCCCTGCCGTGGCACGACCAGCTGCGGCGGGTCTTCGACTACACGCAGTGGCACGAGTTCGAGGTGCAGCTCGACCGGGGCGCGGGCTGGGTGAAGCTGAGCAAGTCCCTTCACGACGCCCTGTCCGGCGGGGAGAAGGCCATCGCCCTGCACCTGCCGCTGTTCGCGGCCGTCGCCGTGCATTACCAGAGCTCCCCGTCCTCCCCGAGGTTCATCCTCCTCGACGAGGTCTTCGTCGGCGTGGACCGTAAGAACCGCGGCCAGGTCTTCGCCCTCATGTCGTCGATGGACCTCGACATGGCGCTGACCTCCGATCATGAGTGGTGCGAATACCCCGAGCTCGACGGCATCGCCGTGCACACCATCCTGGGCGCCGACGACACCGACGACGCGGTGACGACGATGCGTTACACCTGGGACGGACACGGGCTCGTCGCCGAAGACGAGGAGGAGGGGGTGTTGTTCTGAGTTACCGCTGGCTCGACGAGCCCGGCCTGCGAAGGCTCTGGAATGAGGCGCACCGTCGCTTGTCGTCGGGGCAGAAGGTCACTTCCGTCCGCCTGACCGGCCTCACCGAGGTCGAGCGCCACGCCATCTCGGACCTGCTCGGTAAGTCCATGCTGGTCCCCGGGGAGTTCACCGTGCGATTGGCCGCGATCGAGGCCGTCACGCGTGCCGAGGTCGCCGACATCGTGACCGAACTGGTGGGCCCGTTGCGGGACGAGGCCGCTGAACGGGCGCGTCGGCGTCTGGAACGCGACGCGCTGTGGGAATGGCTCACCGATCATCCGCAGATCGTCGGCCAGCCGGCGCTGCGCACCTGGGCGGAGGCGATCCGCGCCGGCGGCGTTCTCGGTTCGATGGCGGAGACCCGGACCGTTCTCAAGCAGGTTCTGGCGGTGCTCTCGGCGCTCCCGTCCGACGGAGTTCCCTTGCCGTTGTTCGCGGAGACGGTTCTCGGGGACACCCACGCCCTCGACAACGGCCGTGTGCAGGCACTCGCGCTGCGAGCCGTGGCCGCCTTGACATCGAGTCCTGAGCCGGTGGACGCAGAGACCCGACGGGCGGCGTGGGCCTCCGTCGGAGTGGACTGCGACGAGCTTTCCACCACCGTCTTGTCGTTCGGGCTCCCCTTGGAAGGACAGTGCCCTCTCGTCCGCGCCATGGCGGAGTGGTCCTCGGCCGGTCACGCGAGTGTCCTGACGCTTGCCCAGCTGCGCGTCACCGATCGGTTGCGGCTCCGCGAGGGAGCCGTGGTCCATGTGGTGGAGAACCCGTCGCTGATGAGTCTTGCCACTCGACGATTCGGTCCAGCCTGCCCGCCACTTGTGTGCACGGCCGGATGGCCCAACGGTGCGGGGATAAGACTGCTGCGGATGCTCGCCGACGCGGGGGCCTTGCTGAGGTACCACGGAGACTTCGATCCCGCGGGCCTGCGCATCACCGCGTACGTCATGGCCAAGACAGGGGCTCAGCCTTGGCGCATGTCGGCTGACGACTACCGGGCCGCAGCCGGCGCCGCCCGTGGAAGCTTCACGGCCGTCGAGGTACCCGGAACACCGTGGGATCCGGAGTTGGCGCAGGCGATGCGGGAAACGCGACGAACGGTCAGCGAGGAGAGGGTGGCGGACGTCCTGCTCAACGAGCTCGCCGCGTTCACCCTGAGGCCCAGCCCACGTACTGGCTTCGCGGACGACGTGTCATCCTCGAAGACGTGACCGGACCTCTGACGCTGGGCGAATACGTCGTCGACCCCCCTGTGGTGCTCGCACCCATGGCGGGGATCACCAACGTGGCCTTCCGTCAGCTGTGCGCGGAGCAGGGGGCCGGCATCTACACGTGCGAGATGGTGATGACGCGGGCGCTCATCGAGCGCAACCCGAAGACGACGCGGATGGTCGCGTTCGGTCCCAACGAGTCGCCGCGCAGCCTCCAGCTCTACGGTGTGGATCCCGTCACGGTTCGCAAGGCGGTCGAGATGGTCGTCGACGAGGGCCTGGCCGATCACATCGACATGAACTTCGGTTGCCCGGTGCCGCGTGTCACCAAGAAGGGCGGCGGCTCGGCGATCCCCTATAAGCGGCGGCTGTTCGAGCAGATCGTGAGCGCCGCGGTCGGCGCTGCCGGCGACGTCCCCGTCACGGTGAAGATGCGCAAGGGCATCGACGACGACCTGCTCACCTACCTCGACGCCGGGCGCATCGCCCAGGACGCGGGGGTGGCGTGGGTGGCCCTGCACGCGCGGACGGCGGCGCAGCGGTACTCGGGTGCCGCCGACTGGGACGCGATCGCCGCGCTCAAGGGGCACCTCGACGTCCCGGTCCTCGGCAACGGGGACATCTGGGAGGCGACCGACGCGCTGCGGATGGTCGACGAGACCGGCTGTGACGGCGTGGTCGTCGGGCGCGGTTGCCTGGGGCGGCCGTGGCTGTTCGCCGACCTCGCCAACGCCTTCGCCGCCCGCGCCGAAGGCCGTGACCCCCGGCCGGACGAGCGGGTCCTTCCCGACCTGTCCGAGGTCGCCGGGATCATGCGCCGGCACGCCGAACTGCTCGTGGCCTGGTACGCCGACGCCGGCGACCCGCCCGAGGACGGCACGACCCTGCGGCCCGAGAAGCGCCGCAGGATCAGCGCCGAGGAGCACGGCTGCACCGACTTCCGCAAGCACGTCGCCTGGTACCTCAAGGGCTTCGGCGTCGGCGGCGAACTGCGCCGCTCGATGGCCATGATCTCCTCCCTCGCCGAGCTCGACGACCTGCTCGGCAGGCTCGACGACCAGCCCTTCCCGACGGCGATCCTCGGCCAGTCGCGAGGGCGCGTGAACTCCCCGGCGCGCGTCCAGCTCCCCGAGGGCTGGCTCGACGACCCCGAAGACGACACCGTCCCCTCCGGCGCCGACCTGGAGCACTCGGGCGGCTGACGCTCAGCCGTCGAAGAGCATCCGCTGGAAGGCAGCCGCGGCGGCGTCGACGGCCTCGCGGTCGCCGGTCAGCAGCAGGTCGAGAATGAGCCCGCGCGTGGTGGCCAGGGCCAGCCGCGCCCGCGCGCTCGCCTCTTCGGGGGAGTGCCCGGCGGCGGCGAGCAGCTCGGTGAGCGGCGGGAGCCAGGCGTCGACGACGGCACCGCCGAAGTCGGCGGCCCAGTCGGGGGAGTGCAGCGCCAGCGCGTAGACCTCGAAGAAGAGGCGCTCGGCGGGCGCGAGGCCGGGCGAGGTCACGCGCCGCCAGAACGCCTCGGCCGACTCCGCCTTCTCGCTCGCCGAGGTCAGCGCGGCCAGCGCGGTGCGCTGCTCGGCCTCGACGCGGCCGACGACGGCGGCGAGCAGGCCCTCTCGCGAGCCGAAGTGGTAGATCAGCATGCGGTGGCTGGTTCCGGCGCCGGCGGCTATCTGGCGCAGGCTGTTGTCGCGAAAGCCGTTGGCGCGCAGGAACTCGACGCAGCGGTCGAGCAGGACGTCAGCGGGACTCACCGGCGGCCTTCAGCCCGGCGGCCTCCAGGGCCAGGTAGCGGCGGGTCTTGGCGCCCATGAGCAGTCCGGCGAGCCAGGCGAGAGGGCCGGTCTGGTCGATGCCGACCTCGATGCGGGTTCCCGTGTCGGTCGGGTGCAGGGCGTGGCGGCCGACGGTGCGCACGCCGGGCGAGCGGGCCTCCCAGTCGAAGTACTCGCCCTCGACCAGCGTCTTGACGGTCCAGACGAGGGCGGGCATGCCCGGCTGCTCCAGGCGGTAGCGGCGGCCGACGGCGAGTTCGGGACCGTCGAACGGGGTGACGGAGGTGATGGAGGTGGTCCAGTTCGGCCAGTCGGCGACGTCGGTGAGCACCGTCCAGCACCGTCGGGGTGAGGCGGTGGTGGCGGCGGAGGCGGTGAGGTGCATGTACCAAATGGTACATGCGTGGCGTGGGTGTCGCCGCCGCGATCCCCGCTGCTAGACCTCGCAGTCCAGCGTGAACCGATGCACCCCGTCCTCGTTCGCGATCGTCCCCTCGCCGGTGATGCCCGCGAGTCCGTCGGCTCCCGACCCGGCGACGATGCGCCAGGTCAGCGACTGGTCCTCGCCCTCGGCGCGGGCCTCGTGCTGGAGCACGAAGGAGCCGGTACGGCCGGCGATGGTGCCGGTGAACTTCTCAAGGCCGACGTAGGCGCGCAGGCTCTCGTCGGGGCTGGCGAAGGTGAGGATCTCGGTGAGACTGGTCCCGCCCGCGAGGTCGCCGTGGAAGGTCTTGGTGATGCGGACGCGGGCGAGCTGGGCGCCCGGGGTGTCGTCGACGGTGGCCGGCTCCCAGCCGGTGAGGTCGAAGGTTCCGGTCAGGTGCGGCATCGGCGTACTCCCTTGATCGACTCGGTCTTCAGGGAGTCTAGGAAACCGGCTCCGGCAACCCGCACGACCGGGAGCGCCCGGCGCTCGCGGATGAGGTCGAGGGCGAACTAAGCAATCAGGAGGCCGACTCCCAGCGCCAGCGCGCCCGCTGCGAGCGATGCCGCGCCCAGCATGAGGATCACGATCGCCTTGTTGGGTTGGGTGCGGCCCTTGCCCGCCGAGGCGGCGAAGAAGCCGCCCGACATGAGAATCGCCGCGACGGGAACGCCGAGGCGGGCGATCCACGCGACGGGGCCGGTGAGGGTCGTGGAGACCATGAGCACCTGCGTCACCAGGCCGAGGATCACCAGCACGCCGGCGTGGGCGTGCCCGGCTCTGGCGAAGGACTTCTGGAAGTCGGTCATGGGTACCTGGCCGCGCACGATCTTGGTCATGAAGTAGCCGCCGAACTCGATCGTGACGATCGTCAGCAGCATGACGCCGGAGAGGATCCGGCCGGTGTCGTCGAGCATTTTCCCTCACCCAATCTTGTCAATGTCAAGTTAACGTTCATGGTGAGGCTAGCCCGCTATCTAGTCAGTGTCAAGACGTGAGTTCGCCGATCGTCCGCGACAGCCACTCGCGCTCGGCCTTCGAGGTGGCGCGGGCGATCTCGACCATCCCCTTGCGGAAGGGGTCGGCGACGTCGCCGGCGCGCACGCGCGAGCCGTCGCGGACGAAGAAGCCGGCCGGTGCCTCGATGAACTCCAGGCGACGGCGCAGCACGGCGGCCTGCTCCCGCGTCGACGGCAGATGGCGCAGGAAGGCCAGCACGGTGAAGTAGCGGTTCCGGTCGGTGATGTCGACCGCCGAGGGTTCGCGCAGGCGGCGCAGCAGCTCGGCACGGCCGTCCTCGGTGAGGGTCAGTACCTGGCGCGGGGCGGCGCCGGTGCCCGACTCGGTACGCCGGACGAGCATCCCGCCCTTCTCCAGGCGTGCGATCGCCGGGTAGAGGGCGCCGTCGCTGACGGGTTTGACGTGCCCGGTCAGTGCCGAGATGCGGGCCTTGAGTTCATAGCCGTGCAGCGGTTCCTCGTAGAGGAAACCCAGGATCGCCAGCGTCAGCACGCCGTTTCCCTCCGGTTGTCGAACGGGATTCCAGGTTATATCGTTCCGAGGCACCTCGATTCGAGGTAACACGTTTCGAGTTATTGGAGCGCCCCTCATGCACCGCCGACGACTCCTCGCCCTCGCCGGACCCGTCTACCTCGAACTGCTCGCCGGCGTGGTCGCCGGCGTCATCGACATGATCTGGGTGGCCCGCCTCGGCGCCGGGGCCGTCGCCGCCGTCGCGATCGCCACCAACGTCGAGAACGCCCTCATGGGCGTCATCCTCGTCACCGAACTCGGCGCCACCGTGCTCATCGCCCGCCGCAGGGGAGCCGGCGACACCGCCGGGATCAGCTCGGCGATCCGCGGTGCCTGGCTGCTGTACGCGGCCATCACGCCCGTCGTCGCCCTCGGTGGCTGGCTGGCCCGTGAGCCCATCGCGGCGCTTTTCACCGCGCCCGGCGAGGCGCGAGAGCACGCCGTCGCCTTTCTCGCCGTCAGCCTGCCCGGCCTTGCGGTGTTCTTCGCCCAGCTCACCGTCAACGGCATCTACAAAGGGCTCGGCGACACCCGCACCCCCATGCGGCTGGCGATGCTCGGCAACCTCGTTCTCCTGGTCCTCGACCCTCTGCTCATCTACGGCCTCGCCGGCCTTCCCCGACTCGGCGTCGCCGGCGCCGCCCTCGCGACCGTCATCGGACGGGCCGTCGCCCTCGGCGTCGGGCTCGTCCTGCTCCGCAGAGCCGCCGCCGGCCCACGAACGACCGGGGCCTGGGCCGACGCGCGCCGGATCGCCGCCACCGGAGTCCCGATGGCCGCGGAGTTCGCCACCCGCATGGCGGGTGCGCTGGTGATGGTCGCGGCCGTCGCCCGCTTCGGGCCGGTCGCCGTCGCGGCCTACGGGATCGGCACCAAGGCCACGTACGCGGCGACCATGGGCTTCTACGCCGTCCGCCAGGCCGCCACGATCCACACCTCCCACACCAGGGGAGCCGGCGGCCCGACCCGGGCCATCGCGCGGGAAACCCTCGTCATCGGCGCGGCGGCCGGCCTCATCGCGGCCTTCGCGGCGATCGTCGCCGGACCGTGGGTGATGCGGGCCTTCACCTCCGACGCCGAGGTGATCGCCGCCGGGGTTTCCTTCCTGCGCTGGACAGCGCCCTACCTGCTGCTCCTCGCCTGCCTCATCGCCTCCACCGGCGTGTGGCTCGGGGAGGGAAACGGCGGGAGGCTCTTCGCGGTCACCCTCGCCGGCGCCGTCTGCCAGGTGCCGCTGGCCTTCGGCCTGTCGGCCGTGTTCGGGCTGCCGGGGGTGTGGCTGGCGCTCAGCGGTGCCGTCGCGCTCCAGCTGGTCCTGCTCCTGGGTGGCCGGCCCGCCCGGGGATCGACGGGCCGGCCACGGTCGATCACACCGTCGCGCGAACCAGCGAGGGGTCGTACACGTCGGAGACGAAGGGTCCGACCTGCGAGGTCAGGGCCGACCTGAACAGGTTGTTGACCCGGCTGGCCTCACCGGCGTTCGGGTACGGGTTCGAGCAGCTCGTGCCGGCGCTGCCGCCCGACATCAGGTAGGAGCAGATGCCGTTGTAGGTGTCGGGCAGGCCCAGGCCGTGCCCGATCTCGTGGGCGACGATGCGCAGCGCGTTGTGGCCCGCGGCGATGTCGCGGCTGTCGATGTAGATCGTCGCGCAGCCCAGACCGCACACGTAGGCGCGAGAGCCGCCGCCGGTCGTGCCGTAGATCCGGATGCTGCCGTTGCTGGAGCTGACCATGCGGACGTTGGGCGCCGCGCTGTTCCAGATCGAGGCGGCCTGGCTCGACTGGGAGCTGTAGGCGTACGCCGTGTAGTAGACCGTGCGCGCCTGGACAGAGGGGTCGGCGGCGGCCGGGCTCTGGGCGGCGAACTGCACGCCGACCATGGCGAGGGCCATCGCGAGTGCGCCGACGAAGGCGCGGATGGAACGCTTCGATAACACGGGGGACTCCCTTGAGTACGCGACCGTGCCGGGTCGCGGTGGTGGGCCGACGGACACCGCCCTGTCACCTCGCGGTATCCGTGAGGACCCTTCAGACGGTATTGAAAGGGACCTAAGCGACGCCAGTAGGGGAAACCCTTGAATAACGGCCCATCAGTCAGTGACTTGTCACCGGCCCATGACGTACGTGACGGCCGGTCCGGTGCTTCAGCCGCCGTCGAAGGCCAGTTCGGTGCCGGTCGCGATCGCGGCACCGCCCTCAAGGGGGACGCCGTCCTGTCCGTGCCGCCGCCGGGGTGTGAGTCGTCCGACCGGATCGTATGACGCGACGCCGGGGTGGGTATCAACCCAGCCGAAACGGCCCGCCCGGGGCCGTCAATCGCTTAACGTCACTTGTCTGGCTGAGTGTCGGTGTGTGTGACAGCGTGGAAACGAGCGCGCATACGCGGCGTGGAGTGCGATTTCCCACTGTGGACTTACGATCACCACGCGGAGCCGTTAGCGTCCACGACCACCTGCCGCAACGACGCGGCCGCGCAGTCGGGAGGCCGAAATGCAAAGGTTCGTCTTCGATTTCACTGAAGGAAATAAAGATCAGCGCGATCTTCTCGGAGGAAAAGGTGCCAACCTCGCGGAGATGACCAACATCGGGCTGCCGGTCCCGCCGGGCTTCACGATCACCACCGAGGCATGCCGCGCCTACCTCGCCGACGGGGACGTCCCGTCCACTCTCGACGACGAGGTCGCCGAGCACCTCGCCGCCCTTGAGAAGAAGATGGGCCGCAAGTTCGGCGACGCCGCCGACCCCCTTCTCGTCTCGGTCCGCAGCGGCGCGAAGTTCTCCATGCCGGGCATGATGGACACCGTTCTCAACGTCGGCCTCTCCGACGGCAGCGTCGCCGGCCTCGCCGCCCAGAGCGGCAGTGAGCGCTTCGCCTACGACTCCTACCGCCGCCTGATCCAGATGTTCGGCAAGACCGTCCTGGAAGTGCCGGGCGACCCCTTCGAGGAGGCGCTGGCCGCGGCGAAGACCGCCAAGGGCGTGGAGAACGACGTCGATCTCGACGCCGGCGACCTCAAGGAGCTGGTGGAGTCCTTCAAGGCCATCGTCTCCGAGCACACCGGCGGCGACTTCCCGCAGGAGCCCGCCGAGCAGCTGCGCCTGGCCATCCGCGCGGTCTTCTCCTCCTGGCAGGGCGAGCGCGCCGTGCTGTACCGGCGCACCGAGCGGATCCCCGACGAGCTGGGCACCGCGGTCAACATCGTCGCCATGGTCTTCGGCAACCTGGGCTCGGACTCCGGTACGGGTGTGGCCTTCACGCGCGACCCGGCGACCGGCGCGCAGGGCGTCTACGGCGACTACCTGGCCGACGCGCAGGGCGAGGACGTCGTGGCCGGCATCCGCAACACGGTCGCGATCAGCGAGCTGGCCGATATCGACCGGGCGAGCTACGACGAGCTGATGCGCTCGGCGCGGATCCTGGAGGACCACTACCGCGATCTGTGCGACATCGAGTTCACCATTGAGCGCGGGCGGCTGTGGCTGCTTCAGACGCGGGTGGGCAAGCGCACCGCGGCGGCCGCGTTCACGATCGCCGCGTCCCTGATCGACGACGGTGTCATCGACCTCGACACCGCGCTCGGGCGGGTGACCGGCGCGCAGCTGGCGCAGCTGATGTTCCCGACCTTCGGCGAGGTCGGCGCCGACACGCCGAAGGTCGCCGTGGGCGTTCCCGCCTCTCCGGGCGCGGCCGTCGGTGCCGCCGTCTTCGACGCTCACCGCGCGGCCGCGCGGGCGGCCACGGGCGCGCCGGTGATCCTGGTGCGCAAGGAGACCAATCCCGACGACCTGCCGGGCATGATCGCCGCGCAGGGCATCCTGACCGCGCGCGGCGGGAAGACCTCGCACGCGGCGGTCGTCGCGCGCGGGATGGGCAAGACGTGCGTGTGCGGTGCCGACTCGCTCGACGTCGAGGCCGATCGCGCGGTGGTGACCGGGCCCGACGGCAAGGAGGTCGTCATCGGCGAGGGGGACATCATCTCCGTCGACGGGTCCACCGGCGCGGTCTACATCGGCGAGGTGGCGGTGCGGCCGTCGCCGGTGGTGGAGTACTTCGAGAACGGGACCGTGCCCGACGGGGACCCGCTCATCGCGGCCGTCGCGCGCCTGATGGGCCACGCCGACGAGACGCGCAGGCTGGGTGTGCGCGCCAACGCCGACACCGGTGAGGACGCCGAACGCGCCCGCCGTTTCGGGGCCGCCGGGATCGGCCTGTGCCGCACCGAGCACATGTTCCTCGGCGACCGGCGGATCCTCGTCGAACGGCTCGTGCTGGCCACCGACAACGAGCAGCGCAAGCCGATCCTGTCCGAGCTGCTCGAACTCCAGCGCGCCGACTTCGTGGAGATCCTGCGCGCGATGGACGGCCTGCCCGTCACGATCCGTCTCCTCGACCCGCCGCTGCACGAGTTCCTGCCGGGGCTCGAAGATCTCGCCGTATCGGTGGCGCTGGCCGACGAGCGCGGCGACGACAGCGACGAGCACAAGCGCGAGGTGCGGCTGCTTGCGGCCGTGCGGCGCATCCACGAGCAGAACCCGATGCTGGGGTTGCGCGGGGTGCGGCTCGGGCTGACCCTTCCGGGCCTTTACGACATGCAGGTCCGCGCCATCGCCGAGGCAGCCGCGAAGTTGCGCGCCGAGGGCGAGGACCCGCGGCCGGAGATCATGGTGCCGCTGGTCGGCGACGTCCGCGAACTGGCCGTGATCCGCGCGCAGGCCGACAAGATCCTCGCCGAGGTCGAGGGTTCGGGCGGCACGCCGATCGGGACGATGATCGAGATCCCGCGCGCGGCCCTGACCGCCGGGCGCATCGCCGGGGAGGCGGACTTCTTCTCCTTCGGCACCAACGACCTGACCCAGCTCGGCTGGGGCTTCTCCCGCGACGACGTGGAGGGCTCCTTCTTCGGCCGCTACCTCGAACTCGGCGTCTTCCCCGCCTCGCCCTTCGAGACCCTCGACGTCTCCGGTGTCGGCGAGCTCATCGAGATCGCGGTGAAGCGCGGCCGGGAAACCCGTCCCGACCTGCACCTCGGTGTCTGCGGCGAGCACGGCGGCGACCCCGAGTCGGTGCGTTTCCTGCACTCCGCGGGCCTCGACTACGTGTCCTGCTCGCCGTTTCGGGTGCCGGTGGCGCGCCTGGCGGCCGCGCAGGCCGTCATCGAGGAGCGCGCGGCGGGTGAGAACGTCGACAGCCGCTGACAGCCGCTGACGGTCTTCGCCGACCGCTGACGAACCGGCGGCCGCCTGCGGGTGGCCGCCGCGTTGGTCCTCACGGGAAGGGGACGCGATGACTCGCCGGGCCCCGCTCGTCGCGGCGGGGGTGCTGTGGGCGGTGGCGGCCGCCTGGTATCTCGTCGCCGAGGCCGTCGCGGCCCGGGCGCTTTCCGGCTACGGCTATGCCGCCGACTACATCAGCGATCTCGGGATTCCCGGAAGCTCACCGGCGGCGGCCGTCATGAATCTGGGTTTCGCCGGTCAGGGACTGCTCTTCGCGCTCGCGGGGGCTCTGGTGTTCGTCGCGGCTCCCGCGTGGCGTGGTCGCGGGGTCTTTCTGGCGCTGGCGGTCGCGCACGGCGTCGGCAACGTGCTGGTCGGTCTCGTGCATAGCGGATCTCGCGAGCCGGGGGTCGACTGGCATGTCGTCGGCGCGGCCATGGCGATCGTCGGGGGCAACGCCGCGGTCATCGCCGGCGGACTGGTCCTGCGACCGTCGGCCCGTCCTCGCGCCTTCCGGGGCGCGAGCGTGGTCCTGGGGGCCGCAGGACTCGTGTCGCTGCTGGTGTTGACGGCCGGCTCGGTCGCCGGCGTGACGCTCCCGTTCGGCGCCGGTGCCTGGGAGCGGGGGTCGGTCTACCCGATCATCGCCTGGGAACTGCTCGCGGCTCTCGCGGTGCTCAGGCGGCAGGGGACCGAGGGGGTCAGATGAGCGCCAGCTCGGAGGAGGGGCGGTCCTCGGTGCGGGCCTCGTCGGTCGCGGCGGAGAGGAAGTACTCCCAGGGGTCGCCGTCGTCGACGAGTTGCCTGTCGACGGCCGGTTCCTCGTGGTGGTGCTGGTCGCCTGTCGTGATCGGCGATCGAGTGTTCATTTTTCCTTCCTTGGGACGGTCGGGGTGTACCACCCACGATAGCGGTCCGCAGGCTCTGTCCATTCCGGACAGTGACGCAACACTCACCCCGGACGACCTGTGCTTACGGCCACGCCCGGCGCGCGAAAGCCGACCTGAAGCGGATCGTAAGCGGGCTCGGGCAGAGTTCTTCTTGTCAACGGCGAACACCCCAGAACCTGGAGAACGACATGCGCAAGCTCGTCAACTCGACCTACATCACCCTCGACGGCGTCATCGAGAACCCCATGTGGACCATGCCGTACTTCGACGCCGACTTCGCCGCCGCGCAGACCGAGGCCGCCGACGCCCTGCTCATGGGCCGCGCGACCTACGACGGCTTCGCCGCGGTGTGGCCGACCATGGACGAGAGCGACCCCACGACGGGCGCGGCCTACTTCAACAGCGTCAAGAAGTACGTCGCCTCGACCACGCTGACCGATCCGGCGTGGAACAACACCGAGGTCCTCCAAGGCGACCTTGTCGAGGCCGTCAAGGCGCTGAAGGCCACCGAGGGCGGCAACATCCTGCAGTACGGGTTCGGGACGGTCACGACCGCGCTGATCGAGGCCGGGCTCGTCGACGAGGTCCACTTCTGGATCCACCCCGTCTTCGAGGGCACCGACAGCGTCTCGGCGCCGCTGAAGGACTTCAAGGCGACCTTCGAGCTGATCGACACCAAGGTCAACCCGACCGGGCTGATCATCGCCAGCTACCGCCCCAAGGCCGCCGAGTAGTCCCCGACGAGCAGACTCGGGCCCCGCCGCGGCGGGGCCCGGTTCCGTGCCCGGGTCAGGCGCGGCCCTCGATGACGTCGTGGATCAGGTCTTCCATGCGGCCTGCCGGCAGGCGGGCGAGGTTCTCGCCGGCGACCAGGGCGGAGCAGTCGTACTCGTGTCCTGTCGCGGCGAAGATCGCGACGACCTCGCCGGTCCTGGCCTCGTGGACGGTCAGTTCGTAGTGGGCGGCGTGGATCGCGACCGTCGCGCCGCAGGTGCCCAGCTCGGCGCCGCGCCCGGTCGACAGGCAGCCGATCAGCTGGACGCGGCGGATGTCGGCGTCGGTCCAGTTCGCGGGGAAGTCGGCGACGGCCACGTCGAGGCTGCGGACCCACTCGCCGCCGGCCTCGCCGAACACCACGATCGGATGCGGGCCGGGCCCTTCGTAGGCCGCGGCCTCGGGAGTGTCGTGGCCGGGGACCGCGCAGACCCGGTGGAAGCCCTCCGCGGCGACGCCGAGGTCGATGGTGGTCAGCGAGCCGTCGTCGGACGGGGGCGGGGAGTCGGCGGTCTCCCCATGCGCGACCGGGTCGGTCTCACCCTCATCGCCGAGCCACACCCCGAAGGCGCTCACCAGCAGGACGACGGCGACGGCCACGAGCAGCACCGGGCGCCTCGGGGAGTCCGTCGCGGCCATCGTGCCTCCCGTTCCCGCCGACCCCGAACGAGGTCCACGTTGGACAAATCATGGCGCACCGTGCCGAGCGCGTCCACCGGATGGCGCAAAGGTTGCCGCGCGCCGACCCCTTGACCACCGTGCGGTAACGCAGCACTATCGAGGCACCCGATCCCAACGGAGGGAGTCCATTGTGGGCAGCCGGTGGCACACGATCGTGATCGACGCGGCGGATCCGGCCCGGCTCGCCCGCTGGTGGGGTGAGGTGCTCGGCTACGAACTCGTCTACGAGAGCCGCGACGAGGCCGTCATCCGCGGCAAGGACGGCGGCGACCCCGGGATCTGCTTCGTGCCCCTCACCGAGGCCAAGACCGGCAAGAACCGCCTGCACATCGACCTCAACCCCGACGACCAGGACGCCGAGGTCGAACGGCTCGTCGACATGGGCGCCCGGCACGTCGACATCGGCCAGCGCGAGGTTCCGTGGGTCGTGCTCGCCGACCCCGAGGGCAACGAGTTCTGCGTGCTGACCGCCCGGGAACAGTGAATTCACGCTTGAGGACCGTCGTTGTCCGCAAGCCTTCCTAATCTTCTCCGTACATCGTACTGAACGAATCGGAGAGACATCATGACCATTCTCGTGACCGGCGCGACCGGGACCGTCGGCGGGCAGATCGTGCGGCAGCTCGTCGAGGCGGGCCACGCTGTCCGGGCGCTGACGCGCGACCCCGCCAAGGCCGAGTTTCCCGCTGGCGTCGAGGTCGTCGGCGGCGACCTCGCCGACCCGGGCAGCCTGGCGGGAGTCTTCGACGGCGTCTCCGCCGCCCACCTCATCACCTTCGGCGGCGGCTACCGGACCCTCTCGACGGGCAGGGAGATCTTCGCGCTGGCCAAGGCCGCCGGGGTCGCGAAGGTGACCGTGCTGCGCGGCCCCGAGGACGACGAGTTCACCAAGGAGGTCGCCGGCAGCGGGGTCGAGGCGACCCTCCTCGTGCCGGTGGAGTTCATGTCGAACCACCGCGAGTGGGCCGCGGGGATCATCGCCGCGGGCCGCGTCCGCGAGGGTTTCGCCGACTCGCCGAGCGCCCTCGTCCACGAGGCCGACATCGCCGCCGTCGCCGTCGCCGCTCTCACGCAGGACGGGCACGGCGGAAAGGAGTACACGATCACCGGACCCGAGGTGCTGACCGTGCGAGAGAAGGTGGCGGTGCTGGCGGAGGCCCTGGGGCGCGACATCGAGCTGGTCGAGCTCAGTGAGGAGGAGGTCGCCGCCGACCTCGCCGCGCAGGGCTGGGACGAGGCCTCGGCGGCGTGGATGATCGGCATCCGGAAGGACACGCCGGAGATCGGATACACGGTGGTCGACACCGTCGAGCGGGTCACGGGCCGTCCGGCGCGGACCTTCGCGCAGTGGGCGAGGGAGAACGCGAGCGTGTTCGGGGGTTAGCGGGCCGGCGGCCGGCGCGGGCCGCCGCACCGGCCTCACGCCGAGGCGAGAGGCCGGTGCCGGCGGCCCGGGGTCCGGGGGCCGGAATGGACGGTCAGCCGCCCTGCTGGAGGAATGCCGGGATGTCGGCGGGGGCCGGGTAGTTCGGCAGGGGCGCCGGGGTGCCCTGGAGGAAGGTGTCGACCGCGGCGTAGGCCCGTTCGTCGTTGCCGTCGAGGCCGTTCCACATGTGGTGCCCGACGCCGGGCATGTACTGGGTCCGTTCGACGGCGGGGTCGGCGGCCAGGACGGCGGTCGCCCACTGCCCGGTGGGAGGAGCACTCGGCGATCATCAGCATGGCCGGCACGGTCGAGCCGTCGAGCCCTTCGGCGATCGACGGCGAATCCTTGATGGTCTCCTGGATCCGCATGCTCGCCGCGGCGCTGAAGGAGAAGTTCTCGGCGGTGTCCTCGACGGGTATGCGGTGGGCGTCCCGCGCGCATTGGGCCGAGGCGGTGTCGCCTCCCAGGTCGGCGGCGGTGAAGGCGTTGACGCCTTCGGCCAGGCCGATCAGCCCGCTGTCGGGTGACAGCAGCCCCAGCCGCATGAGGCCGAAGGCGACGGCGTACCGGGGAGTGCTCGTGGAGGGCGGGCCGGAGGGGGCCGGGGCGAGATCTCGCGCGGTCGGCCCGTCGATCCGCGCGGTGGGCCCGTCCATCGGGCCCGGCTCGGCGATGATCGCCTTGTGCACGAGGGCGGTGAACTCCGGCTGGGCGACCCTGGTGAGCACGACACCGCGGACCGGTCCACCGTGGAGGAAGACCAGGGGCGTCGCGCGCGGGGTGGTCGCAGGTGCCGCACACCGATGACCCGCTCGCCGACATCCACGCCCTCGCCGCGGCATACCGGCACCGGGCGCGCGAGCACCCCCACCTCTATACGGTCCTGTTCGGCGGCGTGCAGACCTTCGACCCCACCGGAGACCCCGTCGGCCCCCTCCTCGACGGCATCGACCGGGCGCTCGCCGCCTCGACCCTCACCGGCGACGCGACATCGATAGCCCTGTCGATCTGGGTGACCCTGCACGGGCTCGTGGCCCTCGAACTCGCCGGAGCACTCGACGCCGCCACCGCCGAGGCCACCCTTCAGTCGGCGATCCCGGCGACACTCCGCGGCTGGTCCACGGCGGCGCGGTGACCCCTCCCACCGCTTCGGCCCTCGTCCCGGCAACGCAAAGGGCCGGGAACCCGAAGGTCCCCGGCCCCTAAGGCCTCAACTCAAGCCGGCCGATCCAGCGTCACCGACACGCGGAAGGGCTTACCCTTCGGGTCGTAGGCGCCGCCGTACTCGAAGCCCTCGGTGGGCAGCTCCACCTTGGTCCCGTCGGCGAAGACGCCCTCGCCGATGCGGTAGTTGTGCACCAGGCCGCCGCCGAAGTCGGCGACCGCGAGCACCGGAACGGTCGTGGCCTGCACGCCGACCTCACCGGGCTGGAGCAGCGAGCCCAGCTCCTCGGCGCAGACCGGGTCGGCCAGGCGGCTGTCGGTCAGTGTGCGGTCGATCGTCCCGCTGGTGCCCTCCGGCTGGATCCACTGGACGGCGCGGTCGCCGCGCGAGGTGACGATCAGCTGCGCCCCGTCCTTGCTGTGGGTGACGCAGGTCGGGTTCGCCCCGACCGGGATCTGCCCGACCTCGGCGACCTGCGCGGCGTTCTCGATGGCCAGCACGCGCAGCTGCCCGTCGCGGGTCGCGACGTAGCCGACCTTGCCGTCCCAGGCGAGGCTCGCCGCGTTGGGAGCCGAGGGCAGCGCCACGATGTTCCCGACGACCGGCGTCATGGCCTTCTTGCCACTGAAGGTGAAGGGCCACTCCTTCTTACCGTCGCCGGTGACCGGCGGGCCGGTCACCGTCTCGCCGAAGTAGGCCTCGTTGGTGGCCGTGAACAGCGGTGTCAGGTCGACGGTGACGGCTTTGCGCTCGGCGGCCGAGACGATGATCGCGCGCCCGTTGTGCGCGACGTTCTGCTCGGCGGCGGCACGGCCCTCGACGCTGGTCAGCCACTCCTGGCGGCGGTCGAGCTCGGTGTTGCCGTGGAAGTCGGTGGTCACGCCGATCGCGGTGGGCGCGACCATCTCGTCGAGCGGCACGACGCCCAGCAGCTTCATGTCGACGGTGTAACCGGAGTTCGGCAGCGCGGGGAAGGGGCGCGCGAAGTCGGCACGGGTGTTCTGCGGCTTGCCGGTCAACGCCACGACGGCCAGGCCGCCCTGGATCTTCTTGGTGTCCCAGACGGTGATCAGCGCGAACTCGTTGCCGGGCGTGACCGCCACGGCCGTCGGGACCAGGTTCTTGGGCAGCTTGAGGCACTGACCGCCCTGGGTGCCGCTGGTTCCGGCGGTGGCGATCAGGCCCTTGTCGAAGACCATGACCGCGTGCGCCGAACCGTCGAGGCCGTCGGCGCGGGCCATGTCGACCATGTCGCCGACCGGGACGTCGGCCGCGCTCGCGCAGTCGCCGGCGCCGCCGTTGGCCAGCTCGACCTCGGGGTGCCCGTCGTTGGACAGGCGGCCGCCCGGCCGGGGCGCGTAGCCGATCGTCGTGCCCGTCGTCTCCACCGAGGTGATGTGGTCGACGCCGGGGAGCTGCTCCTCGGTCGGGATGTAGCCGACCTGGCCCTGTATGTCGCGCAGCGAGCTCAGGTCACCCGGCGGGGTGCCGAACTGGTAGTTGCGGTCGACGTTGCCGAGCTGAAGGTCGAGCGTCCTGGTGTCGACCGCAGGCTTCTGCGTCAGCGAGTCGAAGTCGGTCTTGCCGTGGTACTTGTGCCAGTCGGAGCCCATCCGCCAGTTCATGCCGGTCTCGGTGGCCAGCTTGTCCGCCATGTCCACGTACGCGGCCGGATCGACGGTTCCGTCGGCGGCCAGCAGCGGGTCGGGGGCCTCCGGCGGAGCCGAGGCGCTGGGGGTGGCGTCGTCACCGGCGCCTCCGCCGGGACCGGGGGAGTCCGGCGGCAGGAACACGATCCAACCGATCAGCGCGAGCATGATGGCCACACCCGACAGGTAGATCGCCATCCGCACGCCGCGGCCGTGTGTCTCCGGGGCCAGCGTCTTCGTCGGCGCCGGGGGAGGGGGCGGCGGCGCGGCGGCCTGCTGTTCGGGCTCTGCGGGGCCGGATTCAGGATTGGGAACCATTGGGGGCCTCATCGGTGATTCTCTGTTTCCCTCATGGACTGAGCTGGGCGGCACTCTCGATCACTTCGCAGGCGTAGGAGGTTCGCACCCGCTGGGCACACTACTCGAACGAGACCTTTGCCCGAAGCCGGGCGAACCGCTTTCCCGATGGGTCACAGGCGCGCTCGCGGGCGAGCGGAGACGGTCGCTGTGGGGACATGGCCTCGGACTCTAGCGCATTACTCGGCGTGCTCTGCCGGTGAAGCCGCGCCTACCTGCCGCTCGTCACGTGACGGGTAAGGTTGCCGCGTGGCTGGCCGGATCCGCGATGAGGACATCGCCGCAGTGCGTGAGCGCACCGCGATCGACGACATCATTGCCGAGCACGTCACCCTGAAGCCGGCCGGCAGCGGCAATCTCAAGGGACTGTGTCCCTTTCATGACGAGAAGTCGCCGAGCTTCCACGTCACCCCCTCGCGCGGCTTCTACTTCTGCCACGGTTGCGGGGTCGGCGGCGACGCCATCAGCTTCCTCATGCGCCTGGAGCACCTGAGCTTCGCGGAGTCGGTGGAGCGCCTGGCGTCCAAGGTCGGCTACCAGCTGCGCTACGAGGACGCCGGCGGCACGACGATCATGCGCCCCAAGCAGGGCGTCAAGCAGCGCCTGCTGGCCGCGCACAACGAGGCCGCCGCCTACTACAGCGAGCAGCTCACGCGGCCCGAGGCGATGATCGCCCGCGACTTCCTCTCCCAGCGCGGTTTCGACCGCACCGCCGCCGAGACCTACGGCTGCGGTTTCGCGCCCGACGCCTGGGACCCGCTGACCAAGCATCTTCAGCAGAAGGGCTTCACGTCGAACGAGCTCGTCGACGCGGGCCTGGCCAAGCCGGCGCGTTCGGGGCGGCTCATCGACCGCTTCCGCCGCCGGCTGCTGTGGCCGATCACCGACCTGGCCGGCGACGTCATCGGGTTCGGCGCGCGCAAGCTCTTCGAGGACGACGACGGCCCCAAGTACCTCAACACCCCCGAGACGCCGCTGTACAAGAAGAGCCAGGTGCTCTACGGGATCAACCACGCCAAAAGGGAGATCGCCAAGCAGAGCCGCGCGGTCATCGTCGAGGGCTACACCGACGTCATGGCCTGCCACCTCGCCGGTGTCCCGACCGCCGTGGCCACCTGCGGCACCGCTTTCGGCGGCGAGCACATCAACGTCCTGCGCCGGATGCTGATGGACAGCGACGAGCTGGGCGGCGAGATCGTCTTCACCTTCGACGGCGACGCAGCCGGGCAGAAGGCGGCGCTGCGCGCCTTCGAGGACGAGCAGAAGTTCGTCGCGCAGACCTTCATCGCGGTGGCCGCCGACGGCATGGACCCCTGCGACCTGCGCATGACCAAGGGCGACGAGGCGGTCCGGGACCTCGTCGCGGCCCGCGAGCCGCTCATCGCCTTCGCGCTGCGCAGCGTGCTGGCGCGCCACGACCTCGACACCGTCGAGGGCCAGGTGGCCGGGCTGCGCGCCACCGCGCCGATGATCGCCAAGATCAAGGACCGCTCGCTGATCCCGGGTTACGTCAACCACCTCGCGGGCCGGCTCGGCATGGACGTCGAGCGCGTCCGGCGGGCCGTCGCCTCCGTGCGCGGTGAGCGGGTCGAGGCGCCGCGCAAACCGCAGGCCGCATCCGCCGACAACCCGCGCTGGCTCGTCGAGCGCGAGGCGCTGAAGCTGGCGATCCAGTACCCGGCGCTCGCCGGGCCGTACTTCGACGCCGTCGACGAGTCGCCCTATGGCCACCCGCTGCACGCCGAGGTCCGCAAGGCCGTCGCCGCCGCCGGTGGCGCATCGGTCGCTTCGGGCGGGCCGGTGTGGATCTCGGCGATCACCGACGCCTGTGCCGACCTGGGCGCGCAGGCGCTCGTCGGCGAGCTGGCCGTCGAGCCGCTGCGCACGGTGACCGAGGCGGAGCCGGGGTATGTGACCCTGACCCTCGCGCGGGTGCAGTTGCCCCTGGTCACCGAGCAGGTCAACGCGATCAAGTCGCGGCTCCAGCGGGTGAACCCGGTGGAGGAGAAGGACCTGTACATGCGCCTGTTCGGTGAGCTGATCTCCCTCGAACAGCACGCGCGGAGCCTGCGCGACCAGGCCAGCCGCGCGGTTTAGGGCGTGTCCTAGGCCGTCCCATCTGCCGGACCGTTCTCCGGAGAGCGCTCTCCCTCTCCGTTTCGTGCGGAAAGCCTGCTCAGTGCCCCGAGTGGACGCCTCCGGCCTCCCCGGCCGGTTTCCGTCACCTGTCCGAAACGCCCGGGAAACCTTGACAGTCCCCGATTCACCTCGTTAACGTCCCGGGAGAGCGCTCTCCCACTGCATGTGACATACCGGCCCCAAGGAGCCCTCCATGCGCAGACGCCATGTCCTCGGCATCGCCGCGGCCACCGCCACCTCACCGTTACTCGCCGGGCTGACCGCGGCACCGGCCGCCGCGGCCGACCCGGTCCTCGGCCCGAACGTCTTCGTCTTCGATCCCTCCATGTCGGCGGCGAGCATCCAAAGCCGCCTCGACACCGTCTTCGCCGAACAGGAGAGCAACCAGTTCGGACCCCAGCGCTACGCGCTGCTGTTCAAGCCCGGCAGTTACAACGTCAACGCCAACATCGGCTTCCACACCTCCATCGCCGGTCTCGGCCGCAACCCCGGTGACGTCGTCATCAACGGCGGCGTGACCGTCGACGCCGGCTGGTTCGGCGGCAACGCCACCCAGAACTTCTGGCGCTCCATCGAGAACCTGGCGATCCAGCCGACCGGCGGCACCAACCGCTGGGCGGTCTCCCAGGCCGCGCCGATGCGGCGGGTGCACGTCCGCGGCAATCTCAACCTCGCGCCGACCGGCTACGGCTGGGCCAGCGGCGGCTACATCGCCGACAGCGCCATCGACAACGTCGTGCAGCCCTACTCCCAGCAGCAGTGGCTCACCCGGGACAGCCGCATCGGCGGCTGGCTCAACGGCGTGTGGAACATGGTGTTCTCCGGCGTGGTCGGCGCGCCCGCGCCGAGTTTCCCCAGCCCGCCGTACACGGTCCTGCCGACCAGTCCGGTCACCCGCGAGAAGCCGTACCTCTACATCGACTCCTCCGGGCAGTACCAGGTGTTCCTTCCCGCGCTGCGGCGCGACTCGCAGGGCACGACCTGGTCGGGCGGCTCGACGCCGGGCACCTCGCTGCCGCTGTCGGGCTTCCACGTCGCCAAGCCCGGCGACAGCGCCGCGACCCTCAACGCCGCACTGGCCGCCGGTCGCAACCTGCTGTTCTCGCCGGGGATCTACCACCTCGACCAGACACTGAACGTGACCCGCGCCGGGACGGTCGTGCTCGGGATCGGCTACCCCAGCCTGATCCCGGACAACGGCGTGATCGGCATGAAGGTGTCCGATGTGGACGGCGTGCGGCTCGCCGGGATCCTCTTCGACGCCGGCACCGTCAACTCGCCGGTGCTGCTGGAGGTCGGCCCGACCGGTTCGGGGGCGAGCCACTCGGCGAACCCGACGACCGTCCAGGACGTCTACTTCCGCATCGGCGGGCCCGGACCGGGTTCGGCGACCACCAGCCTCGTCGTCAACAGCCGCGACGTCATCATCGACCACATCTGGGCCTGGCGCGGCGATCACGGCGCCGGCATCGGCTGGACGCTCAACCCCGCCGACACCGGCGTCATCGTCAACGGCGCCGACGTCATCGCCTACGGCCTGTTCGTCGAGCACTACCAGAAGTACCAGGTGATCTGGAACGGCCAGGGCGGCCGGACGGTGTTCTTCCAGAACGAGATGCCCTACGACCCGCCGACACAGGCCGCCTGGCGCACCGGCGCCAACGGGTACGCCGCCTACAAGGTCGCCAACGGGGTCACCACCCACCGCGCCTGGGGAGTCGGCAGCTACTGCTACTTCAACGTCAACCCGAGCATCGTCGCCGACCGCGGCTTCGAGGTCCCCGACGTCCCCGGGGTCGCCTTCACCAACCTGCTCACGGTCTCGCTGGGCGGCAACGGCGTCATCAACCGCGTCATCAACAACGCCGGCGGCGTCGCGCAGGGCACCGAGACCATCCCGGCCTACCTCGCCTCCTACACCGGCGGCGGGAGCGGACCCGGCCCGCAGAAGCTCGACCGCTCGGGCTGGACCGCGACGGCCTCGGCCACCGGCGGCGCCGACGTCCCCGCGCGGATGCTCGACGGCGATCTCGGCAGCCGGTGGAGCACCGGCACGCCGATGGTCAACGGCCAGTGGATCGTCGTCGACATGAAGGCCGCGCACAACGTCCGGCAGATCACCATGGACTCCGGCGGCAGCGGCGGCGACTACGCCCGGGGATACCAGGTCTACCTGTCCACCGACGGCGCGAACTGGGGCAGCCCGGTCGCGACCGGCTCCGGCACGGCCGCGCTCGTCACCGCGGCGTTCACGGCCCGCTCGGCCCGCTACATCCGGGTCGTGCAGACCGGCGCGTCGAGCAGCTGGTGGTCGATCACCGACTTCAATGGTTACGTCTAGGACCTTCCTCACCCGGCCGCGCGTCCCGTAGGGGCGCGCGGCCCCAGGGGCAGGTGAGGTCAGGTTCGGTAGGCGTCGCCGCGGTGCCTGGCGCTCGTCACGATGATGACTTCGTCCTTCTCATCGATTCGGTAGAGAACCCGGTACTCCCCACGTCGGGCAGCCCAGATGCCGTCCATCGGCGGATCCAGCGGCTTGCCCACCCGGTGTGGGTTGTCGCGAAGCGGGCCGTTGATGAACTCTGCGACAGCGAAGGCGACTGTCGGCGGGAGCCCGACAGGTGGAGGCTCGGATAGCGCACGTCGGACGGGGGGCGTGAAGCGAACGGTGTAGCGGACCGAGGTCACTAGCCGTCCTCGTCTTTCACGCGGGCCGCCATGATCTCGGCGAGATCGGCGGCGTCATATAGTTCGCCTCGTTCGATCGCCTGCTGCGATTCTGCGAGGTCCTGCATCGTCTGAGGGTCGGAGAGCACCGCGATGGTCTCCTCCAGCCGTTCCAGGTCCTCGGGTGAGATCAGCACGGCCGCCGGGCGGCCGTTCTTGGTCACGGTGACGCGCTCGTGGGTCAGCTCCACGGAGTTGACCAGCTCGGACAGGCGGTTCCGCACTTCGGCCAAGGGCAAAGTCTCCATGTACATAATTCTAGCCATGACTACAGTATGTCTGGTCATGGTCACGCATTAGCAATATGCATCTGCAAGGTGACCCAGCGCGGTCAGGTGACGACTTCGCAATCCCCTTGGCTTCCGTCACACCCGCGCTGTACCGTCGCCGCGTGCAAGACATGATCTCCGCCCGCGGCCTCATCAAGCGCTATGGCGACCACACCGCCGTCGACGGCATCGACATCACCGTTCCCAAGGGCCAGGCCTTCGGCTTCCTCGGGCCCAACGGCGCGGGCAAGTCGACGACCATGCGCATGATCGGCTGCGTCTCCCCGCCCACTGAGGGCGAACTGCGCATCCTCGGCATGGACGCCGCCACGCAGGGCGCCAAGATCCGCGCCCGTCTGGGCGTGGTCCCCCAGGACGACACGCTCGACACCGAGCTGAACCTCCTGGAGAACCTGGTCATCTACGCGCGCTACTTCGGCATCAAGTACAAGGTGGCCCGCGAGCGCGCCCGCGAGCTCCTGGACTTCGTGCAGCTGTCCGACCGCGCCGAGTCGAAGGTCGAGGACCTCTCCGGGGGCATGCGGCGGCGGCTGACGATCGCGCGCTCCCTGATCAACGAGCCCGAGCTGGTCATGCTCGACGAGCCGACCACGGGCCTCGACCCGCAGGCCCGCCACCTGGTGTGGGAGCGGCTGTTCCGCCTCAAGAAGCGCGGCGTCACCCTCGTGCTCACCACGCACTACATGGACGAGGCCGAGCAGCTCTGCGACCGCCTCGTCGTCATGGACGGCGGCAAGATCGCCGCCGAGGGCACCCCGCGCCAGCTCATCGAGGCGCACGTGACCCGCGAGGTCGTCGAACTGCGCTTCAACACCGAGAACCACGAGGTCTTCGCCGAGAAGCTCGACGGCGTCGCCGACCGCGTCGAGATCCTCCCCGACCGGATCCTGCTGTACACCCCCGACGCCGAGTCGGCCGTCGCCGAGGTGCACGGCCGCGGCCTCCAGCCGGCGAGCGTCCTGGAACGCCGCGCCACCCTGGAGGACGTCTTCCTGCGCCTGACCGGACGGACGCTGGTCGACTGATGAGCGCCGGTTCCCTCCACGCCTTCGAGCACTGGCTGCTCAACTACCGGCGGACCTGGTACGGCTCGCTGTTCTCCGGGTTCCTGCTGCCGGTGCTGTTCATCGTCGGCCTCGGCATGGCCGTCGGCGGCTACGTCGACGGGTCGAGCGCCATCGGCGGTGTCGACTACGTCGCGTTCATCGCCCCCGGCCTGCTCGCCTCGACCGCCTTCCAGATCGCCACCGGCGAACTGACCTGGCCGGTCTTCGCGGCGACGCGCTGGGGAAGCCAGTACAAGGCCATGCAGGCCTCACCGCTGACCAACGACGACATCCTCAACGGCCACCTCATCTACGCGCTGTTTCGCAGCGCGGTCTCGGCGATCGCGTTCTTCGGCGTCATGGCGGCCTTCGGGCTGCTCTACTCGCCGCTGGCGCCGCTGGCGGTCCTCGCCGCGCTGCTCACCGCGTCGGCGTCGATCGGCGCGGTCTACGCGATCTCGATGACCGCCAAGAACGAGTCGTCGCTGTCGATCGTGCACCGCTTCGGGATCTTGCCGTTGACGCTGTTCTCGGCGGTGTTCTTCCCCCTCGACCAGCTGCCCGCGGTCGTCCAGCCGCTGGCCTGGGTCTCCCCGGTCTGGCACGGTGTCGAACTCGCCCGCGCCGCGACTCTCGGTGTCGCCCCGCCGTGGCCCTGGCCGGCGCACCTGGCGGTCCTGCTGGTGTGGACGGTCGCCGGCTGGTACGCCGCCCGGTACACGCTCAACAAGCGGCTCAAGGTCTGAAAGGAGGAGTCACATGACGGTCATGACCACCCTCGCCATCCGCAACAAGGGGCTGCGCCCCGGCCCGATGGTCGAGCGCAACTACACGGTCCACAAGCACGGCTGGCTGGTGATCCTCACCGGGCTGCTGGAGTCGCTGTTCTACCTGTTCTCCCTCGGCGTCGGCGTCGGCGCGCTGGTCAAGCAGATCGAGCTGCCCGACGGCCGGATGGTCGACTACGCGGTCTTCGTGGCCCCGGCGATGCTGGCCAGCGCCGCGATGAACGCCGCCGTCGCCGAGACGACCTTCAACGTCTTCGGCAAGCTGAAGTGGATGAAGCTCTACGACGGGGTCCTCGCCACGCCGATGCGGCCGCGCGACGTCGCCGCCGGCGAGATCTCCTGGGCGCTGATCCGCGGCGCGATCTACAGCACGGCCTTCCTGATCGTGATGGCAGCGCTCGGCCTGACCGAGACGTGGTGGTCGCTGCTGGCGCTGCCTGGCTCGGTGCTGGTCGGGCTGGCGTTCTCCGGCATCGGCCTGCTCGCCACGACCTACTTCCGCAACTGGCCGGACTTCGACTGGATGATGGCCTTCGTCTTCGTGATGTTCCTGTTCTCCGGATCCTTCGCGCCGATCGAGAACTACCCCGAGGCCGTGCAGTGGCTGGTGCACCTTTCACCGCTGTACCACGGGATCGAGCTGCTGCGGGCCTTCTCGCTCGGTGAGCTGTCGCCGTGGCTGCTGGTGCACTGCGCCTACCTGGTCGCCGTCGCCGGCGTGTGCCTGGCGTTCGCCTCGCGGCGGATGTCGAAGCTGCTCTACAAGTGACGCCGGACGGGCGGGACCTCACGGCCCCGCCCGTCCGTCATTCCCGAAAGCGCCACACCTGGAGGCCCTCGGCCGTCGGCGTGACCAGGTGGGTGTCCGACCAGGCGCACATCCCCGGCGTCTGGACGGTGCCGAGTTCGGTGACCCCGCCGGTGCGCACGTCGAGCAGCGCGATCCGCGCGGGCGCAGCGCGGCCGTCGGAGGTCCAGGCCTTGGGCGCGCTGATCGCGGTGCCGCGGTCGACGCGCCGAAAGTGCCGCTCGACGGTGAATCCCGTGCGTCCCCACTCGTGCTGGACGCGGGTGACCGGTCGGCCGCGTTCGTCGGCGGTGAGGACCGCGAAGCGGCGGTCGTAGACCTCGACCACGTCGTCGGCCGAGCCCAGCGGCATCGACTGGAACCCGAGCCGGTGCGACCAGAGCGCCGCGGCCCTTCCTCCATCGTCGACGAGGACGACGTAGGGGCGAAAGGAGACCAGCGGCGTGAAGTCGTCGAACTCCGGGCCGAGCTCGCGAAACCTCAACTCGCCGGTCAGGTCCTCGACCCGCAGGTCGGCGACCCTCGGCGTCGTGCCGTCGGCGGCCGTCCACCAGCTCAGGCCGGAGCCACCGTTGTCGTTGGGGGCCAGGGCCCAGACCAGGCCCCAGGCGGCGGCCGCGTCGGCGCCCGGCGGCAGGTCGAGGCGGTGCAGGTCGCCGGTCGCGATGTCGAGCGTCGACATGTTCCCCTCGGCGTCCTCGGCGACGAGGTAGGTCGTGCCCGCGTGGTCGAAGAAGCCGCGCCAGGACCGCAGATCCTCATCACAAGTCCACAGTGGAGAACCGTCCCGGGACGAAAGGCCGTGGATCTGCCGGAGGACGCCCTCCGCCGCGCTCATCTCGGCAAGGACGGTCACCTCGGGCGAGTCGTAGACGGCCACACCGCCGTCGTGCTCGCCCGACCAGGTGAAGACGTCGGCGCCGGTCCGCGCGCTGAAGACGGTCGTGCTCTCCTCGGTGACGAACTGGATCCGCGCGCCCACGACGGCGGCCTCGGCTCCGCGGCGCTCGCGCATCCAGGCGATGTGGCCGCTGTTCAGGTCGATGCCGACCATGCCGCGTTCGGTCTCGTAGAAGGCGGTCTCGTCAACGACACCGTGGCAACCGCCCGGCTTCACGTCGACGTATACGGAGGGTCCTTCCCGACGGAGTCCGGACGGGAGGGCGGCCGGTTCGACGGGCCGACTCACGGGGGGCGGCTGAGCTTGCGGGGGCCGCCACGCCCGGTTGCGGCCGAGCACGGCCTTGCCGCCGGCGTCGTGGGTGCGACGCTGCGGCACGGGGCCGTTGATCTCGCGCATGCCGGCCGCCGCGCGGTCGTAGATGGTGTCGAGGTCGAGGAACTCCGGTCCGCCCTCGACTCCCTCGTCGAGCAGCCGGATCAGTTCCCCGCTGAAGGCGGTGTGCTCCTCTCCCGGTGGCGCCCAGGCGAACTCGTTCTCGCCGCAGGCGGTCAGCACGAAGCTGCCGCGGATGGCGGTGAGGTCTCTGACCTGGTCGGGGCCGCTCAGCGTGCCGTCGAAGGCCGCGCCGGCGAAGCAGCAGTCGAGGATGACGATCTTCCAGCGGGCCCGGGATCCGTGGTCCAGCAGCAGGTTGCGGATGTCGCGGTAGGCCAGGCCGGTCCAGCGACGCGAGGGCGCCGATTCGGCGAGCATGAGCCGCAGATCGTCGCGGTCGGCCAGGCCGTGCCCGGCGAAGTAGACCACCAGCGCGTCGGTGGCCTCATTGGCGGCCTCGTGGATGCGGCCGAGGACCTCGCCGATGCCGGCCCGCTCGTCGACGCCGACGACGTGCTCCTCGGGCAGGCCCCACACCTCGGGATCGGTGAACAGCCGGCGCAGCCTCGCGACGTTGCCGGCCGCGCCCGGGACGTCGGTGAGGACCTCGTCGCTGTACACCGGAACGCCGATCAGCACGACCCGCGAGCCCTCGGCGGCGGGCAGTCCGGTCATTCCGGCGACTCCCGGTCGAGCAGCGCGAGCACCGCGATGGCGCCGGCGATCTCCTCGGGCGTACCGGCTTTGAGCACCACCCGGCGGCCCGCGGTCTCCACGGTGATCTCCAGCGGCCGGTCCTGTCTTCGCGCGGTCATCCGCCGCGAGCTCAGCCAGGCGCCGCAGGCGGCGACCGCGCCGGTGATCGCGGCGGCCGAGTTGGCGATCGCGAGGATCGTCTCCAGTACGCCGGCCATGTGGCCTTCGGTGCCCGACCCGTAGACGCGGGTCAGCCGCGTGTCCGGCCCTCCGGAACGCGAAAGGGCCCGGAAGAGGTCCTCGCCGTCGAGCTGACGCGACTCCGACGCCACCGTGAAGCTGAGTTCCACCGCACCCCCTGGTCGACCGGTGAACCGCCGCGGCGCCTTGGACGAGGGCGTCGCGGCGGACATAGGACCATTGTGGACGCACGAACGTGGAACGGCCAGTCACCGGGCCGTTTCCGGCCGCATCAGTGACGCGCCGCCTCGCGAATCACCGCCCCGACCGCCGCCGGATCGCTGAGCTGCGGGCAGTGCCCGGCACCGGGAACGGTCGCGACGGGCACGGATCCGGGATCACCGACCAGCCGATCCCTTTCCCCGGCGACGATCCGCACGCCGACGACCCTTCCGAGCAGCGCGGTCAGCGCGACGCGTTCGCCGGCGCGGTGGGCCTCCCGGAGCCGGCGGGCGTTGCGGCGCGCGACGCCGGGCCGGGCCAGCTGAGCGGCGGCGCTGGTCACGGCGTGCAGAACCTCGGGTGAGGGAGTCCCGCCCACCAGCGCGCTCGCCAGCCGCGCGGGGGAGGCCCGCCGCAGCATCGGTGCGGCCAGGGCCGGTGTCCGGAGGACCGCCGATCCCTTCTCCTGCAGGAAGTACGGCGAGACCAGCACCACCCCGCCGACCCGGTCGGGATGCGTCCCGGCGTAGCGCAGTGCGGGCGCGCATCCCGCCGAGTGGGCGACCAGGACCGGCCGGGATTCCAGTGGTGCCAGCAGTTCGGTCAGCCACTCCAGGTCGGTGACGGCCGTGGGCGCCGAGCGGCCGAGGCCGGGCAGATCGGCGACCAGCGCGGGGGAGTCGCCGAGCTGTCCGAGCACTCCCCGCCAGGACTCGCCGTCGAGCGGGATGCCGTGCAGGAACACGAACTCCGGGACGGTCCGCTCACCAGCGAGGTAGGTCCGGGCTCCGGCGACCTCGGCGAAACCGCCGGGCAGCGCCGAGGGCGCGGCGCCGAAGCCGTCGGCGACGAGCCGGTCGGCCCAGCGGCGCAGGGCGGTCTCGACGGGAGCCTGCCGCAGCCCGGCGGAGTCGGCGATCCGCTCGGCCGTGGCGGTGTCGTAGCGGTCCTCGGTGAGGAAGCCGAGGGTCTCGGGCTCGGCTCTGGTGACGGCCTTGGGAAGACGGCGGACCAGTGACACGGGCACGAGCCGCTTCGGTGCGGGGACGCCGAGGTGCCCGGCGAGGAGGCCGACGAGCTCGGGGAGGTGCGGGGTCCGCTCGTCGAGGACCCAGTGCGCCCCGCCGGGATCGCCGTCGTGGTCGGGGATCGCGGCCATGAAGGCGGCGAGGTGGTCGACGGTCACGACGGGGACGAAAGTCCGCGCGGTTCCCGGCAGGGCGGGGAGGCGGCCGGTCCACAACTGCTCGACCAGGGCGGCGAGGCCGATGTACTGGCCGGACTCGCCGGTCACCGAGTGGCCGATGACGCTGCTGGGGTTGACGACGGTCAGCGGCACGCCGAGTTCGGCGGCGGCGACCCGCACGGCCGCGTCGCCTTCGATCTTGGAGCCCTCGTAGGCGCCCTTCCTCCGGTAGATCCCGGCGAGTTCGGCTTCCGGCATGGGATGGCGCGGGTCGGTTTCCAGGCCCACGCGGTAGCCGGAGACGTGGACGAGCCTGCGCAGGCCGGGCCGGGTCGCCGCCCAGCGGACGACGTCGAGGGCGCCTTCGACGTTGACGGCGGCGGCTTCGGCCCGTCGCATGCCGAAGCGGTAGAGGGCGGCGGTGTTGAAGACGTCGCGGACGCCCGTGAGCCTTGCGTCGTCGGCGGCGCTCAAGCCGAGGACCGGGCCGCCGGTGAGTTCGCCGGCGAGCACGGTCAGCCGGTCGGTGCCGGTGTGGTTCTCGTGGAGCCAGCCGCGCAGCGCGGGCCCGGACCGGGCGGGGTCGCGGACGACGGCGGCGACCGCGCGGCCCTCGCCGAGCAGCCGCCGGACGGTCCACTTGCCGATGAGTCCGGTCGCGCCGAAGACGGCGGTGTCGGGCTTCTCTTCCATCTCTCGTTCCTCTCTAGACCGATCTGCATATTCGTTGGCCGAAGAGGAAGCGCCGGAGCGTCCCGGCGCTTCCTTAGCGCTTGGCGAGCAGCCGGGTGATCCGGCGCCCGGTCTGCTCGATCGGCGTCCGGCTGCGGGCGGTGCGGGCCAGCACCAGCGAGCCCTCGATCAGCGCGAGGACCGTCGTGGCGAGGTCGTCGACCTCGGCGGCGTCGTGACCGTCGGCGAGCAGCGCGGAGGCCAGCGCTCGCCGCCACCCGGTGTAGATGCCGTCGCACAGCGGCTGGAGGGCGTCGTTGGTCGCGGCGACCTCCAGCGCGACGGTCGCGACGGGGCAGCCCTTGGTGTAGTCGGCGGCGACCATGCGCTCGGCGAGCGCGTCGAGGAGGGCCGCCACGAGCTCGGCCGGGCCGGCGGCGGTGGCGGACAGTTCGGCGACGACGCCGTCGATCTCGCGTCCGGCGGCCGACAGGGCCTCGCCGACGAGCTGGTCCTTGCCGCCGGGGAAGTGGTGGTAGAGCGAGCCGCGGGGCGCGCCGGAGGCCGTGAGGATCTCGTTGAGGCCGGTGCCGTGGTAGCCCTTGGCCTCCACGAGCCGCCGGGTCGCCTCGATCAGCCGCGCCTTCGTCTCATCGCCCTTGACCGCCATCCGGCAAGAATAGACCGGTCGTCATATTCAGCCGGCTCCGGGCTCAGTATCGCGAGGCGAGCATCCCGTCGGCGAGAATGCGATCCACGGTCTCCTCGGCGCTCAGCCCGCTGCTGTCCAGCCACAGCCCGCGCCTCGGCGTCTCGTCGAGATCGGTGCGCATCGACTCGACCGCCGCCGTCAGATCGGCGCCCCAGTCGCGGTAGGCGTTCGAGCCCCGCCCGATCTCGCGGGCGACGACCGCCTCCGTCGACGGGCAGAGCACCACCAGGTGCCGCTCGAAGTCGGCGACCCGGTCAAGCCACCGCGTCACGTCCTCGCCCATGATGATGTCGCTGCACACGAAGTCGACACCGTTGCGCGCGTAATGCGAGGCCAGCAGCGCCGAACCCTCGTACCGCAGGCGCAGCTCGCGTTCCGCGGCGGGATCGGGATCCGGGGTCATGTCCACGTGCCCCGAGACCACCGCGTGATACAGCACGTCACCGTCGAAATGCGCCGCCAGCGGCGAGATACGCCGGGCGAGCAGCCCGGCGACGGTGGTCTTTCCTGCGGCCTGGAGACCGGTGACGAGCACGACGCGGGACATCCCGACATGATCGCCGCCCGGCCACGCCCGCGCGAGGGGTTTTCCGCCCGGACTCGCGCGGCCGACGTATCGTCGCCACCGTGAAGCGCCTGATCGACCACCCCCACCTCGGCCCCGCCGCGACCGGGCTCGCCCTGGCCACCGCCGGGCTGAGCCTGTGGAGTCCGTGGTGGGCGATCCCGACCGTCCTGCTCGCCTTCGCCGCCGGGCGCCTGCCCGGCCGCACCCGAACGACCGTGCTCATCACCGTCGGCGTGCTCGCCGCCGGGCTCGTCGCCCTCATGCTGGCGCCGGCGTGGATCCCGCTGGGCTACCGCTTCCTGGCACTCCTGCTCGCCGAGACGATGCTCCCGTGGTTCGCCGGGCGCTTCTGGCGGCAGTACCGCGACCTCGCCGAGGCCGGCCGCGAAGGCGCCCGCCTGCGTGAACGGGCCCGCATCGCCGGTGACATGCACGACGTCCTCGGGCACGAACTGAGCCTCATCGCGCTGTCGGCGGGCGCGCTGAAACTCGCCCCCGACCTGCCCGCCGGGCACCGGACGGCCGTCGCCGACATCCGCGCGCGCGCCGAGTCGGCCGTCGACCGCCTCGGCGAGGTCGTCGGACTGCTGCGGGAGGCCGGCGTCGGGCAGGGGCCCGAGCAGGTCGCCGAGCTCGTCGCGGGGGCGCGGGCGGCGGGGATGACCGTCGAGCTGAACACCACCGACGGGCACGCGGTCCCGCTCGGCGTCTCGGTGGCCGCGCGCCATGTCGTGCAGGAGGCGTTGACTAACGCCGCCCGCCACGCCGCGGGCGCGCACGTCACGGTCGACGTGCGGCACGAACCGAAGGTCACGACCGTCACCGTCACCAACGCGCCCGGCGGTGCCGGGGGCCGGACACGCGGCGGCAACGGACTGACCGGCCTCGCCGACCGCGTGCACGCCCTCGGCGGCGGCTTCGAGGCCGCCCCGGACGAGAGCGGCGGTTTCACCGTCAGCGCGCGCCTGCCGCACACACCCGGCTCGGAGCCACCGCCCCCACCCCGCCAGCGCAGCGCGCGGCGGCGTATCCGGGTGACCATCGCCGCCGCCGTCCTCGTGCCGATGGTGAGCTTCGCGCTGATCGGCGCGGGCCTGCGCGGCTGGGAGATGATGTCGGCGCGCGGATCGGTCCTCGACGCCGAGGTCTTCGCGAGCCTGCGGCCCGGCCAGGACCGGGCCGAGTTCGCCCACCTGCTGCCGGGCGAGCAGACCCCCGCCCACCCCGAGGTCGCCGAGCCCGAGGGCGTGGCCTGCGAGTACTACGAGATCACCGTCGACCCCTTCGACGACCGCTCCGGCGACGCCTACCGTCTCTGCTTCGAGGGCCCGGCGCTGGTCTCGGCCGAGATCGTCGGCGAAAGGCCGGCGGCGTGATCAGGGTCCTCATCGCCGACGACGAGCCGATGATGCGCGCCGGGATCCGCGCCGTCCTGTCCACCGCCGCCGACGTCGAGATCGTCGCCGAGGCGCGCGACGGGCACGACGCCGTCGAGGGGGTGCGACGGCACCGGCCCGACGTCGCCGTCCTCGACATCCGCATGCCCGGCACCGACGGCATCACCGCCGCCGGCGAGATCGCCCGCTTGGCCCCGGACACCGGCGTGGTCATGCTCACCACCTTCGGCGAGGACGACTACATCCTGCGCGCGCTCGGCGCCGGGGCCGCGGGCTTCCTCATCAAGTCCGGCGAGCCCGAGGAGCTGATCGCCGGGGTGCGGGCCGTCGCCGACGGCGCCGCCTACCTGTCACCGAAGGTCGCCGCGCGGGTGCTCGCCCACCTCGCCGCCGGGGGCGCCGGGACGGCCGCCGCCCGCCGGGCCGATGCCCGCGCGCGGGTCGACGCCCTGACCGCCCGGGAGCGAGAGGTGCTGTCCTACCTGGGCGCCGGATGGGCGAACGGGCGCATAGCCCGGCGCCTGGGCGTCGTGGAAGGGACGGTGAAGTTCCACGTGAGCGCCATCCTGTCGCGGCTCGGCGTGGAGAACCGGGCCGCGGCGGCCGTCGTCGCCCACGAGGCCGGGATCGTCGCCCCCGAAGCGCCGCAGCACGACTGACACCGGCCGCGCGGCCAGGCGCGTGAGCAGCAGGTGCGCGACCAGGACCCCGGCGGTGCCGAGGACCGCGCCGGCGGCCACGTCGTGCGGATAGTGCACCCCGGCGACGACCCGCAGCAGCGGCACCGCCGCGCCCAGCGGCAGCGCCACGAAGGCCAGGCGCGGGCGCAGCACCACCAGAGCGACCGCGATCGCCACCGCGACGGTGGAATGGTTGCTGGGGAAGGACCAGTCACCCGGCTCGGGGCACTCCTCGATGGCCGAGGCGCCCGGCACCGCGCGGCACGGGCGCTCCTGGTCGACGGCCAGCTTCCACGCCTCGCTGACCGCGTAGGCCGCGGCCGTGCCGAGTCCGGCGACCACGCCCGCCGCGGCCCGGTTCCAGTCGCGGCGCCGCACCGCCGTCCACCACACCCACGCCGTCCAGAGCAGCAGGACACCGAAGCAGGCCAGTGTCAGGATCTCCACCGGCACCGCCGATCCGGCGGGCGCCACAGTGGACAGCGACCGGTAGAGCGAGGCCGACCAGCCGTCGGTGACCAGGACCGTGTCGGTCGTGCCGACCCCTCCCGGCGACAGCCAGGCGACCGCGGCGAGCGCCACGGCGACCACTCCGGCCGCGGCGAGCAGATTTCTCAGCGTTCTCATGGACGCCGAACCTAGGGACGCCGCGGGTCGCGCGGCACCGCCGAAAGACGAGCCGGGCACCTTGACGAAGGTCGAGGGCCGGACTCCGAAGCGGCCACGGCCGTCTTTCGTCGGCGGGCTCGACTAAGGTTCACCTACATGGGCACCAACGACGACACCGGCCCGGCCGTGACGACGCTGCGGGTCGGGATGATCGGTTACGCCTTCATGGGCCAGGCGCACTCGGCGGCCTGGCGGGACGTGAACCCCGTGTACGCCGACCTGCCGGTCTCGGTGGAGTTGACGGCCCTGTGCGGGCGCAGCACCGAGATGGTCACCGCCGCCGCCCGCCAGTACGGCTGGAGCCGTGCCGAGACGGACTGGCGCGCCGTCGTCGAGGCCGATGACATCGACATCGTCGACATCAGCACCCCCGGCGACACCCACGCCGAGATCGCCATCGCCGCCCTGCGCGCCGGCAAGCACGTGCTGTGCGAGAAGCCGATGGCCAACACCGTCGAAGAGGCCGAGCGGATGGCCGCGGTCGCCGCCGAGTCGCCCGGCCTGGTCGCCATGGTCGGCTTCACCTACCGTCGCGTCCCGGCGGTCACCTTCCTGCGCCACCTGGTCCAGAGTGGACGGTTCGGGCGGCTGCGGCACGTGCGCGCCGTGTACCTCCAGGACTGGCTCGCCGACGCCGACTCGACCTGGACCTGGCGGCTCGACAAGGACAAGGCCGGCTCCGGGGCGCTGGGCGACATCGGGGCGCACATCGTCGACATGGCCGCCTACGTGACCGGCCAGCACATCACCCGGCTCGTCGCCGACACCGAGACCTTCGTGACCGAGCGGCCCCTGGCCGACGACGACGGGACCGGCGAGGTCACCGTCGACGACACCGCCTCGTTCCTCGCGCGGCTCGACGGGGGAGCGGTGGCGACCTTCGAGGCGAGCCGCTTCGCCACCGGCCGCAAGAACGCGCTGCGCCTGGAACTCAACGGAAGCAAGGCGTCGGCCGTGTTCGATCTCGAGCGGCCCAACGAGCTGATGTTCTACGAGACCGACGCGCCCGCCGCCGAGCAGGGATTCCGCCGCATCCTCGTGACCGAGAAGACCCACCCGTACTTCGACGTGTGGTGGCCGCCCGGGCACACGATCGGGTACCAGCAGCCCTTCACACACCAGGCGCACGACTTCATCCGCGCGATCATCGACTCGACCGCGGTGAGCCCCGACTTCGCCGAGGGGTTGCGCGTACAGCGGGTGCTGGACGCGGTGCAGCGGAGCAAGGCGAGCGGGGAATGGGTGGAGTTGCCGGTGGAGCCGGGGTCCGGCGCGGGGAAGGGCGCGGCGCGCAGGAAACCGCGGCGTGGGGTGCTGCGGCGGAAGGGGAAGTAGGGGGCGGCGCAGCGGCCGGCTCTCGACCAGCGGGTTCGCCATGCGAGTGCCGGATTCACGGGCAGGTTCACTTCGGCGGTGCGTGCTGGAGTCGGCGGCCGCTCGGTTGGATGGCGGCAGGTCGCCGGGCCGAACGGCGCCGCCACAACACCCACGCCCGATCCCACCGAGCCCACACGCCCCCATCCACCTACGGCGTATAGATCCGGTACCCCGGCAGTGCCCGGTGCGGCATCGACTCGTAGAACGCCGTCGCCGCGTCGTCGGCGAGCAGGTCCATCCGCTTCACCCCGCAGCGGACGAAGGCCTCGGCGACCAGGGCCCGCGCGACGCCGCGCCGCCGGTGCTCCGCCGCGGTGACGAGGAGGTCGAGGAAGGCGCTGATCGCGCCGTCGGTGAGGACGTGGGCGAAGCCGGTCACCTCCCCTTCGTCGTCGAGGGCGACGAGGGCGATCGTGCCTGGGGCGGTGGCGGCGCGGGCGGCGCGCTCGGGGTCGGCCCAGTTCGGCCAGCCCTCGGCGGCGCACATGGCGACGACGGCGGCGAGGTGCCGGGCGGGGTCGAAGTCTTCAACGAGCATGCCGATGAGGGTGGCAGGCGCGGGGCTCGGGCGCATCCTCATTGCCACCGCTTCGCCGTCGCCGGTGGTCACGTCTCCGTGAGCGATTCTCTCTGGATCCGGAGGCGCTGGGGAAGGATCGACGCGGGCATGAAAACAGCCCCCGGTGGATTCCTCCGGGGGCTTCGCCTCGCTGCTCCCTGTGATGGACTCGAACCATCAACCTGCCGGTTAACAGCCGGCTGCTCTGCCAATTGAGCTAACAGGGATCGGAGCCGTTCCTGGCGCCTGACATAGAGTACAGCACCCCGCCGCAGTGTCTCCAACCGGATTACCCGCCGACCGATCGTGCCCTCTTCCTGCCAAGACGCATGATCCCCGGCAAAATGGGCACCCTACGGTCAGAGGTATCGACGAAAGGGGTGACCCATGCGCAAAGTGGCGTTCGTGGCGGGGTTCGCGATCGGCTACGTGCTCGGCACCAAGGCCGGGCGCGAGCGCTACGAGCAGATCGTGCGCGCGACGAAACGTGTCCGCGAGAACCCCACCGTGCAGAGCACGGCCGGGTTGGTGCAGGCACAGGTCGGCCGGATCACCGAGAAGGGCAAGGACGCCCTCTCCCACACCAGGCTCGGCGCCGCGGTGCTCGGCGAGAGTGAGCAGTACAAGGCCTCGCGTTACGAGACCCCCGACCATCTCCCCCAGGGCTTCTAGCCCTTAGACGACAACGGCACCGACGCGCCGGATCCACGTCCCGTCGTCCTCGTGACGGCGATCACACCGCCGACGATGATCGCGCCCACCCACAGCACGAACGACACGATGTAGGGCCACGAGGGCGCGGCCATGTCGGCACGGACGAGGATCGGCGCGTCGGTGCCGCTCGCCCACCACAGGCCGCCCCGGATCATCTTGACGAAGTCGCCCTCGCCCCAGGCGTCGTAGTCGTTGCCCATCGAGGTCACCATCACGCGTCCCGCACCGACCTCGCGCACCCAGGTCGTCTGGACCTCGATGGAGTCGTCGCCGGGGTAGGACGCGATCGTCGTGGTCCCGGGGATCTCGGCGGGGTCGACGACCGGCGCGTACCAGACGTCGTTGGAGTCCCAGCCCGTCGAGGAGTCCTTCGACGACGGGTGCTCGGCGACCAGGGTCACGTCCTTCTTCACCGCCTCGCCGGTGTCGGCGACGACCCTCGGCCCGACGGTCTGCGCGTACCAGTCCCACTCCGGTTCGGCGTTGACGGTCGCCGCGGACGCGGCGACGAAGCCGCCGCCGCCCTCCACGTACGAGGTCAGGGCCGCGCGGCCGGCCTCGTCGAGGACACTGCCGCTCACCCCCGCCCACAGCACGGCCTGGTACGAGCTCAGGCCGTCGGCGCTGATCGCGGCGGGGTCGTGGGTCACGTCGACGCGCACCCCGAAGGAGCGGCCCATGATCGCCAGGGACTGCTCGGCCTTCGCGACGGCGGCCTCCTCGCCCCCGCCGTCGGAGCCGGGCGGGGTGAGGACGAGCACGGAGAACGCCGGCGCGTCCTCGGCCGCCGCCGGACCGGCCGGTCCGGCGACGGCCAGCGCCGTCAGGAATGCCGCCGTGAGTGTCGCCGCAGCCCTTCGTGCCATAGGCGTCAACCTACCGGTCGGACGAGAAGGCCGCGTCGAAGGAGGCCGTCGGCGGCGTGATCGCGTTGAGGTCGCGCACGAAGTCGAGCGCCTCGGGCGCCCCGTGCAGGCGATCCATGCCCGCGTCCTCCCACTCGATGGAGATGGGGCCGGTGTAGCCGATGGAGTTGAGGGCGCGGAAGCAGTCCTCCCACGGCACGTCACCGCGCCCGGTCGACACGAAGTCCCACCCGCGCCGCGGGTCGCCCCACGACAGGTGAGAGGACAGGCGCCCGCGACGCCCGTCGCCCACGCGGACGCGGGTGTCCTTGCAGTCGACGTGGTAGATGCGGTCGGCGAAGTCGAGGATGAAGCCGGCCGGGTCGAGGTCCTGCCACACCATGTGCGAGGGGTCCCAGTTCAGGCCGAAGGCCTCGCGGCGGCCGATCGCGTCGAGGGTCTTGACCGTCGAGTAGTAGTCGTAGGCGATCTCGCTGGGGTGGACCTCGTGGGCGAAGCGGACGCCGGCGTCGTCGAAGGCGTCCAGGATCGGGTTCCAGCGGTCGGCGAACTCGCGGTAGCCGGCCTCGATGGTCGACTCCGGGACGGGCGGGAACATCGCCACGTAGTGCCAGATCGGCGAGCCGGTGAAGCCGACCACTGTGGACACACCCAGCGCGGCGGCGGCATGGGCCGTGGCCTGCATCCGCTCGGCCGCGCGGGTGCGGACGCCTTCAGGGTCGCCGTCGCCGTAGACCTCGGGGTGCAGGATCGACTTGTGGCGGTCGTCGATCGGGTGGTCGCAGACGGCCTGGCCGGTGAGGTGGTTGGAGATCGCCCAGACGCCGAGGCCGTGCTTTTCGAGCAGGTCGCGCTTCTCGGCGATGTAGGAGTCGCTCTCCAGGGCCTTCACGACGTCGAAGTGGTCGCCCCAGCAGCAGATCTCCAGGCCGTCGTAGCCCCATTCGGAGGCCAGGCGGCACACCTCCACGAAAGGCAGGTCGGCCCACTGGCCGGTGAAGAGGGTGACAGGGCGGGACTGGGGGTGGGAGGTCACGTCGGCTCCTGACGGGTGGGGGATCAGGTTGCGGGTCGCAGTTGCGGTTCGCAGAGAGCCTAAACCTTCTGGGGTGTAAGTGAAGGGGTGAACTTGGCGCGCTGACCGGCGGAACCACTCGCGAGGCCGCTCACCCTGCCCGTTCCCTCACTCAGCGCCCCCGCCGGCGCCGTCCCTCGCCCCATCCCGCCATCCCTCTCCTCAACTGTCAGATCAAGGACAGAAACGGAGTCGTTCCGTCCGAGAGTTCACAAAATCAATCGCCGAACGCGGTAACACCCCACCTACCCCTTGACGCTGCAATATTTGAAGCATGGAGCAGCACGACAAGGGGGCTTCGGTGACGGAGGAACTGCGCCTGCGCATCCGCGACGCGGAGGCGGCACTGATGGCCCATGCGCCGGACCCGTACAGCGGATGGTGTCCGACCTGCCGCGTGACGGGTCCCTGCGCGGAGTACGAACCCGCCGCCAACCGCCTGGGCGAACTGCGCGACCGCCGCGACCACCACGGCTAGGACCAGCGCCGTCCCGTAGCGTTGGCAACCGTGCTGCACCTGCGAATCATCGCCCCTCCCGACCGCACGGAAGACGTCGCGACCCTTCTCGCGGGCAACCCCGCCGCGACCAACCTCGTCGTCCTCCCCGGCGCGGCCCGCAGTCCCGTCGGCGACGTGGTCATGTGCGACGTCGCCCGTGAAGCCGCCAACGAGATCCTGGAGGCACTCGACGGTCTCGGCATCGACCACGACGGCTCGATCGCCGTCGAGCGCGTCGACATGGCCATCTCCGACGGCGCCGAGGCGGCCAAGGAACTCGCGCCCGGCCACGCCGACGACGCCGTCGTGTGGGAGGAGTTCGGCCGCCGCGTCGACGAGAGCAGCGAGTTGACCTGGTCCTTCGTGGTCTTCCTCGCGATCGCGGTGCAGATCGCCGCGATCGGCGTCCTTCTCGACTCGCCGATCCTCATCGTCGGCTCGATGGTCCTCGGCCCGGAGTTCGGGCCCGTCGCGGCGATCTGCTTCGGCATCCTGCGCCGCCGGCCGGGGCTGATCTGGTCATCGGTGCGGACCCTGCTGCTCGGTTTCATCGCGGCGATCGCGGTCACCTGGCTGTGCGCCTTCGTGTCCTACAAGATCGGCTGGATCGACGGGACGTGGCTCGACGGCGTCGGCCGCGAGACGCAGTTCATCGTCAAACCCGACCGCTGGTCGTTCATCGTCGCGCTGCTCGCCGGGGCCGCCGGCATGCTGTCGATGACCTCCGACAAGTCCACCGCCCTGGTCGGCGTCTTCATCTCCGTCACGACCGTCCCGGCCGCCGGGTACATCGCCGTGGCCATGGCCGTCGGGCACTGGGAGGAGGTGACGCCCTCACTGACACAGCTGGGCGTCAACCTCGCCGGAATGATCCTCGCCGGAGTGGCGGCGCTGATCGTGCTGCGACTGGTGTGGGGCCGCGCGGGGCTCAGGGAGCGCATCGCGCGGCGGGTACGCGTCAATCCGAGATGACGGCCAGCGCGTCGATCTCGACGAGCATCTCCTCGCGCGGCAGGCCGGTCATCACCGTCGTGCGGCACGGCAGGACGCCGCTGCCGACGCGCTCGGCGACGAACTCGCCGTAGGCCTCGTTCATCGCGGCGAAGTCGTCGCGGGTCGTCAGGTAGACGCGCAGCATGATCACGTCGTCGAGGCTCGCGCCCCCGGCCTTGAGGATGGCCTCGACGTTCTGGAGGGTGCGCACGGTCTGCGCCTTGACGTCACCGGCGTGCAGGTACTCGCCGGTGGCGGGGTCGACGGGCCCCTGCCCGGAGACCTGGAGGAGCGGACCTTTGCGAACACCCTGTGAGAAAGTGTGCGCGGGGGCGGGGGCGGGGGCGGCGTCGGTACGGATCGCGGTCTTGTCGGCCATGCGGGTAACTTACATCTCTCGTGATCTTTGAGGAGGCCGCGATGCGGGAGCACGCGCAGCTGGACGGACACGCGCTCGACACCGCGCGCGCCGAACGGCTCGACTGGCGTTTCCGGGCGCTGCCGGCGAACGCGCACGGACGCACCGTCGACGAGTGGCTGGCCACCTCGCCCCGCCTCGACGAGCTCGGCACCCCGCTGATGACCCTCGACGCCGACGCGCTGGCGCACAACATCTCCGCGATGGCCGACTGGTGCGCCGAGGCCGGCGTGCTGCACGCCCCGCACGGCAAGACGACGATGGCCCCGGCGCTGTGGGCGCGCCAGTTCGCCGCCGGCGCACACGCGATCTCCCTCGCGACGGTCCCGCAGCTGCGGGTCGCACGGGCCTTCGGGGTCACCCGGGTGATCCTCGCCAACGAGATCACCGACCCGGCCGCGCTGGTGTGGCTGGCGGGCTGGGCCGCCGAGGGCACCGAGATCCACTGCCTCGTCGACTCGGCCGAGGGCGTGGCCCTCATGGACGAGGCCCTGCGCGACGCGGCCGGGCCGCTCGACGTGTGCGTCGAACTAGGCGCGACCGGTGCCCGCGCGGGCGCGCGGGGAGTCGAGGCCGCCCGCGACGTCGCCGAGGCCGTCCAGCGCTCCGCGCACCTGCGGCTCGCCGGTGTCAGCGGCTGGGACGGCGGCGTCGCCCACGACGCCTCGGCCGACGAGCTGGCCAAAGTGGACACACTGCTGACCGACCTGCGCGAACTCCACGAGGGCCTCAAGTACGAGACCGACACGCCGATGGTCACCGCCGGCGGCAGCGCCTACTTCGACCAGGTCGCCGAACACCTCGCCGACCTCGACGACGCGCGGGTCGTCATCCGCTCCGGCTCCTACATCACCCACGACGACGGCACCTACGTCGAACTCAGCCCCGGCCCGCGCGGCCGCTCCGGGCCGCGGCTGCGCGCCGCCCTGCGCGCCTACGGCCGCGTGATCTCCCGTCCCGAGCCCGCCCTGGCGATCCTCGACATCGGCCGCCGCGACGTCCCCTTCGACGCCGGACTGCCCATCCCGCTCGACCTGCCGGGGACCGCCGTCGTGCAGCTCAACGATCAGCACGCCTTCCTCACCGGGGAGGTCGGCGGGCTCGCTCTCGGTGACAAGGTCCGGCTCGGGATCTCCCACCCCTGCACGGCCTTCGACAAGTGGAACCTCATCCCGGTCTGCGACGCCGAGGGCGCGGTGGTCGACGCGATCCGGACGTACTTCTGATGAGCGCGCTGGTCATCCGGGGCGCGTCCATCGCCGACGGCAGCGGCGCCCCCGCCTTCCTCGGCGACGTGCGCGTCCGCGACGGCCGCATCGTCGAGATCACGCGGCCCGGGAGGCTCGACGGTCCCGGGATCGACGCCACCGGACTGGTCCTGGCGCCCGGCTTCGTCGACATGCACTCCCATTCCGAGGCGCGCCTGACCGACCCGGGCTTCACCGCGAAGTCCCGCCAGGGCGTGACCTGCGAGGTCGTCGGTCAGGACGGACTGTCCTTCGCCCCGCTCGACGAGTCCACGTCGGACGGTGTGCGGGAGCTGATCACCGGCTGGCATGGAAGCGACGTCCCCGCCTTCCCGACCGTCGCCGACTACCTCGCGCACTTCGACACCGGCTCGCGTGCCAACGTCGCCTACCTCGTCCCGCACGGCAACATCCGCGCCATGGCCGTCGGCTTCGACGCCCGCCGCGCCACCCCCGGCGAGCTCGACGCCATGCGCCGGCTGCTCGCCGAGGGGATGCGGCAGGGCGCCTTCGGCCTGTCGACCGGTCTGACCTACGTGCCCGGCATGTACGCCGACGCCGCCGAACTGACCGCGCTGTGCCAGACCGTCGCCTCCTTCGGCGGTTTCCACGACACCCACCACCGCTCCTACGGCGCCGGGGCGCTGGAGGCCTACGCGGAGATGATCGAGATCTCGCGGCGTTCGGGCTGCCCGCTGCACCTGGCGCACGCGACGATGAACTTCCCGCCCAACCGCGGGCGCGCCCCGGATCTGCTGGCACTACTGGACTCCGCGCTCATCGAAGGGCTCGACCTGACCTTCGACACCTATCCCTACCTCGCGGGTTCGACGACGCTCGCCGCGCTCCTGCCGAGCTGGGTCGCCTCGGGAGGGCCCTCGGCGATCCTGGAACGGCTGGCCGATCCCGGGCTGCGCGAGAAGATCGCCGCCGACCTGGAGGTCGCCGGATCCGACGGCTGCCACGGTGTCCCGGTCGACTGGGACACCATCGAGGTCGCCGGTGTGGCGGGGGACGGGCAGTCGTGGGCGGTCGGCAGAACCATCGCCTCCCTCGCGGCCGAGCGCGGGCGGCCGGCCTTCGAGGTCTTCACCGGGCTCCTGCGCGACGACCTCCTCGGCACGACGATCCGTCAGCACGTCGGCGACGAGGACAACGTCCGCGCGATCATGCGCCATCAGGCGCACACCGCCGGCAGTGACGGCCTCTACCCGGGCGCCAAGCCGCATCCTCGCGCCTACGGCACATTCCCGCGCTATCTGGGCCACTACGTGCGCGAACTCGGCGTGCTGTCCCTTGAGGACTGTGTCGCGCACCTGTCCGGCCGTCCCGCCCACCGTCTCGGTCTTCGCGACCGTGGACTGGTCTGGACCGGGCACGTCGCCGACCTCGTCCTGTTCGATCCGGACACCGTCGCCGACACCGCCACCTACGACGAGCCCTTCGGTGCGCCCAAGGGGATCCCGTACGTGTTCGTCAACGGTGTCGCGGTCGTCGAGGACGGCCGTGACACCGGCGAGCTGCCCGGCCGGGCGCTGCGGCACGTCCCGCGCTAGGCAGGCGTTATCTCGCCCCAGACGGGTTCGGCGCCCTCGGGGAAGTAGTAGCAGGGCGAGATCGCCCACACCGCCGTCTCCAGCCAGTCGGTCTCGGCGACGAAGTCGTCGCCGGCGTCGCCGGCCTCGGCGACGGCGAAGCCGCTGTGGCCGACACCGTCTCCCTCATGGCGGCCGGGGCCGCCGGTGTAGCGGATCCCGGCGTCCCAGCCCAGCTCCGCCCAGTACTCGTAGAGGCCCCGGACGTCGGCGTTCTCGGTGCCGGCCACGGGAACGAAGTGGTACCGGGCGATGACCTTGTACCGGTCCTTGGGCGGCACCTCGAAGGTATCGGCGGTGCAGGTGACCACGTTGTACTTGGTCCCATTGAGCGGCAGCCCCAGGTGCGCGGTGGCCGTGTCGAGCCGGTCGGTCAGCCGCGCGGCGACGATGCCCGGCGCGACCGTTCCGACAGGCTCGTCGGCCTCGCTGCCGCAGGCGGTCAGGAGCAGCATCGCGAGCAGGGCTGAACGGGCCGTGATCCGGGTTCTCGTCGGCATCGCGCCTCCCCTCGACGGACCGTGTCGTCCGTACCAATGGAAGCGCGGGAGGGCGGGGAGGGGTCCCGGTCAGAGCCTCTTCGCGAAGCGCAGCCCGGTCTGCTCGAAGCCCCGGTTCAGGTAGAAGCGGTGGGTTTTCTCGCGGGCGGTGCCCGAGCCGACCAGCAGCCGGACCGCGCCCTGGTCTCGGGCCCACTCCTCGAAGACCGCGACCAGCGCCTTGCCGACACCGCGGCCGCGCCGCCGCTCGTCGACGACCAGGATCATCAGCTGGGCGGCGGGATCGTCGTGCTCCCAGGGGAGTAGGACGTGCCCGCCGGCGAAGCCCGCCGGTCCGGACCCGTCGCCGGCGTCGAACACCCAGGCCCGGTAGCCGGGCGCGGTGTTGCGTTCGAGACGGGCGGCGATCGCCTCGGCGGTCGACGGGTAGCCGAGTTGTTCGAAGAGGGCGACGAGCCTCGGGGCGTCGCCGCTCGTGGCCGGGCGCACGGTCATGGGACGAAAGTACCGCCCTACCCTTCCTTCGCCCGCTGGTAGTGCCGGGCGGCGCGGACCTTGTTGCCGCATTTGTTGGAGCACCACTCGCGCCGGGGGTGGTCTTTGACGAACAGGAGCACGCAACCGGGCCGTCCGCACAGCCGCACCCGGCCGGCGGTCTGTCCGGTGAACAGGGCGATCGCGTTCTCGGCGACCTCGGCGAGGGCGTCGCGCACGCCGCGGGACTCGCGGCGGCGCTCGGCGCGCAGCGGGTCGGCGGTGCGCAGCTCGGTCCAGTGGGGGCCGCCTCGGGCTGCGCGGTTGATGGCGTCGACGTCGGCGGGGGCGGCGGGTTCGCCGTCCTCCAGGGCGCGCGCGACGGCGCGGACGGCGTCGCGCAGTTCCCGCGCGGCGGCCAGGTCCTCGTCGCCGAGGGGGGTGCTCTCGACGGGCAGGAGTGCCGACACGCGTTCGAACCACGCGATGAGGTCGGCGGTCGTGCGCAGGCCGTCCTGCACGACCCCGCGCACCGCGTAGGTCGTGTTGGCCAGCTGAATCGCCAAGGGGGGAGCTCCGGTCACGGTCTAACGGTAACCCTCTCTTGCATCCATGAGAAGTCCGTGGCAGGATTCTCATGGATAGATGAGCTTCTAACCATGAGAATCGGAGTTTCCGTGAGCGTCCTCAAAACCGGCCACGTCGGCCTCAACGTCACCGACCTGTCCCGCTCGGTCGCCTTCTACCAAAAGGTCCTCGACCTCACCGTGTACGCCGAGCGGGAGGTCGACGGCCGCCGCTACGCGATGCTCGGCCTCGGCGACACGCTCATGCTGACCTTGTGGCAGCAGAGCGAGGGCGGCTTCCCCACCGACCTGCCCGGCCTCCACCACCTGTCCTTCGAGGTCGCCGACCGGGCCGCCGTCGAGCAGGCCGAGGCCGTCCTGCGCGAACTGGGCGCGACCTTCATTCACGACGGGATCGTGCGGCACGGCGAGCAGGCGACCTCCGGCGGCGTGTTCTTCACCGACCCCGACGGCGTGCGCCTGGAGATCTACGCGCCCGAGCTCGGCGGCGACGCCCCGGCGCCCACTCCGGGCGCGCCCACCTGCGGTTTCTTCTAGGGGGAGCGATGATCCACGAAGGTGAGGTCGCGGTGCAGCGCCGCGCCGGCGTCCGGGCGGCGAAGATGGGCTCGGCACGGGTGGAGGCCGAGATCCCCGAGGTCGCCGCTGATTTCCTGGCGGAGCAGCCGATGATCGTGATCGGCGCCGCCGACGACGAGAGGCGGATCTGGTCGAGCGCGCTGTACGGCTGGCCCGGCTTCGTGACCGCTCCCGACGAGCGGACCGTCGTGATCGAGGCGCTACCCGGCGGGCACGACCCGCTCGCCGGGCTCTTCGAGACCGGACGGGACCTCGGGATGATCGCCATCGAGCCCGAGACCCGGCGGCGCATGCGGATCAACGGGTGGGCCAGGCGCGAGGGCGAGCGGCTGGTCGTGCGCACCGACCAGGTCTACTCCAACTGCCCCAAGTTCATCCAGGTCCGCAAGGTCACCGGGCTCTTCGAGCCGGAGGAGACCGAGGCGGTGACCGGCACGGAACTCACCGGCGCGCAGAGCGAACTGATCGCGCGGGCCGACACCTTGTTCATCGCCACCGCCGCCCCAGGGAAGGGCGCCGACGCGTCGCATCGGGGCGGGCCGCCGGGCTTCGTCACCGTCGACGGCGGGAAGCGGCTGTCCTTTCCCGACTACCAGGGCAACTCGATGTACATGACCCTGGGAAACCTGGAACTCGACTCCCGCTGCGGTCTGCTGTTCTGGGACTTCGACGGGGCCCGCGCCCTGCACGTGACCGGCAACGCCCGCACCGACTGGGACGTCAAGCGCGCCGCGGCGGTGCCGGGCGCCAAGCGCTTCGTCGACGTCGAGATCACCGGTGTGGTCGAGGTCCTCGGCGGCCAGCGGCTGCGCTGGGAGTTCGTGGAGGCCTCGCGGTCCAATCCCGGCTAGTTCTCCGAGGGCTGGAACAGCTTCCACCGGCCCTCGGAGACGACCTCGACGGTGCCGTCGACCACCTTGACGGCGGTCTCGTCGTCGATCGCGTAGGTCGGCGCGGGAATCCGCGCCGCCCACTTCTCCGCGTTGGCCAGGGACGCGTCGAGGTGGTGCGGGTGCTCCAGGTGCGGGATCACCGCGAAGTCGACGATTCCCGCCCCCTGTCCCGTGACCAGAATCCTGTCAACGTCTCCCTGGGAAGTGGTGAACACGATGTCCTCCGACTTCAACGGCCCGTCGCTCGCCCGGGGCGGCTCGTGGAAGGTCTCGACGAAGGTGGAGGCCGCGGCGATGCTCCCGGCGCTCACACCGACGTACACCGCCTCGGGGCGCAGCGTCGGCAGGAGGGCGGTCAGACCGGAGCGCCGCATCCAGCCGGCGAGGAACAGGGGGTCGCCGCCGCAGACCAGCAGCACGTCGGCGTCGCGGACCGCCGGCACCCAGGAGGCCTCCTCGACGCTCGGCAGCGCCGTGAGCTCCAGGATCCCCAGGGACTTCCACCCCAGTCCGGTCAACCGCGATCGGCCGTCACCGGCGAGGGTCCGCCATGCCATGCCGGGTCCGCCGGGGAAGGAGTAGAGGGCGGTGGGGATGACCAGCGCGTCCGACTCGGCGATCGGCTTGCCCAGCAGGTCGACCAGCGCGTCGTGGATGCTCGGGTTCCTGATCCCCGACGACGTGAGGAGTGCTCTCATGCTCTCGGCTCCCTGAGTTGCCCGTTCGCCCCCGATCCCGCGAGCGACCTCCCGCCACCATAGAGCGCACATCGGACACTTTCCCGCAATGCCGCCCGTGGCGGTGCTAGCGAGCCGGATACCGGACGTGTCCGCCGGCGTTGGCGATGATCCGCCGCAGGGACTTCACGACCACGAGATAGTCCTCATCGGATACTCCCTCGTGGAGCACACCGCGCAGGCCGCCGGCGACCTCGCCGATACGGGCGTGCGCGGCGCGGCCGGCGCCGGTGAGCGTCAGGCGTCCCGTGTCGTCCTGCACCAGCCATCCGCGTCCCCGCGCGTCCTCGACCGCCTCGGGGATCGTCGCGTCGGACTCGACGATCCCGCGCAACTTGGCGGCGAGGGCGTCGCGGTCCATCCCGCCGGCGGCCTCGGTGTGCGACAGGACCCACCACAGCGGCTGTGTGACGCCGAGTTCGGCGAGTTCTCCGCGAACATAGGCCAGCACGGCCAGCTGGGTCTGGCTCGCCCAGAAGCCGATGGGCTGGGCGAGGAGCCGGGCGTCGGTCTCGATGTCGGTCATGCGGCCGACGCTAGGGCCTCAACGACGCTTGAGGTCAAGGCCGCTCGGGGGAGACGCCGGTCACCAACGCTGGCACGATGGCAGTCAGGTATCCGCGACACGCGTCAAGGGGGAGATGCCATGGCTCGCACACGTCCAGAGCCCGAGCGCTTAGAGAATCCGGAACCGGTGCTGCTGAGCAGGATCCTGCTCTCGGCGGTCGCCGCCTTCCTCGGTTTCGCCGTCACCGAACTGATCGCGCCCGAGGGGCCGTGGTCCCTGCTGGCCTCGCTCGTCTTCGGGATCGGGGCCTTCTTGCTACAGGTCCTGACCGGCTTCGGCCGGCGCGGGTTCACCTGGCTCGAAGGGCTCGGCGAGGACCGGCACCGCCCGGCGGAGGCCGAGACCAGCGGCGCCGGCCTGCCGGAGGAGACGATCGCGCAGCTCGTCGGCGGGCTGCGCCGCATCGAGGCCGCCCGGCTTCCCGAGCCCGCCTTCCAGCTCGCCAAGAGCGAACTGGCCAGGATGGCCACCTTCTTCGAGGCGCTCGGCGACAGCACCGAGGCGACCTACGAGGGCGAGGACCGCGACTGGCTGCTGGCGCTGACGCGCTGGTCGCACACGTCGATCGAGGCGGTCTCGCTCTACAGCGTCGACGTCGGGCGCCACCACTTCCTGGCCGGCGACCTCGGCCGCCGCTACCTGGCCGAACAGGCTCGCGTGTGCGACCGCGGTGTGCGGATCCGGCGGATCCACGTCCTCGACGCCGCCGACTCCCACGGCGAGGAGCTGCGCGAGATCTGCCGTCAGCAGCGCGAACTCGGCATCGACGTGCGCATCCTCAACCCCAACGATCAGGCGACCCTCGCCGAGCCGATGCGCGACGTCGTCGTCTTCGACGGCGCGGTCAGCTACGAGACCACACCGGCGGCCGAGAGCGGCGGCGACGGCCCGATCATCGTCGCCACCCGCCTCGTCCTCAAACCGGAGTGGGTGCGGCGGCGCTCCGCCTGGTTCGGCGAACTCTGGGAGGCCGCGACCGAGCCCTTCGACGCCTGACGCCCCCCGGCCCGTTCACCGCCCCCACGCGGCCAAGGTCTCCCGCGCGCCTTCGACGGCATAGAACCCGTCCGGCGGCAAGGATGCGACGGCCACGCCGAGCGGCGGGGCCGGCGCCGGGAACTCGCTCGCCGACATCGCCGAGCGCACCCCGGCCAGCAGTGCCCGCCGCTCCCGCCCGCGCAGCAGCGGAAGCAGGAACGGGTCGTCGTCGAAGCGGGCGGCGAACCCGTGCTGGACGGCGATGACGTGCACGCACACCGGACTCTTCGAGGGGCACGGGCACTCGGTGGTCAGCTCGCCGTCTCGGGGGAACAGCGCCAGACCGACCGGGTCGAGGAGCCGGTCGACGTCCTCGGGGAGCCGGTCGTCGAGCAGGTCGGCGAGGCAGCTCACGCGTCCGGCCAGCGCCTGCTCGGCGAGCGTCCACTGTGGCTCGTCGAGCACCGCGACCCGCACGGTCACGCCGAAGGTGCGGCCGGGCAGGTCCACCCAGGCGGTCAGCTCGCCGGGCTCGACGATCAGGTCGTCGAGGGCTCCGCCGCGCAGCAGCGTGCGGGCGCGCACGATCCGGTTGTCCGGATAGGACAGTCCGAGCGGTTCCAGTGTGCGGGGCCAGCGCTTGGCCCACCAGGTCCGGTAGTTGCCGCCGCTCACTCGCCCACCTCCACTTCGGACAGTTCGATCAGGGCGCGCAGTCCGGCGTCGTCGAGCCGGGTGATCCAGTCCTCGCCGGTGCCGACGATCGCGTCGGCCAGCGAGCGCTTGCGCTCCAGCAGTTCGGCGACGCGCTCTTCGAGCGTTCCGCCGGTCACCAGTTTGTGCACGTCGACGCGGCGCTTCTGGCCGATGCGGTGCGCACGGTCGGTCGCCTGGTCCTCGACCGCCGGGTTCCACCAGCGGTCGTAGTGCACGACGTGGTTGGCGGCCGTGAGGTTCAGGCCCGTACCGCCGGCCTTGAGGCTCACCAGCAGGATCGGCGGCGCCGAGCCGTCCTGGAAAGCGTCGACCATCGCCTCGCGTCCCTTGGCCGTCACCCCGCCGTGCAGGAACGGCACCGAGCGCAGGCCGAGTTCGGCCGACAGGTGCCCGGCCAGCAGCTCGCCCATCGCGCGGTACTGCGTGAACACCAGTGCGCGGTCACCGACGGCGACGACCTCGCCGAGCATCTCGGTCACCCGGTCGAGCTTCCCCGAGCGGCCGCCGAGGACCGCGTCCTTCTCGCCGAGGAACTGCGCCGGATGGTTGCAGATCTGCTTGAGCTTGGTGAGCAGGGCCAGCACCCGGCCGTGCCGTTCGAAGCCCTCGCCGAGGCCGGCGTCGAGGGCCCCGGTCACCGCCTTCTTGTACAGCCGCGCCTGCTCGGCGGTCAGCGTGCACGCGACCGTCCACTCCAGCTTGTCGGGCAGGTCGGTGGCGACCTCGCTCTTCAGGCGCCGCAATAGGTAGGGCGAGATGAGTTCGCGCAGCCGGGTGGTCGCTCCCGGGTCGTGCCGCAGCTCGATCGGTTCGGCGAAGCGCTTGGCGAAGCGCGGATGCGGGCCGAGCAGCCCGGGGTTGGCGAAGTCCATGATGGACCACAGCTCGGTGAGCCGGTTCTCCACCGGCGTTCCGGTCAGCGCGATCCGGGTGCGCGCGGGGATGCGCCGCGCGGCACGGGCGGTCTGCGCGGTGTGGTTCTTGATCTGCTGCGCCTCGTCGAGGACCACCGTCTCCCAGTCCACGGCCGACAGCAGGCCGACGTCTCGCAGGAGCAGGCTGTAGCTGGTGATGACGACCGATCCGGCCGCGAAGGCGCCGGGCTCGCCCGCCCGCCCGGACCCGTGGTGGCGGATCACCGGCAGCTTCGGCGCGAAGCGGGCCAGCTCCCGCGCCCAGTTGCCGACCACCGAGGTCGGGCACACCACCAGGTGCGGGCGCGAGGTGACGCGCGCGGCCAGCAGCGCGATCGTCTGGAGCGTCTTGCCGAGGCCCATGTCGTCGGCGAGGAGGCCGCCGGCGCCGTGCTCGGCGACCGCGCCGAGCCACGCGATCCCGTGTCGCTGGTAAGGGCGCGGCACCGCTTCGACCGGCGCGTCGACGGCCATCTCGCTCTGCGCGGCGAGCAGCGCGTCGGGGACCCTCGTCGGTGAGGCGTACGTGTCGTGGACGGCGTGCCGGAAGGCCGTGAGCAGTTCGCCGGCCGACCACGCCGTCGCCTCACCGAGGCTCACGGCGTGCGCGGCGGGCGGCATCAGCGGCACGAGGTCCGCGATGCCCTCGCCGTCGCCGAGGGCACCGATCGCCGCGGCACGCCAGACCAGCAGCGAGTCGGAGGTCTGCTTGGCGACCGTCATGGCGGCCAGGGCGGGTACGGCCTGCGTCAACGGGACAAGCCGCGCGGGCGTGCGCGCGACGGTCGTCCCGCCGGACTCGGGCAGGGCGAGGTCGATCCAGCCGGGCGCTCCCTCGGGGAGGTCGCGCCGGCTGGCGAGGTCGGCGGTGTCCTCGCCGCCCCACCAGGCCATGCGGCCCTGGGACGGGCGGGAGGTGTCGGGAAGAAAGGTCGCCTGAAGCTGCTTGGTGGGCGGCAACGCCACCGTCCTCTCGTCGGGGGAGGGAAGGGTATCTCCGCCGTACGCTGTACGCCAATCGTCGGCCCTGTTCAGTGAGGCTTTTCATGAAGTATTGCGCTCGGCCGGATCTTCTGGCCTGCGGTGGGCGCGGCGGTCCAGGTGCGGCAAAAGCGGAATGAACGACACCTTATGGCTGCAAACCGCCTGCGCGCGGCCCCGGCGGGGCGCACGATCTAGGCATGAACGCGCGACGAACCGAGCTCCCCGAACACGAGTACCGGCTGCTCAAGTACCTCAGCTGGTACTACGCCGACGACGACCGCGCCGGAAAGCCCCGGACGACGCGGCAGATCGCCACCGCCCTCGGCGGCTCCTACCCGGGCGGGGATCGGGCGATCATCGACACGCTGGCCGGCCATGGCGTGTTCTTCACGCACCCGCAGCGGCCGGGCCCGGCGGCGGTCAGAGGCATCACCGCGGGCGTGCGGGAGGCGGTCGAGAACGACGCGCGCACCGAAGGCGCTCCAAGTTCGTGGGACGTGCCGGAGGAGTGGCGGGAATCGTGACGCGTGCCGGGCGGCGGACGGCGCGAAACGCCCGTCCGCCGCCCGGCGCACCGCCCTATCCAGGCGAAACGGTCACGGCCGCACCCTCCCGGCGGCAAGATCTTCCTAAAGGGACGATCCACGGGGGGACGTCATGCGAGCACTGCTGGCCGAGGGCCTGAAGATCGACTGGGCGACCATGCCCACGTACAACACCGTCATGGCGGTCGCCGCCGGTGCCGGATTGCTGCTGGTGGCCGGGTTCGGGCGGCGCCTGACCGACGCCGGCGCGGTACTGCACGCCGAGGGCTATTCGCTGGCGTTCGGCGTGCTGGGGCTGATCCTGACCGCCACCGGTCTGCACATGACCTTGACGTGGCCGCTGGCCGCCGGAGGGTTCCCCTTCGACAACGTCATCTTCGGTGAACCCGCGCTGGCCTTCGGTGTGATGCTGCTGTTCGCCGCGCTGTTCTTGTGGAAGCGGGGCATGGCGCTGGCGGAGGCCCCCGACCGGGTCGAGTACGTGCGGCGCCTGGCGGGACCGCTGTCGGTGTTCGTTCTCGGCATGGGCCTGGCGTGCTTCGGGATCGCCGCGGCGGGCGTGAAGTACAAGCTGTTCGCCGCGCCCCCGGAGGAGCCGATCTCGGGCGAGTTCGCCGACTACCCGATGATCGAGGCCGTCTTCATCTCCGGGCTCTACTTCGTCGTCGGCCTCGGGGCGGTGCTGCTGCCGTTCGCGCTGCGGAGGTGGAACGTGGTCCTGGTCAGGGTCATCTGGGTGTGCTGGAGCCTGACGGGTCTGGCGTTCCTGCTGTTCGGGGCGCTCAACTACTTCACGCACATCGGGCTGATCGTCAACACGATGTGACCGGTGGGCCGCCGGTTTTCGTGCCGGCGGCCCACCGTGGGTCAGTCGCCCCAGACCTCGGCGCGGCGCTCGGTGAGCTTCGGCCACGACTTCCGTGTCGACTTGTAGAGGTAGGCCACACCGCCCGAACCGCCGCTGACGCCGCCGGAGCTGTTGTAGCGCTTGGTGCGCAGCCAGATGTTCTCGAACTGGCGGCGCTGGTAGACGTGCCGGACGGCCTCGTTGCCGGGCGAGGCGGGGTCGTTGGCGATGACGTCGCCCTCGGCGGTGAAGCCGATGACGGTCATCAGGTGGCCCGCGGTCCCGTAGCCGGCGCCGTCGAGTTCCTCCTTGAGGAAGGACTGCGAGGTGATCACCGGGATGCCCGCCTTGATCAGCCGCTCCACATCGGACAGTGAGCGCAGCCGGGTGACGATGGCGTCCATGTCGCGGTAGGTGGCGGCGTAGGCGGCGTTGAAGGGCCAGTTGCCGCAGCCCTCGTACTGGTAGTCGTAGGTGAAGCGGGCGGCGTGGCAGACCTGCGGGTCGGCGAACTCGGGGTTCACCCACGCCAGGTCGGCGGCGCTCGGCCGGCGTCCCCAGTACTCCAGGATCATCTGCGACGAGGTCGGGCTGCACCAGGCCTGCCCGCCGTTGTCGTACTCGGGGTACTGGCCGACGTGGGTGTTCTGCGAGTAGCGCGGCACCGCGAGCTCGATCCCGCGCGCCTCACCGGGAGTGGAGGCGGGAACCTCGAAGCGGTCGGGAACGTAGGAGGCCATCGCGCCCAGGCGCCACACCTTCGGGGTCGCGTCGCTGCCGGGACGGCGGTAGAGCGTGACGCGCAGGCGGTAGGCGGTCAGCCGGTGCACGTCGGGGTCGTCGATGGAGAAGGTGTCGGTGTAGACGGTGCTGCGGGGGTCGCCCTGCCCGTCGACGGAGGTGCGGCGGATGTCGGCGTCGCCGCCGGCCCAGCGGCCCATCACGTACCAGGGCGTGAGGGTGCCGTCCTCGTAGCGGCCGAGCAGCTCGATCTGGATCCAGGTGCCCGCGGGAGTGTCGGCGTTCCACGACGGGATCAGCTCGCTGGCGCCGAAGCGCAGCTCGTGCCAGGGGCCGGTCCACGTGCCGTACTCCCAGGCGGCGGTGGTGCCGGTGTGCGGGTCGGTGTAGTCGACCGTTCCGGCGGGGCGGCCGATGCGGACGCTGTCGCGGCCTTGCGCGGAGACCTTGGTACCGGCGCCGTCGCCGCGGTGCCAGTCGCCGGCCGAACTCCACGCGCGGAAGTCGACGGGGTTCTCCGGCGGCTCGTGGTGGGAGCCGCCGGCCGTCGCCGCGCCGGAGATGGCCACTGTGGACGCCGCGGCCAGTCCGGCGGCGAGCACCGCGCGCCGGGACACGGAGTTGCTCATGGGACTTCCTAACGGGAGGTGAGGAACAGGTGAAGGATTCCTACTATTCCAACAAGATTTCCGGTAGGCAAGCACCGAATCGGTCCTTGACAGGTCATCCGTGCGCTCAGTAGAAGTGCCGCAGCTCGGGCCAGGTCTGCGACCACGGGCGTACCGTCCGCGCGCACTCCCACAACCACGCGCCCTGTTCCTCGTTGTCGACGCCGAAACCGTTGTCGAACACCGCCGACAGCCGGCATCCGGCGAAGTGGCGCTCGATGTCGGCGTGCCCTTCGCCGTCCTGCGTGACGAGCAGGACGGCTCCGTCGGCGTCCTCGGGCGGCGGGCCCCAGTCGGCGAAACTCATGTGACCCGAGTACGGCTCCGGCAGGCCCAGTTCGGGGCCGTGGAGCGAGATCGCGCCGGCCTGCCCGTAGTTCTGGGTGAGGATCACCGCGCCGGCCGTCGATGGCAGCGCGTTCCAGGCGTCGGCGACCGTCTCGGTCAGCTCGCGCCAGCCGACCTGCTCGCCCTGTTCGGCGTTGACGGCGATGACCGGGCCGAGCGCCGAAGGGGGCAGCACCGGCAGCGAGATGACCGCCGACGAGGCCGCCGCGACGACCGCGCCGACGGCGAGGGCGGCCTTGCGGGCGGGCCGGGCGGCGGCCCACGCCAGCACAGGCGCGGCGCCGGCGGCGGTGAGCGCGAGCAGGATGGGCAGCACGTAGTAGCTCTTGCCGCCGCCGATCAGCGTCACCGCGAACATCACCGGGTAGGCCACCGCGACCGCCTTGGCCCAGCGCAGTTCCGGCGCCCGCCAGAGCCTGACCAGGCCCGCCACCCAGACCGGCACGAGCACAGGGGAGAGGTAGAGGAGCTGCAAAGGCGCGAACATGACGCGGTTCTCGGTCCCGTCGTCGGCGCTGATGCCTCCCGCGACGGTCAGCTGCGGCCAGTCGTGCGCGGCCTGCCACACCAGGTTCGGGGCCGCGATCAGCGCCGCCACGGCGATCCCGGCGAGCAGCCCGCGGCCGCGCAGGACATCGCGCCGTCCGGTGAGCAGGATCCCGGCCAGCAGCGCGAACACCAGCAGGCCCACCAGGTACTTGTTGAGCACGCCGACTCCGGCGACCGCGCCGGCCGCCAGCCACCAGCGGCCGTCACCGCCGCGCAGGACGCGCAGCGCGATCCAGATCAGCACCAGCCACAGCAGCAGGTCGAAGGTGGTGGTGGAGAGCATGTGGCCGACGGCGAGCACGAAACCCGAGACCGCCGTGGCGATCGCGGTGAACAGCTGCTGCGGGCGCCCGCCGCCGAGCTCCCGGGCGATCAGCGCGGCGACCACGACCATCAGCGCGCAGGCCACAGTGGACACCACGCGCAGGCCGTAGGGCGTCTCGCCGAACAGCGAGGTCGACAGGCGGGCCAGCATCGGTGTCAGCGGCGGCTGGTCGACGTAGCCCCAGTCGGGATGCTTTCCGGCGGCGATGAAGTAGAGCTCGTCGCGGTGGAAGCCGTAGCGGCCGGACAGCGCGGTGAGGACGACGGTGAGGACCGCGGCGACCGCGGCGACGGGTCGGAGGGCTACGGGCGGGAGGGGCGCACGCTCGGCCGGTGCGTCGACGCTGGTCGTCATGGTGGGATGGTCGCGCGCCCGGGCCGTCGCCGCTGTCCCTCGATCGGGCACAACGGCGTTCGCGCAGGTCGAACACCCACGGCGTGACCGAATCGTTGCCGTGGCGGGCCTCAGAGTTCGGTGAGGGCCTTGAGCAGGTGCGGGCCGACGAAGTCGCGCATCCCTTGCGCGCCTTCGGGCGGGTACCCGCGCGGCACCGACTCCACGAGCATCAGCAGGTAGAGGTAGGCGCGGTACATCGCCAGCCGCCGGCGGGCCTCGGCGGTGAACACCGGACCGCCGTAGCCGTGGAGGAAGTCCGCGTCGGCCTCGATGTCGGCGAACAGGGCGAGGGAGGCGAAGTCGGCGAGCGGGTCGCCCCAGAACATGCGCTCACCGTCGATGAGGCCGCTGATCTCACCGCCGTCGACGAGGATGTTGCCGTCCCACAGGTCGAAGTGGACCAGCGCGGGGCGGTCGACCTCGTCGAGCAGCGGCGCGGAGGCGGCGAAGGCCTCGCCGATCTCGCCGAGGGGGACCGGCAGCGGGGCGGCGTGGTCGGCGGCGTCGGTGAGGATCGCGGCGATCATCGCGGTGAAGGCGTCCCGCCAGGTGCCGGTCAGCGGTCCCGGGCCCTCACCGGGGTAGCCGAAGGCGGGGCCGGTGACCGTGTGCAGGGCGGCGACGAGGCGGCCGAGGTCGCGGCGCAGACGCCGCCGGTCGGTCTCCCCCAGCTCCGCGCGATCCCAGGACACACCGGGGATCTCCGACATGACCAGGTACCCGCCCTCGACGGGGCCGCCGTCGAGGGCGGCGCGGATCACCGCCGGAACCGGCACCCCCACCGAGGCGGCGTGGACGTAGAAGTCGGCCTCCCCGCGCAGGATCCCGCGCTCGTAGCGCAGGCAGGGCGCGGCCGGATCCGGCGGGACCTTGAGTACCACGCGGGACCCGCCGGCGAGGGTCGCGGTGTGGAGCGTGTTGTACGTGCCCGCTTCGAGGGGGACGACCTCGACCGGCGCGAGACCGTCGAGGAGCGCGCCGAGCTGCGCGGGGGTGAGGGTGCGCTTGGGTTGAGCGAGGGGCATGGGGAGAGGGTGGCACGGAAAGGCGGCGGGAGGCGAGCACGGGGCACTCCCTCAAGGCCTGAAGCGGTACCCCATCCCCGGCTCCGTCAGCAGGTGCCGGGGCCGCGCCGGATCCGCCTCCAGCTTCCGCCGCAACTGCGCCAGGTACTGCCGCAGGTAGTTCGTCTCCCGCGCGTACGTCGGCCCCCACACGTCGTGCAGCAACTGCCGCTGGCTCACCAGCTTTCCCGGATTGCGCAGCAGGATCTCCAGCAGGTGCCACTCGGTGGGCGTCAGCCGGATCTCCTTGCCGTCCCGCGTCACGGTGTGGGCGGCCAGGTCCACCAGCGACTCGCCGATCACGACGGTCGGCGACTCCTCCGGCGTGCCCCGCCGGCGGGTCACCGCCCGCACCCTCGCCAGCAGCTCGCCGATGTCGAAGGGCTTGGTGACGTAGTCGTCGGCGCCGGCGTCGAGGGCGCGGACCTTGTCGGGACTGCCCGCCCGGCCCGACAGCACCAGGATCGGCACGTCCGTCCAGCCGCGCAACCCGCCGATCACCTCGGTCCCGTCCATGTCGGGCAGCCCGAGGTCGAGCACCACCAGGTCGGGCACCGCCGCGGCCGCCGACCGCAGCGCCGAAGCACCGTCGGCGGCCACCTGCACGTCATAGCCGTGCGCGGTGAGGTTGATCCGCAGAGCACGCAGGATCTGCGGCTCGTCGTCGACGACCAGCACGCGGATCACTCCTGCGTCCCCGTGCTCGCCTCGGGCAGTGTCAGCACCATCGTCAGTCCCCCTCCGGGAGTGTCCTCGGGTAGCAGTGTCCCGCCCATCGCCTCGGCGAGGCCCCGCGCCAGCGCGAGACCCAGCCCGACGCCGGTGCTGTTGTCGCGGTCGCCGAGCCGCTGGAACGGCGTGAACATCCGCTCCTGCGCGTCCTCGGGAACACCCGGCCCGTGGTCGACGACCCGCAGCTCGACGTGCCCGGCGTAGGCGCTCGCGCCGACCGTCGGCGGCCGGTCGGGCGGGCTGAAGCGCAGGGCGTTGCCGATCACGTTCACCAGGATCCGCTCCAGCAGCCCCGGGTCGGCCAGAACCGCCGGAAGGTCCCCGGCGATCCGCAGGCCGACGCCCGCGGCGGCCTCGCCGAGCTCGTCGAGCGCCGGCGGCACCGCCTCCTCCAGCCAGATCGGCACCGGCAGCGACCCGAGCACGCCGGCCTGGAGGCGGCTCATGTCGAGCAGGTTCGCCACCAGCCGGCCGAGCCGGTCGAGCGACTCGTCGGCGGTGGCCAGCAGCTCCTCGCGCTCGGTCTCGCTGAACACCGCCCCGCTCCCGCGCAGCCCCGCGACGGCCGCCTTCGCCGACGCCAGGGGAGTCCGCAGGTCGTGCGACACGGCCGCCAGCAGCGCCGTGCGCATCCGGTCGGCGTCGGCCAGCGGCCGCACGGCCGCCGCCTGCGCCGACAGCCGCTCCTGCCGCAGCGCCACGGCCGCCTGCACGGCGAAGGCCTCGACGATGCGCCGGTCGGCGGCCGGGAGCGTGCGGCCGCACAAGGCCAGCGACAGGTCGTCGCCGACGGGGATGTCGGTCTCGGCCGCGCCGGGGCTCCCGCACGGCTCGCCCTCGCTGGCCACGACGTGCCAGTCGCCGGGGTCGTTGCGCTCGTCCGGCCCGACGCCCTCCTCGCCGCGCTCCAGCAGCGTCACCGACGACAGCTGGAAGGCCTCGCGCACCTGCTGGAGCAGCGCGCGCAGCGGGTCGCCGCCGCGCAGCACCGAACCGGCCAGCGTCGCCAGCGTCTGCGCCTCGGCGCGCGCCTGCGTCGCCTGTACCGTCCGCCGCGCCGATATCCCGACGATCGTCGCCACCATCAACGCCATCAGCACGAACACGCTCAGCGCGAAGATGTGCTCGCGGGTGGCGATGGTGAAGGTCCCCAGCGGCGCCACGAAGAAGAAGTCGAGGAGGGTGAACCCGCCGACGGCGGCGATCAACGCCGGCCAGAACCCGCCGACGAGGGCGATCAGCAGCGTCGCGCTGAGGAAGATGAGCACGTCGCTGGTCAGCGACAGCTCGCCGCGAAACGGCAGCAGCGCCGCCGTCAGCGCGGGCATCCCCGCCAGCGCCAGCACGTAGCCGAGCACCTGCCGCCTGCTCGACAGCGCCGTCTGCGCCGCCGATCGCCTGCGCCCGCTGCCGACCTCCTCGTGCGTGACGAGGTGTACGTCGATCGTGCCCGACGCGGCCGTCACCGTCGTGCCGACACCGCGCGAGAAGATCTGCGCGAAGCGGCCCCGCCGGGAGGCGCCCAGGACCAGCTGCGTGGCGTTCACACCGCGCGCGAAGTCCAGCATCGCCTGCGGGATGTCGTTGCCGATGACCTGGTGGTACGTCCCGCCGAGGCTCTCGATGAGCAGCCGCTGGCGCGCCAGGTGCCGGGTGCTGCCGGTCCCGGCAAGGCCGTCGCCGCCGGCGACGTAGACCGCGCGCAGGTCGGCGCCCGACCGCACGGCGATCCGCGCGGCACGCCGGATGAGCGTGTCCCCCTCCGGCCCGCCCGACAGGGCCACCACGACCCGCTCGCGTGACTCCCACGTGTCCTCGATGTGCTGGTCCCGGCGGTACTTCGCCAGCTGTTCCTCGACCTTGTCGGCCAGCCACAGCAGGGCGATCTCGCGCAGTGCGGTGAGGTTGCCGATCCGGAAGTAGTTCGACAGGGCCGCGTCGATCTTCTCCGGCGGGTAGACGTTGCCGTGCGTCATGCGCCGGCGCAGGGCCTCGGGCGTCATGTCGACCAGCTCGACCTGGTCGGCGCGCCGGACCACCTCGTCGGGGACCGTCTCCTGCTGCGGCACGCCGGTGATCTGCGCGACCACGTCGTTGAGCGACTCCAGGTGCTGCACGTTGACCGTCGACAGCACGTCGATCCCGGCGTCGAGGAGCCGGTCGACGTCCTGCCAGCGCTTCTCGTTGCCGCTGCCGGGGACGTTGGTGTGCGCCAGCTCGTCGACCAGCACGACCTGCGGCGCGCGGGCCAGTGCCGCGTCGAGGTCGAACTCGGTGAACTCCACGCCCCGGTACTCGACGGTCTTGCGCGGGAGCACCGTGAGCCCCTCGACCAGCGCCGCGGTCGCCGCACGCCCGTGCGTCTCGACGAAGCCGACGACCACGTCGGTGCCCCGCCCGGCCCGCCTGCGCGCCTCCTCCAGGGCCGCGAAGGTCTTACCGACGCCGGGCGCGGCCCCGAGGTAGATCCGTAGTTGACCACGAGCCATGCCCATCATCGTCCTCCGTCCACTCTCGGGGCCGCGTGCGGTTGTGCGGGGTGTCGGGTGGGTTACTCGCCGAACTTCTCGTCGAGCGCCAGGTTGAGCTCCAGGACGTTCACCGCGGGCTCGCCCATGAAGCCGAGGAAGCGGCCGGTGGTGTGCTCGGCGACCAGGTCGCGCACGGTCGCCTCGTCGGTGCCGCGTTCCCGCGCGATCCGCGGGACCTGGAGTTCGGCGTAGGCGGGGGAGATGTGCGGGTCGAGGCCGCTGGCGCCGGCCGTCACCGCGTCGGCGGGCACGGCCGGGTGGTCGGGGGCGTCGCCCCTCACCGGCGTCAGGATCGCCTCGGCGTAGTCGCCGCCGAACTCGGCGCACTCGACCGCGACGCCCTCGAAGGTCGCCGTGAACGGCACCGGCGTGGTCGCGCAGTCCTCGTTGAGGCTGACCACGCGGGTGACGTCGCCGGTCAGGCCCTCGGAGTAGAAGACCCCGAGGACCGCGCCGACACCGCCCGGCGTGCAGTACGGCCGCGAACCGTCGACGCCTTCGAGCTCGCCGATGGCGAGGCTGCGTGAGCAGACGTCGGTGAGCAGGCTCGTGACGCCGCTCTCCGGGTCGGCCGGGTCGGCGATCGTGTCGACGACGCTCTCCGGCCCGAGGTTGCTCGCCGAGCTGGCCAGCGGGTCGTAGCCGTCGCCGGCCGCCGACGGGCGCGACTGGAAGTACCGCACGATCGGGTTGCCGTCGGCGTCGGTGAAGGCCTGGCCGAGCAGGCTCGACCCGACGACCGTGCCGTCCCGCTCGATGAGCGAGCCGTCGGCCTTGTCCTTGAGCCCGGGGATCTGTCCGACCGCCACCATGAGCAGTGGGTAGGCGAGGCCGAGCAGGACGGTGAAGACGAGCATGGCGCGCAAGGCCGCCAGGTGCGAGGAGATCCAGCCAGGTAGACGAAGTCGATGCAGCATCACGCGATCCCGGGGATGAGAGAGACGAGCAGGTCGATCAGCTTGATCCCGGCAAAGGGCGCCACGATGCCGCCCAGGCCGTAGATCAGCAGGTTGCGCCGCAGCAGCGACGACGCGTCACCCGGCCGGTAGGCGACGCCCTTGAGCGCCAGCGGCACCAGCAGGACGATGATGATCGCGTTGAAGATCACCGCCGAGATGATCGCCGACTCCGGGCTGGCCAGGCGCATGATGTTCAGCGCGTCGAGGCCCGGGTAGACCGCGGCGAAGATCGCCGGGATGATCGCGAAGTACTTCGCGATGTCGTTGGCGACCGAGAACGTCGTCAGCGCGCCCCGGGTCATCAGCAACTGCTTGCCGATGGCCACGATCTCGATGAGCTTGGTCGGGTCGGAGTCGAGGTCGACCATGTTCCCGGCCTCCTTGGCCGCCGACGTGCCGGTGTTCATCGCCACGCCGACGTCGGCCTGCGCGAGCGCGGGGGCGTCGTTGGTGCCGTCGCCGGTCATCGCGACCAGCCGCCCGCCCTCCTGCTCGCGCTTGATCAGGGCGAGCTTGTCCTCGGGAGTGGCTTCGGCGAGGAAGTCGTCGACGCCGGCCTCCTTGGCGATCGCGGCGGCGGTCAGCGGGTTGTCGCCGGTGATCATCACCGTGCGGATGCCCATCTCGCGCAGCTTCGCGAAGCGCTCGGCCATGCCCTCCTTGACAACGTCCTTGAGGTAGACGACCCCGAGGACCTCGGCGGGTCGGCCCTCCTTGTGCTCGGCGACCAGCAGCGGCGTGCCGCCGGCCTTGGAGATCTTGTCGACCAGCTCCTGCACCCGGCCGTCGGAGGTTCCGCCGTTGTCCCTGACCCAGGCGATGACCGAGCCGGTCGCGCCCTTGCGGATCCGGTGCGCGCCGGACTCCTCGGCCAGGTCGACGCCGCTCATGCGGGTCGTGGCCGTGAACTCCACCCAGGTCGCGTGCGACAGCTCGCCGGGCGAGCGCTCGCGCAGGCCGTAGGCCTCCTTGGCGAAGACGACGATCGAGCGCCCCTCGGGCGTCTCGTCGGCGAGGCTGGACAGCTGCGCGGCGTCGGCCAGGCGCGGACCGCCGACGCCGGCCACCGACAGGAACTCGCTCGCCCGCCGGTTGCCGTAGGTGACCGTGCCGGTCTTGTCGAGCAGGAGCGTGTCGACGTCGCCGGCGGCCTCGACGGCCCGGCCCGACATGGCCAGCACGTTGCGCTGGACGAGGCGGTCCATGCCCGCGATGCCGATCGCCGACAGCAGCGCGCCGATCGTGGTGGGGATGAGGCACACCAGCAGCGAGATCAGCACGATTCCGGTGACGCCGTCGCCGTTGAGCACGGCGCTGTCGGGCGCGGCCGCCATGTAGTCCTTGGAGAAGATCGCCAGTGGCTGCATGGTGACCACGGCCATCAGGAAGATGATCGTCATCGCGGCCAGGAGGATGTTCAGCGCGATCTCGTTGGGGGTCTTGCGCCGGTTGGCGCCCTCGACCAGTGCGATCATCCGGTCCAGGAAGCTCTCTCCGGGCTTCTGGGTGATCTTGACGACGACCCAGTCGGAGAGGACCTTCGTGCCGCCCATGACGGCCGAGCGGTCGCCGCCGGACTCGCGGATCACCGGCGCGGACTCGCCGGTGATGGCCGACTCGTCGACGCTGGCGATGCCGGTCACGACGTCGCCGTCGCCGGGGATGACCTGCCCCGCCTTGACCAGGACCAGGTCGCCGGGCTTGAGGGTGGGGGCGGCGACCTCGGTGACCTCGGCGTCGGGCGAGGTGATGGCGGCCTTCTGGACCGTCAGCCGGTAGGCGACGGTCTCGGTCTTGGCCTTGCGGAGGCTGTCGGCCTGGGCCTTGCCGCGTCCTTCGGCGATGGCCTCGGCGGCGTTGGCGAACAGGACCGTCAGCCACAGCCAGACGGTGATGATCCAGGCGAAGGAACCGGGGTCGAGTACGGCCAGGGCGGTGGTGAACACCGCGCCGACCTCGACGATGAACATGACCGGGTTGCGCCACAGGGTTCTGGGGTCGAGCTTGCGCAGCGCGTCGGGAGTGGACTTGAGCCACTGTGCGGGGTCGAGCAGCCCGTTGCGGGTCTTCGGCGCGACCGTTGCCAGGTTAGACATCGGGGGAGTCCTCAAGAGAGTGCTTCGGCGATCGGGCCGAGCGCCAGTACGGGCAGGAAGGTCAGGGCGACCAGGATCAGGGTCGTGAACACGACCATCCCGACGAACAGGGGTTTGTGCGTCGGGAGTGTGCCCGCCGAGGCCGGGGTGAGGCGCTGTTTCGCCAGCGAGCCGGCGAGGGCGAGCACGAGGATGATCGGCAGGAAGCGGCCGAAGAGCATGCACAGCCCGAGGGCGGTGTTGTACCAGTCGGTGTTCCCGTTGAACCCGCCGAAGGCCGAGCCGTTGTTGTTGCTGGCCGAGGTGAAGGCGTAGAGCATCTCCGACAGGCCGTGGGGGCCCGCCTCCTGCATGGAGGTCCGGTTGGCGGGGAACGACATGGACGTGGCCGTGCCGATGAGCACCAGTGCCGGGGTGACCAGGAAGTACATCGCGGCGATCTTGATCTCGCGGGCCGAGATCTTCTTGCCGAGGTACTCCGGGGTGCGCCCGACCATGAGCCCGGCGATGAACACCGTGATCACGGCGAGGACGAGCATGCCGTAGAGGCCCGCGCCGACGCCGCCGGGCGCGACCTCGCCGAGCATCATGTTGAGCATGGTCATGCCCCCGCCCATGGCGGTGTAGGAGTCGTGGAAGGAGTTCACCGCTCCGGTCGAGGTCAGGGTGGTGACGGCGCCGAAGGTCGCGGAGTTGGGGATCCCGAAGCGGACCTCCTTGCCCTCCATGGCGGCGCTGACGGCGGCCGGGACGGTGCCGTCGGCCCAGTTCTCGAAGCCGAAGATCAGCGTGAGGCTGATCAGCGCCATGACGCCCATGACGGCGGCGATGGCCAGGCCCTGCCGCTTGTCGCCGACGAGGCGGCCGAAGACGCGCGGCATCGAGAAGGGGATGCACAGGATCAGGAACAGCTCGATGAAGTTCGTCCACGAGGTGGGGTTCTCGAACGGGTGGGCGCTGTTGGCGTTGTAGAAGCCGCCGCCGTTGGTGCCCAGTTCCTTGATGACCTCCTGGCTGGCCACGGGGCCGCCGGTGACGGTCTGCCCGGCGCCGTTGAGGGTGTCGGCGGCGGTGCCCGCGTCGAGGTTCTGCACGGCGCCGCCGACGATCAGCGCGACCGACGCGATGACCGCGATCGGCAGGAGGACCCAGATGGTGATGCGGGTGAGGTCCACCCAGAAGTTCCCGAGCCGGTCGCTGAGCTTGCGGGCGAAGCCGCGCACGAGGACCACGGCCACGGCGATGCCGACGGCCGCCGACACGAAGTTCTGCACCGCGAGTCCGGCCATCTGGACGAGGTGGCCCATGGTCGCCTCGCCGGAGTACGCCTGCCAGTTGGTGTTGGCGGTGAAGCTGACGGCGGTGTTCCAGGCCAGGGCGGCCGGGACGCCGGCCATGTCGTTGCTCCAGGGCAGGTGCTCCTGGAGGCGCTGGAGTCCGTAGAGGAAGAAGATCGACAGGGCCGAGAAGGCCAGGACGCTGCGGGCGTAGCCGCCCCAGGTCTGCTCGACGTCGGACCTGACGCCGACGAGCTTGTAGACGGCGCGCTCGATCGCGCGGTGCTCCTTGCGGGTGACCGTGCGGTAGATGTGGTCGCCGAGGGGCTTGTAGGCCGCGACGAGGCACGCGACGAGGGCGAGGATGAAGATGACGCCGGCGGCGGTCGCGCTCATCAGAACTTCTCCGGCCAGATGAGGGCCGCGACGCAGAACGCGGCGAGGCCGAGGGCGACGATCCCGCCGACGACGTTGACGGCGCTCACAGCTTCTCCACCGCCTTCACCACGAGCGCCAGGGCGATGAAGCCCACGGCGGTGATGGCCAGGTACACGAGGTCGGGCATGCGCCTACTCCTACGAGGGGTGTCGGTGCGCCCGATTGGGGGCGCGTCTGCGAGTGAACTTCGGCGACGTGCCTGCGTACAGGGGGACTGACGGCTTCGCTACGCGGCCGTGACGGATCTTGACGGGGTCTTGATGAAACGGCCGAGGCGACATTGCAGAGAGAATTTTGCAGAAAAGTCTTTGCAGAACTTTCTCTGCGGTGTACTTTCGGGGGTATGGAGAAACCCACCGTCAAACAGGTCAGCGACGCCGCCGAGCTCCGCGCGGTCACGCACCCGCTGCGCGCGCGGATGCTCGGCTCGCTGCGGACCGACGGCCCGGCCACCGCCTCGGAACTCGGCCGCCGCTTCGGGGAGAGCTCCGGCACCACCAGCTACCACCTGCGCCTGCTGGAGAAGCACGGCTTCATCGAGCTGGACCCCGAGCAGCCCAACGCGCGCGACAAGCGGTGGCGGGCCCTGCACCACTACACCGGCTGGAGCAACGCCGAGGCGCTGAAGAACCCCGAACTCGGCGAGGCCGTCCGCGCGATGCGCCAGCGCCAGCTCGGCAACGTCGTGGAGGCGACCGAGACCTTCGAGGCCCAACGCGGCGAGCGGTGGAGCGACGAGTGGACCGAGGTCGCCGGGCACGGTGACCACGCCGCCCGCCTGACTCCCGAGTCGGTCAAGGAGATCCGCGACCGGCTCATGGCGCTCGTGCACGAGTACAGCGCCCGTGATGCGACGGCTTCGGGCACCGAGATGGTGCGCATCTTCATCGCCGCCATCCCGGTCGCCGAGGACTAGACCCCACAACGACACCCGTACACGCGGCCCACCCGCGTGCGCACGACGCCGCCCTTCAACGCCCCTTGGAGACCCGAAATGTCACTTATGGACCTGACCGCACTCCGCCGCCGCTACGTCGCCGTCTGCGCCTTCGGCTGGCTCGGCACCAGCCTGGTGATCCCCGTGATGGTGCTGCAGATGAGTTCCAAGGGCCTCGACCTCGCCACGATCGGCCTGGTCTTCCTCGTGCACGGCCTCGTGGTCACCGGTCTGGAGCTGCCGACCGGCGGGCTCGCCGACGTGATCGGCCGCAGGGGCGTCCTGGCGGCGTCGGCGGCCCTGGGCATGGCGGGGCTGCTGTGGATGGCCTTCGCCGGTTCGGCCTGGGAATTCGTGGCGATCACCGCGATCCGCGGGGTGGCCCGCGCGCTGTCGTCGGGGCCGGCCGAAGCTTGGTACGTCGATGCGGTGCACTCCGTCGACCGGGAGGGCGACATCCGCAAGGGGCTCTCCCTCGGCTCGGCCGCCGGGTCGATCACCCTCGGCGCAGGCACCGTCCTGGGCGGTGTGCTCCCGCTGGTCGTGCCGGACGGCTCCCCGATCCCGGCGCTGTCGGTGCCGATCCTGCTGGGCGCCCTCGGTTATGGGGGACTGCTGCTCATCGCGCTGCTGGGCATGCCCGAACCGGCCCGCGAGACCGCGCGGCCGAAGTTCGGCGAGCTGTTCCGGGCGGTGCCCGGCACGATCGTCACCGGCCTCAAGCTCGGCGTCCGCAACAAGATCATCGCCCAGGTGCTGGCGTGCATGGCCATCGTCGGGATCGCGCTGGACTCGGTGGAGCTGCTGACGCCGGGCCGGATGGCCGACCTCCTCGGCGGCGAGGCGGCCGCGGCGAGCGGGTACGGCGTGATCACCATGGTCGGCTTCGTCGCCAACGCGCTCGGTTCGGGCATGGCGAGCCGGCTGGCCCAGTGGGTCGGCACCTCGGCGCGCGCCGCCGGTGTCGGCGCGGTCATCGGGGGCGGTGGACTGCTGGTGCTGGCCGCGACCGGTGGCCTCGACGGGGTGGCGGGGCTGGTCGGGACCGGTTCGGGCTACGCGCTGATGTTCTTCGGTCTCGGTGTGACCGGTCCGCTGCGGTCGGAGCTGGTGCACCACGAGGTCGCGGCGAGCGAGCGGGCGACTGTCGTGTCGATCCAGTCCCTGGCGATGCAGGCGGGCGGGTCGCTCGGCGTGGTCGGGCTGCCGATCCTGGTCGCGGCTACCTCCACGCCGGTGGCGTGGCTGGTGGCCGGGCTGATGCTGGCGGCCTCGGCGCTGCTGGTCCGCAAGGGGCGGACGGTCGCCCGGGCCGCGATCGTGCCGGCCGCGTAGGCGCGGAGGGTGCCCCGGACCGGGAGGTCTGGGGCATCCTCACTGCGGCCGCTGAACGTACGCGCGCACGTTGTTCCCGATGAGGAACAGCGGCGCCACCGCGGCCACCGGGATCCCGACCAGGCACAGCACCAGCACCGTCTCGCGCATCGTCGTCTTCGGGCTGCCGGCCCTGCCCGAGTCGGTGAGCATCGACCCCATGATCAGCGCGAACAGCACGTAGAAGGGGATCTGGATCGGGACGGTCACGGCCGTCGCCATCCGCGACCAGCGGCGCCCCCGCAGCAGCGCCGGCACCAGGTAGCCCATCCAGACGAGCCCGGGGATCAAGACCAGCAGCGGCAGTTCGGCCAGCAGCTCCCACTCGTAGTTCACCGCGTGCCACAAGACCGCGCCGGTCAGACCGAACACGACCGCCCCGCACATGGCGACCAGCGTCGCCGCGATGACCAGCTGCGCCGGCCGCTGCGGTGGGGCAGGGGCAAAACCCCGCGGGTCGTAGGGATGTGCGTACGGAGGGGGCTGCATGGCGATCATGGTACGGAGAACCGGCGACCGGTGGGGATGTCGCTAACGCAGCCGCTCCCGCCACTTGTGCTCCGGCAGGTGCCGGTCCAGCGCGTCGGCGAGCCAGGCCCTCGCCGCGGCGTCCAGGCGGGGCAGCACCGCGGCGAAGTCGGTGTCGTCCTTGTCCCTGCCCAGTCGCGCCTTGTACAGCAGGGCCAGCACCGGGGAGATGTAGCGGACCCCGTCGGCGCCGGTGAACGTCGCCTCGTCGAAGGACATGCCGATGGCGTGGTCGCGCTTGAACAGGATCCGCTCGTCGACGGCCGGCGTGAGCAGGACGTCGAGCGTCCACGGCGAGTACGCGTCGTCGCGCACCCAGATCTGCTCGCGGCCCTCGGGGAACTCCGCGCCGGGCCACAGCGGCTCCAGCGCCTGCCGGTAGGGCGTCCACAGGTGCTTGCCGGCGAAGAACTCGCGGAAGGCCGGCAGGTCGCGCGACAAGATCACCAGGTCCACGTCCTCGTGGAAGCGCGACACCCCCGAAGCGGCGTCCAGCGCCCATCCGCCGGCGATCCACCACGGGAAGGCCGCCTCGGCGAGCAGCTCGGCGACCTCCACCGGATCGGGCGAGCGCCAGGGGCCGTAGCGCGCCTGGAACTCGTCGAAGGACATGTCGTGGAGACCCGGTTTCGGTACCGGCGGGGTGGTCATCGAAGGATCCTCGCATGGGCATCCGGCCGAAGTTTGACCTCGCCCCAAGGGCGGACCGCAGACTGTGGTCATGCACGAGCCGTACCTGCTCGCGGGCCGTTTCGGCGCCGCGACCCGACTGTCCCCGAAGGCCCTGCGCCTCTACGCCGAGCAGGGTCTGCTCGTGCCCGCGCACGTCGACCCGTCGACGGGTTACCGCTACTACCACCCGGCGCAGGTGCACCGGGCGCGGCTGATCGCGCGGCTGCGGCGGCTCGACCTGCCGCTGGCGCGGATCGCGCTGCTGCTGGAGCTCACGCCGGCGGCACGGGAGTCGGAGCTGCGGGCCTGGCTGCGTGCCAAGCAGGAGGAGGTCGGCCGCTACGCCGCTCTCGTCGACGCGATCGGCCGCAACGGCGCGGAGTCCCCGGCGCTGGTGGAGGCGGTGCGGGTGCGGTCGGCCCCGGCGGTGAAACTGCTCAGCCGCCAGCGGCTGCTGCTCACCGACGTCCTCGACGAGTTCGTCGCCGAGGCCGCCGGGCAGATCCGCGCGCACCTGCGAGCCGCCGGCCTGCCCGGCGACGGATCGACCCGCGTCTACTTCCACGACCTCGTCACCCCCGACAGCGAAGGCCTCGTCGAAGTCGCCGTCGCCTACGAGGGCAGCGTCGAACCGACCGAGGACCTGCGCATCCGGCTGTCCCCGGCCCAGCGCGAGGCCTACCTGCCGGCCCCGGCCGACCACGAGGACTTCCCGCTCGTGCTGCGCCTCTACGACGCCGTCGAGACCTGGATCGACGACCGTCCCGGCGTCGAGTGCGCCGACACGTGCTTCGAGGCCTGGCCCGGCACGGCCGCGCGCTTCGACGTCGTCTACCCCATCACCAGTCCCTGAAAGGAAACCCCGTGCACATCCCCTACGTGGGCTCCGGCCCCTACTGCTATTCCAACTCCTTCGCGATGCTCATGGGCGAGCACGCACCCCCCACCGCCGTCATCGAGACCCTCACCGGCGGACCCTTCGGCATGCAGCTCCTGGCCGGGAAACTCCCCTTCTTCGACCCCTACGGCTGGGACCCGAGCGAGGGCTTCGACAACGTCTTGTCCTCGCTCGGCTGGACCTCGACGGTCACCAGCGGCGGCGAGGCCGCCGACGCGCTGGCCCGGCTGCGCGAAGCCGTCGCGAAGGGCCCGGTGTGGGTCGGGCCGGTCGAGATGGGGCACCTCCACCACCAGCCGGGCATGACCGGACCGATCGGCGCCGACCACTACGTCGTGGTCCTCGCCGTCGACGACGACACCGTGCTCATGCACGACCCGCAGGGATTCCCGTACGCGACCCTCCCGCTGGCCGACTTCATGACCGCCTGGGCCAAGGAGACCGTCGCCTACGGGGACCCGTACACCCTGCGCACCGACTTCGCCCGCCTCGGCGAGGTCGGCGAGGTCGAGGCCCTGCGCGCCGGGCTGGCCACCGCGACCTCCTGGCTCCACCTGCGCGACGACGTGCCCGTCCCGCCCGGCACGCTCGGCAACGGCGAGGCCGCCGAAGCGCTCGCGGTGGTCTGGGCGGCCGGTCCCGACGAGGGTCTGCGCGGCCACCTGGAGCACTTCGCGATCCGGGTCGGCGCCCGGCGGCTCGACGACGCCGCGACCTGCCTCGCCCGCCTCGACCTGGCCGAGGCCTCGTCGATCCTGCGCGAGCAGGCGCGGCTGGTGGGGGCGCTCCAGTACCCCGCCGTCAAGCGCGACGACGACGCCGTCGCCGCAGGTCTTCGCGAACTCGCGCCGACCTACGACCGGCTGCGCGCGGTCCTGTCGTCCTGATCCGGCGAAAGGTTCCCGCCTGTCACGTGATCGACAGGCGGGAACCCCGGCCGGTCCACATTCGACCGTTCCCGCATGAGAATCAACCGCGGCCTCGCCGCCGTCACCGGCCTCCTCCTGCTCGGCCTCGCGGCTCTCACCGGCTGCGGTAAGGACGCCGCCGCCGAGGACGCCCCTGCCGAGAAGGCGACCATCACGGTCACCGACCCGTGGGCGAAGGCGGCCGAGAGGGGCATGTCGGCGATCTTCGGGACGCTCGTCAACCACAGCACCGCCGACCTGACCGTGGTCTCGGCGACCGCCGAGATCTCCCCGCTCGAACTGCACGAGGTCGTCACCGAGAACGGCGAGGCGCTCATGCGCCCCAAGGAGGGCGGCTTCGCCGTCGCGGCCGGCGCGGAGCACCCGCTCGCTCCGGGGGGCGACCACATCATGCTCATGGATCTCGCACGGACGCTCGCGCCCGGCGACGACGTGACCGTGACCCTCGCCCTGTCCGACGGGAGCGCGGTGGTGTTCACCGCGATCGTGAAGGACTTCGCCGGGGCCGACGAGAGCTACGACCCCGGCATGGGCCACTGATGGCGACGGTCAGCCGCCGGGGACTCCTCCTCGGCGGCGCGGCCGGCGTCGGATCGGCCGCGGCGGGGGCCGTCGCAGCGTTGTCCCTTGTGGACTCGGCGCCCGCCCCGGCCGCCGTCCCTCCGGTCGCCGTCGAGCCCTTCCACGGCGCCCGGCAGGCCGGAGTCGCGACCGAGCCGCAGGCGCACGGCCTGTTCTGCGCCTTCGAGCTCGAACCGGAGGTCGACCGCGCCGCTCTCGCCAGGCTCATGCGCCTGCTCAGCGACGACGCCGCCCGCCTCACCCGGGGCGCGGCGGCCCTCGCCGACACCGAGCCCGAACTGGCGGCCTCCCCGGCGCGCCTGACCGTGACCTTCGGCTTCGGGCCCGGCCTCTACGCGGCGGCCGGGCTGGATTCGCCGGTCGCCGAGCTGCCCGCCTTCGCCGTCGACCGGCTCGAACCGCGCTGGTCGGGCGGGGACCTGCTGGTGCAGGTCTGCGCCGACGACGCGCTCACCGCCGCCCACGCCCGCCGCATGCTGGTCAAGGACGCGCGCGCCTTCGCGTCGGTGCGCTGGACCCAGCGCGGGTTCCGCGGCGGACCGGGAGCCGTCGGCACGCAGCGCAATGTGCTCGGGCAGCTCGACGGCACGGCCAACCCCGTCGCCGGGACGCCCGCCTTCGACACGGCCGTGTGGCGGCCCGACGGGTCGACGACGCTCGTCGTGCGGCGCATCCGCGCCGAACTCGACACCTGGGCGGCCGCCGACCGCTCGGTGCGCGAGATGTCGATCGGGCGCCGCCTCGACACCGGCGCGCCCCTCACGGGCACCGCCGAGCACGACGCGCCCGACTTCGCCGCCCGCGACGCCCTCGGCATCCCCGTGATCCACACCGCCTCGCACATCCGCATCGCCCACGTGGGCACCGACGACCGGCGGATCCTGCGCCGCCCCTACAACTACGACGAGGGCCCCGCCGCCGACGGCGAGCCCGACACCGGGCTGATCTTCGCCTCCTACCAGGCCGACGTCGAACGGCAGTTCACGCCGATCCAGCAGGCCCTGTCCGACGGGGACCTGCTCAACAAGTGGGTGACGCCGATCGGGTCGGCGGTGTTCGCGATTCCCCCGGGATGCGGGGAAGACGGATGGGTGGGGGAAGGGGTGCTGGGGTAGGTCAGTCGCCGGAGTGGCCGAAGAAGTAGAGGTGCGAGGGCGTGCCTGCGTCGTCGTGGACGACGGCGACGCGGCCGCAGGCGCGCACGGTCGCGAGGGTTTCGAGGGCGCGCAGCTCGTCGAGGGTGACCTCGGCGGGGTGATGGATGCGGACGGAGGCGAGCTCGCCGTTGGTGAGAGGGCGGATCGCGTGGTAGTTCGCGATGTCGTCCGGCGCGATGACGCGCCCATCGCATGATCCTCTCCTCGGAGGCACCGAACCTACCCGCCACTTCCGACCTCTTTGGCCTTCCGCGCCCCCGCCCGCCGTGATCTTCTACCCCCATGAGCGATCCCCGCGCCGAAGCCCACCACGGTCCCGCCGCCCTGCGCCTGGTCGCCGAGGCGGCCCCGCCCTACCTCGCCGCCCTGCCCGACGCGCCCGTCCAGCCGCCCGGCACCGCGAAACTCCTCACCGGGCTCGACGGCCCGCTGCCCGAGGACGGCGACGGGACCCTCGACGCGCTCGCCCGGCTCATCGAGGTCGGCACGGCGACCGCGACCCGCTCGACGGGCCCGCGCTTCTTCCACTTCGTCTGCGGCGGCTCGACGCCCGCCGCGCAGGCCGCCGACTGGCTCACCTCCCTGCTCGACCAGGTCGCGGGCCTCGAAGCGGCCTCGCCGTTCGCGACGCGGGCCGAGACGGTCGTCCTCGACTGGCTCAAGGACCTCTTCGGCCTGCCCGCCGGCCACGGCGGCGTGCTCACGCCGTCGGCGACCTTCGCCAACCTCACCGGTCTGGCGGCCGCCCGCGCCTGGTGGGCGGACAAGCATGGCGTCGACGTCGTCGCCGACGGCCTGGTCGGCCTGCCGCGCATGCCGGTGCTGTCGAGCGGCTACCTGCACGTCAGCAGCCGCAAGGCGATGCAGATCCTCGGCCTCGGCCGCGACAGCGCGCGGCTGCTCACCCGCGACGACGCCGGCCGTATCGACCTGGCGGCGCTGGAGGCGGCGCTCGCCGAGTCGGGCCCGGCGGTGATCATCGGCAACGCCGGCGAGGTCAACGCCGGTGACTTCGACCCCATCGCCGACCTGGCCGACCTGGCCGAGGCCTACGGCGCCTGGCTCCACGTCGACGGCGCCTTCGGCCTGTTCGCCGCGACCTCTCCGCGCACGCGGCACCTGGTCGCGGGCATCGAGCGCGCCGACTCCATCGCCGCCGACGGCCACAAGTGGCTCAACGTGCCCTACGAGTCCGGCTTCGCGTTCGTGAAGGACCCGAGCGTGCTCAAGCAGGCCTTCGGCAGCTGGGGCGCGGCATACCTCGCGCCCACCGACGACAGCGCCGTCGACTACAACCAGCTCGGCCCCGAGTCGTCGAGGAGGGCGCGGGCACTGCCGATCTGGGCGACCCTGCGCGCCTATGGGCGCGAGGGCCACCGGGCGATGGTCGAACGGCACCTCGACCTCGCGCTGCGCTTCGGCGAGGCCGTGGAGGCCGCGCCCGAGCTGGAGCTGGTCGCGCCGGTGACGCTGAACATCGTGTGCTTCCGGCTGGCACCGCAGGGGGCCGGCCCCGCGAGCCTCGACGAGCTGAACAAGCGCCTGGGACAGGCGATCATCGACGACGGGCGGGTGTTCATGGGCACCTCGGTCTACAAGGGGATGACCGTGCTGCGGCCGGCGATCGTCAACTGGCGGACGGCCGAGGAGGACATCGACGCGACGGTGGCGGTGGTGCGGGAGCTGGCCGCGCGGTTGACCTAGCCGTCCAGGGTGGACGGAGGTGCGATCAAGGGCGCGCGGAACGTAACCTGCGATGGTGGTGGGCATCGAGGGTCCGGTATTGCGCGCGCTGGGCAAGGTCGTGGGCTGGGTGGTGCCCCAGGTGCGATCGGGCGTCCGCCGTCGCGAGATCCTCGACGACACCCGCCCGCTCGTCGCCGCGACCGTCGGCAAGGCGACGCTCGACGAGCTGACCGGTCCCGAAGCCGAGGCGCTGGCGGCGTACCTGGACACGCCGGACTTCGAACAGGTCGCCTTCCACTTCGCGCTGGCGGCGAGCCAGACCGCCAAGGGCGAGGAGGAGCTGCTCCAGACGGCCGCGCTCGAACTGTGGCATGGGATCCGGCGGCACGCGGGTCTCGACGGCGACCGCTTGCTGCGCACGCGCGACCTCGTCATGGACGCGCTCGTCGCCGCCCGCCACACCCTCCCGACCACGGTGTTCGCCGGTGGGTATCCCGGCCTCGCCCACCACACCGCGGCCGCCGCCCGCAACGGCGCGCTGCTCCGCGAGATCGGTTCGCTGGCGGCGGTCCACCGCAAGGCCGGCCTGCTGCGCCGCCAGGCCGGCGCGCTCCACGCCGAGATCCGGCTCCCGCACACGGGTGTGAGTCGCACGGTCCCCTGGGGAGAGCTCTACGTCGAACCGAGACTGGCCACGCAGCCCTGGGCCTCGTTCACCGACACCGAGGAGCTCCTGCGGCATTGAGCCGGACCGTCGTGCTCGGTGACCCCGGCGCCGGCAAGTCCACCCTCACCGAGAAGATCGCGCACGACCTGGCCACCGACCCCGCCCGGGTCCCGATCCGGGTCGTCCTGCGCGACATCTCCGAGGCCGTGCGCACTCGGCCGGGCTTGCTCGCCGAGCACGTCCTGGCCGCCGTCCACGAGGTGTACAACGTGGACCTGGCCCCCGAGGAGCTGGAGTACCTGCTGCTCAACGGCCATGCCGTCGTCCTGCTGGACGGCCTCGACGAGCTGACCGACGTCGCCCTGCGCGGGCGGGTCGCCCGCTCGGTGGAGTCCTTCGCGCACCTCTACCCGACGGTCCCGATCGTCGTCACCTCGCGCCGGATCGGCTACCGCGAGGCTCCGCTCACCCCGCAGCTCTTCGAGGAGGTGACCATCGCGCCGCTCGACGTCGCCGGAGTCGAGCGTTACGCGGCGAACTGGTTCCGCCTCGACGAGGCCCTCCGCCCGCAGGACCGGGCCCGCCTCACCGCCGCGTTCCTCAAGGAGAGCGCCGCCGTACCGGACCTGCGCGGCAACCCGCTGCTGCTCTCGCTGCTGTGCACCATGTACTCCGCCGAGCAGTACATCCCCCGCAACCGCTCGGAGGTCTACCGCAAGTGCGCCGAGCTGATCTTCGAGCGCTGGGACGCCTTGCGCGGGATCGGCGGGCCGCGCAGCCTCCACGGGAGGGTGCGCGGGGCGGTCCGGGAGCTGGCATGGCGGCTGTTCACCGGCGGCAAGTCCTCGGAGCTGCCCCGCGGCAGGGTGATGGTGATCCTCATCGAACACCTCGTCGGCAAGGGGTTCGACCACGACGACGCCGAGGCGACGGCCGCCGAGTTCCTCCGGCACTGCGCCGGCCGCGCGTGGGTGCTCGAAGAGGTCGGGTCGACCCGGGAGGAACCCGTCTACGGTTTCGCCCACCGGACCTTCCTGGAGTACTTCGCCGCCGAGCACCTGACCCGGCACCACGTCACCCCCGCCGAAGTGTGGGCCGTCCTCGAACCGCACATCACCGAGGGCAGCTGGACGGTCGTGACCCAGCTGGCGCTGCAACTGCTCGACCGCAACCAGGAGAACGGCGCCGACATCGTCCTCGGCCACATCCTCGACTCCCTCCTGTTGCGAAGCAGTGACGAGCGCCGCGACCTGCACGTGTTCCTCAGCCTCACCTGCGGCGAGCTCGAACTCTCGCCGCGCATTCTCAAACGGATCACCGGCGCCGTCGTGGGCCAGGCCCGCACCCTCCCGTTCGCCGAGCGCCGGCCCTTCTTCACGGCGCAGACCCCGGAGGGCACCGGCCTGGACGAACCGCTCGAACTCCTGCTCCTGCACCTGCTCGACACCAACCGCGCACCCGTCTACCGTCACCTCGCCCGACTCGCCGCGAGCGGTGCGGAGGACCGTGACCCGCTCATCCCGCTGCTGCTCGACACGCTGCACCGCAAAGGCCTCGCGGACGGCGCCGAGCTGCTCGCCGAGTTCGACGGCCTGCTGACGCCGGAGTCGCGCGCGTGGCTGAACGAGTGGCGTCGCCTCCTGCCGTCCCCGGACGACGACGGCCGGACAGCCGTGGAGCCGGTCTCGCCCGATGTGCTGTACCGCTGGTGGATCAGGTGCGGAGTCGCCGTTCCGCCGGTGGTCATGGGTCACATAGGCGGCCCGGGCACTCCCGGAGGCGCGAGTCCGCGCGTGACCCGAGACCTCGCGCGGGCGCTCCTTGAACTGCCCACCCCCTGGCTTTCGGTGCAGGAGTGGACGCGCGACCTGGCGAAGTACGGAGAGACCCACCAGCAGTACGGGTCGGGCCACCCGCGGGCCGACAAGATCAACGCCGGGGAGAGGTGCCTGCTCCTCCTGCCGTACATGGAGATCGTCGCCGACGCGCACGCGGAGCACCAGGTGGGGATCGTCCTCCCGGGGGCATGGGCGTTCATCGGGCGCCGCCGGGAAACCCGTGCGGGACGGACCCCGTTCGCGGACGTCCCCCTTCCCGCCGAGTGCGAACCCAACGAGTTCTGGGACTTCCTCCAGCGCTGGGCCCGCAACGAGTTCTCCGTCCTGGGCTGACGCATCCACCCCGACGGCCGCACGTCCCCGTCGACGACGCCTACACTCCCCACGTGCAGTACGCCCTCCTCGGACCCCTCGAAGCCCGCGACGGCGACGGGGTACCCGTGGCCGTCGGCGGCCCGCGTCCGCGCACGCTCCTGGCCCTGCTCCTCCTCGACGCCGGCCACGTCGTGCCCACCGAGCGGCTGCTCGACGGCCTGTACGGCGACCGGCCGCCCGAGGGGGCGGCCAACGCGCTCCAGTCGCAGGTCTCGCGACTGCGCCGCCGCCTGCGAGGCGCGCCCATCGAGTTCCACCCGGCCGGCTACCGCCTCGCCGTCGACCCCGAGGACGTCGACGCGCTGCGCTTCACCCGCCTCGCCACCGAAGGCCGCCGCGCCCTCCAGGCCGGCGACCACGCCCGCGCCTCCGCCCTCCTCCACGAGGCGCTCGGCCTGTGGCGCGGCCCCGCACTCGCCGACGTCGACGCCTCCGCACAGGCCGAGGCCCACGCGACCCGCCTCGAAGGCGCCCGCCTGGCCGCCGTCGAGGACCGCGTCGAGGCCGACCTCGCCCTCGGCCGCACCGGCGGCCTTGCCGCCGAACTCGGGACACTGACCGCCGCCGACCCGCTCCGCGAACGCCTCCGCGCCCTCCACATGCGCGCACTGGCCGCCGAGGGCAGGCAGGCCGAGGCCCTGCGCGTGTTCGAGGAGACCCGCGAACTGCTCGCCGACGAACTCGGCGCCGACCCCTCGGCCGAGCTCACCGCGACCCACACCGCGATCCTGCGCGCGCGGCCCGCCGCGAACACCCGCGTCGGGGTGCCGGGCCGGTTCACCAGCTTCGTCGGCCGCCGCGCCGAACTCGACGCGGTCGGCGCGCTCCTGCGCGAGGCGCGCCTGGTCACGCTCACCGGCCCCGGCGGAGTCGGCAAGACGCGCCTGGCCGTCGAGACCGGCACCGACGCCTGCTTCGTCGACCTCGCCGCCCTCACCACCGCCGACGAGCTCCCCGGCGCCCTCATGACCGCTCTCGGCGTCCGCCAGGCCGGCCTGCTCGGCCCCGCCGACCCCGTAGCCCAGCTCACCGCCGCCCTCGCCGGCGAGGACGTCCTGCTCCTCCTCGACAACTGCGAGCACGTCGTCGACGGCGTCGCCCACCTCGTCCACCGCCTCCTCGGCGCCTGCCCCGGCCTGCGCGTCCTGGCCACCAGCCGCGAAGCCCTCGGCATCACCGGTGAAGCCCTCTACCCGGTCGAGCCACTGCCCGTCGACGAGGGCGCCCTTCGCCTCTTCGCCGACCGGGCCGCCGCCGTGCGCGCCGGATTCACCGTCGACGAGACCAACATCGCCGAGGTCCGCCGCATCTGCGCCGCCCTCGACGGGCTCCCGCTGGCCATCGAACTCGCCGCCGCCAGACTGCGCGTCCTGTCCGTCGCCGAGATCGCCGACCGCCTCGGCGACCGCTTCCGCCTCCTCTCCCGCGGCGACCGCGTCGCCGCGCCCCGCCACCAGACCCTGCGGGCCGTCGTCGAATGGAGCTGGGAACTCCTCTCCGCGCCGGAACGGCACATCATGACCAGCCTGGCGGTCTTCACCGGCGGCGCGAGCGTCGCCGCGGTCGCCCACCTCGCCGGGATCGAGGCCGCCGACGCCGAAGAACTCCTCGCCGACCTCGCCGACAAGTCCCTCGTCCGCTTCACCGACGGCCGCGCCCGCCTCCTCGAAACCGTCCGCGCCTACAGCGCCGAACGGCTCGGCGACACCGAACGCGCCCGACTCCAGCGCCGACTCGCCGCCCACCTCCTCGACCTCGCCCGCGCCGCCGAACCCGAACTCCTCGGCCGCCGCCAGCTCGCCGCCATGGCCGCCCTCAACGCCGAGGAGGGCGACCTCCAGGCCGCCGTCCGCTGGGCCGTCACCGCCGAACCCGCGCTCGCCGTCGAACTCATCGCCACCCTCACCACCTACTGGTGGCTGCGCGGCGACTACGCCGAAGGCGGCGCCGCCGGCCGCGACGTCCTGGCCGCCCTGCCACCCGGCACCGACGACGAGTCCTTCGTCCTGTGCGTGGCCGCCGCGGCCTCGATCGGTGCCGCCGAACCCGCCGACTTCCAGCGCGCCGCGCGGATCATGGCCGAGCGCCGCGAACCGGTCACGCGCCCGTTCACCACCGTCGTCTGGGCGATGACCAACGGACCCGACGGCGAGACCTTCGACGCCCCGCTCGACGACTACCCCTTCCCCGACGACCCCTGGTCGCGGTCGCTGGCCGGTCTCGGCCGAGGACTGCTGCTGCCGTTCACGAGCGAGCCCGGTCCCGCCGACGCGCACTTCGCCGAAGCCCTCGCCGGCTTCCGGGCCCTCGGCGAACGATGGGGCATCAGCGAGACCCTCGACGAGACCGCGAACCTGGCGGCCCTGCGCGGTGACCGGCGGGCCGCGCTCGACATGCTCGACGAGGCCGTCGTGCTCTGCGACGAACTCGGCGCCCTCGGCGACAGTGCGGTCATGCGCTGCCGCCGCGCCCGCGAGTGGACCGCCGACGGCGAGACCGGCCGTGCCGCCGCCGAGTACCTCGCCGCCGCCGACTTCGCCCGCCGCAGCGGCAACAGCGCCGTCATCGCCGGAGTCCGGCGCGGCCAGGGCGACCTCGCCAGGACCACCGGCGACCCCGAGGCCGCCGAGCGCTTCTACCGGCAGGGCCTCGACGAGATGTCCTCCGGGGCCTTCGTCGCCGACCTCGAACGCGGCGCCCTGCTCATCGGCCTCGCCCGCAACCACGCCGAACAAGGCCGGACCGCCGAGGCGCACCGCGGCCTCGACGAGGCCGTGGCGATCCTCCGGGAGCACGCGTTCCTGCCCGCGCTGGCCGAGGCGGCCCGCGTCTCGGCGGGGCTGCACGCCGAGGACGGCCGGTGGCGGACGGCCGCCGAACGCCTCGGGCTGGCGACGGCGCTGGCGGGACCGGCGCCGGTCGGGCGGCGGGGCGAGGCGGCCGTGGAGTCGAAGGTGCGCGAGGCGCTCGGCGAGTCCGTGTACGCCGAGGTCTACGGCGCCTTCGCCGCACTGTCGCGCAGCGAGGCGGTCACCGCCATGCGGGAGGCGAGGTAGGCGCTACCCGGCGCTGAGCCTCACCAGGAGCCGCCGCCACCGCCCCCGTCGCCGCGAGGGCCAGGAGGATCGTCCCCGCCACCGCGACCGGGATGCCGCCCCACATGGCCACCCGCCGCAGGACTGTTCCCGCCCGCGACCACAGGCCGTCGCCGCCGTCGCGCCGCCACTTCTCCAGTCCGGTGCGGATCAGCTTCCAGGCGTCGGCGAAGGTCTTGAACCGCCCCAGATGCACCGACCCGCGGCGTGCGAAGAGGGTCCGGAGGACGCCGCCGTCAGCTCGTCGACGGTGCCACCGCCTTGGGACCGCTCGATGACCGGCGACTTCCGCGAGCCGGTGAGGGTCACGTGTCCGTCGAGCGCCGCACCGAGGAACCATGCCGCCTGGTGGGGGAGCACCTTGTCGCCGTGCAGGATCGCGGCCTGTGCCGGGCCGAGCAGCCGCGACATCAGGACGGCCAGCAGTGCCACGGCGGCCGCCGCGCCCGATGGGGCCTCGGGAGGCGCGGCCGTGCCGCCGGAGACTGGCTCCGGCGTGCGCAGGCGGGCTCGGGTGGCGGCGAAAGGCGCCTCGGCGCGGTAAGCCGACGGTAGGAGAGTGGTCAGCGGTCCCGGCGAGGCTTCGGTCACCAGCCGAACGACGACCGAAACGGACAACGACATGAGCAAGCTCGCCGGCAAGACCGCCCTCGTCACCGGAGCCTCGCGGGGCATCGGCCGCGCCATCGCCATTCGCCTCGCCGCCGACGGGGCCCTGGTCGCCGTCCACTACGGCACCAATGCCGCCGCCGCGGACGAGACCGTCGCGGCGATCCGGGCCGAGGGCGGCCGCGCCTTCCCCGTCGCCGCCGAGTTCGGCGTCGAGGGCGACGTCGAGACCCTGGCGAGGGGCCTGGAAGCCGGACTCGGCGACAGCGGCCTCGACATCCTGGTCAACAACGCCGCCGTCTCCGGTGCGAGCGGGCTCGACGAGGCGACTCCGGAGCACTTCGACAAGCTCTTCGCCGTCAACGTCAAGGCGCCCTTCTTCCTGATCCAGCGCCTCCTGCCGGGTATGCGCGACGGCGGGCGGATCATCAACATCAGCTCGGCCGTCACCCGCATCGTCCTGCCCGAGACCGTCTACGCCATGACGAAGGGCGCGCTGGACACCCTCGGCCGCAACCTCGCCAACTCCTACGCCACCGGCGGGCGCGGCATCACCGTCAACACCGTGGCGCCGGGCCCGATCGACACCGGGCACCCCATGTTCCAGATCCCCGAGATCGTCGAGGGCACCGCCAAGGCCACCGCGCTCGACCGCATGGGAACGCCCGAGGACATCGCCGCCGCCGTGTCGATGCTCGCCTCCGAGGAGGCGGGCTGGATCACCGGGAACCTGGTGGACGCCACGGGCGGGATGTTCCTGGGGCCGAGGCTCGGAAAGTGAGAGAGGCGGGGCGCGTCCACAAAGGACGCGCCCCGCCGTGGTGCCAATCGGTCTAGCTGACCGTGAAGGTCACGTCGTCCACCACGAAGCTGGTCTGCAGCGAGGCGTCCTCGGTGCCCTTCAGCGACACGGTGACCGACTGGCCCGCGTAGGAGCCCAGCGGCAGCGTCACCTGGACGTAGCCACTGGCCGCGTCGACGTTCGACAGCGTCTTGACGACGGTGCCGGCGACGGTCGCGGTGAAGCGGTCGTAGACGACCGCCTCGTTCTCGTCGGTGTCGATGTGGATCCAGAACGACAGCGACGACGTGGTGCAGCCCGCGGGGACCGCCACCGACTGGTTGATGGTGTCGGTCGCGGTGTAGCCGTAGCCCGAGAGCCAGGCCGAACGGGTGCCGCCGTGCGCCGGCTGGCCCTGCGAGGCCCAGGCGCCGATGGCGCCGGTGCTGCCGGTCCACGGCGTCGCGCCGGACTCGAAGCCGCCGTTGGTGATCTTGTCACCCGCGCCCGTGCATCCGCCCGGTCCACCCGTGACGGTCAGGGAGTAGGTGGTGCTGTGCGAGACGGCGCCGTTTCCGGTGATGGTCACCGTGTACGTGCCGCCCGCGGTTCCTGCGGCCACCGAGATGGTGGCGGCCGAGGTGCCGCCGGAGGTGACCGACGACGGGTTGAACGACACCGTGATGCCCGACGGCGCACTGTAGGTCAGGTTGACCGTCTGCGCGCTGCCGCTGGTGGTCGAGGTGCTGACCGTCGCGTTGAGCGATCCGCCCGGCGCGGTCGAACCCGAGGCCGGGTTCACCCCGATCGAGAAGTCGTTCGGCGGCGGGGTGTCGGTGACGGCGGCCTTCCAGATGGAGTAGGCGATGCCGTCGGAGGCGCGGTCGAGCAGCGTGCTGTTGATGTTCGACGGGTAGGAGTCGCACGAGGCGTGGTAGCAGGGGTCGAAGGCCGCGTTGGCCGTGCCGCCCCACTTCTGGGCCTGCGCCGAGGTCTTGCGGGCACTCGCGCCGGCGGCGTAACCGCTGGTGGGGATGCCGACCTGCTCGAAGGAGTAGTCGTCGGAGCGGCCGGCGCCCTCGGTGTTCTCCTCGGGGGCCAGACCCAGCGAGGTCCAGTAGGCCTTGAGGTGGGTGGCCGTCGCGCTGTTGACGTGGTTGATGAAGTAGCCGCCGTTGGTCGAGCCGATCATGTCGAAGTTCAGGTACGACTTGATCTTGGCGCGCTCGGTGGAGCCGATGGCGTTGACGTAGTACTCGGAGCCGTTGAGGCCCTGCTCCTCGTCGGTCCACCAGGCGAAGCGGATCCGCTTCGACAGCGACGGGTTCTTCTGCGCCAGGGTCAAGGCGACCTCCAGCAGCGCCGCGGAGCCCGAGGCGTTGTCGTTGATGCCCGGACCGGCGCCGACACCGTCGAGGTGCGCACCGAGCATGTACACCTGACTGGCGTCGCCCTGCGGCCACTCGGCGATCAGGTTGTTCGACGGGTAGGTGCAGCTACCGCTCGGGCAGGCCTGCTCGGACACGTTGTAACCGGCCGCCTGGAGCTTCTGCTTGATGTAGTTGACCGACGCGGTGTACCCGGCGGAGCCGGCGCGGCGGTTGCCGCCGTTGCTGGACGCGATGGTCTGGAACTGCTGGAGGTGGGCCTTGACGTTGTCGACGCTGACGTCCGGCGGGCCGCCGGGGTTGGTGGTGCCGATCGACAGGTTGTAGGTGGCCGTGTGGGTCGTGGGGCCGGTACCGGTGACCGTGATGGTCCTGGTGCCCGTCGTTCCCGCCGCGGCGGTGATCGTCAGCGTCGCCGAACCGCCGGCCGTCACCGAGGTGGGGTTGACGGCGGCGGTCACACCGGTGCCGCCGGCGACCGAGGCGGTCAGGTTGACCGTCTGGGGGGTGCCGATGGCGGTGGTGCTGACCGTGCTGGTCACCGAGTTGCCGGGCTGCACGGTGCCCGAGGCCGGGCTCAGTGCGATGGAGAAGTCGTTGCCCTGGCCGGTGCAGGTCGGGTCGGCCGACTGCGCGGGAACCGTGATGGCGTCCCAGGCGGCCTTCGTCTTGTTGAACAGACCGCAGGTGGAGTCGAGGGTCTTGGCCGACTGGAGGGTCGCCGTGCGGTACTTCACGTAGGTCATGCCCGAGGTCTTGAGGAGCATGCCGCCGTAGAAGATCTTGCCGGCGGTCTGGATGCCGACGCCGGTGAGCGTCGAGCTGTTGCAGGTCGGGCTGTTGGGCTTGCCGCCGCCGGGCGCGGTGCCCTCGGCGAGCAGGTAGAACCAGTGGTTGAAGGGCCCGGCCGCCTTGTGCGTCTCCATGCCGGGAACGGCCGAGGAGTAGCAGTTGGGGTCGTTGTTGACCAGCGAGGGCTGGTACATGTTGCGGATCGGGCCGCTGCCGACGAGGTTGATCTCCTCGCCGACGAGGTAGTCGGGCGGGTCGTAGGTGCTCGACTGGTTGGCGAAGTGCTCGGTCAGGGCGCCGAAGATGTCGCCGGTCGCCTCGCCGAGTCCGGCCTGCTGGCCGGCGCCGCCGGGCGTGAACTGGTCGATGCCGTGGCCGTATTCGTGGCCGATGACGTCCATCGAGGTGATCCACTCACCGGCGGTGTTCTTGCCGATGGTGACGCCGGAGCCGTCCCAGTAGGCGTTCTGCTGGTTGAGGCCGACCTCGACGGGCCAGCTTCCGTTGTTCCCGTTGTGGCCGTTGCGTCCCAGCCACTGGCTGAGCATGTTCCACTCGGTCTGCGCCCCGTACAGTGCGTCGACGCAGCCGGTCTCGGTGGAGGTGCCCACGCCGTTGCCCCAGTTGTCGTCGGGGCCGGAGTAGACGCTGCCGTTGTAGGGCGCGCAGGACAGCCCGGAGCGGGTCGTGTCGCGCATGTAGTACGTACTGCCGGACTGGCTGGTGGTGATCGTCAGCGGGTTCGGGCCGTTCCACTTACCGGTGCCCTGTCCGTAGCGGACGTCGTCCTTGGTCGAGAGGACCTTGCCGTTGGCGGCGTCCACGTAGACCGTGAGGTGGCTCGGCGCGTTCTCGATGCGACCGCTGAGGACCGTCTCCCAGGCGAGCCTCGGCTTGTCGTTCTCGACGTGCACCACGAGCTTTTGCGCCTCGACCTCGTCCACCTTGGTCAGCTCGCGCCGCGAAGTGGACTCGGCCTTGGCCTCGGTGACCTTGGGCGTGGTCGACACGGTGATGGCGGTGCTGGTGGCCGTGTTGGCCTCAAGGACGCGGCCTTCGCCGTCGGCGAGGACGACCGTGTCGCCGCCCACCACGGGGAGCCCGCGATAGGTGCGTTCGTAGCTGATCGAGTAGAGGTCGTCGACCCAGGGGATGACCTGCCGGCGGTCGTACTGCTCGAAGGTCCCGCGGGTCAGTTCGTCCAGTCCGCTCGTGACGGCCCGGTCCGCGGCCGCCACCGCGAGGGACAGCGGATCGGCGGTCGCCGTCTCCACCGCCGTTGCTGGCGTGGCGGTCAGGGCGACCGTCACGCCGGCGACGAGTGCCAGGGACGTCCCGGCCGTCACCATCTTCTTTAACATTGGGGGCTCCTTTGATGACGCCGCTGTTGCGGCGCTCGAAAGCCAACCAGAAAAACCGATCTCCGTGGGTTCCGGTTATTCAGTGGGACGCGGGGGCTTGCTTTCGTGCGTCGGCATCGATCGGAGTGCGGCGGTGACGGATCGCGAGGTCAGCGATCTTTGAAAATGAATGTCGAAGCCGCAATTCGGTACGAATTCGCCACTGTCACTGAATAGACGGCCTGTCGGCGGGGGTGCGGGCGGGTCGTCGATCACGTAATGACCCGGCGACGCACACGCGGGTGCGACGCCGGGCCGAGTTCAGCGCGCGACGGTGATCTCCGGCGAGGTCCAGGTCTCCGGTTCCCCGGTGGCGAGGATCTTGTCGAAGACCAGCCGGAGCCGGTAGACGCCGTCAGGGGCGGCCGTTCCGTCGGCGAGGGTCGTGTTCCACTCGTAGAAGTCCATTCCGGTGCCCGCTCCGCTATTGCGGATGACCCAGGTCTCCCGGACCGGTGTGGCGACGACGCGGCCCGACGAGTCGAGCACCTCCATGCGCAGTTCCCGAAGCGTCGGGAAACCGTGCGAGAGCATCAGCCAGGCGCTCGCCGCCGGGTCGGTGATCGTCAGCGGCTCGTTCTTTCCGAAGCTGAAGTAAGCCGGGCGCAGCGCCGGATTGTCCAGTGTCGAGTTGATCTCGGTGAAGGTCGGGTTGATCGCCGAGACCTTGTGCCAGTCTCCGGCGATTCCCATGTACGACACCCGAATCGGATGTCCCTTGTGGTCCCGCTTCGGTGTGAAGGTCACCCAGCCGCCGAAGATCGTCCCGTCCACGGCCCCGCGCGGCTGGCGGACCGTGATCGTCACCTTGACCGACTTGCGCGGCGGAACGGTGACCCGGTCCTTCGACACCTCGACCCGCGCGTCGGCCTTCACCGTGAGGTACTCGGCGGTGTAAGGCGGGGCGGCGCCGAGGGCGTCCTGCGCGGACACGTGGTAGGTCGTCGCGTGCCGGGAGGCGTTGGTGAGCACGACGGTCCGTGAGAGCGCCCTGCCCTCCAGTTCGCCGAGCGGCAGTTTCGCCGGGGACACCGTCGTGCTCGCCGCCAGCGCCGCCGGCAGGTCGATCAGCCCGGCGCCCTGCTGGGCAACCTGGTGCAGCCCGGCGCCGGGGTCGCCGCTGAGCGCGGTCGGCCTCGCCGTCGACTGGAGCAGGTCGCGGACCTGCGCCGAGGTCATCGTGCCGCGCTCGGCGAGCAGCACCGCGACGGCTCCCGACACGTGCGGGGCCGCCATGGAGGTCCCCGACTTCACGCCGTAGTACCCGTCGCCAGGCGGGATCGCGGAGAAGACGTAGCCGCCGGGCGCGACCAGGTCGGGCTTGTAGTCCAGTTCGTGGCTCGGGCCCCAAGAACTGGAGGCGTCGGGAAGACCCTTGAACTCGTCGGCGACCTCGATGCCCCAGTAGGAACCCCAGGTCGCGCTCGCCTCCTTGCCGGCCGCGAGCTCGGCCCGGATCGCGCGGGCCTGGTTCTGGCTGATCGCCACGGCCGGGATCTCGCCGGCCACGCCCCAGAAGTTCGCCGTCGGGATCGCGTCGGGATCGGCCCACTCGGAGCCGTCGAAGTAGAGGACGCCGAGGGCGCCTCCGGCGGTGACGTTGGCGACCAGATTGGTCGGCGTGCAGGGGTAGGAGCCCGCCGACGACAGCACCCATTTGCCGGTGAAGGCACCCGGCGCGGCAGGCGCACAGACCTGACCGCCGTCCAGGATGGACACCGTGCCCGACGAGGGCGCGGCGGGTCCGGTGCTGAAGGTGTTGAACGGGACCTTCGTGCCGTCGCCGGTGGTGAAGGCCTGGTAGGCGTACTGCGTGGAGTAGACGCTGCCGACGGTGATGGCGTTCCCGGCGACGCCGGGCGAGCCGGCCTTGAACGGCCCGGCGAAGCCGTTGCCGATCGCCACGACCGGCACGACGCCGTGCGCGGCGACCGCGTCGAGCGCCCTCGGCAGCAGTGCGTCCTGGCGCACGTTCGACTGGGCCTGGCCGAGGCTGAGGTTGACCACGTCGACGCCGTCCTCGACGGCCCGCTCCAGGGCTTCCAGGATCACGTCGTCGGTGGTCGGGCGCGCATCGCCGAAGACCCGGTAGGCGTGGATCGTGGCGTCCTTGGCGACGCCGACCATGTCCGGCCCGTCGCCCGCGATGATGCCCGCCACGTGCGTGCCGTGGCCCGAGGCGGCGCTGGGGGAGTCGTAGGGGTCGGCGTCGCCGTCAACGACGTCGTAGCCGCCGGTGACCTTCGCGTTGGGGAAGTTCCCGCCGCCGAGAGCCGGGTGGTCGTAGGCGACACCGCTGTCGATGATCCCGACCGTGACGCCCTCGCCCGTCGCGCCGTCTCGATGGGCCTTCGGCACACCGGTCAGGTCGGTGACGGTGACGTTGTCGCGGGTCGTCTCCGCCTGCTTCGGCAGCGGCGGAAGGGTATCGGAGGTTGGCGGCGCGTAGGTGTCGACCTCGTAGACCGCAGAGACCCCGGGCAGCGAGGCCAGCTCGCCGGCGCGCACGGCGTCCACGGACACGGCCATACCGGGGAACAGGGTGTCGTAGCGGCGGACCTCTTCGACGTAGAGGCCGCGCTGGGCGGCGCTCGCGTCGAGACCGTCCATCGTGGACGACAGCGCGCGGGCGCCGGGCGCGTCGGTGAACTCGACGATGCGCAGCACCGTCGCGCCGGGCTCGGCGGGAACGGGAGGGGTTGCGTGGGCGGCCAGGGGCGTGGCCACGGCGACGAGCGCCGTGAGCACGACCCCGGCTCTGAGGGCGGGGTGGATGATGTCCTCCGGGGGCTACGGGGTGGGGAAGACGGTCAGGGCGATGGCGTAACGGCGCTCGCCCGCACCGGCGTCGGGGAGGTCCTCGGGATGGGCGACGTGCTGGAGCGTCTCGACCAGCGCCTCGATCTGGGCGGCGGTGAGCCGGACGTGGCGGACGCCGAGGAACACCGGCGCCTCGGTCTCGGCCATCTCGTCGGCGACGGCCCGGATGATGCCGGCCGCGCCGCCGGGAATGGCGTCGACCGTCTCGCGGGGGATGTGGATCTGTTTGGTGGTGCGGGTGAAGTACCGCTCGGTGCCGCCGCGCACCGTATTGGTGCGCGAGACGACGACGAGTCCGGCCGCCTCCAAGACCTTCAGGTGGTGGGCGACGTTGCCCTTGAGCGTGCCGAGCTGTGCGGCGAGCTGGCTGATCGTCGCCTCGTCGAGTTCGTCGAGGGTGAACAGCAGCCGCTGGCGCAAGGGGTGTGCCAGCGCCTTGTACTGCGCCGCCGAGGCGGTCGTCTCCTGCTCTGGTACGGGCACGCAGGAAGTGTCAATGATCTTTGACGCTTTGTCAAGGGGATCAGCTCGCGGCGCCGACGACTTCCCGTGCCAGCGACTCGTGCTGGGCGTAGGCGTCGGGGAAGGCCGAGATCTGCACGGCCTGCGCGGCGTAGGTCAGCGCCATGTCCTCCCAGCCGTCGACTCCCTTGAGTCCCCGGTAGAAGGCCTCGGCGGAGGTCTTGGGCGTCATGATCTCCTCCACGCTTCCCCAGGTGCCCGAGGCGCGCTGCTGGAACAGCCCGACCGAGTCGTGGTCGGCGCCGGTGCCCTGGTGGGGGTACTCCAGGGACTCCGGCACGACGTAGCTGGCCAGGTTGTACAGCCGCGACTCCTGCATCGCCGTCATGATCGCGATGATCCAGGCGCGCTTGGGCAGCCCCATCTCCTGTCCGACGCGGACGATGGTGACGGCGTTCTTCATCTGCTTGGCCGACAGACCCGCGACCGGGGAGGGGTCCTTCGCGCTGTCGGCCGCCTTCGTGGGCTTCGGCTTCTTCTTCGCCGGCTCCTCCTCGCGCGGGGCCGAGCGGGAGGCGGCGTCGAGGAGCTCGTCGACCTGGACGGCCGTCAGCCGGGTCGTCTTGAGGGCCGAGTCGGCCGCCGAGAGGGCGGGGACGTGGACCACGCCGGTGGCGGCGACCACGACCGCGCCGGTGATCGCGAGATGCGCGAGGCGGCGGCGCTGGTGGAGCGCGGTGTCGACGCCGATGGCGAAGGCGCCCTTGGCGTACTCGGCGGGAACGGTCCACCACCGTTCGTCGTAGGCGCGGTGGCGTCCGGTCGCCGCGCGGTGGCGGCCCGTCGCAGGGGCGGCCGAGTGACTTGCTCTCCCGCTGTCGGCGAACTGGAGCCGTCGGGGGCCGGTTCCGTTGTCTCTGGCGTTTGGCACCGCACCAACCTAAGCGGTGGAAACGCAGGTCACAGGGACAGCGAGTGCGACATGACGATTCAGGATCTTCCATGTGTACTGCTCGGGGGCACCGAGTCGGGAATGTCGGTCCGCAAAGGTTTCACCCCATCGAGTGCCTGTCCGGGGACGGCTCTGCCGCTTTGCCTTGGCACGTACGAGTGACCGCGCCGGTACTTTCGGGTAATAGTCTTCGACACTAGAGTCAGTGTGATCTGAGCCACACTCGTGGGGATGAAGGCGTCCCACATGTCGGGGACGCTCCGTATCGTCGGATCATGCGCCTGAGCACCGTCATCCTCCCCATCCACCGCTGGACCGAGGGTCGCGAGGTCTGGCGCCGCGCCGAGGAGCTCGGCTTCCACACCGCCTACACCTACGACCACCTCTCCTGGCGCAGCTTCGTCGACGGCCCCTGGTTCGCCACCGTGCCGACCCTGACCGCGGCGGCCTCGGCCACCGAGCGGATCCGGCTGGGCACCATGGTCGCCTCGCCGAACTTCCGCCACCCGGTCACCTTCGCCAAGGACCTCATGACCCTCGACGACGTCTCCGGCGGGCGCCTCACCCTCGGCATCGGCGCAGGCGGCACCGGCTTCGACGCGACCGTGCTCGGCCGGCAGCCGTGGAACCCGCGCGAGCGCGCCGACCGCTTCGCCGAGTTCCTCGCCCTGACCGACACCTTGCTCACGCGCGAGACGACCACCTTCCAGGGGGCCTTCTACTCCGCCGTCGACGCGCGGATGATCCCCGGCTGCGTGCAGCGGCCGCGCATTCCGTTCCACGTCGCGGCCACCGGCCCGCGCGGACTGCGCCTGGCCGCCGAGTACGGGCAGGGCTGGATCACCTACGGCGACCCCAAGGCCACCGGCGATGAGACCGTCGCCGAGGCGCAGGCCGTCGTCGAGAAGCAGCTGACCGGCCTCGCCGCCGCCTGCGAGGAGCGCGGCCGCGACGTCGCCGAACTCCACAAGGTCCTGCTGCACTCCTCGTCGAGCCCCGAGCGGCCGCTGGACTCCATCGACGCCTTCGCCGACTTCGCCGGCCGCTACCGCGAACTCGGCGTCACCGAGGTCATCCTGCACTGGCCGGTGCCCGGCACCATCTACGAGGCCGACGTGAAGACCTTCGAGCGCATCGCCGTCGAAGGGCTCGACCAGCTCCGCTGACCGGCCCCGTACGCCCGGCGCGCCCACCCGTAGCCGAAATGTCGTAGAGGTGGTTACTCCCGCCGTGCGACGACCGCGAGCCCGATTCCCGCGAGGGTTGCGGGTATGCAGCTGACCAGGAAAGCCCGCCGCGCCGCGGTCGTCGTCCACTCCGCCGCCTCCGCCGCATGGCTCGGCCTGACCGTCGGGCTGCTCGCGCTGGGCGTGCGCGCCTACACCTCCGGCTCACCCGACATCGTGACCTTCTCCTACCGGGCCATGGACGTCTTCGGCGAGTACGTGCTCATACCCGCCGCGCTCGCCACGCTCATCAGCGGCGTCGTGCTCTCACTGGGCACGCCGTGGGGGCTGCTGCGGCACAAGTGGGTCGCGGTCAAGTTCGTCCTCACCATGATCACCGTCGGCCTGGTCGCGTTCTCCATGTCGCCCGGCCTGAGCGAGAAGGCCGCGCTCGCCGCGGCGGGCACGCCCGTCGTCGACGTCAACCTGATCGTCGCGCCGACGGTCGCGCTGAGCACCTACGTGTTCATGCTGGCCCTGTCGATCCTCAAGCCGTGGGGGATGACCCCGCACGGCCGCCGCGTGAAGGCGGCGAAGGCCGCGAAGGCCGCCGAGGAGCGGCGTGCGGCGCGGGTGGCGTGAGACGCCCTAGGACCACCCCGACCCCCGCACCTCCGCCTGGTGCCCGACCACGCGCTCCAGGAGCGCCGTCAGCTGCTCGCGCTCCTCACCGCCGAGGGGCGCGAGCAGCTCGTCCTGCGCCCCGGCGAGCAGTTCCCGCAGTTCGGCGAGGAAGCGCTCGCCGACCGGCGTGATCGTGACGATGTTGCGGCGGCGGTCCTCGGGGTCGGGCTCGCGGTCGATGAGGTCCTGGCCGGTGAGTTCGGCGACCACTCCGGCGACGTCGCTGCGGTCGAGGTGGCAGTGGCGTCCGAGGGCGGCCTGGCTCATGGCGCCGTACTCGGCCAGGGCCGAGAGTACCGAGTAGTGGTAGCGGCGGGCGCCGGCGGTCGCGAGGCGGTCGTTGACGAGCCGCTGGGCGTGCACGGCGGCCTGGTTGATCAGCCAGGACGGCAGGCGGCGCAGCGACGCCGGCGGTGTGTCGTCGGTGGAGTCCATGTCTCCAGTCTATGAATCGTTGGCGTGGCCAACGCAAAAGCTCGGGGGATGTGGAGCGGGGCGGTCACGGGGACGACCGCCCCGCTCACCGGTCCGGTGGCCAGGCGGGGGCGACCGGACCGGTGTGGGCGTAGCCGGGGGAGAGGTTCCGGCCGAGCCAGGGGGCGAGCAGGCGGCAGCCCCTGAACTCGAAACCGGTCTCCGGATCGGCCACGCGGCCTTCGGGGGAGACGGCGCCGACGGCCAGGTCGACCCGGCCGAGGTGCTCGGCGCCGTCGACCAGGTCGAGGGCGCGTTCCTCGGCGACCACGACGCCCTCGCGCGTGGTGCGCGACAGCGTCCAGTCTCCGATGTGGACACGTTCGTCGACGGTTCCGTCGGGATGTTCGACGACCGCGCGGATCCGCGTCCCACCGGAGTCGTGGGCGTAGAAGGCGCGGCGGCCGTCGCCGAAGTCGATCCGGCACAGCCGCCCGGCGTGGTCCCAGGACAGCAGGGCGCCCGGCAGATGCGGGACCTCGGTCATGTTCCCGCGCTCGTCGTACTCGACCAGCGCCGAGAACACGCCCTCGGCGTCGGCCGGCGTGCTGTGCGCCACCAGCCGGTTCGACAACGGCTCACCGGTCTCGGGGTCCTCGGCGTGATGGAAGCGCACGATCCTGGGCGGGGCGCCGTCCGGTCCGGTGTAGACCGTCGACAGTGGATTGCCGACCGCGTCATAGGAGCGGCAGAGGATCCCCGACGGACCCTCCGCGCGCAGCACCCTGCCGAGCGCGTCGTAGCTGTAGCGTGCCGGCCCGTCGGCGACCAGCGCCCCGATCGGGTCATAGGCCCTCCGGACCGCCGTGCCGTCGCCGTAGGAGATCAGCAGTGCCCGGCCCGCCGGGTCACGCCTGACGTGCGCGATCACCGGCACCGGCCGGTCGTGTTCCGGCGGCGTCTCGAAGAGCGCGCTCAGCCGCCCCGACTCGTCGAGCCGCCGCGTGACCCGGGTCCCGTCGGGGCAGCGCACGTGCCGCGTGTCGCCGTCCTGAATCGTTTCCAGCTCATAGCCGTCGGCCTCCAGCAAGGTCTCGGCGACCCTTTCGGCAGCGGCCGCATCGAGCCCGGCCAGCGGGCTCCAGTCGGGTGGGGAGCGGTGGTCGCGCGGCAGCCTGCGCGCGACCGAGCGGCGCGTCACGCGCGCCATCCCGGCCTGGTCGAACACCAGCAGGCAACCCGCCTCGGCCCGCACGACCAGCTCGGACAGCATCCGGCCCGCGCCGTCGTGAACCCAGGTCTCGCACGCGGACCCGGTGTGGTCGAAGGTCCGCACGACCATCTCGCCGCCACCGCTCCACGACCGCACCGGCCGGCCGGCGGCGTCGGGGAGGGTGAGACGCTCCCCGAAGTCCGGCGACACCGCCCGCAGCTCACGGCCCAGCAGGTCGACGACCCGCGTCAGTGCGACCGTCCCGCGCGCGTCGAGCACTTCCAGGACGTTGCCGCCGACGTCGAGCCGCGTGTGGGTGGTGAACTGGTCGAGGCCGTCGGCGTCGACGACCTCGATCATCTCCCGGCCGAGCGGACCCAGATGGGTCGTGGCCGGCGTGTCGGCGTGGTGCGCGGCGAGCCACGCCGCCCGCAGTTCGGGCGCCTCGGGCTCGTCGGTCAGCGGGTCGGGGGATCCGCGATCGGCGTACCAGCGCGAGGACAGCACGGTGTCGCAGGCGTCCCAGTGCTCCCGGCGCCACGCGTGATAGTCCACTTCGGACACAGTGCCGTCGGCGTGCTCGACCCGAGTGACCCGGCCGAGCGGATCCCGCTCCAGCCGGGTGCCCGGATCACCGGCGACACCGCGTTCCTCGACCCCGCCGGCCCGTGGCGCGTCCGCCGGGATCCAGCAGCCCTCGTCGTCGCGCAGATAGCCGGCGGCGTCCAGCGCCGTGTCGTCGATCCGCTCGGCGAACACCTCCGCCAGCAGGCCCGGCGTCAGCGCCAGGCGATACGCGCTGTGCGCCAGCGCCGCCGAGCCCGAACGCCCCAGCGGCAGCGGCCCGGTGAAGTCGTCGTCCCAGTAGAGGACGCGGTCGTGTCCGGTCAGCCGGTGCCGCAGCCGATCCGGCCGCGCGACCCCCTCGTAGGGCACGACGGTGCTCGCCGCGACCGCCTCCCGCAGCTCCGCGACGGTGAACCGGCGCCCCGGGACCGCGCGCAGCCCGGTCACCTCGAAGCGCAGCGTCTCGGCGATCGCGCCGGGCGGGCGCTCGCTGTCGGTGGTCCGCCGCCGGGTGAGCAGGACGTGCGCGACCTCCTGGCCGGGCTGCTTGGGAATGAGCCGGGGATAGCCGATCCGCACCGACTCAAGGACCGTCCCGCAGGCGCCGACCGACAGCACGAGGTCGTGCACGACTCTCGGGTCGGGGTCGGCGAGAGCTCGCTCGACGTGCGTGGTGACCGTCTCCAGTGGATGGACGAGCAGCGCGCCGGCCCGCCCGCGGCGGACGCCGTAGCGGTGCTCGGTGATCAGGTAGGGGAAGGCGGCCCGCTCGGAGCCGTCGTCGCCGTAGACCTCGGTGCGCAGGAGGCGGCCGTCGAGCAGTCCGGCGACGGCGTGACGCTCGTCGGCGGTCAGGTCCTCGGGGAGGAGCGGTCCGGCGAGGGGCGCGGCGGCGGGGTGGTAGCCGGTGCGGTCGGGATCCAGCCCGTCGTGCAGCCATGTCGCGGTACGGGCGGACACGCGGCGTGTGACCTCTGCCCCGCGCATTGCCGCCTCCCCAAGCGTCTCGATGACCGAGAGACGGACCACGGTGATGAGGTTCCGGCACCGCCGTGGCCCGTCCACACCCAGGCAACACCCTCTTGGCGACCGAGGAATCCGGGATAACCCTAGGAACTGCGCGTCATCGCCCCGGCACGTTCGTGGGTGATCAGCTCGACCCTGCCCCGGATGCCGAGCTTGCGGTACACGCTGCTCAGGTTGGCCTCCACGGTCTTGACGCTGACGTGCGCGGTGGCGGCGACCTCCCGGTTGGTCATCCCGCCGATGACCAGGGCGGCGATCCGGGTCTCGGTCGGCGTGAGCTCCAGTGGCGGGGAGTGCCGCTGACCGCAGCGGCTCAGCTCGTCGGCGGTCCGCCGCGACCACAGGACGGCCCCGAGGCGGGTGAAGATCTCCTGCGCCGACAGCAGCGCCTCACGGGCGGCCTTCTTCTGCTTGCGGGCGCGCAGGACGCAACCCTTGATCAGCAGGCTGCGGGCGTGCTCGAAGGGCAGGGGCACCTTCTCGTGCTCGGCGAGGGTGTCGTCGATGGCGACCTCCGCCGCCGCCGCGTCGCCCGAGGCCAGGAGCAGCAGCGCGCGCGAGCGTCCCAGGGCCAGGCTCAGCGCCGGGCGGGGCGCGACGGCGTGGCGCGCGGCCAGCTCGGCGAGCCGCGCGGCGGCCGCGTCGATGTCGCCGGTGCCGATCAGGGCCTCGATCTGGTCGCCGTGGAAGGAGAAGCGCGCCGGGTCGGCGATGCCCATGCCCGCCACCAGTTCGGCCGCCCGGTCGAGGTGCGAGACCGCCTGTTGTGAGCGGCCCAGCGACAGGTCGACGAAGCCGAGGACCTGGAGGTGCAGCACGGCGACGTAGGGGTCGTCGCTGGCGTCGGCGAGGGCGAGGCCGCGGGTGGCGTTCACCCGGGCCGCCGACACGTTGCCCAGGTGGGCCTCGATCAGCGCGAGCGCGTACAGGCAGAATCCCGCCCACCGACGCTGCCCGGTCTGCTCCAGCAGCTCCAGCGCGGTGACGGCCCGCTCGCGCGCCGAGCGCCAGTCGCCGAGCCAGCAGTCCAGTTCGGACAGCAGCATGAGCATGTGGCCCTGCTGCTCGTCGCCGCGTTCGGCGGTCCAGTGGTAGCGGGCCTCAAGGAGCTCGCGGGCCCGGCGGGGATGGAAGTACCGGGCCCAGTCGGCGATCGCGGTCCAGGCCCAGGCGCCGGCCCAGGTTCGCGGGGAGGAGACGGGGAAGAGCCGCGCGGCCTCGGCGACGTCCTCATGGGACGGTCCGCCGCCGCCCATCATCTTGTACATGGCGGCGATCGCCAGTCCGAGGGCGAGCAGTTCGGGGTCGACGTCGGGGCCCTGTTCGCGCAGGATCCGCAGGGCCGTGCGGGAACCGGCCGACTGGGCGGCCGCGTCGTGGGTGCTGAACCACGCCAGCCGCAAGTGCAGGGTGGCCGCCAGAACGGGGTCGTCGCCGGTGACGTCGAGGGCCTCGCGGCAGGTGCGGGCGGCCTCGACGGTGCTGCCCTCGTAGAAGTGGATCTCGGCGAGGACCGAGAGGGCCTTCGCCCTGGCGCGGCCCGGGGGCATCTCCGGGACGGTGCGCTCCAGGACCTCGCGGGCGGCGAAGGTGTCGCCGGAGGTGAACAGGCACCGGGCCTGCCGGGTGAGCCGGTGGAGGCGGGCGGCGGCGTCGCGGGCGGGCGTGTGGAAGGCGGCCAGCTGCCACAGCTGGGCGGCCCGGGCCGGTGCGCCGCGGCGCAGGGCGCGCTCGGCGGCCTTGTCCAGGGGCCCGGCCAGGCCGGGGTCGAAACCGTCGGCGGCAAGTGCGAGGTGCCAGGCGCGGGCCTCGTCGTCACCGACCACATCGGATAGTCGACGGTGCGCGTCCTGTACGCGTTCGCTGGAGGCGCCGGCGTAGACGGCGGTGGCGAAGAGGGGATGGCTGAAGGCGATCCGCCCGTCGCGGGCCTCGATGAGCCCGGCCTCCTCGGCGGCGGCGAGCGGCGAGATCTGCCCGTCGGGGACCTCCAGCGCGGCCCGTACGTCCCTTGTGGACGGCTGGGCCAGCGCCGCGACGTAGAGCAGGGCGGTGCGCGTCTCGGCGGGCAGGGCCGCCACGCGCTCGGCGATGAGGTCGGTGACGCTGCGCGGGGCGGGCAGCCGCGCGGCCGGCGAGGACGGTGCCTCGCGGCGCAGCCGGGCCGCCGTCTCCAGCGCGAACAGGGGGTTGCCGCCGCAGATCTGGTGCATGTGGGTGAGCACGGGCCGGGAGAGTTCCAGGCCGGCGCGCACGCGGACGAGGCGGTGCAGTTCGGCCAGTCCCAGCGGTCCGAGCTGGAGCCGCGTGAGGTCGAAGCGGGTGTCCGACAGGCCGACCGGCGCAGCGTCGAGTGTCGCGGCACGTACCGAGGCCAGCAGGATCAGCGGTTCGGTGCTCACCCGGCGCAGCGCGTACTCCAGAGCCCGCAGCGTGGCCGCGTCGAGCCACTGGAGGTCGTCGACGGCGAGGACCGTCGGTCCCCCGCGTGTCAGCGCGCGCAGGACCGACAGCGTGGCGACCCCGACGGTGCGCGGATCCACCGGCGTCTCCTGTGGAGCCGCGCGGAGCAGGATGACGTCGAGGGCCTCGCGCTGAGGAGCGGGCAGGCTGCCGCGCACCTCGTCCCAGTCGGGGTCGAGGAGGTCGAAGAGCCCGGCGAAGGACAACTGCCCCTCCGCCGCGCCGGGTCTGGCCGTCAGAACGCGCAGACCCGCCGCGCGGGCCCGGTCGACGGCGAGGTTCCACAGCGTCGTCTTGCCGATCCCGGCCTCCCCGGACAGGATCAGGCCGGCCGGTCCACGGTGCGGGGCGTCGAGGAGTTCGCCGATCGCGGCCTGTTCCACCGAGCGGCCGAGCACGAAAGCCTGCGCCGGAGTCGTCGTCACGATTGCCACCCCTTACGCGAAGACCCACCTCGGCCCATTACATAACGTCGACCCATTGATCACAAGACGCTGAGCCCGGGGATGGTCCGCATGGAGCGGCCAATCCTGTATGTAAGCGTTTACCCCGCTCAGTGGGGGTGCGGCGGGCGGCCCGAAAGCGGCTCGCGCGACACCCGTCCCGCGTCCACAGTAGAGGGCGGGTGGGGTTCAGCTCGCGGAGTCGGCCCGGGCACCGGCGAGGATGGCGTCGAGCAGGCCCGGGTAGCGGGCGTCGAGGTCCTCGCGGCGCAGGGTGAGCATGTACTCGCGTCCCGACGGGCGCTGCCAGATCACGCCGCTGTCGCGCAGAACCCGCCAGTGGTGCGTCATCGTCGACTTCGCGGCGATCCCGAGCATCTTCAGCACGCTGGCGCAGTTGTGCTCGCCTCCGCCGTCCAAAATTCGGACGGCGGCCAGTCGCGTGGGATTGCCCAGCGCCGAGAGCACGCCTTCGACACTGATCTGTGCGCGTTCGGGATGCCGGAGGGTCATGGGACCACGGTACCGCGACATTCCGACAATGGCCCGCCACCTGGGCCGTCACCGCCTTCGTGAGCTTCGTTACGGGCTCGGCCGCTTGCTGCACGGTACGACAGTACGTAAGGATACGTACGTTCATTCCCGAGACTGGAGTCACCGTGCCGACCACACCGCCCCGCCGTCTGGGCTGGATCCTCGCGCTGCTCGCCCTGGCGCAGCTGATCTTCGCCCTCGACCTCAACATCGTCTTCGTCGCTCTTCCCGAGATCGGCGCCGATCTCGGCTTCCCCGGCCAGACGCAGCAGCTCGTCGTCAGCGCCTACGTCGTCTTCGCCGGCGGCTTCCTGCTCTTCGGGGGACGCGCCGCCGACCTGTTCGGCCGCCGCCGCGTCTTCGTCGTCGCGCTCACCCTCTACGCGGTGTCCTCGCTGGCCGGAGGCCTCGCCGGCGACCCGGTCCTGATCATCGTCGCCCGAGCCGTGCAGGGGATCGGGGGAGCGCTTCTGCTGCCGTCGACGCTGTCGCTGATCAACACGCTGTTCGAGGAGGGCCCGCGACGCAACCGCGCCCTGGCCGTGTGGGGCGGTGCCGGAGCCAGCGGCCTGACCCTCGGTGCCCTGCTCGGCGGGCTGCTCACCGAGAACTTCGGCTGGCCCGCGGTCTTCTTCGTCAACGTGCCCCTCGCCGCCGTCGTCGCCCTCGCCGCGCTGGCGACCATCCCGCGCGATCCGGCCGGGACCGTCCGCCGCCGCTTCGACCTGCCCGGCACCGTCGGCGTGACCGGCGGCGCGACGCTGCTCGTCTTCGCGCTCGTCGAAGGGCCCGAGCTCGGCTGGGGCCACCCGCTGATCCTCGGCGCCTTCGGCCTGTCGGTGGTGCTGCTGGCCGCCTTCGCGCTGATCGAGGCCCGCAGCGCCGACCCGGTCATGCCGTTTCGGCTGTTCCGCAACCGCAGCCTCACCGTCGGCATGACCGTCACCTTCATCTTCATGGCGACCTTCGGCGTCCTGCCGTACTTCCTGACCGTGCTGATGCAGGGCGTGCACGGCTACACCGCGCTGGAGACCGGCCTGGCCTTCCTGGTGCCGTCCCTGGCGATCGCCGCCGGAACGCAGCTGGGGGAACGGCTCACGACCCGCATCGGCACCCGCACGACTTTGCTGATCGGCTTCGGGATCGGCGTCGTCGGCACGGTGATCATGGTGTTCGGCTTCGACGCCGAGGCCGGCTACTGGCAGCTCGTCCCGGGGCTGGTCGTCTCCGGGGCCGGACAGGGCATCGTGTGGACCGCCATGTGGATCGCGGCGGCCACCGGGACCGCCGGGCACGAACAGGGCGTCGCCAACGGGATCGCGTCGACGACCCTCAACATCGGCAACGCCATCGGCCTCGCCGTCTTCACCGTCGTGGCCGACCTCGGGCTCGACGGCAAGACCGGCGAGGCGCTGTCGGCCGCGACCGCCGACGGCGAGGCCTTCGTCGTCCTGCTGACCGCCGCGGGCATGGCCCTCGGTCTTCTCGTGACCCTCGGCCTGCGCCGCCACCGGGCGGCGCCGGCCGAGACGCGGGTCGGAGAGGCCGAGCCGGTTCCGGTGCACTGACAGGGTTTCGGGCGGGGTGCGGACTGAAACCCGCTTCCCGCCCGGCCGCCGTTAGGCTCGGCCCATGTCGACTTGACCGCGCTGACACCCGGCCCGAGGCCCTCCTTCGCCCGCGATCCCCGCAACCCGATCGCTCACCGAAGGAGGACTTTCCATGCCCGAGATCCGCCGCATCACCGAAGCCGAGGCCGACCCCGTCGCCGAACTGTGGGACCGCATGTGCCGTGAGATCCCCGACGGCGGCCCGCTCGACGAGGCCGCCCGGACCCGCATTTCCCGGATGCTCGCCGCCGGGGCGTGGCACCACAGCGCCTTCTGCCTCGTGGCCGTCCACGACAGCCGGCCGCTGGGCTTCGTCAACGGCCGCGTCGACCCCGGAGACGGCCTCCTGCCGGGACTTGTCGGCGAGATCGACTCGCTGTGGGTCGCCCCCGAGATCCGCGCCGCCGGAGTGGGGGCCGCGCTGTCGGCCGCCGCCGTCGCCCTGCTCCGCGACCGTGGAGTGTGGACGGTCCGGACGCTGGTCTGCGCCGGCAACGACGAGGCCGCCGCGTTCTGGCGCGGCGCCGGCTTCGAGGCCGACATGACCTGCTTCTCGCTCTACCGCGACGAAGCGTAGGGAGAGGGCGCGGCGTGCCCCGTCACGCCGCGCCCGCCGCCGCGAACCTGCGGCCCAGCTCCCGGCAGGCCGCCGACAGCTCCGGCGGCCCGGCCACCTCGATGTCGCAGTCGAAGGTCCCGATCAGCGCCGCCAGCCCCACCCACGACCACGCCCCCAGCTTCAGCCGGCACCGCCCTGGCCCCAGCTCCTCGATCACCGCGCCGCCCGGCGCCCACCGCGCGATGAGCGCGGCCGGCGCGTCGAGCAGCACCTCGCCCCGGCAGGGCCAGTGGTCGGGCGGGTCGCCCCGGTCGAGCTGCCCGGTCACGAACTCGCCGACGTCGCCGCCGGGCACCGCGCGGGGGACGAAACCCGGCCCAGCGGGCGATCGCGGTGCGATCCGGTCGACGCGGAAGGTCCGCCACAGTCCGCCGTCGAGGTCCCAGGCGACCAGGAACCAGCGCCCGCCCCACTCGACCAGGTTGTGCGGCTCGACGCGGTGGGCACGCGGGCCCTCCTCGGAGGCGTAGTCGAGGCGCAGGATCAGGTGGTCGCGGACGGCGTCGGCGACCGCCCGGATCACGTCGGAGTCGACCTCGGGACCGGCGAGGCCCCACGCGTTCCAGATCGAGGTGACCTCCATCGACTCGACCCGCCGCCGCAGCCGGGGCGGCATCACCTGCCGAATCGTGGCCAGCGCCCGGGACGCGGCCTCCCCGGTCCCGGCGACGGCCGTCGGCGCGGTCTGGAGGGCGAGCGCGATCGCCACCGCCTGGTCGTCGTCGAACAGCAGCGGCGGCAGCCGGGCGCCCGCGTCGAGCCGGTAAGCGCCGCCCGGTCCCTTCCGCACGCTCACCGGGTAGCCGAGTTCGCGGAGCCGGTCGATGTCGCGGCGCATGGTCCGCGCGCTGACGCCCAGGCGCTCGGCGAGCGCGGGCCCGGGCCAGTCGCGCCGCGACTGGAGCAGGGAGAGGAGCAGGAGCAGCCGACCGGAGGTTTCCGCCATGGCCGATTCTCTCCCGAGAAGCGGTCACCATGTGGCCGCTACCGCTGTGACAGTGGCCGGATGCCGACAACCACCACGCAAGACAGAACCGGGACGTCCTCGGTGACGGCGCTCGTCGTCGTCCTCGTCGCCGCCTTCATGGAACTGCTCGACGCCACCATCGTCAGCGTCGCCGCGCCCGCGATCGCCGCCGACCTCGACGCCGGCGAGGCCGCCCTCCAGTGGACGCTCGCCGGGTACACCCTCGCCCTCGGGGCGGGCCTGATCACCGGCGGCCGCATCGGCGACCAGTACGGCAGGCGCCGCACCTTCCTCATCGGACTCTCCGGCTTCGCGGTCGCCTCGGCGGCGTGCGCGCTCGCGCCGAGCGCCGGGATCCTCATCGCCACCCGCGTCGCCCAGGGCCTGGCCGGCGGCCTCATGGTCCCGCAGGTCCTCGGCATCATCCGCTCGTCGTTCACACCGGCCGCCCGCGCGCGGGCCTTCGGCGCCTACGGTGCCGTCCTCGGCGTCGCCTCGGTCGCGGGCCCGCTGCTCGGCGGCGTCCTCGTCGACGCCGACCTGCTCGGCCTCGGCTGGCGCACCATCTTCTGGGTCAACGTGCCCGTCGCCGCTCTCGGCCTGATCCTCGGTCTGCGCTCGCTGCCCGAGTCCAGCGCCGCCGACCGCTCCCGCCTCGACCTGCCCGGCGCCGCACTGGCCGCCGTCGCCTCCGTGCTCCTGCTGCTGCCGCTGATCCAAGGCCGCGAGTGGGGCTGGCCGTGGTGGAGCTTCGCGCTGATGGCGCTGGCGGTGCCCGTCTTCGTGCTGTTCCTCGGGCGCGAAGGCCGGCTCCTCGCCCGGGGCGGGCAGCCCGTCCTCGACCCGGCCCTGCTGCGGATTCGCGCCTTCGCCAACGGCCTTGCCGTGGCGGTGCTCTTCTTCGGCGCGATCGGCTCCTTCTTCTTCCTGCTCGCGCTCTACCTCCAGTTCGGGACCGGCCGCAGCGCCCTCGACACCGGGCTGGTGATTTTGCCCTACGCGGTCGGATCGGTGCTCACCTCGGGCGTCGGCGTGGCGCTGATCGCCAAGGGCGGCCGCGCCCTGCTCGCGGCCGGTGCGCTCGTACTGGCGCTGTCGCAGGCGATCCTGCTCGTCACCGTCCACAACGGACCGGATCCGGGCTACTGGGCACTGGCCGTCCCGCTGTTCGTCGGCGGCCTCGGGCTCGGGCTGACCGCGCCCTCCCTGTTCAACCTCGTGCTCGCCGGCGTGCCCGGCAAGGACGCCGGCTCGGCCGGGGGAGTGCTCACCACCGTCGGCCAGATCGGCAACGCCGCCGGAGTCGCCGTCCTCGGCGTCGTCTTCTTCACCGCCCTCGACGCGTCCTTTGCAGACGGCCAGGCGCCGCTGAGCGCCTACGCCGGCGCCTTCACCGGCATCCTCCCCTGGCAGATCGGCTGCTACCTGCTCGCCGCCGCCCTGATGTTCCTGCTCCCCAAGCGCCCGGCCGCCGAAGCCCACCACTGACCACCAAGGAGAACGCCATGCCCTCGGCACCCGACGTGAGCCACCTCGACCCCTTCGCTCCCGGCACCCGCCGCCTCACCGACCCCGACACCACCCGCGCCGCCATGCGCGCCGCCGGGCCCCTCGTCCAGGCCACCGCCCCCGCCGGCGGACCCGTCTGGATCGTCACCGACGACACTCTCGCCCGCCAGGTCACCACCGACCCCCGCATCGCCAAGGACCCCGCCTTCGCTCCGCCCGCATGGGACCGGCGCACCGCCGGACTCGAACCGACCGCCGCCGAACAGCCCTCGCTGACCACCCTCGACGGACCCGAGCACGCCGAACTCCGCCGCGCCCACGCGCCGCTGCTGTCGGCCAAACGCGTCAACGAGCGATCCGAACGCGTCCACGCCATCGCCCGCGAACTCCTCGGCGAACTCGCCCGCCACGGCACCGTCGACCTGATGGCCGACTTCACCACCCGCTACCCGCTCACCGTCCTCCTCGACATCCTCGGCATCTCCCTCGACCACGTCGACCGCGCCGCCGACGCCTGCCGCCTCATGTTCGCCCCCGACCCGGCCGCGCAGGGCACGGCCATCGCCGCCCTCGCCGAACTCGCCGCTACCGCGCTCGCCGACGGCGAGGGCCTGGCGGCCGAACTCGGCGAGCGCATGCCGCCCGGCACGACCGCCCAGCAGCTGCGCTACCACCTGTTCGGGCTCGTCTTCGCCGGCCAGCTCACCACCGACGCCGCCCTCGGCTTCCTCGTCGCCGACGCCCTGGGCCCCGACCCGGCACAAGGCGAGGCGCTCGTGCGCCGGACCCTGCGCGACCACCCGCCCGCGCCCTACACGCTGTGGCGCTACACGACCGCCGACATCGAGGTCGCCGGCGTCCCGATCCCGGCGAGGTCGCCGATCCTGGTCGACATCCAGGGCGTCAACACCCGTCCCGGCAGCCCGCCCGGCGCCGACCTCGCCTTCGGCGCCGGCCCCCACTTCTGCGTGGGCGCGCAGCTCGCCCAGCTCGAACTGCGCGCGGTGGCCGACGTGCTGGCCGCCGACTTCCCGTCGGCGCGCCTGGCCGTGCCCTACGGCGAACTGCGCCAGTCGACGCTCGGGGGGATCCTCGGCAACCGGCTCACGGCCCTGCCGGTGGTGCTCGCCGGCTGACGCCCGGCGCCACCGCCTCGCCGGGGCGGTGGCGCCGATCATGGTTGACACGGGCGCCGCTGGGTAACCCCACCTGCGTGATGCCTGCTCCGCCGGTCGCACGGGTGCGGCCGGGGCTCTCGCCCCGGTCGGCGAGCGCGCTGCGAAGCGCGGCCGCGCGTGCGAGAGTGATCGAATGTCCCCGATTCCGCGACGGGCTCAGGCGGTGGTCGTGAAACCCGGCCTCGTCGACCTCGCCCTCACGCGCCTCGATCCCGGCGGACTCGGCGCCGGCGCGACCGCCCGGAAGGAGGCCTGATCATGTCGGCGTCCACCGAGACCGGCCCACCCACCGTGTCCCGTCGCACCTGGCAGACCCTCGCGGTCCTCCTGGCGGGCATGTTCATGGCGTTGCTGGACACCACGATCGTCAACGTGGCCCTGCCGCCCATCCGGGCGAGCCTCGACGCCTCGGAGTCCACGCTGTCGTGGATCATCTCCGGTTACGCCCTGGCCTTCGGTCTGGCGCTCATTCCCGCCGGGCGGCTCGGCGACCGCATCGGCCACAAGTGGATCTTCTTCGGCGGCCTGGCGCTGTTCACCCTCGCCAGCCTCGCCTGCGGCTTCGCGCAGAACGACCTCCAGCTGATCGTCTCCCGCGTCGTGCAGGGACTCTCCTGCGGCATCTACGTTCCGGCCGTTACCGCGTTCATCCAGCTGCTGTTCGTGCCGCGCCTGCGCGGCAAGGCCTTCGCGGTCATGGGCTCGGTCATCGGCGTCTCGACCGCGCTCGGCCCGATCATCGGCGGCCTGATCATCCAGGCTTTCGGCGACGAGAACGGCTGGCGCCTGGTCTTCTGGGTCAACCTGCCCATCGGCCTGGCGACGCTCGTCGCGGCGGCCCTGCTGCTGCCGAGCAAGCAGGCCGCGCAGACCCTCGGCGGCGGCATCGACTGGATCGGCCTGCTTTTGATCAGCGCCGGACTGGTCGCCCTGCTGGTCCCGCTCATCCAGGGCCAGGACGCCGGATGGCCACTGTGGACCTATGCGACCATCGCGGCCGGCATCGCGCTGATCGCCGCCTTCGGCGCCTGGGAGACGGCCTTCACCAGGCGCGGGCGCAACCCGCTGGTGCCGCCGCGCCTGTTCCGGCACCGCGCGTTCACCGGGGGAGTGATCCTCGCGCTGGTCTACTTCGCCTCCTTCACCAGCATCTTCTTCACCATCTCCATCCTGTGGCAGACCGGCCTCGGGCACAGCGCCCTGGAGACCGGTCTGGTGTCGCTGCCCTTCGCGATCGGCAACATCATCGGCGCCTCGCAGAGCAACCGCCTCGCGCGGCGATTCGGCCGCAACCTGCTGATCGCCGGAACGGCACTGGTCACCCTCGGCCTGACCGCCACCTGGCTGATCCTCCAGACGACCGGCGCCGCCGACCTGAACCACTGGCAGCTCCTCGCGCCGCTGTTCTGCGCCGGCCTGGGCAACGGCCTGTTCATCGCCCCCAACACCGGATTCATCGTCGCCACGGTCGAGTCCCGCGACGCCGGCGCCGCCAGCGGCGTCATCGCCGCCGTCCAGCGCATCGGCAGCGCGACCGGCATCGCCGTGATCGGCAGCGTCCTGTTCGGGACGCTGGTCGTCAAGGGCGACACCCCCGAGGCCCTGGCGACCGGGTTCGCCGACAGCGCGACCACGTCGATCCTGGTGAGCGCGGCGCTGAGCCTGGCGGCCCTGCTCCTGGTGTTCGCACTGCCGAGGCGGACGGTCCGGGAGGGGTAGCGGCAGGTCCGCCCGCATGCCTACATCGGATGGATGACGTCCGGCGGGCTCATCCCAACGCGGTACGGCATTTACGCGCCGCGGCCGACGCGCCGGCCCCTTCGGTGTCCCTAACGTCCGGGACACGACCACGAAGGAGTCCACATGAGACGCATGTTCGCCGCCCTCGCCGCCATGGCGATCGTCGGCAGCGGCACCGCCTGGGCGGCCCCGTCGCCGACCGCGACAGACCCCGAGCCGCCGGCGACGCCGATCACCCTGCCCGCGCCGAGCGGCCACCACCCGGTCGGCCACACCACGCTCCACCTCGTCGACCACGACCGCCCCGACCCGTGGGTCCCCGAAGAGGACCGGGAACTCATGGTCTCGCTGTGGTACCCGGCCCACAAGCCCGGGCGCGAGGCGGCGCGATACGTCACCCCGGCCGAGTCGGCGATGTTCCTCGAAGGCCGCGACGTACCCCTGCCCCCCGAGACGATGAGCACCGTCGTGACCAACGCGACCGTGGACGCCGAACCCGTCGGCGGCAGGCACACCCGGCCGCTGATCCTGCTGTCGCCCGGCTTCGGCGCGCCCCGCGCCGAGCAGACCTCGCTGGCCGAGGAGCTCGCCGGTCGCGGATACGTCGTGGCGGCCATGGGGCACAACTACGAGACGCTCGGCACAACGTTCCCCGACGGCCGCACCACGCCGTGCCTGGCCTGCGGTACGGGGGAGTACGTCAAGCTCGCCGAGGGCCGCGCCCGGGACGCCTCCTTCGTGATCGACCGGCTCACCGGCCGCCACCCGGCGTGGAAGGGCGCCCGCCTGATCGACCCGGAGCGCATCGGCATGTCCGGCCACTCCATCGGCGGTGCCTCCGCCGTACCCGCGATGATCGGCGATGAGCGCATCAAGGCCGGCGTCAACACCGACGGGCGCTTCGTCTGGGAGTCGGCGCAGACCCTCGACCGGCCCTTCCTCATGCTCGGCAAACCCGACCACGCCCCCGGCGTCCAAGACGACGGCTGGGACCGCACCTTCGGCCGCCTGACCGGCTGGAAGCGCTGGCTGACGGTCGACGGCGCGAGCCACGCGAGCTTCAACGACATCGCGACGCTCGGCGAGCAGGCCGGGCTGCCGACCGAGGGCGACCTGAGCGGGGACTACTCCGTGGCGCTGACGCGGGCCTACATCACGGCCTTCTTCGACGTCCACCTGCGCGGTGCGCGGCGACCGCTGCTCGACGGTCCGTCGGGCGCCTTCCCGGAGGTCCGCTTCCACAACCCGTGATCCGCCCAGGGGCGCCGGTGCAGACCGGGCCGGCGCCCACCAGGGTGTTTGCCGTCCACGGAGCGATCATGTAAAACTAGAGTCCATCACTAGTGATGGACTCCAGTAACTCGCTTCGGTCATCAAGGACGGTGTCGTGAACACCCCAGCCATCGAGATCACCGGTCTGTCCAAGCGCTACGGACCGACCGCCCCGCCCGCCGTCGACGACGTCTCCCTGAGCGTCGAACCCGGCTGCGTCTTCGGCTTCCTCGGCCCCAACGGCGCCGGGAAGACCACCACCATCAAGATCGCCGCCGGTCTCCTCTCGCCGACCGCCGGCCGCGTCGCGCTCAACGGATGCGACGTCGCCACCCGCCGCTCGGCCGCCATGGCCCAGTTCGGCGCGGTCCTGGAAGGCTCCCGCAACGTCTACTGGAACCTGTCGGCCTGGCAGAACCTGATCTACTTCGGCCGCCTCAAAGGGATGCCGAAGGCCGCCGCGGCATCCCGCGCCTCGGACCTGCTCACCGAGCTCGACCTGTGGGAACGACGCGACGAGAAGGTCGGCGGCTTCTCGCGAGGCATGCAGCAGAAGGTCGCCATCGCCGCCGCGCTCATCGCCGACCCCTCCATCGTCCTGCTCGACGAGCCGACCCTCGGCCTCGACGTCGAGGCCACCCGCACGGTCAAGAAGTGGATCGCGACCCTGTCGGCCGACCAGGGCAAGACGATCCTGCTCACCACCCACCAGCTCGACGTCGTCGAAGAGCTGTGCGACCGCGTCGCGGTGATCCGCAAGGGAAAGGTCGTCACCGACCTGCCCACCGGCGAACTGCTGGCGGGCTTCCGCCGACGCGACGTCTACGACGTGCACATCGAAGGCGACCCCGCTCTCCCCGAGCTGCCCGAGGGCTTCACCGTCGCGCACGGCGAGGAGACCACCACCATCTCCGGGCAGGTCGCCGACCCACTGGAGATCTACCGCCTCCTCGACCGCCTGCGCGAGCACCGCGTCGTCCTGCGGTCCCTCGCGCAGGTGCAGCCGGGTCTCGAAGACGTCTTCCTGAGCCTCGTCGAGGAGGCCCGGCATGGCTGAGCTCGCCGTCTCCGTCCGGCCGCTGGGCGTCCTGGCCGCCGAGGTCCGCAAAGGACTGCTCACCCAGCTGGCGCACCCGCTCGGCCACGTCGTCGGGCTCGTCGTGGGCATGGGCATGTACCTGGGCCTGCAGTTCGTGATGGGCCAGGGCGCTCTGCGCGCCGACCTGCTACCGCCGACGCTCGTCGGCATCTGCGCCTACTGGTTCCTCCAGTACTCGGCGATGGTCATGGTCGCCGACCTCGTCGAGGAGAAGCGCGGCGGCACCTTCGCGCAGTCGCAGATGTCCCCGGCGCCGGCGTGGCTGCTGATGTCCGGACGCCTGCTCACCGCCGCGATGTTCGGCCTTGTCATCGCGATCGCGGCCGCCGCCGTTCCCGCGACGATCGCGGGCATCACCGTCGAGTGGCGCTCGTCGGTGATCGTCCCGGCGGTGCTGCTCGTCCTCGACAGCCTCGCCTTCACCTTCGTTCTGGCCGCCGTGGCGCTGCGCACTCCCATGGTCGGCGCGCTGCAGTCCCTGCTGACCGCGCTGATCCTGCTGCTCAACGGCGCCTTCCTGCCCCTCGCCCTGTACCCGGACTGGCTGGCGGCCGTCGCGCGCCTGCTGCCCACCACCTTGGGGATCGAGGCGGTCGGACAGGCGCTGTTCGGCGGGCTCTCCCTCGCCGAACTCTGGAGCACGGGCGCGCTCCCGTGGCTCGCCGCGCACACCGCCGTCCTCGCGGTCGGCGGCGGTCTCCTGTTCGCCCACAACCATCGACGGGCCGTCCGCGACGGGCGCCTCGGCCAGTACTGACGGGATCGGCCATGACCATCGCACACACGATTGCCCGCCCCCGCTACGCGGGCGCCTTCGCCAACGAGATCGGCCGCGGACTGCGCGGCCTGGTGTCGGGCTGGCGCGAGACGCTCGTCGAGATGCTCACCTTCCCGCTGTTCTACCTGCTGATCGTGCTGTTCATGGGCCGAGGGCAGCTGCGGGCCGAACTGCTCCTGCCGACGCTGGCCGGCATGGTCGCGCTCACCTTCATTCACGAGCAGGTCAACCGCGCCTTCTGGGGCTACCAGGGCGACATCCAGTCGGGGGTCCTGGAGCAGGTGTACCTGACGCGGCTGCCCTCGGCGGTCGTCGTCCTCGGACGCCAGGTCGCCGCCGCGGCCGGTGCCCTGCCGACGGCGCTGGCGGTGCTCCTCGCCGGGCATGTCTCCATAACGCTCGCCGGCGGCGAGATCCGTTACAGCGTCGCGGCACTGCTGCCGGTGGCGGCCATCGCCCTCGGCACCGCCGGGCTCGCACTGGTCCTTTGTGGACTCACGCTGTGCTTCAAGCGCATCGAGGTCATCCCGCACGCCTCCGTCGCCGTCTACGCCATCGCCGGCGGCACCCTGGTGCCGCTGACCGCGATGCCCGACTGGGCCGCGTTCGGCGCCCGCCTCCTCGTGCCGATCGCGCCGGGCGTCGAGGCCCTGCGCGGCATCCTGCTCGGCGGTGACCCGGCGGCGGCCCTGAACGCCGGCTGGGGCCTCGGATGGCTGCTCCTCCAACCGCTGCTGATCCTCGCCGCCGGGATCGCCGTGTTCGCGCGCTTCGAGGGACTCGCCAAGAAGCGCGGCACGCTCGGCCGCTACTGACCACCCGCATACCTGTCGCTCAAGGAGAAACCGTGCACCTCGCCCTGTGGATCGTCCAGGCGGTCCTCGCCGTCCTGTTCTTCCTCGCCGGAACCGTCACCGTCTTGACCCCCAAGGAGAAGCTGTCGCCGAAACTGCCCTGGGCCGACGACTTCTCCGCCGGTGTCGTCCGCTTCATCGGCGCCGTCGAGATCCTCGGCGCCCTCGGCCTCATCCTGCCCGCCGTCACCGGCGTCGCGACCGTCCTGGTCCCGGCCGCCGCCACCGGACTGGCCGTCCTGATGGTGGCGGCGGCCGTCGTCCACCTGCGTCGCCGCGAGCCCGGCTCGATCGTCTTCAACGCGGTACTGTTCGCCCTGGCCGTTTTCGTCGCGTGGGGAAGGTACGGGTCATGACCTCGATGGATCCGGTGGTCCTCCAGCCGGTCGGCCGGGTCGTCGGCGGCCGCGACGAGTGGTTCGAGGACGGCTGGGAGGCCGTCGAGTCGGTGATCGAACTCGACTCCGCGCGCTTCGGTGAGGGGGCCGTCACCGGTCTGGCCGAGTTCTCCCACCTCGAAGTGGTGTTCCTCTTCGACCGCGTCGACCCCGAGCGGATCAGCGCCGAACCCCGCCCGCCGAGGGGAGACCCGCGCTGGGAGCCCGTCGGCGTCTTCGCCCACCGAGGCCCTTACCGGCCCAACCGGCTCGGCGTCTCCCGCTGCCGGCTCCTGGAGGTCGACGGGCCGCGTCTTCGGGTCGCCGGACTCGACGCGCTGTCCGGGACGCCGGTGCTCGACGTCAAGCCGCACATCGCCGAGTTCGGAGCACGCGGAGAGATCCGGCAACCCGCCTGGGCGGGGGAGCTGATGGACGGCTACCACGCCTGAGGACGGGCCCCGCCGCACCCGCCCGCGACCGTCGACATCACGACATTCCCGTCACTGAATGTCCCGACGTTCGTTGCGCCCCTCGTGAGCCCAGCGCAGCTTGTCCTCTTTTGTCTGCTAGCCGCGGCTTTCGCCGCCTGCGCCCGCAGGAGCCGGGGTGCCGTGGTGAGCCTGCTCGCCGAGCGCGAACGCCTCGCCCGCGCCTCGGCGGGCATGGTCGTCGCCGAGATCGACGGCGACCGCGTCGAGATCACCGGCCGCGGCGGCGACCTCCAGGACGTCGAGGTGCTCGCCTACTCGGCGATCCCCGGCGCGCCGGACGGCACGGGCCGGCGTCGGCCGCTGCTCGCCCAGGACGAGTCGTGGTCGGTGCCCGGCCCGGCCGCCGGCGCCCGCTGGATCGTGTGGTGGACCTGCCCGGCCGGGTACCGCTGGCGGCTCACCGTCGAGGACCACCACCGGGGCCTGCACTGCGTCGCCCGGCCGCCCGGCTCGGCACCCCGCGACACCGGTGCCTACTCCCGCTGGCGCAACACCGCCTGGCCCTACGCCTACCCCTCGCCACGCCGGCACGAGAACCTCGCGCGACCCGCCCGGCGCGAGCCCCGCCCGGCCGACGAGCCCGTCGAGGTAACTCTCGTCGAACTCTGCGGCATCGACATGTTCGATGAGGAGGAGACCGTCCTCCAGTTCGCGCCCGGCCGCACCGCGCCGCCCGGACTGGGCTGACCCCATGGGAGAGGATGGGGCGATGTCCGGAGAAACAGCGCCGAGGGGGAAGGTCGGCCGCCCGCCGCGCCTGTCGCAGGAGGCCGTCGTGGCGGCCGCCGAGCGCGTTCTCCAAGCCGATGGCGCCGAGGCCCTGTCCATGCGGCGGCTGGCGAGGGAGCTGGGCAGCACGCCGATGGCGCTCTACCACCACGTCCGCGACAAGGACGAACTCCTGTTGCTGCTGCTGGAGTCCCACGCGCGGCGGATTCCGAACCAGGAGCTTCCCGACGACCCGCGCGAGCGCCTTCTCGCGGTCGCCTTCACCCTCTACGAGGTCCTCGCCGAGCGCCTGTGGATCGTCGAGGTGCTGGCCGCCGACCCGCTCGTCGTCCCCTCGGCCATGCCGATGGTCGAGCTCATGATGGCCGCCGCCGTCGCCCACGGCCGCACGCCCGAGCAGGCCGTCGACGTCTACCGCACGATCTGGTACTACATCGTCGGCAGCCTCGTCATGCTCGCCAACCGCGAACGCCGCAAGGCCCGCGACGGCACACCGCTCGACCGCACCGAGGCGCTCGGCCGGCTCGACGCCGGGGAACTGCCGACGGTCGCCGCCGTCGCGGGCCGGTGGTCGGAACTGACCAACCGCGACACTCACCGCGAAGGCCTGCGGGCACTGGTGAACGGCCTCCTGCCGCCCGATCCGGCGCGGGACGCCGCCACCGTCAGGTAGCGGCGTCCCGGGTTCCCTAAGCGCCGCCGGCGGGCGTCAGCGAACCGCTCCAGAAGTCGGCGTAGCGACCGCCCCGGCTCAGCAGTTCGTCGTGGTCGCCCTCCTCGACGACGCGGCCGCCGTCGAGGAACACGATCCGGTCGGCGCGCCGGACAGTCCGCAGCCGGTGGGCCACCATCACCACGGTCCGGCCCGCCATCAGGCGCTCGACTCCACGGTGGACCGCGGCCTCGGCGACGGGATCCAGCGCCGAGGTCACCTCGTCGAGCAGCACGATCGGCGCGTCCTTCAGCAGCGCCCGCGCGATCGAGACCCGCTGGCGTTCGCCGCCCGACAGCCGGGCACCGCCCTCGCCGACGTCGGCCGCCCAGCCGCCGGGCAGCCGCTCGATCACCTCGTCGAGCCCCGCGGCCGTCGCCGCGGCGCGCACGGCCGCCTCGTCGGCGTCGGGGCGGCCGAGGCGCACGTTCTCCTCGATGGTGCCGTCGAAGAGGTAGACGTCCTGGAAGACGATGGCGATGTGCCGCATCAGGTCCTCGGTGCCGATCTCGCGCACGTCGGTGCCCCCGACGCGCACCGCGCCGCCGTCGACGTCGTAGAACCGCGCGAGCAGTTGCAGCATGGTGCTCTTGCCCGCCCCCGACGGGCCGACCACGGCGAGCCGGCGCCCCTGCGGCACCGTCAGTGACAGGCCGTCGATCACGGTGCGGCCGTTGTGCGCGAAGGTGACCGCGTCGAACTCCAGGCCATGGCCCGCGGGCCGCAACGGCTCGCCGGCCTCCGGCAGCGGCGGGGTGCTCAGCACCGTGTCGAGCCGGGCCAGCTCCGAACGCGCGCCGCGCATCTTGCCGCCGATGTCCGACAGCGACAGCAGCGGATCGGCGCAGCGGGCCGCGAGCACCAGGATCACCAGCACCTCGGCGGCGCCGATGCTCCCGCCCAGGGCGAGGTAGGCGCCCAGGGCCAGCAGTCCGGTGAACACCGCCTGGACCGTCAGTGTCAGGCCCAGCACACCAGGCAGCGACGACAGCGTGGCGCGCCGCGAGGAACGCCGCACCTCCCGCAGCGAGTCGTCGAGCATGCTGAAGCGCTCGGCGGTCCGGCCGCCCGCCCGCAGTACCGGCTGGGCCTGCAGGTACTCGATGACCCGGCCGGTGGCCTCGCGGTCGCGCTCGGCGGACTCCGCGTCGGCGGCGGCCGTCGAACGTCCCGTCCAGACCTGGATCCCCGCGACGAGCGGCACCGCGAGCAGCGCCGCGAGTCCCATCTGCCAGTTGAAGGCGAGCATCACCGCCACGATCGTCAGCGGGGTCACGCACGCGGAGATGAAGGGGGCCAGCAGATGCGCGGCCACGCCCATCGCCTGCAGCAGTCCCCGGCCGGCCGTCACGGACAGCTCGCCGACCCTGTTGTCGCTGAACCAGCCGATCGGCAGCCGGGCCAGGTGATCGCCGAGCCGGTGGTACATGCCGCGCAGCAGCGAGGTGCCGACCCGAAAGCCGGCCAGGTCGCTGCGGTAGCGCAGCACCGCGTACAGGGCCACCGCCGCCCCGAACGCGGCCAGCCAGGGCCCGGCCTTAGCGGGGTCGTCCCCGAACAGGGCGCGCAGCAAGGGAACCAGCAACGCGTAGGACAGGCCCTCGACGATCGCGGTCGCCGTCATCAGGGCGACGGTTCGGCGCATCGGCCGGGCGTACTCGTTCCCCAGCACGCGCAGCAACATCCGGATCATCGGGTCTCTCCTCCCAGCGGCGCACGGTCTCCGGCCTCGTCGGCGATCGCCGAGCGGTGCGAACGCCAGAACGCCGCGAAAGGCCCGTCGCGCTCCAGCAGCGCGGCCGGAGAGCCCCGCTCGACGATCGAGCCGTTCTCCAGGACCGCGACGGCGTCGGCGTCGGCGATCGTCTCCAGGCGGTGGGCGATGACCAGGATGGTGCGCTCGCCTTTCAGCGCCGCCAGGGTCCGGCGCACCGCGCGCTCGGTCCGCGGGTCGGCGAAGGCGGTGGCCTCGTCGAGGACCAGGACGGGCGTGGCGGCGAGCAGGGCGCGGGCGAGCGAGATCCGCTGTGCCTCGCCGCCCGAGAGGCCGGTGTCCTCGCCGATCACGGTCTCGTAGCCGTGCGGCAGTTCGAGGATCCGCTCGTGGACGTCGGCGAGCCTGGCGGCGGCGATCACGTCCTCGCGGCCGGCGTCCGGGACGGCCAGGGCGATGTTGTCGGCGACCGAGGCGCGCAGCAGGCGGACGTCCTGGAAGACGAAGGAGACGTGCCGGTAGAGCTCGGTGGCGGCGATGTCGCGCAGGTCGACGCCGCCGAGCAGGACGGTGCCCTCGTCGGGGTCGAAGAAGCGGGGGAGGAGCTGGACGAGGGTGGACTTCCCGCCGCCCGAGGGGCCGACGATCGCGGTGAGCGTGCCGGGTTCGCAGACCAGGTCGACACCGCGCAGGACCTCGTGCCCGTCCTCGTAGCCGAAGTGGACTCCGCGCAGTTCGACCCTGTTGCCTTCGGGCGTCGAGGGACGCACGGGTTCGGGCAGCGGGGGCTCACCGAGCACCTCGCGGATGCGGCCGAGCGCGCGGCGGGCCGACTGGACGTCGTCGAAGCCGTGGCCCAGGGCGGCGACGGGCGCGGTGAGTCCGAGGCCGAGCAGCAGGAAGGGAAGCAGGTCGGCGGGGGGCAGTGAGCCCGAGGTGATCAGCGCGGTGCCGCCGATCAGGACGACGAGCAGCACGAAGGGCGGTGAGAGGGCCAGCTGCATCCCGGCGGCGATCAGGGACATGTTGCGAGCCCAGGCGAAGAAGACGCGCACGAAGTCGTCGGCGGCGGTGATGAAGCGGCGGTGCGCGCGGCCGGAGCCGCCGAAGGCCTTGACCACCGCGATGCCCTGCACGAACTCCACGACCGAGCTGGAGATCCGGCCCATGGCCGCGTCGAACTCCTCCTGCTCGCGCAGCCGTTTCGGCAGCATCATCAAGGGGACCAGCGCGATCGCGAGCACCACCGGGATCAGCGTGATCAGCGTCAGCCGCCAGTCGACGGCGAACAGGTAGACCAGCGACACGGCGGGGACGACGAAGGCGGAGACCATCTCGCCGGGGGTGTGGGCGATGAGCGGGTGCACGGCGGCGACGTCCTCACCGACGACCCTGGCCAGCTCCCCGGTTCGGCGGCGGAAGAACCACCCGATCGGCACGCCGCCGAGCCGCGCGGCGAGCCGCCGTCGCAGCGACAGCTGCACCCGGCCGTCGAGGATGTGCCCGACGCCTGCCGATCCGGCCGTGAACAGCAGCCGTACGAGGAGTCCGGCGGCTCCGGCGATGACGACCGTCCCGACGTGGCCGCGGTCGATCGGGTCGGGTGACAGCAGGGTGCGGCCGAGTTCGACGACCGCCAGCAGCGGTGCCAGGCCCGCCACGGCCCCGATGACCTGGAGTCCGGCCACGGTGACGAAGCCGCCGGTGTGCGGTCTCAACAGGCCGCCGGTCTCCTCGGGTACCGGCGCGGGCGGCGCCGGCGCGGGCCGCTTCCTCACCTCGGCAAGGTCGATGGTGCTCATCGCTCTCCGATCCTTATTTATACGCGTATAAAAAAGGTACCTCGGTCCTGCCCGGCCGACCACCGCGCAACCCCGGCTAGTCTCTTCCGAATGCTCCGACGACCCGGCCCCGTGACCCCGCAGGACGTCCGCCACGCGGTGGACCTGTGCTCCGACGCGCTTCGAGGCGCGGTCGATACCGACTGGACGGTGCCCGCCGGGGATCTGACCTGGAGCTGCCGGGAGACCGCCGAGCACCTCGCCGACGACCTCTTCGCCTACGCGGGCCAGCTCGGCCCGCGCCGCCCGCCGCTCGACACCCACGTGCCCTTCGCGTGGGCCCGCACGTCGCCGGACGCACCGGCGCTGAGCGTGTCGGGTGATCCGGCGGCCGGTGCGGCCGGTCTGGTGGAGGTGATCGAGGCGTGCGGGACCTTCCTGTGGGCCGTGGCCTCGGCGGTGGCGCCCGAGACCCGCGCACACCACGTCTTCGGGCTCTCCGACCCCGAGGGATTCGCCGCGATGGGGGTCGTCGAGACCCTGGTCCACACCCACGACATCGGGCGCGGGCTCGGTTTCGCGTGGACGCCGCCCCCGCAGTTGTGCGCCCGGGCGCTGTACCGCCTGTTCCCCGAAGCGCCCGCCGACACCGACCCCTGGGCGACGCTCCTGTGGGCCACCGGCCGCGGTGAACTTCCCGGCCACCCTCGCCTGGAGACCTGGCGCTGGTATTCCGCGCCCCGCGCCTGACACCCCGCCACCGCGCGCCGGACTTCGATAGCATCGGCCTCGTCACGTTCGGCCCCCGGGCCGATACGGCGTCGCGTCGGGAGCGCTGCCGCCGGACGGCAGACCGCGCCCTGTCGGTCCTCCTCACGAGGAGGCACCCATGTTCCGCAGATCCTTACTGCTCACCCTGCTCGCGGTCGCGCTCGCGGCCCTCACGCTCGTCCTCGTCCGCCCCGCCGAAGCCGCCGCCCCTGTGCGCGTCATGCCCCTCGGCGACTCCATCACCGCGGGCCCCGGCTGCTGGCGCGCACTGCTGTGGGACCGCCTGCGCACCGGCGGGCACACCGACGTCGACTTCGTCGGCGGCGTCGCCGACGGCGGCGGCTGCAACTACGGCTTCGGCTACGACGGCGACCACGAAGGCCACAGCGGACTGGCCGCCACCACGCTCGCCTCCAACGGGCAGCTGCCGTCGTGGCTGGCCGCCGCCCGGCCCGACGTCGTCGTGATGCACCTGGGCACCAACGACATGTGGGGAGGCTGGATCCCCACCGACGACGTGGTCGGCGCGTTCACGACCCTCGTCGGCCAGATGCGCGCCCACAACCCCGCGATGCGGATCGTCGTCGCCCAGATCATCCCCATGCACGGCTGCGACACCTGTCCCGCCGACGCCGTCGCCCTCAACGAGCGGATCCCCGCCTGGGCTGCGGGACTGACCACGGCGGCCTCGCCCATCACCGTCGTCGACCAATGGAGCGGCTTCGACGTCGCCGCCGACACCTATGACGGCGTGCACCCGACCGACTCCGGCTTCCGGAAGATGGCCGACCGCTTCCACCCGGCGGTCGCGGCGGCCCTCGGGGGAGTGACGCCGACCCCGACCGGCTCACCGTCGCCCACCTCGACGCCCTCGCCCACACCGGCCGCCGGCTGCACCGCCGCCTACCGCGTCGTGTCGCAGTGGGGCGGCGGGTTCCAGGCGGAGGTGAGCGTGCGGAATTCCTCGGCCCGCGCGATCTCGGGCTGGACGGTCGGGCTGGTGTTCGCCGACGGGCAGCAGGTCACCCAGTCGTGGAACACGCGGCTGACGCAGTCGGGCACGACCGTCACGGCCGGCAACGTCGCCTACAACGGCACGCTGGCGCCGGGAACCTCGACGGCCTTCGGCCTCATCGCGAACTGGACGGGCGCGAACACGCCGCCGACCCTGGTCTGCACCGGAAGCTGAACACCCGGCGGGGCACCCTCGGTGCCCCGCCGGTATTTAAGCGCAGGCAGGTGATCCAGAACTGCCCGTCCTCGCCGTGGGTCACGCCGTGCGTCTCACTGCCGAAACCGGGGAAGGCCCGCTCGAAATCCTCCAGCGCCCGCAGGTACCGCAGCACCGGCCCGTCGGCTGCCCCGGCGCTCTCCCCGGGCATGAGCACGGGAATCCCCGGCGGGGTCGTCACGACCTGCGTGGCGACCGTCCGGCCGGCCAGCTCGGCAAGGCGCACGGGCTCGGTGCCGTCGCGCAGCAGCCGCTGGTAGGTCTGCGAGGGCGTGAGCGACGCGTCGGGCAGCCCGGTGAAGGCCTCGTCGAGCAGGTCGGTGAGCCCGAGATCCGACAGACGCCGGTGCATCTGCTCGCACAGCCCCGGCAGCGTCATGTCCCCGTACCGCGCGGGATGCTCGGTGGTCAGGCCGGGCAGGACCCGCGACAGCGGCTCACCCTCGTCGAACAGGCGCTTGAAGTCGGTGAGCCCGTCCAGGAGCGTGCCCCACTTGCCCTTGGTGATGCCCATGGAGAACAGCACCAGGCAGGTGTAGGCGTCGGTCTTCTCGACCACGATCCCGCGCTGGTCGAGGTAGGCGGTGAGCACCCGCGCGGGAACACCGAGGTCCCCCACGGTGCCGGTGGCGTCGACACCCGGGCACGTGATGGTGACCTTGATGGGGTCGAGGAGGCAGTAGCCGTCGGTCAGGCCCTCGAACCCGTGCCAGGCCGCGCCCGGCTTCAGCGTCCAGCACGAAGGCTCGGTGCGCAGCAACTCCAAGGGCGCGTCCACGAAGGAGTGGCTGCGCCCGTCGGCCGGATCCTCGACCACGTCGGGCTGCCAGGTCCCGAAGAACCAGTCCGGCCGGTCCGCGGCGGCCTCGATCTGCGCGCCGACCCGCGCGACGGCCTGGCGGAAACGGATCGCCTCGGTGATCGCCTCGTCGGTCAGCCACCGCCCGCCGGAGCCGTCCATCATCCCCGCGGCCACGTCGAGCGACGCGATCATCGGGTACAGGGGAGAGGTGGTCGCGTGCATCATGAACGTCTCGTTGAAGCGCCGGTGGTCGACCGCCCCGCGCTCGGCGTTCTTGACGTGCAGCATCGCGCTCTGCGACAGCGCGGCCAGCAGCTTGTGCGTCGACTGCGTCGAGATCATCGTCGGCCGCAGCTCCTCGGCGACCGTCCCCTCGCCGACCGACATGGCGTAGCGCTCGACGTAGAGCGGGTTGAAGCGGGCGTAGGCGAACCACGCCTCGTCCAGGTGCACGCGCGGCACGCTCGCCCCGAGCAGCTCGGCGACCCGCACGGCGTTGTAACAGAGGCCGTCGTAGGTCGAGTTGGTGACCACCGCGTACACCGGCTCCGGTGCGGCGGCATCGGCGGTGAACGGACTGCTCGCGATCTGCGCGGCCACCGCGTCGCGCTCCATCGACCCCGGCGGAATCGGGCCCATCAACCCGTACCCGTTGCGCGTCGGCACGAGATAGACCGGACGCCCGCCGCTGATGGTCAGCCCGTGGTAGATCGCCTTGTGACAGTTGCGGTCGACCAGGACCAGCTCGTCGTTGGCGACGCTCCCGTGGATCGCCAGGCGGTCGGAGGTCGAGTCGCCGTGCAGGACGAAGTAGGTCATGTCGGCGCCGAAGATGCGCGCCGCGGCCCGCTCCGCCTCCCCGATCGGGCCGGTGTGCTCGAACAGCGACCCCAGCTCCCCGACCGAGATCGACAGGTCGGTGCGGAACAGGCGCTCGCCGTAGTAGTCGAAGAACGCGCGCCCCACCGGCGACTTCAGGAACGCGACGCCTCCTGCGTGCGCGGGCGTGTGCCACGAGTACTCGCGCCCGTCGTCGAACTCCCGCAGCTTCCGGAAGAAGGGCGGCAGCACCGCGGTGAGGTAGCGCCCGGCGGCGTGCGCGATGCGCCCGGCGATGAAGTCGGCGGTGTCCTCCAGCAGCCACACGTAGCCGTCGATGACCTCGGAGATCCACAGCGGCAGGTCGTCGACGGTGGCGTCGCCGGTCACCAGGTACACCGGCAGCCGGTTGAAGCGGTCGCCGAGCGCGCGCAGGACCCGCTCGGCGGGCCGGTCGCCCGCGACGGGGTCGCCGAGCGTCCAGCCGACGAGCGCCGCGGCCAGATCCGCGCGGGAGTTCACCACCGACATCGCGTCGGCCGGCGTGCGCGCCCACAGGATCTGGTGCCCGTGTTCGGCGAGCGCCACGCCGAGTGCCTCGACCTGCGTCGAGAGCATGCTGTCGGAGCCGCCGAGATCGTCGACGGCTATGAGGACGGTCGAATGTTCCATGCCCACCTCCAGGGGGAATTGCCCAGACTGGGTATAGCGAACTAATCGCCCAAAGGGGACGTGCATCGGAGGCGGCCTGGCGGTTGCGCTCCCGGCCCTTCTCGCCCGGGGCGTTCGGCGGCATCGATGGCCGGCACGTTTGCCCTGGTAGCCGGGGGGTACAGGGAGGACATGACTAGCGACGCGGTTGTCGTCGGCGCCGGACACAACGGGTTGGTGGCGGCGAACATGCTGGCCGACGCGGGGTGGTCGGTCACCGTCCTGGAGGCCACCGCGCATCCCGGCGGCGGCGTGCGCAGCGCCGAGATCACCGCTGCGGGCTTCCGCTCGGACCTGTGCAGCGCGTTCTACCCCTTCACGGCCGTCTCGCCCGTCTTCGCGCGCCTCGCCCTGGAGGAGCACGGCCTGCGCTGGCGCCACGCCCCGGCCGTCCTCGCCCACGCGCTGCCCGACGGCCGCTCGGCGGTGCTCAGCCGCGACGTCGAGACGACCGCGGCCTCGGTGGACGCCTTCGCCGAAGGCGACGGCGCGGCCTGGCGCCACCTGTTCGACGAGTGGCGGCGCATCGGCGGCCCGGTCGTCGACGCGCTGTTCACGCCCTTCCCGCCCGTGCGTCCCGTCAAGACCCTCACCCGGCGCATCGGAACGGCCGGCCTGCTTCGCCTCGCCCGCCGCATGGCCATGTCGGTGCGCGAGTTCGGCGAGGAGAACTTCGCCGGCGAAGGCGCCAAGGTCCTGCTCACCGGCTGCGCCCTGCACAGCGACGTCTCCCCGGAAGGCACCGGATCGGCCGCCTACGGCTGGCTCCTGGCCATGGTCGGGCAGCAACTCGGCTTCCCGGTCCCCGAAGGCGGCGCGCAGTCCATCACCGACGCCCTCATCGCCCGCCTCGAAGCCAAAGGCGGACGCGTCGTCTGCGACGCTCCGGTCACCAAGGTCATCGTCGCCGGCGGCGTCGCCCGCGGAGTCGTCGACGCCGCCGGCCGCCCCTGGAAAGCCCGGCACGCCGTCCTCGCCGACGTCCCCGCCACCACCCTCTACCGCGACCTCGTCGGCCTCGACCGCCTCCCCGCCCGCCTCGCCGGCGACCTCGACCGCGTACGCCTCGACCACCCCACCCTCAAAGTCGACTGGGCGCTGTCGGGGCCCGTCCCCTGGACCGACCCCGGCCTCGCCGCCGCCGGAACCGTCCACCTCGGCGGCGACACCGCCGACCTGAGCCACTGGGCCGCCTCCCTGGCCGCGCACACCGAACCCGCCGTCCCCTTCATCCTCACCGGACAGATGGGCCGCGCCGACCCCACGCGCTCGCCGGCGGGCACCGAGACGCTTTGGGCGTACACGCACCTGCCCGCCACACTCCGCGACGCCGACCGGGACGACCCGGGCATCGTCGAGTACGCCGAGCGCATCGAGGCCGCCGTCGCGGCCGTCGCGCCGGGCATGCCGGGGCTGGTGCTCGCGCGCCACGTCGAGGGACCGGCGGACCTGGCCCGCGCGAACCCGGGCATGGTCGACGGCGCTCTGGGCGCGGGGACCTCGGCGCCGTCGCAGCAGCTCGTCTTTCGTCCCACCCCGGGCCTCGGCCGCGCCGACTCGCCCGTCGACCGCCTGTACCTGGCGGGCGCCGCGGCCCACCCCGGGCCCGGCGTGCACGGCGGGCCGGGCGCGAACGCCGCGCGGGCGGCGCTGCGCCGGGCGGTGCCGGTCGGGGGAGCGGTGTACCGGGGGCTGATACGCGCGGCCCAGCGGCTCGTCTACTGAGGGCCGCGGTTGACGACGATGTCGGCGAGGCGGCGCAGCGCCTCCTTGTTGCGCCGGTGGAGCAGGAGGTCGTCGACCTTGGTGCGGATCCAGTGCAGCGGGCCGGCGCTGATCTCCTCGTGCAGGTGCACCATCGTGCTGCCGTCGTCCTCGGGGACCAGCCGAAAAGAGACGGTCAGTTCACCGAAGGGCCAGGCCTTCGGGCGCATGACCAGCCTGGTCGGCGGCGTGCACTCCAGCGAGACGGTCTCGGCGTGCTTGAGCAGCGGCCACGGACCCGTGGTGACCCTCATCCTGCTGCCGGCCTCGGGCCACGCCTCGTCGACCTCGCGGATGTGCGCGGTGCCCACCACCCAGTCGGAGTAGGTCCAGCCGTCGCTCAAGACGGCGAAGACGTCCTCGACGGGAGCCTTGATCACGTGACGGGTGTGGGCCATGGTGCGCTCCCGGTGTGTCGCGACGGATCTTCCTGACGGTGTTCACCGGTGACGCGGACCTCGTGCCCGTCGGGCTCGAAGAGGTTCCCGTCGGTCACCGGCGTGGATTCGGAGGCGTCGAGGACCGCGAAACGGCCCCAGAGGGCCAGGGCCCGCTCGGTCAGCAGCGGCGCGGCCCGCGACGCCAGCCCGGCGGCGGCGCCCGCGACGCCGACGTGCGCCCGGCGCCTGGGGTGCGTGACGAGCCTGACGACGCGGCGGGCGGCGCGCCACGCGCCGACCGGCGGTCCGGGCGGCCTCGCCGGCTTGCCGCTGTGGTTGGCGGCGCGGTCGAAGAGGGGAGTGTCGACGGCCGCCGGCATCAGCGTGCACACCGAGATCGCGTGCGGGCCGTCCAGGCCGAGTTCCTGGCGGAGCGTGGAGCCCAGCGCGGCCACGGCGTGCTTGGAGGCGTTGTAGAGGCCCAGGTAGGGCATGCACATCTCGGAGAGCCCCGAGCCGATCATGACGATGACCCCGCCGTCGCGTCTCATGTGCCGCACGGCCGTCTGGGCGGCGTAGAGGTAGCCGAGCACGTTGACGTCGAGCAGGCGCCGGGCGTGCTCGGCCGGCATGTCGGCGAGGTGCCCGTAGTAGGCGACCCCGGCCGACTGCACCCACGCGTCGAGCCGCCCGTAGGCGTCCTCGGCGGCCTCGGCGATCGCGGTGACCGCCGCGGTGTCGGCGGTGTCGGCGAGGACCCCCACAGCGTCCCCGCCCCGCCGTCGGCACGCGTCGGCCATGGTGTCGAGGGCCCGTTCGTCGCGGGCGGCGAGCACGAGCCGGGCGCCCCGCTCGGCGAGCAGCAGGGCGGTGGCGGCGCCTATCCCGCTGGTGGCCCCGGTGACCACGACGGCGGACTCGAGCAGGCTCGATCTCAGCGGCATACGAGGTGATTACCCTCCGCTGTCGGCCGGTACACGTTGGATTCGGCGTCGAGGTCAGGGCCGCAGAACGGCCTTGATGACGCCGTCGCCGCGGCTCTTGAAGCGCCGGTACATCTCGGGCGCGTCCTCCAGCGCGGCCTCGTGGGTGATGAGCGCGCCGGCGCGCAGCGGGTCGCCGTCGCGGAGGAGCGCGAGGAGTTCGGCGTCCCAGCGGCGGACGTTGGCCTGGCCCCAGCGCAGGGTGATCTGCTTGTCGAAGAGGTCGCCGATGGGGAAGAACGGCATCCAGGCGAGGTAGACGCCGATGACCGAGACGGTCCCGCCGCGCCGGACGGTGGCCAGCGACTGGTGGAGGGCGAGGAAGCGGTCGGGCTGGACCTTGATGAGCTGGAGGAAGTGCTCGGCGGCCGAGCCGTCGGCGTCCATGCCGACCGCGTCGATGACGCTGTCGGCGCCGCGTCCGCCGGTCATCTCCCGCACGGTCTCGGTGACGTCCTTGAAAGCGCTGTAGTCGACGCACTCGGCGCCGTTGGCGGTGGCCATCGCGATGCGGTCGGGGATCTTGTCGACGGCGATGACGCGGCCGGCGCCGCGCTGGTAGGCGGCGGTGACGCACATCTGGCCGACCGGCCCGAGCCCGAAGACGACGACGGTCCCGCCCTCGGGGACGTCGGCGCGGTCGACGGCCTCCCACGCGGTGGGGAGCACGTCGGACAGCAGCAGCGCGGCCGGCGGGTCGCTCTCCTCGACCTTGATGGGCCCGAACTGGGCCTGCGGCACCCGCAGGAACTCCGCCTGCCCGCCGGGGACCCCGCCGTACATGTGGGTGTACCCGAACAGCGCGGCGCCCTTCTTCGCCTTGGTCTGCTGGGTCGTCTCGCACTGGCTGTAGAGCCCGAGGCGGCACAGGGCGCAGTGGCCGCAGGAGATGTTGAAGGGGACGACGACGGTGTCGCCGGGCCGGACGTGCTTCACCTCGGCGCCCACCTCGACGACCTCGCCCATCGCCTCGTGGCCGAGGACGTCGCCGGGCTTCATGGCCATGGTCATGCCGTGGTCGTAGAGGTGGAGGTCGCTGCCGCACACGGCGGCTCCCGTCACCTTGACGATGGCGTCGGTCGGCTCCTCGATCTTGGGGTCGGGCACGTCCTCGACACGAACCGTCTTCGGTCCCCGCCACACGACAGCACGCATCGCACACCTCGCCTCGCTCGTTGAGTCCCTGGTCAGCGTGGGGGTACCCGCGCGCAAGGAAGGTCAACCTTCCGTTTGGGGACGGTGACGGTGGGTATCTCGCGTTGACCGTCGATGGGAGATGCGCAATGGATGCGATCGTGCTGCTCAAGGAAGACCACAAGACCGTGGAGAAGATGTTCAAGGAGTTCGAGAAGATCAAGGACTCCGGTACCGCGCGGCAGCGCAAGGCGCTCGTGGACAAGATCCGCAAGGAGCTGACCACGCACGCGTTCATCGAGGAGACGATCTTCTACCCGGCCGCGCGCGAGGAGGTCCCCGAGACCGACGACCACGTCCTGGAGTCGGTCGAGGAGCACCACGTCATGGCGTGGCTGCTGTCGGAGCTGTCGAACCTCAGCGCCACCGAGGAGACCTTCAACGCCAAGGCCACCGTCCTCATCGAGAACACCCGGCACCACGTCGAGGAAGAGGAGAAGGAGTGGTTCCCCGAGGTCCGCAAGGCCCTGGGACGCAACCGGCTCCTCGAACTCGGCGAGCAGATGGCCGCGGCCAAGAAGAAGGCCCCGTCGGACCCGCTGGCGCTGATCTCGGCCCACAAGTAACGCGAGCGCGGACGGCCGCCGCCCCTGTGCGGCGGCAACCGCTCAGCGGCGCGGGGGTGCGCCGACGGGGGTGCGGCGGGCGTCGTCGAGGTCACCGAACATCGGCAGCGCCGTGGTGAGGCCGTTGAGGGTGAGGACGTGCTTCAGGTGGGGCTGCGGCGCCAGCAGGCGCACGACGCCGCCGTGCTCCCAGAGCTGCTTCGCGGCGCGGATCAGGATGCCGATGCCGGTGGAGTCGCAGAACGCGACCTCGCGCATGTCGCAGATCGCCAGCCGCCGGGGCGCGTCGGCGACCTTGGCGCAGAAGTCCTCGGCCTGCATGCCCAGGCACGCCACGTCCAGTTCGCCGCGCAGGGTGAGCACGCGGCAGTCGTCGTGATCGGTCGTGTCGATCTCCAGGCCGCCGAGATCGTTCTCTCTGTCGGTCATGGATCGACCGTAGGCCTCCGGGACGCCGAACGGCGGATCCGGGGAAAGTAATTTAGGCGTTGTTAACGCCAGTGAACCATAAGCCTCGTTTGCGTTGAATGCAGTGTTCAGACCTGTCTGTCCGGCTCTAGAGCCAGTGGTTGCGCTTGAACCCCCGGTACATGAACACCGAGATGCCGAGCATCACCGTCAGCATGATCGGGTACCCGTAGCGCCAGTGCAGCTCGGGCATGAAGTCGAAGTTCTGCCCGTAGATCCCCACGATCAGGGTGTTCGCCGACAGGATCGCCACCCAGGCGGTGATCTTGCGCATGTCGGCGTTCTCGCGGCTCTGGATCTGCGCGGTGTTGGCGCTGAGCGTGCCGGTGAGCAGCTCGGCGAAGCCGTCGACGCGCTCGGCGGCGCGGATGACGTGGTCCTCGACGTCGCGGAAGTAGTCCTTCGTGCGCGGATCGATCGCGGCGATCTCGCCCCGGGCGACGCGGCCGAGGGGCTCGGCGAGCGGGCTGACGGCCCGCCGGAACTCCAGCACCTCGCGCTTGAGCTTGTAGAGCCGCTCGGTGACGTTGTCCTCGCGGGAGCGGTCGGTGTCGAAGACGAGGAACTCCGCGGCGTCGATCTCGTTGCCCAGGCCCTCGGCGGCCAGGATGTACCCGTCGACGATGTGGTCGGCGACGGCGTAGAAGACCGCGCTCGGGCCGGTGCGCAGCACGTCGGGAGCGGTCTCCAGCCTCCGGCGGACCCCGGTGAGCGAGGCGGCCTGGCCGTGGCGGACGGTGACGGCGAACTTCGCGCCGAGGAAGACCATCACCTCGCCGACCTCGATGACCTCCTCGGGGTCGACGTAGCGGACCGTCTTGAGCACGGCGAAGGCGATGTCGCCGTAGATTTCGAGCTTCGCGCGCTGGTGGGCGTGCACGGCGTCCTCGACGGCCAGGGGGTGCAGGCCGAACTCGGCGGCCACCGCGTCGAACTGCCCGGCGGTCGGCTCGTGGAGCCCGATCCAGACGAAGCCGTCCTCGGCCTCCTGCGCGGTCTCCAGGGCGATGTCGAGCGGAACCCGGCCACCTTGGCGGACCCCGTCGATGTAGAGGGCGCAGTCGACGATGCCGCTGTCGGGTCCGTCGGTGCTCTGCTCGTCTCGACTCATGTCCACCTCAAAGCGCGCGACGGTAATCTGGGCCGACCGGTGGGCCGTCGTGAACCGAGGGCCGCCGGAACCGAGACCACGATACGGAAAGGGTTGCGCGCTGAGTCGTCTGCGATCGTTCCTGCGCCGGCACGCCGTCCTGGTCGGCGTCCTGGTCTGCCTCGCGTGGATCATCGCCGTCGTCGTGATGATCGCCGTGGACCCCGGCACGTCCGGTGGCGGTCCCGGCTGAGGCTCCCTCAGTCCGGCGAGCGTCGGTCGATGAGCGCGCCGATGCCGTCGAGGACGCGTTCGAGCTGGAAGCGGAACTCCTCGGGCCGGGAGGGGCGCCGAAGCCGGCGTCGAGCATGAGCTCCAGCAGCTCGTCCTTGGCCGAGACGTAGCGGTAGAGCGCCGTCGGTGACACGCCGAGCGCCTTGGCGCGTTGACCATCGACACCACGGCCAGGCCCTCGCGTTCGGCGAGGACGACCCCCTCGACGCCGAGCCGGCGGTGGCGGGACGGGGGTGAGTTATCCCCGTCCCGCGATCGTCATCGTCGCGGCGAAACCCGCATCGGTGTGTCCCGAGGGCGCGCAAGGTTCAGTCAAGGTCTGAGCCGCCCCGTCTGGTTAGCCTCCCGGTCGGACACACGCACGCGAAGCTGCCGTGCGGTGCCCGCCCGTCCGCCACTTCCTGCGGGCGGGCACCGTTGAGCGAGAGGTGCGTTGGATGGGCATGCTGGGCATGCGCGAGATCATCTGCATGGTCGTCGTGTTGGTGGTGCTCGCGACGGCGGTCATCACCACCGTGGTGCTGGTGAAGAACAAGAAGCAGAACGGTCCCGTGCCAGGGCGGCCGCCATATCCGCAGCACCCGCAGTACCCGCCGCCCGCGCAGAACGGAGAACCTGGCCGGACTCCGCACGTGCCGCCACCGCCTCCGCAGCAGTGACCGCTGGGGCATCGCGTTCCCCAAGCCTCACACCAAGTCCGGCGCACTCTCCCGAGCGGAATCCTCGGCCGGCGAACGATCCGCACCGCCGGCCGGTGCGGCGGCACGCAACGCCGCCTCGACCCGGCGGTTGCTGGTCATGGACGCCGTCACGGCCGTCATCGTCAGGAGGAGGCCGGCGGCGACATACAGCGGGGTGCGGATGTCGTAGGCGGTGGCCAGCCAGCCGCCGAGGAAGGCGCCGAGCGGGGCGGCGCACATGGCCAGCATGCGGGAGGTCGAGGCGACCCGGCCCATGAGGTGGGCGGGAACGATCGCCTGCCGGAGGGAGGGCCCGAGCACCATGGTGGCGCCCATTCCAGCGCCGCAGACGGCGAGCGCCAGCCCGGCCAGGTACGGGTTGGGGGCGGCGGCCAGGCCAAGGATGGCGAGTCCTTCGACGGCGGCCGTGCAGGTGAGCGCGGTGCCGGTGCCGAGTCGTCGGCCGATGCGGGAGGCGACGGCCGCGCCGATGAGGCCGCCGGTGGCCTCCGCCGTGAGGAGCAGGCCGAAACCGTAGGTGTCGATGCCGAGGCGGTCGTGCGCGAAGAGGGCGAGCACCGTCTCCACGGCGAGGAAGGCGACGTTTCCGACCGCCGGGCGCAGTGCGAGACCGAGCAGCAACCGGTCCCGGAAGACGTACGAGGCTCCGGCCCGCGCCTGCATCAGCAGCGACTCGCGGACTTCCGGCACGGGCCTGGGCATGGCCGGCAGCGTGCGCACGAGCAGTGCGGACAGCATGAACGACACCGCGTCGGCCAGCAGCGGAACCGCCCGGCCCAGCGCGAGCAGCGCGCTGCCCGCGGGCGGCCCCGCGAAGCCGGACATGGCGGTCTGCGCTCCGCGCAGGCGGGAGTTGGCGCGCTGGAGCAGTGCGGGGTCGCGGCGGAGCAGATCCGGCAGGTAGGCCGTTGCGGCCGTGTCGAAGAAGAGCCCGCCGAGGCCGAGGAGGAAGGCGACGGCCGCGAGCAGCGGAATGCTCAGCACGTCGAGAAGGGCGGCCGCGGCGGGGATGACGAGCAACGCCGCTCGTGTCGTGTCCGCGACCCACATCGTGCGCCGGCGGTCCCAGCGGTCCACCAGCGCACCGCCGAGCACCCCGAACAGCAGCCACGGCAGCGTTCCGGCGGCAGTGACGAGGGCGAGCGCCAGGGGATCCCGCGTCAACGTCAGCGCGAGCAGCGGCAGTGCGGCGTGCGAGACGCCGTCGCCGAGGGAGGAGATCGTCTGCGCGGTCCACAGCCGCCCGAAGCCGGTCGGCAGCTTGCGAGGGTTCGAGGTCACTTGGCGTCCCCCTCGGCCTGCTCGCCCGGTGCCGGGTGGAACAGCGCGAAGACGAGCGAGGCGTCGGGCAGTGAGGGGTCGGACAGGTTGCGGTACTCGTCGGCCAGGGCCTGCAGTCGCGCCGCCAGTTCGGCGAACTGCTCGTCGGTGAGCCGCAGGTGCGCCATTCGCACGTTCCTCGACTCCACCGGCGACGCCTCCAGGTCGGCGACCGCGTGGCGCATCAGCACATCCGGCCCGCCTTCGCCCGGATCCGGCAGTGCGATCGCCCGCGCGGCCATGGCGTAGTACCGCTCGACGACGCCCCGCACCTTCCGGGTCCGCACCACCTTCACCAGGCCCGCTCGCTCCAGCAGCCGCACGTGGTAGCTGGAACTTCCCTTCGCGAGGCCGACCCGCTCGGCGATCTGGGTGATCGTCGCCGGCTCGAAGCGGAGTACGGCCATGATCCGGTGACGGGTGAGGTTGGAGACGGCGCGCAGTTGCTCTTCGGTGGTGACGTGAATGGTCTCGGGGAGATCGTCGGTAGACATGCGGGCAATGGTCAACGATTCTTGACCATTGCGCAAGCGGAATTTCCGAAGCGGCCGCTTCGGCTACCGCGCCTGGGAAGTGGCCCCCTCGGAGCCGATGGCGAACTCGGCGGCGCGCAGCATCGCGTCGCGCTGATCGGCCGGTGAGCGGCCGAGCCGAAGGGCGGCGAGCATGGCGGCGTTGACGGCGCCGACGACGGCCCCGACGCGCGCGGCGGCTTCGATGGGGTCGAGGTCGTCCCCATAGCCGGCGCGCAGGGCGTCGGCGAGCTCGTCTTGGGCGGTGAGGGCGTGTTCGGCGACGCGTGCCCGCACGGCCGGGACGGTCGCGATGAGTTCGGCGCGCAGGGCGGCGAGGCCGTCGGCGACGTCGGTGGAGTCGTTGTGGTCGATCATGCGGCGGACGGCGTCGAGGAGGGTTTCGTCGACCGTCGCGCCCGGCGGGCGGGCCGCGATGGCGTCGACGCCCACGGCGGTGCGCTCGGCGGCGTTGGCGAGGAGCACGTCCTCCTTGGTCGCGAAGTGGAGGAAGAACGTGCGCGGCGACAGTTCGGCGGCCTCCGCGATCTGGGCCGCCGTGGTCTTGTCGAAACCCTGGGCGCGTATGAGGGTGAGTGCCGCGGCCACCAGCTGATCCCTCGTGCGCCTCTTCTTCATCTCCCGCAACCCCGCCATGGCCCAGATCCTACATTGAACGCACTGCTACAGTCGATGTATTAGTGCATTGACTGCATCATTGTGGAGGTCGTCATGGGAAGTCTCGACGGACGCGTCGCGCTCATCACCGGTGCCGGGCGGGGCATCGGAGCCGCGCTGGCGCGCTATTTCGCCGGCGAGGGCGCGAAGGTCGTCGTCAACGACCTCGGCACGGCGCCCGACGGCTCGGGCATCGACGCCTCGATCGCCGAGGCCGTCGCCCGATCGATCACCGAGGCAGGGGGCGAGGCCGTCGCCGACACCGGGAGCGTCGTCGACTTCGGTGACGCCCGCCGCATGGTCGCCGCGGCCGTCGAGGCGTTCGGCGACCTGCACGTCGTCGTCAACAACGCCGCCACGGAGGCCGGTCTCGGCCTTGTCGACCTCGACGAGGACACCTTCGATCGAGTCGTCGACGTCGGCCTCAAAGGCACCTACGCCGTCAGCCACTGGGCGGCGAGGTACTGGCGGGACAGCGCCGCGCCCACCGTCGACCGGGCCATCGTCAACACCGCATCCGGCTCCGGCCTGCTCAACCCCCTGCCGACCCAGACCAACTACGCCGCCTCGAAGGCCGGCATCGCGGCGATGACGACGGTGCACGCGCTGGAACTCGGGCGCATGGGCGTGCGCGTCAACTGCGTCTCGCCGTCGATGGTGCGCACACGCCTCACCGAACACGTCCCCGGCATGCCCGCCCCGGTCACCGAGGGCTTCGATCCCACCGGCCCGGAGGTCACCGCGCCCCTCACCGCCTACCTCGCCTCCGCCGACTGCCCGCTGACCGGGCAGGTCCTGTCGGTGCGGGGAGGGACGATCGCACTGAACCGGCCCTGGTCCCTCGGACCTCACGTGGAGCGCCACGATCGGCCGTGGACCGTCGCCGAACTCGCCCGGGAACTGTCCGGACTCGACGTCGGCGACCCATTCGCCGATCTCGCGGCGAGCCTCAAAGGCGCGCTCGGCGGCGCGGACTTCGGGTCGCGGGCGGCGGTCCAGGAGATGATCGACGCCGTCCTCGCGCAGGCGAGGGCCGCTCACGCGGCTTGAAGGACGTGGACCGGGGCGGGCACGAAGCGCCCGCCCCGGCCGGAAGCGGAGGTCGCGGTCAGGTGAGCTGGCCGACGGCGTCGACCAGCAGCCAGACACCGAAGACCGCGAACAGCGCGGCGGCACCGTACTTGATGGTCTTCTCCGGGAGGCGCTTACCGAGGGCGCGGCCGACGAGGATGGCCAGGGCGTCGGCGGCGACCATGCCGACCGTCGAGCCGAGCCAGGTGCCGAACCAGCCGTAGGAGGTGGCCAGGGTGATGGTCGCGAGCATGGTCTTGTCGCCCAGTTCGGCGAGGAAGAAGGCGACGCCGACGGCGATGATCGCCTTCTTGTCGGTGGTCTCGGCCTTCTTCTTCTCCTCGTCGGTGAGGGAGTCGCCGCGCAGGGTCCAGGCGCCGAAGGCGAAGAACGCGATCGCGGCGACCAGGGCGATCCACCCGGTCGGCAGGGCCGCGCCCAGGCCGTAGCCGACGGCGACCGACACGGCGTGGACGACACCGGTGGCGATGGTGATGCCGATGAGCACCGGCCACGGCTTGAACCTGGTGGCGAAGGTGAGGGCCATCAGCTGGGACTTGTCGCCGAGCTCGGCGACGAAGATGACACCGAAGCTCACCGCGAGCGCGATGAAGAACCCGGTCATGAGAGTGGGGAGCCTTCCCGATCGAACGCCGGGTCGGCGATGCGCACAGGGCGACCTCGACCCGGCTGCGTGTACAGCCTGAGTCGAAGGTCTCGTCCACCCCGCAAGACGGGGCCGCATGACCGGACCGGCCCGAGGGTCGATCAGTATGTCGATCATGCGCTTGGCGGACTACTCCCCTTCGCGAACAACACCCTAGCCCCTCCGGCGGGACGACGACGCCGGCCGTGATCGAGGCCACCCGGCGGCGCCGGCCCGGAACCGAGCCCACAGGTAGCGCTCCGCGAGCGGTCAGTCTGGTGAGTGGTAGTCGCGGTCGAGTCCGAGGTGCCGGGGCACGCCCTCGACCCAGTCGCGTTCCAGCGGGTCATCCCGCGTCGCCGCTCGCGCCCGGATCAGATCCGCGAGCTCGCGGCGCCGGCCGTCGGTCAGGGACTCGTTGAGCTGCGCGGCGATGCCCTCCAGTGCGGTGAGGGCGAGGTCGGGATCCATGACGCCGTCTGCCCGGTCGAAGAACCTGACACTCTCGATCATGCAGTCGACGAGAACGCCGACGATCGCTTCATCGCTCACCGCCGCAGAGTACGGCGATGTGTTGACGGACCCGCCCACCGCGGTCGCCAAGGGCCTCTCGGCCACGCACCGGTCCGTTGCCGCTTTCCGATTCACGGCTTATGCGACGGAGGGCCGCGCTTGAACCGGTGCCGTCGCTAGGGTCTGTGATGCGCTGATCCGTTCCGGGCGGGACGGTCGGCGGCGGTCTCGGCCGACGGAACGAGGGGAAGTCAGTGCGCTGTGGCGTGAAGACGGGCCGACGCGGGCCCACGTCGCCGGTGAGGGGAGCGCGCGGCGGGGAGACCCGGGCCGTGGCCCGAGATCCCCGGCCGCGCGGGGCGCTGCTAGCAGGAGCCGCAGCCGTTGCAGGAACCGGAGTGGTAGACGCCGTTGCAGTAGGTGGTGAAGCACATTTTCAGGCGGGAGCCGCACTCCTGGACGCGGCAGTCGACCTCGGTGTAGCAGGCCTGGATCCCGGCTCCGGCCGCGGCGGTGGACTTCGGGACGAACACCGACAGCATCCGGTCGGTCAGTCGCGAGATCTTCGACATGAGAACTCCTTCGTGTCTTCGGGAACGGTTCGCCGTCACCGACACACTGCCGCGATAGCCATCGACCAGCGTCGATCTCGCACGAAGTCGGACGAGCGCCTCCCGTACCCCCGGAGGCGCTCGTGAACCTCCCCGACCCGACCGAGGCGCTCGGCCTCGACGACCTCGTGACCCGCCTGCGGCAGCTCAAGGCCCACGCGTGCGACCAGTCGTACGCGTCCATCGCCCGCACGGTCAACCGCGCCTGGAGACGCGCCGGCCGGCCCGAGGCCGAACGCACCAACAAGAGCACCGTCGCGGGCTACTTCACGTACGGGCGCCGCCGCCTCGACGAAGACCTGCTCGTCGCCGTCGTCACCGCCCTCCACCCCGAGCCCGACTACCCCGAACGGTGGCGGCACGCGCTGCGCGCCATCCGCGGCGACGCGGCGGCCTCGATGCTCGCCGACACCAGGAGCGGCCTTCCGGAGCCCGCGACCGCGCCGGTCGGGCGCCGCCGGGAGTCGAAGGCACTGGAGCGGCTGCTGCGGCGGCGCGGGCCTGTGGTCGTCTGCGGCATGGCGGGCGCCGGCAAGACCGCGCTCGCCCTTCACGCCGCGCACCACGCCGCCGCCGCCGATCCCGGCGTCCGGATCCAGCTGTCGGCGGATCTGTGCGGCTCCGACCCGGCGAGACCGCCCGCCGCCGCCGGCGCCGTCCTCGCGGGTTTCCTGCGCCACCTCGGGGTGCCCGCCCACCAGATCCCCCACGACTTCGCCGCCCGTGTCGACACCTACCGGGCGCTCACCGAGGAGGTTCCCGCGCTGGTGTTCCTCGACGACGCCGCCGACGAGGACGCGGTCGAGGCGCTCATTCCCGCCGGCCGCGACTCCCGGACGGTCATCACCAGCCGCCACAGGCTGTCCGGGCTGCGCGACGCCGAACACGTCCCGCTCGGCGCCCTCGACTCCCACGACGCCATCACGCTCCTGCGAGGCGCCGCCGGCGCCGACCGCGTCGACGCCGATCCCGCCGCCGCGAACTGGATCGCCGCCCGCGTCGGCCGCCACCCCGGCGCCCTCGCCTCCATCGCCGCGTATCTGCGAGCCCGCCCCGACTGGCGCCTCGCCGACTGCGCGCAGCCCGTCGCCGTCGCGCTCGCCGGCGGCCTTCGCACCGCCCTCGCCGTCTCGGTGGCCCGCCTCCCCGTCGTGTCACGCCGAGTACTGGGACTGCTCGCGCTGCATCCCGGCACCGACATCGGCGAAGACGCCGTCGCCGCCCTCACCGAACTCCCGCCGGCCGACACCCGCACCCACCTGGCCACGCTCACGCGAGCGCACCTCGTCCGCACACGCCCGGACGGCCGCTTCTCCCTCCCGGAACTCGTCCGCGAACACCTCCGGGAACTGGTGGAGCTGGAGGAGCCCGCCAGCCTCCTCGAAGCCGCCCGCATCCGCCTGTTCGACTACTACCGGGAGACCGCCGCCGAAGCGGTGTCGGTGCTCAACACCTCGCACCCCCGCCCCGTCGGCGCCATCCTCCCCACCCCCGACGACGCCGGCCGCTGGATGGCCGCCGAGTACGCGAACCTGCTCCTCGTCACGGCCGCCGATCCGCGCGCCGGGACGCAGGCCGAGCGTCGGCGCTTCGGGCGGCCGGCGTCGTAGCCGCAAGCCTCGACGGCTCCCTCACCCGACCTTCGCGGCGACCGGCTGTTCCCCGGAAGCCGGGACCGGGCGGCGCGGCTCGGCGAGAGCGGCGGCGATGGCCACGGTTCCCACGGCGCACACGGCGGCCGTCGCGTACAGCGCGATGTGCAGGGCGTCGGTGAACCCGGCGGCGAGTGTGGCGGAGGCGCCGTCGGACAGGTCGCCGGCGGCGACCTTCGCCGCGAGTTCGGTGGAACCGAGGCGGGCGCCGATGAGGCTGACCAGGACGGCGCCGAAGACCGCGATCACGATGGCCTCACTGCCGATGCGCATGGTGTTGAGGAATCCGGTGGCCATCCCGGCCTGTTCGGGCTCGACGAGGCTCATCGCCATCCCGTCGCCGACGCCGAACGACACCCCGGCGCCCAGGCCGATGAGCAGCAGCGGCGCCGCGATGACGGCGACGGACGTGGCCGGGCCGATCACGGTGAGCCAGGCGTTTCCGGCCGCGAACATGGCCAGCGACAGGGTGATCAGCACCCGGCCCGGGACACCCCGGTTGACCAGCGCGCCGGCCAGGGGCGGGGCCAGCAGGACCGGCGCGGTCATGAGCAGCAGGATCGTGCCGGCGCGCTGCGCGGAGAAGCCGCTCGCGCCGACCAGGTAGGTCGGCAGGTAGGTCAGCAGCGTCACGAAGCCGAAGGTCGTCACCACAGGGACCATGCACAACGCCAGGAAACGGCGGTTGCGCACCAGCGACAGGTCGAGCAGCGGCGCGGCCGAGCGTCTCTGCACGACGGCGAAGAGGACAAGCGAGGCGATACCCGCCGCCAGCAACGCGAGCACGCCGGGGCTCGACCAGCCCCACTCAGGCCCCTGGACCGTGCCGAGGACCAGCGCGCCGAGCCCGGCGACGAACAGGACCGCGCCCGGCACGTCGAGCCGGGGGCGCCGCCGGGCGCGCGACTCGGCGAGGAAACCGGCGAACGCGAGCGCGAGGGTCAGCAGCGCCGCGTTCAGTCCGAAGGCGGCGCGCCAGCCCAGCGCCCCGACCAGCCAGCCCGACAGCGTCGGCCCCATGGCGAGTCCGAGCCCGGCGGCGCTGCCGAGGGCCGCGAAGGCGCGGGTGCGGGCGGCGCCGTCGAAGGTCGTGGCCAGGATCGCACCGCCGCTGGCGAAGACGCCCGCCGCGCCGATCCCCGACAGGGCACGGGCGACGTCGAGCAGAACGATGCCCGGCGCCGCCGCCGAGAGAAGCGAACCGGCGGCGAACACCGTCGCGCCGATCACGAAGACCCGGCGGCGGCCGATCAGGTCGGCCGTGGATCCCGCGACCAGCGTGAACGAGGCGAAAGTCAGGTTGTAGGCGTTCATGACCCATTGAAGGGGCGCGCCCGAGGCGCCCAGGTCCGCGCCGATGCCGGGCAGGGCGACGGCCGCCCCGGAGATGGACATCGGTACGGCGGCGAAGGCCAGGAGCACCACCGCCAGCGAGATCGCGGGGCGAAGGCGGGTCGTTGCGTTCAAGGTTTCGGGCTCCTTCGGGGATCGGTCGGCGGGCCATGATCGGCCACCGAGGGGATAGTGCCACTCAGTGGCATTCGACGTCAAGGCGCAACAGCTCCCGGGTGGTAATCTCGGCGGGTGAGCGACGACCTGCGCGAACTGCCGCTGCGCCAGCGAAAGAAGCTGCGCACCCACCGGACCCTGTCGGAGACCGCGCTGCGCCTGTTCACCGAACGCGGCTACGACGCCACCACGCTCGACGAGCTGTGCGACATCGTCGAGGTGTCCAAGCGGACGTTCTTTCGCAACTTCCGCTCCAAGGAGGACGTGGCGCTGGCGGCCGACAGCGACCTGTGGTCGGCCTACCTGGCCTACGTGGGCACCGCCACACTGGACGGTCCACTGCTCGAAGCCCTGCGCCTGGCCCTGAACACGACCCTCGGCGAGATGGAGCCCGACTGGGAACGCCGCTTCCTGGCGACCCGCGAACTGTCGGAGGCCGTCCCGGCGCTACAGGCCCACAGCCTCGGCTACTGCCAGGACACGACGAAGGCCATGGTCGAGACAGTGGGCGGGCGCGCGGGGGACCTCGACGAGGTGCGCCTGCGACTGACCGTGGAGATCTTCGTGGCGGCCTGGAGAACGGCGTCACTGCGCTGGACGTCCCAACGCGGCCGTGGAGGACGAGCGGCGCTGACCAGGCTGGTCGAGGAGACCTTCGCCGAGCTCCCGGCGGCCCTGACCTGCCGTGCGTGACGCCCGGGCCGGGGCGCACGCAACGGGCCCACAGGGGAACGCGTCCACCGCGCGGCGCGGGGCGGGATCGCGAAGAACCTGGGACCGGTAGCGCCCGACACTTCGGCAAAGTCGGCGGCCGAAGATGCGCCGGTCTTCTCGATGGCCGAGCGGGGCGAGTACGTCGTCGTCGAGACCCGCGAATTGCCGCCGGGTAAGAGGGAGGGGTCGAGATGTTCGGTTTGACGAAGAAGCTCATCGATGTGATGGCGCAGCGGATGTTCGGTTCGAAGAAGGACCTCGACGACTTGATGGCGCGGCTCAGGCCCGATCTGAGTCCAGAATCGCTCGGCGTCGGGCCCGCCTTCCCGGGCGTCGCCCCGAACCCGCTCCTGAGCAGTGAGGCACGCAAACGCAATGCGGAACTGCGTGCGGGGGTGCTTGCGCTCGGCGTTCTCGTCGACTGGCGGGAGGTCAACAGCAATCCACGCGTGGTCTTGATGTTGGACGTGGAGACCGCCGACGGCGTCTCGTTTCGCGGTATCGCAGACGAAGGCCTCACGATCACCGAACTCACCCGGCTCGCGCCGGGACAGACGTTGCCCGTGCGCTACCGGCCGGCCGTCATGGACCACTACGTCGCCCTTGCCCGCGACGCCGACCCCGCGCATGTGCAGCGGCTCTCCGACGAGATCGCGCGCCGCAAGCGGATCTGAGCCGAAGCCATTGGCCGGATCTGCCGGGTATGTCCGGCGAACGTTGAACGTTCTGGCTGGAACTCCGGTCCCGTATCGCGTTTTCAGTTCCACCCGAACCTTGCAGTGGGGCCGACTCAGACCCGATGGAGCCAGAAACCACTCCCAGAACCAACCGCCCGCCATGGACAGAGGATGTGCACGAGGTGCGTACGGCGTGTCGAGGCGATCGCCTCGACACGCCCAAAGCGCTGTGTTCACGCCCACTCGGCCCGAGCCGGGTTTCGGCTAGGTTCCTTGGGTGTATATGCAGCTCAGAGCCCTCCGTGACCCATGTTGACGCACCCGTGGCGCTCTTATGAGACACTGCCATTTCGCCAGGGGTGGTAGCTCAGCTGGTTAGAGCAGAGGACTCATAATCCTTGGGTCGCGGGTTCGAGTCCCGCCCACCCTACTCATCACCTTGCCCTGAGCTGCATGTGTGCAGGATGGCCTCGCGCCGCGCGGTGAGCACGTTTCACGCTCACGGCGCCCGTCATGGCTTCGGCCGGCCGTCGACGGCGCCACCGGCGGACGCCACCGCGGCTTCGACGCCGCCGGTGCCGTCCTGGCGTGGGCGAGCATCGCCTCGCTCGACCTGCCCTTGCCCGAGTCCGTCGAATTCCTCCCGCTGCTGCTGGGCATGGTGGCGGCACTGGCCTGCTTCACGCTCGCCGGGCACCGGGGCAAGGCCGTCGTCCACCGCTCGCGCATGACCACCCGCTTTTGGGTGGTGCTCGCCGCGTCGGCGTTCGGCGCCGTCCTGCTGACCGGCGCCACCTACTGGGTCGCCAACGCCGTGGAACTCCCGGTGCGCAACACGATCGTCGGCGCCGTGCTCGTGGTCTCCATGGCGGTGACGAGCAGGGCCGCCAACCGCGCTGCCTTCCGCCGGCCGGGCGCATGACCACTCCGGCGGGCTTCGACGAGCTCATCCACCCGCCGACCCGGCTGGCCCTGATGTCGATGCTGTCGGCGACCGAATGGGCCGAGTTCGTCCTCCTGCGCGGGGCCGAGCCCGTCAGCCCCCACCCAGGGAGCGCGTAGCACCAAAGCAGGACGCGCCGTTCGGCTCCGTGGTTCGTGCGCTACCGCTTACCAAGCGAGCCCGAACAGCTGCGGCTGCGCATCGTGGTCCCCGACCCCGACGCATACGGCCGAACCGCCGGCGAGACCGGCCGGTGGGCCGAGAAGCTTCGCCGGGACCGCTGCTCGCGCACGCTCCCCGGCCGGTGCTCACACGGTGAGGTGCTGCTTGGCGCCGGAGCCGTCGGCGGTCGCCTCGGGGGTGATCCCGCCGTGCTGTTCTTCTTCGGGACGGCCCTTCTTGGGCAGCAGGAAGGTGATCGCGAGGAAGACCACCAGGAGACATGCCTGGACGATCAGCGCGCGATGGAAGCCGTCGATGAAGGCACCGGTCTTCGCCTGTGCGAAGAACACCGAGCCGAACACCGCGACCCGTAGCGCGCGGTCGCCCGCCTTCTTGGGCACGAACTTCGCGGCGACGATCATCGCCGCGACGCCGATGGGCAGGTTGATCAGGAACACCGAGCGCCAGCCCAGGTCGAAGAAGTCGCCCTCGATGAGGAAGCCGCCCAGGACCGGGCCGATGATGCCGCCCAGGCCGAGGACGGGGCCGAAGATCGCGAGGACCCTGGTGAGCTCGGGACCGGCGAAGTTCTCCCGCAGCAGGCCCAGGCCTTGCGGCAGCGGCATCGCTCCGGCGGTGCCCTGCAGCAGGCGGAAGGCGATCAGGGACTCGATGTTCGGCGCGCTTGCGCACAGCAGGGAGGCCGCGGTGAAGGCCGGAGTGACCGTGCGCACCGTGCAGTGGAAGAGAAGGGCGCAGGCGTGGAGGAAGCAGTGCGTAATGGTGTCAACGGAACAGCGTGAGCGGCTGATGGAGTCGCTGAGGACCTACGGCGGCCACTACGCCGAGCTCAGTCGGCGCTTCGCCGCCTGGCTGGGTCTGCACTCCACCGATGCGACCGCGGTCCTGGAGATCGCCGCCGCCGAGGAGCGCGGCACCGCCCTGTCACCGGCACGGCTGAGCGAGCGGATCTCCCTGCCACCGGCGCCACCACCGCGCTCCTGAACCGCCTCGAAGCGGCAGGGCACATCACCCGCGCCCGCGAGCACTCCGACCGGCGCATCGTGACTCTGCGCAGCGGAGCACACATCCAGGAACGGGCGGACGAGTTCTTCGGCCCGCTCGCCCACCGCCTCGACGCCGCGATGTCGCACTACCCGCCCCGGTTCCTGGAACAGGTCGAAGCGTTCATGGCGGACCTGAACAGCACCGTGGACGGCCACCTGGCCGATCAGGACACGGCGCGGCCAAAGTGATCGCGCACATGGACGAACTCAAGATCTACCGGCCGGCGTGCTGTTCGCGGACGGACCGCGGCGACAACGGCCGCTGAGAGGCCGGCGGCCGGCGCGGTGAGCGGATCGCGGCAAGTAGTACGGCGGCGGCCAGGCACAGGGCGCCGGCGGTCCACATGAAGAGGTCGGGGTGGAGCAGCACCGCGCCGAGGGGCGACAGGGCTTTGGCGATCGTCATGGGGAAGGCGACCATGCCGGCGATGGTGGCGAAGCGTCCGGTGCCGTAGCGGTCGGCGAGGATCGCGGGGCGGGCGATGGTGGCGACACCGAAGCCGAGCCCGAAGGCCGTCACGCATGCCGCTGCCCCGGCGACGCTTCCGGACAGGAACGGCAGCGCGGCGACGCCGATCGCCTGGACGGCGAACACGACGGCGGTGATCATGGGCATCCCGAAGCGCCTGGCGAGTGCGGTGGTGGCGAGCCTGCCGGTGACCGACAGCACGCCGAGCAGTCCGGCGAGGGAGGCGGCCAGGGTCGCGGTGTGCCCTGCTTCGCTGAGGTAGGTGACCAGCAGGACGCCGATGGCCGCTACGGCCGCCGAGTGCAGGACGAAGGACGCCGCCAGCAGCCAGAACCCGTTGTCGGCCAAGGCCCGGCGCACGTCGCCGTCGTCACGGCGGGACGTCTTGGCGGCCCTGCGGCCGGCGGGGATCGCGAGCAGGTGGCTGGGGATGGCGACGGCTCCCAGCAGGATCGCGAGGATGACGAGGGTCGTGCGCCAGCCGTGGGTTTCGTTGAGCCATCCGGTGAGCGGGAAGAAGATGCTGCTGGCGAAGCCGCCGACGATGGTGACGGCCAGCATCGCCGACGCCCGGCGTTCGGGCCGGGCGACGGCGACCAGGACGCTGAAGGCGGCCTCGTAGAGGGACATGGCTCCGGCGAGTCCGATGAGGGCGAAGATCGCGTAGAGCTGCCAGACGGCGGTGACCTGCGACCAGCCCAGAACCGCTGCGGCGCCGAGGATCGAGCCGACGGTCATCAGGCCTCGCCCGCCACGCCTGTCGAGCCGTCTGCCGACGGGGATCGCCGCCGCCGCTGCGGCCAGGACCGAGATCGTCAGGGCGATGGTGATGTGGACGCGGTCGGCGTGCAGGTCGTCGGCGATCGGGTCGAGCAGGACCGAGAAGGTGTAGTAGAGGACGCCGTAGCCGATGGTCTGGGTGACGGCGAAGACCGCCACGAGCACGCGGGGACCGCCCCGGCCGGATGGAGAGTCGGCCGGGGCGGTCTGGGCGGGGATGGTCATCCGCAGCAGCCGCCGGTCTTCTCCTCGACAACCGGGAGGGTGAGCAGGCCGCCGGCGACGCCGGTGGCCAAGCCGCGCTTGATGACGGGGAGTTCGGCGGCCGGTGTTCCGCAGCAGGAGTCGCCCTCGTCGGTGTCGAGCGCGGCCGAGGAGGAGCAGACGCCGGTCTCGGGCAGTTCCAGTCGCACGTCGCGGGCGGCTTCCCAGTCGCCGGCGAGGGCGGCGACGACCGATCGGGCCTGCTCGTAGCCGGTGGCCAGCAGGAAGGTCGGCGCGCGGCCGTAGGACTTGGCGCCGATGGCGTAGAAGCCCGGTTCGGGGTGACCGAGTTCGTCGGCCCCGTGCGGCGGAACGGTGCCGCAGGAGTGCTGGTTCGGGTCGATCAGGGGCGCCAGAGCCCTGGTGGAGCCGAGGATCGGGTCGAGGTCGAGACGCAGCTCGGAGGTGATCGAGTAGTCGGGGCGGGCGCCGGTGGCGTTGACGATCACGTCGGCGGCGACCTTGCGGCCGTCGGCGGACACGGCACCGTCCGCGGTGAGCTCGCGGACGAGGAATCCAGAGTGGACGGTCACCGTGCCGGCCTCGACGAGGGCCTTGATGCGGGTGCCGATCGCGCCGCGCGCGGGAAGGGCGTCGGCTTCACCGCCACCGTAGGCGCGCTCGGGGTTGGGGGCGCGCAGCAGCCAGTGGATCTCGGTGTCGGGAAGATCGGCCAGGGCCAGCAGGGTACCGGTCGCCGAGTGCCCGGCGCCGACCACGGCGACCGACCGCCCTGCGAACGAGTCGCGCAGGCGGCCGAGCACGTCGGGCATCCCGGCGTGGGTCCGGTCGGCCGCCGCGGCCTCGCCGACGGCGGGAAGGCCGTTGCCGCCCAAGGGATTGGGGCTGCGCCAGGTTCCGGAGGCGTCGACGACCGCCGAGGCGAGGAGTTCCGATCCGTCCGACAGCCGCAACAGGAAGGGCGTGTTCTCGCGACCGTCGGTGCGGACCTTGTCGATGCCGTCGCGGGCGATGGCGACCACGCCGGTGTTGAGTCGCAGGTTCGCCGCGATCGTGGGGTGGGCGGCGAGCGGTGCGAGGTAGTCGGCGATGAGTTCGGCGCCGGTGGGCAGCGCGTCGGGGTCGGGTGCGGTCCAGGCGGTGCCCTCCAGGAGGACGCGGGCGGCCGGGGAGGTGTTGAAGCGCCACGGCGAGAACAGCCGGACGTGACCCCATTCGGCGACGGAGGAGGCGACGGTGTCGCCGGCTTCGAGGATGACGAAGTCCCGGCCTCGCGCGGCGAGTTCGGCCGCGGCGGCCAGGCCGACGGGTCCCGCACCGATGACGGCGACGGGGAGGGTGACGCTCATGATGGAGCTCCTTGTTTTGAAGCTTGTCGAATCAGTAGGTCCGAGACTGCCACTTGTTTAGATGAACGTCAAATCAATGGTTTGGTGTTGCCGCTCACTCGCAGCCCATGGCCGAGGTCGGCGCGGGCTTTCCCATGACCACGTCGGCGGCGCTGGGGAAGTACTCGATGCACCTGGCGTTGATGCGATAGCGGCGGGCGTTGCCGTGGCGTTCGGCGAGCACGAAGCGCACGTCCAGGAGGATCTTCAGGTGTTGCGAGACCGTCGACTGCGCCAGACCCATCACCTCGACGATCTCCCCGACGCCCATGGGTTCACCGTGGCGGGCGAGCAGCTCGACGAGCTGTACGCGGGAGGGGTCCGCAAGGGCCTTGAAGCAGGCGGCGTACTCGGCTGCCGTCGTGCGGTCGAGCGGTTTCACGGGCCATCTCCATCGTTCATCGGCGATTAACGATGATACTAGTCCGGGTCGGGCGCCGTTGTCGAGACGAGGTCGGCGACGGTGGCGTGGACGAGGGAGGCCGCGGCGATGAGCGTGGCGTCTTCGACGCGGTCGGATGTCTCGGCCGGGGTCTGGTAGCCGGGCATTCCCATGCCGATGCCGATGCTGGGCAGGTCCGCGGCGGCGTAGCGGCGGTTGTCCGACGGCATCGCCTCGGCCCGCAGTGGCACGCCGAGTCCTCGGCCGGCGCGGTCGAGCGCGGCCAGCAGAGCTTCGGCCGCGCCACCGGCTTCGACGGCCGCACTGCTGAGCTGCGCTGCGCCGTCGAGGTTCACCACGTAAGTACCCGGGGCGACCTGTGGTGCGTGGTGAGCCGAGCCGTGCGCTCCGGCCTCCTCGGCGTCGAGCAGCGCCACCGACAGGCCGACGCCCGGCGGCAGTTCGGTATGGAGGAGCCTGGCGGCCTCGATGGTCGCCGCCACGCCGGAGGCGTTGTCGCAGGCTGCGGGGAGCCGGTAGGCGGGATCGTCGCCCACGCCGTCGAAGTGCGCCGTCAACAGCACGTTCACGCCTGCCCCAGGGGGCCTGAACTCGGCGACGACGTTCTGGGCGGTCACGTCCACCGCGCGCACCGGGACCGTGGCCGTCACACGCCCGGTGCCGACGCTGCGGCCCATCCGCGCGTGCAGGCCGGTGCGCACGGCCAGGACCGGGATGTCGACGACGGGCGGCCCGGCGATCATCTTCGGCATCCACCCGGCGGCATCCGTCCCGCGCGGGATCAGCAACCCGGCCGCGCCTCGGCCGGCCGCATCGGCGGCGGCCTCCGGCGACCAGCCGTCGACCAGAACCCAGGCACCCGCGACAGCACCGTCGGGGTGCGCAAGCCGCGCATCGCGCGCATCGCCGAGTTCGGCGGTGGCGAGGTGCTCGCAGAAGTCGCGGCGGAAGACCAGATCGGTGACGTTCTCACCGTCGTCGAAGCGCAGGCGCGGCGTGGCGTAGACCTCGCGAACCGCGCCGGCCAGGGCGAACTCGTCGAAGCGAACCTCGGCGCCCAGCTCACCGAACAGCTCGGCCAGCCACGACGCCGCCGCGCGCCCGCCCGGGGTGCCGACGCGGCGACCGGTGAAGTCGTCGGCGGCGAGCCGGTCGACGATCGCGCGCATTCGCTCCAGGGCCGGGCCGGCGCCGCCCGAAAGCGGCGCCGACTTCGAAGTCGCCGACCTCACCCGCAGCAGCCCTTGGCCGCAGGCGCCTCCTGGACGGCGGTTCCGCAGCAGCCCGACGCGCTCGCCGGTGCCGCCGTCGTTCCGCAGCAGCCGCCCGCCTGCTCGGTGGTCGCCGCCGGGGCGCTGCTTCCGCAGCACCCGCCCGAGGCGGTGGGCGCGCTCAGCGCCTCAAGCGGGCTTCCGGCGAAGCCGCCGGCGGTCGTGGTCGTCTCGGTGCTCATGTCGAGCCTCGCTTCTGTTTTGATAACTCTCGAATCAAGCGGTCAGGAGCGAGTTTGCATCCTGATTCGAAGACTGTCAAGATAGAAGCATGTCGAAGCAGCTTCAGATCTTGGAGAGCCCCGCCCAGGGCTGCTGCGCGCCGATCACCGAGGAAGCCCTCGACGCCACCCAGGCGGTCGGCCTCGCCCAGCAGTTCAAGGCCCTCGGCGACCCCACCCGTCTGCGCCTGCTGTCGCGGATCACCTCGGCATCCGGCGGCGAGATCTGCGTCTGCGACCTGACCGGCGGCGACTTCGAGGTCACCCCGCCCACGATCTCCCACCACCTGAAGCTTCTGCGTGAAGCCGGACTCATCACCGGGGAACGCCGCGGCACCTGGGTCTACTACCGGCCCGTCAGAGACGCCGTCGACCGCCTCGCGAGCGTCCTCGGCGGCGACTGGGCCGCCTAGCGTGACGACCGAGCACCACGACGTCGTCGTCATCGGCGGAGGTCAAGCCGGCCTCGCCGCGGGGTACTACCTGCGCCGCGCCAAGGCCGACTACGTCATCCTCGACGCCGGGACGGCCCCCGGCGGAGCCTGGCGGCACTACTGGGACTCACTCCACCTGTTCTCGCCGGCGGAGTTCAGCACACTCCCCGGCTGGTGGATGCCCCAGCAGGAAGGCCACCCCTTCCCGACCCGCGACCACGTCGTCGACTACCTCGCCGCCTACGAGAAGCGCTACGAGCTGCCGATCCGGCGCCCCGTCACCGTCCACAGTGTTCACCGCGACGGCGAACACTCGCTCGTTCGCACCGACACCGGCGACCACCGCGCCCGCACGGTGATCTCCGCCACCGGCACCTGGCGCTCCCCGCACACCCCCGATGTTCCCGGCCGCGATCTCTTCCGCGGCCGCCGACTCCACACCGCCGACTACCGCAACCCCGACGACTTCACCGGGCAGCACGTCGTCATCGTCGGCGGCGGCAACTCCGCCGCCCAAATCCTCGCCGAGATCTCCACCGTCGCCACCACCACCTGGACCACCCTGCGCCCACCGCGCTTCCTGCCCGACCACATCGACGGCCGCGACCTCTTCCACGTCGCCACCCACGCCGCCGCCAACCCGGGCGCCCCAGGTGTCGGCGACCTCGGCGACATCGTCATGGTCCCGTCGGTCAAGGAGGCACGAGAACGCGGAGTGCTCGTCGCGCGGCCGATGTTCGACCGCGTCACCGAGACCGGTATCGCCTGGGACAACGGCGAAACCCTCGATGTCGACGCGATCATCTGGGCCACCGGGTTTCGAGCGCACCTCGACCACTTGGCGCCGCTCGGGCTGACCGGGGAGGATGGTCGGATCGCCGTCGACGGGACCCGTGCGGTTGAGGAGCCACGGCTTCACCTGCTCGGGTTCGGGAACTGGACGGGGCCCGCGTCGGCGACGATCATCGGGGCGGCGAGGAGCGCGAAAGCGGCGATCGCTCAGCTCGTCGCCTGACGTCTCCGTGACAGCCCACTCGTCGAGAGACCACTGCGGTACGAGCTGATGTGGGAAGCCCGGCCCGACGCCCCACCCAGTGGACGCGCCTCCCGTAACCGCCCCGACGCGTCGTCGCCAAGAGTGAACATGCTCAGCCGCTGTTCCGGTGGACGTTCGACCTCGCCGTCCCCGATCACCGTGGCGGGATCTTCGGGCAGCCGGCACAGCACGAACCCGTCCCGCGACCACGAGTACCCGATGCGCAGGACGGTGGCCCGGGGCAGCAGGACCATGAACTCGCGCGGGTCCCGCCCGCCGGGCGCCCACCGTTCTTGGTGGGCGACGGCGATGCAGTGGCCGAGGGTGTAGTGGTGGCAGGTCCAAGGCCACAGTTCCCATTCCGGCAGCCTGTGCGCTCCCCGGTAGGTGCGGTCGGGGCGCTGCTTTCGGAGGCGGAGCTGGGCGGGGAAGCACTTGCGGATGATGCGGTCGGGGTTCGGTCGGCGGGGCATGGCGGACTCCAGGCTGAAGCTACCCACCGACGGGACCTGCCGAGATCATAGTCGCCGTGCGGGGTGTCGGCGCTGGTCACCCAACGGGAACCGTCGACGGGCGACGGCTGAATCGCCTGCGCGGCGGCCACTTCTGCTGGAACCGACGAAAGTTCCCGCCAACCTTCGAGAAGGTATGGAGTCGATCTCCGAAAGCTCGTAACATCTCCGTCACAACGACGTAACCGTCCACTAAGGCCGGAGACCCGCATGAGCTCCAACCGTCATCTCTGGGACCCCCTCCACGTCCGCGTGTTACGGCAGCTCCGCGACTTCGGCCCGCTGTCGCGCGCGCAGCTCGCCGACCGCCTCGAAGTCCCCCGCCCGCGCCTGCTCGGCGAACTGAACCGGCTGCTCGCGGCCGAGCAGATCACCGAGGCCGGCCCGGCCAAGTCCCGCGGCGGCCGCCGCTCGACCCTGGTGGAGCTCAACCCCCGCTTACGGTTCGCCGCGATCGACCTCGGCGCTACCTCCCTCGACATCGAGATCACCAACGGCCGCCTCGAAGCCGTCGCCGCCCACACCGAGGCCGCCGACCTGCGCCAAGGCCCCAAGACCGTGCTCGCCCGCATCGGCGAACTGCTCGCCAAGGCCAAGGCCGACGGCGTCTACGAGCACCTCGACGGGGTCGGGCTCGGCGTCCCGGGTCCGGTCAGCTTCCGCGACGGCGTCCCGGTCTCCCCGCCGATCATGCCCGGCTGGGACGGCTACCCCGTCCGCGAACTGCTCGCCCGCGAGCACGGCTGCCCCGCGGTGGTCGACAACGACGTCAACATCATGGCCCTCGGCGAACGGCACGCCGGCGTCGCCGACTCGGTCGACGACATGTTCTTCGTCAAGCTCGGCACCGGCATCGGCTGCGGCATCATCATCGGCGGCGACGTCTACCGCGGCATCGACGGCTGCGCCGGCGACATCGGCCACATCCAGGTCGTCGCGCACGGCCCGACCTGCCGCTGCGGCAACGTCGGCTGCCTGGAGGCCCTGTTCGGCGGGGCGGCGCTGGCGACGGCGGCGACCGCCGCGGCCCGCTCGGGCAACTCGCCCGCGCTCGCCGAGCGCCTCGCCGCGCAGGGCACGGTCACCGCGCGCGACGTCGCCGACGGCGCCGCCCACGGCGACACCGCCTGCGTCCAGCTGATCCGCGAGGGCGGACGCCTGGTCGGCACCGTCCTGGCCGGACTCGTCAGCTTCGCCAACCCCTCGATGATCGTGATCGGCGGCGGCATGGCCCAGCTCGGGCACAGCCTGCTCGCCGAGATCCGCAGCGTCGTCTACCGCCGATCCCTGCCCCTCGCCACCGGCAACCTGCCGGTCGTCCTGTCCGAACTCGGCCCGCGGGCCGGGGTCGCGGGCGCGGCCGTGCTGGCCAGTGAGATCACGTTCGAACAGTGGTCCTGACGGACACCCGTTCCGCCGACCGCTCGCAACCCAGAGATGAGGTCCCCTTCATGTCTCCATCATCCCGTTCGCGCTTAGCGACGGCCGTTTTCGTCGCGATCGCCGCGACGGCGCTCACCGGCACCGGCACGCCGGCACAGGCGCACGTGGTCATCGATCCCGCCGACTTCCAGCAGGTCGAGCTCGCCCGAGGCGTCGCCGAGATGGGCGAACCGATCTCGATGGCGGTGCTGCCCGACCGATCCGTCCTGCACACCTCCCGCGACGGCAAGCTCCGCCGCACCGACGCAGCCGGCACGACCACCACGATCGGCACGCTCCCCGTCTACACCCACGACGAGGAGGGCCTCCAGGGCGTCGGCGTCGACCCGGGCTTCGCCACCAACAGGGCCGTCTACCTCTTCTACGCCCCGCCGCTGTCCACACCGGCCGGCGACGCGCCCGCCACCGGCACCGACTGGTCGGCGTGGGAGGGCCACAACCGGCTGAGCCGCTTCACCCTCAACGCCGACTGGACCCTCAACACCGGCAGCGAGAAGATCGTGCTGACCGTCCCGACCAGCCGCGGCATGTGCTGCCACGTCGGCGGGGACATCGACTTCGACGCCGCCGGCAACCTGTACCTGACCACCGGCGACGACACCAACCCCTTCGACTCGGCCGGCTACGCGCCGATCGACGAGCGGACCGACCGCAACCCGGCATACGACGCGCAGCGTTCCTCCGCCAACAGCAACGACCTGCGCGGCAAGCTGCTGCGCATCAAGGTCAACGCCGACGGCACGTACTCCATCCCGGCGGGCAACCTCTTCGCACCGGGCACCGCGAGGACGCGGCCCGAGATCTACGCGATGGGTTTTCGCAACCCCTTCCGGATGAGCGTCGACAAGGCGACCGGCGCGGTCTACATCGGCGACTACGGGCCCGACGCCGGGTCGAGCGACGCCAACCGGGGACCGTCCGGGCAGGTCGAGTTCGACCGGGTGACCTCGCCGGGCAACTACGGCTGGCCCTACTGCACCGGCACCAACACCTCGGCGGAGGTCTACAACGAGTGGAACTTCGCGAGCAACAGCACCGGCCCGAAGTTCAACTGCGCGGGCGGTCCGGCCAACAACTCCTTCCGCAACACCGGCGTGGCCACCCTGCCCGCCGCCCGGCCGTCCTGGATCCGCTACGGCGGGGACGCGGGCTCGCCACCGGAGTTCGGCGGCGGATCGGAGTCGCCGATGGCCGGCCCGGTCTACCGCTTCAACGCCGCCTCCACCTCACCGGTGAAGTTCCCCGCGGACTTCGAGGGCCACTTCTTCGCCACCGAGTTCGGCCGCAAGTGGATCAGGCCGATCCACGTCGGCGCGGACGGCTCGGCAGGTGACATCGCGAGCTTCCCGTGGTCGGGAACGCAGATCATCGACAGCGCCTTCGGCCCCGACGGCGCGCTCTACGTGCTCGACTACGGCACCGGCTACTTCAGCGGCGACCAGAACTCGGCGCTCTACCGCATCGAGTACATCGCCGGCGCCGACCGTTCCCCGGTCGCCAAGGCGAGCGCCGACCGGACCTCGGGCCCGGCGCCGCTGGCGGTGACCTTCTCCTCGGCCGGCTCATCCGACCCCGAGGGCGGCGCGCTCACCTACGCCTGGACCTTCGGCGACGGCACCACCTCCACCGCGGCGAACCCGTCGAAGACCTACACCGCCAACGGCCAGTACAACGCGACCCTGACCGTTCGCGACCCGGCCGGGAACACCGGCAGCGCCAGCGTGCGCGTCACGGTCGGCAACACCGCGCCGACGGTCAAGGTGAACCTGCCCGCCAACGGAGCCCTGTTCTCCTTCGGCGACACCGTCCCGTACTCCATCACGGTGACCGATCCCGAGGACGCCACGATCGACTGCGCGCGGGTCAAGATGACCTACGTCCTCGGCCACGACCAGCACGGCCACCCGATCTCCTCGAAGAACGGCTGCACCGGCTCGATCACGGTGCCGGTCGACGGCGAGCACGACGACGCGGCCAACATCTTCGGCGTCTGGGACGCCGAGTACACCGACAACGGCGCAGGCGGCCAGCCCGCGCTGACCACCCACACGCAGAACGTCACCCAGACCCGGCACCGGCAGGCCGAGCACTACAGTGCCTCCTCCGGGGTCGGCAAGATGAGCAAACCGACCGCCGAGGGCGGCCAGACCGTCGGCGACATCAACAACGGCGACTGGATCTCGTTCACGCCGTACTCGCTGACCAACGGCACCCCGTTCACCGCGCGGGTGTCCTCGGCCGGCGTCGGCGGCACGCTGCAACTGCGGGCCGGTTCGACGACCGGAACCCTGATCGGTTCGGCGACCGTCCCGGTGACCGGCGGCTGGGACGTGTTCACCAACGTATCCGGCACGCTGGCGAACGTGCCGGCGGGCACCACCACCCTGTACCTGGTGTTCACCGGCGGGGCGGGCGCGCTGTACGACGTGGACGCGTTCACCTTCGGCGGCGGCTCCGGGACGGGCCCGATCAAGGGCCTGGCCGGCAAGTGCGCCGACGTCGCCGGCGCCGCGACCGGCGACGGGACGGCCGTCCAGCTCTACGACTGCAACGGCACCGGCGCGCAGCAGTGGACGGTGACCGGCCAGACGCTCAAGGCCCTCGGCAAGTGCATGGACGTCGCCGGCGGAGCGACCGCCAACGGCACCAAGGTGCAGTTGTGGACCTGCAACGGCAGCGGCGCGCAGAATTGGGTGGCGCAGGCCGACGGGACGCTCCGCAACCCGCAATCCGGCCGCTGCCTCGACGTGCCGGGCGGCAGCTCCGCCAACGGCACCCAACTCGCCATCTGGGACTGCACCGGCAACGCCAACCAGAAGTGGAGCATGCCGTGAGAATCCTGCTCAGCGCGGTGATCGCGGCGGCGACGGCGGCCGCCGTGCTCACCGCCGCGCCCATCGCTCCCGCCGTCGACCCCGCCGTCGACCCCGCCTACGACGTCCTCGTGTTCAGTAAGACGGCCGGCTTCCGGCACGACGCGATCCCGGCCGGCATCCAGGCCATTCGCGACCTGGGCGCCGCGAACAACTTCACCGTCACCGCCGGCGAGGACGCGGCCCAGTTCACGACCGCGAACCTCGCCCGCTTCGAGGCCGTCGTCTTCCTCAACACCACCGGCGACGTCCTCGACGCCACCCAGCAGACCGCGTTCGAGGGGTACATCCGCGCCGGCGGCGGCTACGTCGGCGTCCACGCGGCCGCCGACACCGAGTTCTCCTGGCCCTTCTACGGCGAACTGGTCGGCGCCTGGTTCGCCTCCCACCCGGCGATCCAGCAGGCGACCACGAAGGTCGAGGACCGGGCCCACCCGGCGACCGCGCACCTCGGGCCGACCCTGGTGCGCACCGACGAGTGGTACAACTACCAGACCAACGCGCGCGCCACCGCGCACGTACTGGCCACATTGGACGAGTCGTCCTACTCGGGCGGCTCCATGGGCGCCGACCACCCGCACGTGTGGTGCAAGGGCTACCAGGGCGGCCGCTCGTTCTACACCGGCGGCGGGCACACCCAGGCGTCCTACGCCGAACCGGCGTTCCGGCAGCTCCTGCTCGGCGGCCTGCGCTACGCCTCCGGCCGGGCGAAGGCGGACTGCCGCCCGGAGAACGGCTACACCGCGCTCTACAACGGCTCCACGGCCGGCTGGTCGCAGGCCGGGCCGGGCGGATTCACCAACACCGACGGCACGCTCACCGCGACCGGCGGGATGGGGATGCTCTGGTACAGCGCGAAAGAGCTGCGCTCGTACTCGCTGAAACTGGACTGGCGGCTGCCCGGCGACGACAACTCCGGTGTCTTCGTGGGCTTCCCGGCCTCCGGCGACCCCAACTCGGCGGTGAACAACGGCTACGAGATCCAGATCGACGCCACCGACAGCCCCGACCGGACCACCGGCTCCGTCTACGGCTTCAAGGCCGCCGACATCACCGCCCGCGACGCCGCCCTCAACCCGCCCGGCGAGTGGAACACCTTCGAGCTCCTGGTCGAAGGCGAGCGCCTGCAGGTGTTCCTCAACGGCGTGCGGATCAACGATTTCACCAACACCGATCCGGTGCGTTCGCTCCAGCAGGGGCACGTCGGCATCCAGAACCACGGGACGGGCGACGACGCGCAGTTCCGCAACATCCGGCTCAAGGAGCTCGGCGGTGGTGGCGGCGACGTCACCGTCCAGGCCGAGAACTGGTCGGCGGCCAGTGGTGTGCAGACCTACCCGCACGCTCCGGCGCACAACGGCACGGTGCTCGGTTACGTCGATCCGGGCGACTGGGCGGCGTACAACGGCGTCGGCCTGACCGGCGTGAACCGGCTGAGGCTGCGGGTCGGCTCGCCCGGTCCCACGTCCGGCGGCGGGGTGCAGGTCCGGGTCGGTTCGCCGACCGGGACGCTACTCGGCACCCTGACCGTGCCCAACACCGGCGGCTGGGAGTCCTATCAGGACGTCACGGCGAACCTGTCCGGTGTCCCGTCGGGTTCCCAGAACCTGTACCTCGTCTTCACCGGCGGCGGGTTCGACGTCGACGACCTGACGCTCGTGCGGGCCGCGCCGGGCGGCGGGGCCGGGCCGATCGTCGGCGACGGCGGCAAGTGCGTCGACGTCGACAACGCGGGCACCGCCGACGGAACGAAGATCCAGCTGTGGACCTGCAACGCTTCGAGCGCGCAGCGCTGGACCCTCACCGGCCAGGCCGTGGCGGCTCTCGGCAAGTGCCTCGACGTCGCCGGCGGTGCAACGGCCGAGGGTACGAAGGTGCAGCTGTGGACCTGCAACGGCACCGGCGCGCAGAGCTGGGCCGCGCAGGCCGACGGGACGATCCGCAACCCGCAGTCCGGGCGCTGCCTCAGCGCCGCGGGCGGGTCCACCGCCGACGGAACGCAACTGCAGATCTCGGCGTGCTCGGCCGCGGCCGGTCAGCGCTGGACCCTGCCTTAACCGCGAGGTCCCGTCCGCGGACGGGAAGAGGGCGCGGGACGGTCTTTCGTCCCGCGCCCGTCCCACGTCCTCAGTTGTTGCCGCCGCCCCCGCCGCAGCCGTTCGTGGTGCCCGTTCCGCCGGTCTCGACCCACTCGCCGGCCGACTCGTCCCACGCCCAGATCACGTAGCTGACCGGCTGGGGATATTGCACGCACGTGCCGCCGTCGTTCGGCCGGCCGGGGCAGTCGCCGGACGGCGGGCCGTCGCCGACGACGTGCCAGGTGTAGCCGCTGATGCCGTCCTCCCAGACCTGCACGGCGTCACCGGGCTGCCCAGGCTGCTCGGTGGGGTCGGGGACGACGACCGGCTTCCACGCGATCGACTGCCCGGCGGGCAGCGTCGCGATGTCGTTGCCGGCCGGGCACCGCGCCTCGGGCGGTTCGGGGGACGTCGTCGGCGGGGGAGTGGTGGGTTCGGTGGTCGGTTTCGTGCCCGCCGGGGCGGTCGCGCGTGGCGGTGCCGTCTCCGGGGGGCATCCGTCGGAGCCGAAGGCGGGGCCGCCGGCCAGGCCCACCAACGCCGGGACCGCGAGCAGTACGGCCATGCCGCACCTGGCCGCCAGTCCGGCATGACCGCTGCGCCCGCTGTTCGATCGCGAGCGGCGGGACAGGACGACGAGGGCGATGCCGCCGATCAGAAGCGCCGCTCCGACGGTCGCGATCAGGAGGTTGTCGCCGGTGCCGGTGAGCGGCAGGCAGGGTGATTCCGGGTCCATATTGGAGAGACTACTTTATGTGGTCAGGCGACTACTGAACGCTCGTCGGCGAGCACGGGCCTTTCGCGTCGATGGTCGCCTCGTCGCCGGTGGAGCGCAGCGCCGGGTCCCGGGGTCACGGCGGTTCCGCTCGTGAACGGCTGGGTCGCGGCGGCGTTATAGGTGTCGGCGTCGGCGCCGGTGATCGTGACGGTCACGTCCCCGGAGGCGTTGTCGCCGATCGTTAAGGGCCGAGGACCTCGCCGGCGAAGCCGCCGGCGGGCCCTTCGATGGTCGGTGTGGGGTCGGCGGGCGCGTCGAGGGGGCCCCTTCACGCCCGACGCGGTTCAGTTCCCCGCGCGGCTCATGGAGACGTAGTCGGTGAAGCCCGCGCGGCGCGCGAACCTCACCGGGCGCCGACGGTACTCGGTGAAGCCGAGCTTGGCGTAGAGCCCGAGGGCGGCGGCGTTGGTGTCCTTGATGTCGCGCAGCACGAACTCGTCGAAACCGGGGAGGGCCAGCAGGTGCCGCATGAGGGCGGTGGCCATGCCGCGGCCCCGCTGCCCGGGCGCGGTGGCGACGAAGCCGATCTCGGCGAGCCCCGGCCGGGCTTCGTCGGGGGCGCCCATGAACTGGCTGCGGATGACGAGATGGCTGATCAGGCCGTGGACGGGGCCGAGGTGCCGGCGCAGTTCGGACCGGCGGGGCGCGAAGCACTCCTGCGCTCCCGTGGTGAGGGTGGCGACCGCCGCGGGTTCACCGTCGGCGAGGGTGACGTGGAACCGGTCGAGGATGAGCATGTGCGCGAAGGCGTCGGCGAGCCGCCGGGGGTCGGACGAGAAGAACGCGAAGTCCTCGGCGAAACCCCCGACGAGCACTTCGGCGATGCGCCGGCGGTTGTCCTCGCCCAGCTCGTCGGCGCGCTTTACCTCGATCATCCGGTCGGTCCTTCCGTGAGCACTCTCAGCACGATGTCGATGTCGGGAACGGCGAGTTCGGCGCGCAGGGCCAGCCGCATCGACGTCAGGCCGCCGAGCGTGGCGAAGAAGCACGCGGTGAGCTGGGCCGGGTCGCCGCCGCCGAACTCGCCGGCCTCCTGGCCGCGCCGCACGAGGTTCTCGAAGGAGCGCCACATCGACCGCTGGGCGGTGAGCAGCCGCTCGACGGTGCCGGGCGGCGTGTCGGTGGTGGCGCCGTGGTTGAGGACGACGACGAACTCGGCGGCGCCGTCGTCGGCGAGCACGCCCGACAGGAAGCGGGCGGTGAACGCGCCGACCAGCTCCACCGGCCGGCCCGGCCCCGCGAGGTCGGCGGCGAGCGCGGTGAGGCCGGCGACGGCCTGGTCGAGCAGTTCGGCGTAGAGGGCCTCCTTGGAGGCGTAGTGCCGGTAGATGGACCCGGTGCTCAGGCCGGTCTCGTCGGCGATGTCGCGCATGGTCGAGGCGGCGAACCCGCGCCGGGCGAAGACGCGGACGGCGGCGGTGAGGATGGCGTCGCGGGTGGCCGCGCGCAGGGCGGCGTTCTGTTCGGGCGTGCGGACCACGGGCTCCTCCTCGGTCATGTAATGAACAGATGTTCATTCTAATCGGCGCTCGCGGGGACGACCGGGCGGGCCGGGAACACGCGCCCGGACGGGCCGTCTAGCTTTCTTGTTGATCACCCCACGAAAGGCTCGCCGTGCCGCTGCTGAAGACCGCCTCCGCCACCCTCTTCTTCGTCCTCGAACTGTGCACCTACGCCGCCGCGCTCTGGTGGTCCTTCACCGTCCCGCCCAACCTGCTCACCAAGGCGGCCGCGGCCCTCGGCTCGCTCGTGGTGCTCATCGGCGTGTGGTCCACCTTCGGCGCGCCGAAGGCCGCCCACCACCTGACGGGCGGGTGGCGGGCGGCCCTGCTCGTGCTCTGGTTCGGCTCGGGCGCGCTGGCGCTGGTCGGCGTCGGCCGCCCCGGCCTCGCGGTGGCCTTCGGCGCGCTCGCCGTCCTCGCCGGCGCCGCCGACCTGGCGTGGTCGGAGCCGAAGTGACCCGTCAGTCCCCGGCGACGAAGCGGTAGCCGAGGCCGGGTTCGGTGCGCAGGTGGCGCGGGTGCGTCGGATCCGGCTCCAGCTTGCGGCGCAGGTTGGCCATGTGGACGCGCAGGTAGTTCGTCTCCGTCTCGTACTTCGGCCCCCAGATCTCGGCGAGGAGCCGGCGCTGGCCGACGAGCTTCCCGGCGTTGCGCGCCAGGATCTCCAGCAGGTGCCACTCGGTCGGGGTGAGCCGGACGCGCCGGCCGCCGACCTCGACGGTCTTGGCGCTCAGGTCCAGCACGAAGGCCGCGGTCGTGATGACGGGGTGGTCGCCGGCGGGTCCGGCGCGGCGAAGTGCGGCGCGGACGCGGGCGAAGAGCTCGCCCATCCCGAAGGGCTTGGTGACGTAGTCGTCGGCGCCGGCGTCCAGGGCGTTGATCTTGGCGTCCTCGTCGTGGCGGGCGGACAGGACGATGATCGGCACACTCGACCTGCCGCGGATGCCCTCGACGACGGTGACGCCGTCGGCGTCGGGGAGCCCGAGGTCGACGATGACGAGGTCGTGGGGGAGCCCGGCGGCGCTGTCGAGCGCGGCGGCGGCGGTGTCGACGCAGGCGGTCTCGTAGCCGCGAGCGGTCAGCGCGATCCCCAGCGCGCGCAGCAGATGCCGGTCGTCGTCGACGACGAGGACGCGCGTCACGACGCAGCCGGGGGAAGCGTCACCGTCATGGTCAGGCCGCCGCCTGGGGTGTCGCCGGGTTCGAGGGTGCCGCCCATCGCCTCGGTGAAGCCGCGCGCGATGGCCAGCCCGAGCCCGAGCCCGCCGTCGGCGGTGCGGTCGCCGAGCCGCTGGAACGGCGCGAAGACGCGCTCCTTGTCCGCGTCGGGGACACCGGGACCGCTGTCGGAGATCCGCAGCAGCAGCCGCCCGCCGACCGCCTCGGCCGTGACCCGCACGGGCGGCCCGGCGCGGCAGGCGTTGTCGACGAGGTTGACGATCACGCGCTCGATCAGTCCCGGATCCGCCCACGCCAGCGGAAGGTCCTCGGGCACGTCGACGTCCACGTCGGACTCGTGGAGCAGGGCGGCGGCGACCATCTCGTCGAGCGCCACCGGTCTCGCCGACACCGACAGTGCGCCCGCCTGGAGACGGCTCATCGCCAGCAGGTTCTCGACCAGTGCGCTCATCCGGTCGGTGGACTCCTCGATGGTGCCCAGTAGCTCGTCGGCCTGCTCGCCGGTGATGGCCAGGTCCGGGTCGCGCAGGCTCGACACCGCCGCCTTCGACCCCGCCAGCGGCGTGCGCAGGTCATGACCGACGGCGGCGAGCAGCGCCGAACGCAGCCGGTCGATCTCGGCGAGCTCACGCGACTCGACGCCGTGCCGCGCGGCCGCGGCGCGCTGCCGGGCGGCGAGGTCGACGGCCACGGCGACCGTCACCGCCACGGTCACGTAGACCAGCAGCGTGATGGCGTTGTCGGGGCTGTCGACGGTGAAGGCGTGGAAAGGCAGCACGAAGAAGTAGTTGAGCAGGACGTCGGAGGCGAGCGCGGCGAAGATCGCCGGCCACACCCCGCCGACGGCCGCCACGGCCACGACGCACGCGAGGTAGACCAGCGTGACGCTGGCCAGCGCGATCGTGCCGCGCACGGCCACGAGCGCGGTCGTGGCGAGGGTCAGCCCGACCGCCGCCAGTGCCGCGCCGCCGACGATCCGCGCGCCGCCGAGCCCGCCCATCATGCCCATGACGGCACGCTATCCGGCCGGGCGGGACGTCACCCGCCTGCCGTGCCCGCATGCCGGCGGCCGGCGCTCGCCGTCCACTTCGCGAAGGGCTCCCGCACCTCCTCGGGCGCGTGGGCCAGGGCCGCGGGGTCGGGTTCGGCGGCGGTGACGCGCGGCAGGTGCACGATCGCGTCGAAGGCGTCCAGTGGCCGCGCGGGCGCGTAGAACGAGCTGATCCGCTGCTCGCTCGCCGCGCGGACGGTCGCGGTGTCGGTGGCCGGCAGGTCGCCGAGGCGCACGGCGAAGGGGCCGTCGTGGGTGGCGTCCATGAGCGCGTCGAGACTGCCGGCGCGCGGCGGCTCCAGGTCCTCGAAGAGGGTGCCGGTGTAGAAGCCGGGCCCGGTGTGCAGGCTCTGTCCCGTGCCGGTGGTCGTGCCGATGACGACGTAGTCCCCGCCGAGCCGTTCGGTCAGGTGCATGCCGGCCGTCGTCGACTCCGGGGCGCCCGGCACGGCGACGGGGGTCCGCTGGACGTGGCCGTTGTGCGCGGTCAGCACGACGCGGTCCTCGCGGCGCAGGACCCACTCGACGTTGTCGGCGATCGCGGCGTCGCGGATGCTCCCGTGGGAACCGCCGCCGGAGGTCATCTCGCGGATCATCGCGTCGAGGGCGGCGGCGAGCGCGAGCGATCTCACGGCCCGCTCGTGTTCTTCGCGGCTCGTGGCGGCGATGTACTCGAAGCGGCCGGCGGCCAGGCGCGCGCCCAGGTCCGCGAGGCCGGCGGTCAGTGCGTCCCTGGCCTCGACGGGCAGAGCCGTGTAGGAGCCGAGGGCCGCCATCGCGCTGAAGGCCGACGACGCCGAGCACGCGGCGGCCGCCTCCCGCAGGCGCGGGTCGAGAGCGCGGCCGGGTTCGGCGGCGGCCAGGTGCGCCAGCACGGCGTCGAGGGCCGGGAGCAGCGAGATGTTCGAACCGGACAGGTCGACACCGTGGAAGCCGACGGGGTGTTCGGCGCTCGCGTTGTGCTCGCGCATCCACTCCAGGTGCGCGCCCATCTCGGTCCACAGGCCCATCAGCGAGGTCATGCCCTCGGCCTGGACGCGGGCGGGCCCGTCCGGTCCGTCGCCGCGCACCCAGCGGTCGACGAGCCGGCCCTCGGTGAAGCCCGACTCGGTCGCGTAGGCGCTGAAGCCGTGCCGTGTCACGAGGTACCGCAGGAGGCGGTGGCGCAGGAGGTACTGCTCGCGGTTGTAGTGGGAGCTCTCGCCGACGGCGACGACACGCGCGTCGCCGATCAGGTCGTCGAGCCAGGCGAGGTCGTCGAGCGGGGCGGACGGGTCGAGCGTGGTCAGCGGCCGGACCGCTGCGCCGCTCAACCGCGCGGGGTGGGTGCTCATCGCGGGCCTCCGAATGTCCATTTCCAAGTTTGAAAACGGTACCACATGTGGGATCATCGGCCCGTGGAACTACTCGACCTGCTCCTGCACCCCGTCCGGCTGCGCATCGTCAACGCCATGTTCGGCGGACGGATCCGCACCACCACCGACCTCTGCCGGCGGCTGCCCGACGTCCCCAAGACCACCGTCTACCGGCACGTCGGCCTGCTCGCCGACGCCGGGATCCTCGAAGTCGCCGACGAGCGACGCGTGCACGGAGCCGTCGAGCGGCACTACCGGCTCAGCCGCGAGCGGGCGCGCATCGACGCCGAGGCCGCCGCCTCGATGACCCTCGACGACCACCGGCACGGCTTCGCCGCCGCCATGGCCGCCCTGCTCGCCGAGTTCAACGGCTACCTCGACCGCGAAGGCGCCGACCCGACCGCCGACATGGTGTCCTACCGGCAGTTCCCGATCTGGCTCGACGCCCAGGAGCAGGCCGAGGCGGTGGCGGCGCTGACTCCCCTCCTGCGCGGCCTCGCCGAGAAGAAGCCGCGCCCCGGGCGCCGGCAGCTGCTGCTGAGCACGATCCTGTTCCCGATGGGGGAGGTCGAGGAGGGGGAGTGAGCGGTCACGACACCGGTGCTCCGGTGTCCCGGGGGCGGATCACTCTCAGGCCCGCCGGACGAGACCGCGTGCGATCAACTCGGTCACCACGATCACCGCGACGGTCTCGGCGGCGAGGAGCCCGATCAGCACGAGCAGTTGCGTCGCGCCCGCCGCGATGGGGTCGCCGCCGCCCAGCAGGACACCGATGAAGGCGCCCGGCAGCGTCACCAGGCCGACCGTGCGGGTCTGGTCGAGCGCGGGGAAGAGGGCGTGCGAGACGGTCGGGCGGCAGACCTCGCGGATCGCGTCGGACTCGGCGAAACCGAGCGCCAGCAGGGCCTCGTACTCGCCGTGGCGGGTGCGCAGCTCGTCCATCGCGCGACGGCCGGCCAGGGAGGCGGCCGACATGGCTCCGCCGATGAGGATCCCGGCGACGGGTACGACGGCGACGGGCTCGGCGGGCACGGTTCCGGCGGCGAGAACCAGCCCCAGCACAGGCGCGACGCCGGCGACGATCGCCAGGCCCGCCCATGCGGTGCTGCGGTCGCGGCCGATACGGCGGGCCGTCGTGAACGCCGCGACCGCCACCATGAGGACGACGAACGCGAGGGTCGGCCCCCACGCCTTGAGGACCCACGTGATGACCAGGGACACCGCCGCGAGCTGCACGACGGCCCGCAGGCCCGCGATGACCAGGTCGCGCGACACGCGCAGGCGGGCCGCGCGGGCCGCGGCCGCCGCGCCGGCCAGCAGAACGGCGAGCACGACCCAGAACCCCGGGCCGATGACGATCGCGGCGTCCATGGAACTCCTCGGGCTCGGCTCGGTGGGGGAGTACACCGTAGCGGCCCGGCCGTACCTTCCCCGCGCCCTCCGGAGAGGGGTTTCGGCAGGTGATGGGCGGGTATGACCGGCTGACCGGACCCGACCGCACTCTGAGGGGGCGCGAACATGAACCAGCCTGCGCAGCAACAGGACCCGCCGGGAGTCACCGGGAAGATGACCCCGAAGCCCGAGGACGCCATGGAGGGCTACGAGGGCCGCGACCTGCTCAAGGACCGGCGCGCGCTGATCACCGGCGGCGACTCGGGCATCGGCCGGGCCGTCGCGGTCGCCTTCGCCAAAGAGGGCGCCGACGTGTCGATCGCCTACCTCGACGAGCACGAGGACGCCGAGCACACCGCCGGACTCGTCCGTGCGGAGGGCCGCCGCTGCGAGCTGATCCCCGGCGACCTCGCGAAGGCCGACGCGTGTGCCGAGGCGGTGCGAAAGACCGTCGACGCGCTCGGCGGGCTGGACATCCTCGTCAACAACGTCGCCACCCAGAACCCGGTCGACAAGCCCGAGGACCTCACCGAAGAGCAGTGGACGCGGGTCTTCGACGTCAACATCCACAGCTATTTCCGGGTGACCGCCGCGGCACTGCCGCACCTCGGCAAGGGCTCCACGATCATCAACACGGGATCGGTCAACGGCCTGCGCGGCAACAAGTCGCTCATCGACTACTCGGCCACCAAGGGCGCGGTGCACGTGTGGACCTACGCGATGGCGCAGGCGCTCGTCGAGCGCGGCATCCGCGTCAACTGCGTGGCGCCGGGGCCGGTCTGGACGCCGCTGATCCCGGCGACGATGCCCGAGGAGAAGGTCGCCAAGTTCGGCGACCAGGCGCCGTTCGGCCGCCCCGCGCAGCCCGACGAGATCGCGCCGACCTTCGTGTTCCTGGCCTCGGAGCGGATGTCGTCCTACATCACCGGTGAGGTCATCGCGCTTCTCGGCGGAGAGACGACCCCCGGCTGATCCCGGGACGGTTTGGGTCCCGTCCGGCCCGGGCATTCACAGGGCAGGAGGTACGTCATGGCCAACGAAGGCGAAAAACTCGAACACGAGGCCGAAGACCTCAAGGGCAAGGCCAAGGAAGGTCTCGGCAAGGTGTCCGGCGACGAAGAGACCGTCGGTGAGGGCCAGCGTGAGCAGGGCGAGGCCAAGCTCGACAAGGCCGGCGACAAGGTCTCCGACGCCGCCGACCGCGTCAAGGGCTTCGTCAAGGGCTCCGACGACAAGTCCTGACAGACTCTCCTTCCGCCGCTTCAGTCGTGAAGGAGCGGAACCGAACCGCGCCGTGGGGAACGGCGCGGTTCGGTTCCGCGTTCGCGTCAGGGCGGCGGCGCGAAGCGGGCCAGCGCCTCCTCGGCTCCCGCGGCCATCGCGCCGACGAGGTCGGCCGCCGACGGCAGGTCGTCGATGAGGTCGACGGCCTCCCCGGCCCAGACCGGCAGCGCCGGCAGTTCTCCTTCGGCGACGGACTCCCGGTACGCCCGCCGCGCTTCGGGATCGGCGGCCAGTTCGGCCTCGCGGCCGCGCCACCGGTCGAGGTAGGGGTGGCCGAGTGTGCGGGCGGAGTACTTCGCGGGCCAGGCCGAACCCCGGGCGATGTCCAGCACGCGGTTGCGTTCGGTCTCGGCACCCGTGCCCTCGACGATCCTCCGGCGCACCGACAGGTCGGCCAGCGACTCGGCCGTCGCCTGGAAGCGCGTGCCGACGAGCGCTCCCGCCGCGCCGAGCACCAGGGCCGCGGCGACTCCGCGGCCGTCGGCGATCCCACCGGCCGCGAGCACCGGAACCGGTGCGGCGAGGTCGGCCACGACCGGCACGAAGGGCAGCGTCGAGCGTCCGCGACCGGCGCCGTGCCCACCGCTTTCGGTGCCCTGGGCGACGATGACGTCGGCGCCGACGTCGACGGCCCGCCTCGCTTCTTCGATGTCGGTGGCCTGCACGATAAGGGCGACACCCGCGGCGCGGACGCGGTCGGCGTAGGGGGCCGGATCGCCGAAGGACAGCATCACGGCGCGCGGGCGGTGCTCCAGCGCGCGTTCGACGGCGGCGACGTCGGTCGCCCACGTGAGGAAGCCGATGCCCCAGGCGTCCTCGCCGTCGAGGAGCGGCAGCTGCCGCTCCAGCCACTCGCGGTCTCCGTCACCGGCGCCGAGCAGTCCGAGGCCTCCGCCCCGGCAGACGGCCGCCGCCAGTGCGCCGCCGGCCGACCCGCCCATCGGTGCCAGCGCGATCGGGTGCCGCACACCGAACATTTCCGTGAAGGCCGTGGACAGGGTCATGTCGACATCCTCGCGTGCAAGAGCGCGAGCGACGGCGGAGGGTGTGCCGGACCGCCGGCCCGGCACACCCTGGCCGGTCAGGCCCAGTTGGTCTCGTTGGTGACGTTGTAGCAGTCGGCGAAGCGGTAGCGGGCCGCGCCGGAGGTCCAGCGCAGGGCCGCGTCGGTACCGGTGGTGGCGTTGGCGGCGTTGCCGCTGTCACCCCGGTAGAAGTACGAGCCGTCGTAAACGATTCCACCGCGCTTGACCGCGGCACCCTCGTACTGGTGGTACCCGGTGAGCTGGCACTGCTGGTAGCGGACGCTGGGCATGCAGCCGCCGAAGCCCCACGGGTTCGCGCCGACGTAGCGGTGCAGGTTGTAGGCCTTGCTGGCGGAGTGCTGGGCGGATCCGTGGTCGTTGCAGTTGTCGAACAGCACCGAGCCGCCGCTCCACGCGCAGTCGATGATGCGGTGGTTGGGCGCCTTCGGCTCGAACTTCACGTCGCGGACCGTCAGCTGCATGGCGGCGTGGTTGTTGCTGTTGGCCGCCGGCATGCTGAACCAGGTGATCGGGCCCTCGGTGGCGCTGGCGGCGCTCCACGAGCCGTTCTGGACCCGGATGCTCCCGCCGCGCGGGAACACGAACACCGTGCCCTTCGTGAGGGTCAGGCAGCAGTCCTTGATCCAGTAGTTCAGGAACTGGTTCTGCTGGTTGTGGTCGCCCAGGCGCACGCCGCCGCAGCGGAAGAAGGCGTCACCGAACTGCGAGGAGACGGTCGTGAAGACGCGTTCGAGGACGAACTCGGAGTTCAGGTTGGCCGACGCGCCGCCGTCGAGGCCGAACACCCGCAGCCACGACCCGCCGAACTCGACGTCCTGGATGACCCAGCCCTGGTTGTAGCCGCCGCTGGTGTCGGAGACCAGGTAGGCGAACTCGTTCTTGATGTTCGTCGACGAGGCGGTGAAGCCGCGCATGTGGAAGAAGCGCAGACGGGGCTTCGACGCGGTGATGAACGGCACGGTGCCGGTGTCGTTCCAGTTGATGTTGGTGCTGCGGATGCCCATGCCCTCGATGGAGAGTCCTTCGAGGTAGGCGGTCGGGAAGTTCGCGTCGTAGGTCAGCAGCGGCTTGGTCAGCGAGTAGTTGCCCGGCGGCAGGATGAGCTTGGCGCGCAACGCGTTGCCGCTGCGGGAGGCGAGGACCCGCTGCATGGCGGCCTGGACGGCCGCGTCGTTGAAGCCCTCCGTCACCACCTCCCAGGTGTCGGCGAGGGTCTCGGCGGCGGCCGCGGGGGCCGGTGCGGCGGCGACGGTGGCGGCGGCACCGGCGCCGAGGGCGCCGAGCGCAAGGGAGCGGCGACTGAGCCGCCCCGTGCGGCGGGGTTCGTTCGTGGGCATGGGGTACCTCCGGATGGCATGAGGGGATCCCGCCGCCAGAGGCGCGGCGGGGGTGGGCCGCGGAGATCATGGCAGAGCCGGGCGAGGCGCGAAACCGGCCTATGCGAGGGAATGTGCGCTCCGGCGACGGGGTGTGCGGCACCGGTCGTACAGTGTCACCGTCCTGGTCGGACGGTGATCATCGGGACCGCGCTGTGCGAACGGGCTCAGAAAGTGCCGCATTCACTGAACCCCGCGGCTTCCTCGAGTCGTACTGGAGAGTGCCGCTCCGTCCGGAGCGGTCCACTCAGGACACTCGGCCGACCCGGCCGGGCGCTCCGGAAGCCGGGGAGTCGCTCGACGTGAGACGCAGAAGCATGAGACTGGCACTGGCGGGGACCGTGACCGCCGCCCTGGCCCTGGGACTCGCACCGGCACAGGCCGTCGCGGACCCGGCGGCCGACTCGCCCCTCGGCATCGTGACGCCGCTGAGGGACGGAGGGACGCATCTCGTCACACTCGTGACGGGCGACCGGGTGCGCGTCGGCCCGGACGGGCACCTGACCTTCCTCAAGGCCAAGGGGCGCGAGCACATCGGCCACAACGTCCGCACGATCGGCGGTGACAGGTACGTCGTCCCGGTCGACGCGGAGGCCGCCCTGAAGGACGGCCGACTGGATTCGCGGCTGTTCAACGTCTCCGCGCTGGTGCGCGACGGGTTCGCCGACACCGCCGGGCTTCCGCTGATCATCTCCGGCGGCGCGAGCACGATGAGCACCTTCGCCGCGGACGGCGTGGTCCTGGAGAGCATCGACGCGACCGCGTCCATAGTGGACCTTGACGGGCTCCCCGAGCTCTGGGCGGGTCTGACCGACGCGAAGGCGCGCGCCACCGGCGTGACGAGGCTGAGGCTCGACGGCCGCGCGAAGCCGGTGCTCGACCAGAGCGTTGCGCGGGTCGGCGCTCCCGAGGCATGGGCCGCCGGTTACGACGGCACCGGCGTCACCGCCGCGGTCCTCGACACCGGCTGGGATCCCACGCATCCCGACCTCGCGGGCCGCGTGAAGGACGCCGTGGACTTCAGCGGCACCTCGCCGGAAGCCGTCGACAACGTCGGCCACGGAACCCACGTCGCATCCACTGTGGCCGGTACCGGCGCCGCCTCCGACGGCCGGTACAAGGGTGTGGCGCCGGGCGCCGATCTCATCATCGGCAAGGTCTGCGGTGACCAGTGGTGCGAGGAGAGCGCCATGATCGCCGGCATGGAGTGGGCCGCGGCGAGCGGCGCGGACGTGGTGAACATGAGCCTCGGCGGCCCGCCGAGTGAGGACGACCTGGTGGTCGCCGCGCTGGAGACCCTCACGGACACCACCGGGACCCTCTTCGTCGTGGCCGCCGGAAACAACGGGGACCCCGGATCGGTGGACAGCCCCGGCGTGGCGCCCTCGGCGTTCACCGTCGGGAGCGTGACGAAGACCGACGAGCTCTCGGGCTTCTCCAGCCAGGGCCCCGCCTTCGACGGCTCGCTCAAGCCCGACATCGTCGCTCCGGGGACGGAGATCACCGCCGCCCAGGCCGCCGGAACACCTGGCGGTGACGGCGCCGCGTACGTCGCCTACAGCGGGACCTCGATGGCCACACCGCACGTGACCGGCGCGGTGGCCCTTCTCAAGCAGGCGCGTCCCGACTGGACCGCCGCCGAACTCAAGGCCGCCGTGATGAGCGGCGCCACGGGCCTCGACGCCCTCGATCCCTTCGAGGAGGGCGCCGGGCGGCTCGACGTCGGGCGGGCGGTCGCACAGGACGTCCGCGCCGCCGGTTCGCTGAGTTTCGGGCGCCACGCCTTCCCGCACGACCAGGAGACGGCCGTCCGCACCGTCACCTACACCAACGACGGCGACACCGACGTCACGCTGGACGTGAGCATCGCGGGCACCGGTCCGGACGGTTCGCCGGTGGACGCGTTCACCGTCAGCCCGGCCACCGTGACGGTTCCCGCGCACGGCACGTCGGCGGTGTCGGTCTCCTTCGACCCGGGACCGGGCCTGGCCGCCGGCGCCCACTCCGCCGAACTGGTCGCCACCATCGCCGACTTCGCGGCGGACATCCGCACCGCCACCTCGGTTCCGATCGACGTGCGCGCGGCCGGCGAGGTCCGCACCGACATCACCGGCGTCGACGGCGAGACGGCCGGACTGATGGAGGCGATCTCGGTCGTCGGGCGCACCGGCGAGCCGGGCTCGGGCGTGTCCTTCGGTGCGAGCTGGTGGTCGACGCTGCGGACGCTGCCGGGAGTCGCCGGCGTCGCGGCGGACCTCTACCTGGTGCAGAACTTCGAGAAGGACGGCGTCGCCTACCTCACCACGCACGTTCTGCGCGGGCTGCCCGGTACCGCCGAGGTGATCTTCCCCCTCGCCGGCCTGGCCCGGATCGACCACCAGGTCGAGGGCCACGGGACGGCCGGCGCCTCGGCGCAACTGGGGATGATCGGCCACTTCCCCGACCTGGGCTCCTCGGTCGGCGACGGGCCCACCGGCACGGTCGGCACGCCGATCCGGATCTACTACACGCCCGGGGCGTGGGAGTCGTACACCGGCCTTTATGACGAGTCCTACCGGAGCGAGAGCTTCACCCGCTTCTTCGAGACGAGACCGGGTGAGAAGCGGTCGATGCGCTGGAACCAGGCGCCGGCCAGTGCCGTGCTGGACCCCTTCGAGACCTCGGTGAGCCGATTCAACGGAGAGATGTGGCTCCAGCTCAATCCCTTCGGGGGCCCGGACCCGAAGACCGGTGTGCTGTCCTTCCTGCGCGACGACGCCCGGGTGACCCTCGACGTCAACGGTGAGCGGGTTCTCGACGCGCCGTTCCGGCAGGACCTCTTCCCCATTCCCGACAGAGCCACCGGTGAGTTCGTCTTGACCGTGGACGCCGTCCGGGACGTTTCGTGGACCACGATCGGCAAGCGGTCCACGGTGGAGCTCACGTTCACCGACGGCTTCGCCCCGGACGTCTGGAACGACGCCGACGTCAACCTGGTGCGCCTCAACGCCAGTGGCGTCACGGACGGCTACGCCCCGGCGAAGGTGCCCCAGGTCGTGTCGCTGTCGATCGAGCACCAGCTCGCCGAACAGGCCCCGACGGAGAAGCTGACCTTCGAGGTGTCCTACGACGAGGGCGAGACCTGGAAGCCGGTGCCGGTGACGCGCGCCGGCGAGACCGGGATCGCGACGCTGCGCCACCCGGCGGGGGCCCGGAGCGTCTCGACGCGGATGACCACTGTGGACGCCGAGGGCAACTCGTCCGAGCAGACCATGATCGGCGCATACGGGCTCAAGTAGGCCGCGACGGAGACGGCCCGCGCCACTCGGCGCGGGCCGTCTCTCGGTCTAGCCCAGGGCCTTGACGTCCTCGTCCGACAGCTCGATCGCGCCGGCCGCGACGTTCTCCGCCAGGTGCTTCGGCGAGCTCGTGCCGGGGATCAGCAGGATCGACGGCGAGCGGCGCAGCAGCCACGCCAGCGCGACCTGCGCGGGGGAGGCGCCGTGCCGTTCGGCGATGGCGGCGACCTTCGCGGTGGTCTCCTCGTCGAGCTTGCTGACGGGGAAGAACGGGACGAAGGCGATGCCCTCGGCCTCGCAGATGTCGATGATGGGGTCGCTGGTCTCGCGCCGGGCGAGGTTGTAGAGGTTCTGGACGGCGGCGATGGGCGCGAAGCGCCGGGCCTCCTCGAAGCGGTCCATCCGCACGTTGGAGATGCCGATGTGGCCGATGAGGCCCTCGTCCTTGAGCGCGAGCAGGCTTTCGAGGGGGCCGCGCAGGCTGTTGTCGGGGAGGGGGTTGACGCCGTCGACGCGGAGGTTCACCAGGTCGAGGCGCTGCCGGCCGAGCGACTCGAGGTTCCACTCGACGGCCGTGCGCAGGTTCTCGGGGCTCAGGCCCTCGCGCGGGTCGTCCTCGGCGCCGGTCATGATCGGCCCGACCTTGGTGACGATCACCAGGTTCTCGGGGTAGGGGTGCAGGGCCTCGCGGATGAGGTCGGTGGCGCGGAACCCGTCGTGGTTGTAGTAGAAGCTGGTGTCGATGTGGTCGACGCCGAGCGCGACGGCGTCGCGGAGGACCTGGTGGGCCGTCTCGCGGTCGGGGCGGGGGTCGCCTTCGGGCCAGCCCGTGAGCTTCATGGAGCCGTAACCGATGCGGGCGACGTCGAGTTCGCCACCGATGAGGAAGCGGCCGGCGGCCGAGGCTGGAGTCGTCATGGGCGAAACGCTATGCGAATCACCTGGTGGGACATGGTGGGCGACCCGGATGCGCGGCGAAAACGGCCGGGTTAATCTAAGGATATGAGGGTTGCTCGTCTCAGCCCTCGGTCAGCTTCAGCAAGGCCTTGACCGTGTTCCAGTTGCGGCTCGTCGCGCGCATCCCCTTGACCAGCCGGGGGCGGGCGAGCTCGACGCCCAGTTTCGACTTCCCCAGTCCCTCGGGCGCGTACAGGTACACCGCCTTCTCGCCGAGCCGGAAGTCCTCGGGCGCGAAGGCCCCGGCGTCGACGGCGCCGAAGGCATCGGCGGACGGCTCTTCCGACATGAAGGTCACGTGGAGCTGCTTGCCCTCCAGCTCGTCGGCGGGGAAGGGGCACTCCTCGACGACCCGGCGCAGGTACGGCCCGTCGATCACGAGGCAGTCGACGGTGAAGCCGAAGTGCCCGGCGAGCGCCTTCTCCACTTCCTCGGTGAGTTTCGCGGTGTCCTCCCCGGCGGCGGTGAAGACCGCGTTGCCGCTGTTGAGGTAGGTCCGCACGTCGCCGTATCCGAGGCCGCCGAGGACCTCGCGCAGTTCGGCCATGGGGACCTTCTTGTTGCCGCCCACGTTGATCCCGCGCAGGAGCGCCGCGTAAGTCGTCATGACACCACTCTCACACGTCGCCGGTGCCGTAGAGGCGCGCTTCGATGCCGGCCTTGACCGAGGGCCACTCGTCGGCGATGACCGAGAACATCGCCGAGTCGCGCATGCGGTCCTCCTCGCCGGGCGCGCGCGAGGGCGACCAGCTGCGCAGGACGCCCTCGAAGGTCGCGCCGAGGCGTTCGATCGCACGGCGGGAGCGCAGGTTGCGGGCGTCGGTCTTGAGGTCGACGCGGGTGACCCCGAGGACTTCGAAGGCGTGGGCGAACAGCAGCATCTTCGCCTCGGCGTTGATCTTGGTGCCCTGCGCCGAGGCGGCCAGCCAGGTCCAGCCGATCTCGATGGCGCGCAGATCGTCGCGGCCCGGCCAGGTCCGCGGGTCCCAGTAGCCGGTGCACCCGACGGCCACGCCGTCGGCGACCCGGACCTGCGCGAACGGCGTCAGGCCGGGGCGGGAGAACTGGTCGGCCAGGTAGTCGGCGACCTCGGCGCCGGAGGGCACGACGGTGAACCCGAAGGAGCCGCGGTCCTCGTCGACGACGCTCGCCAGGTCGGCGGTGTGGGCCGTCGACAGCGGCTCCAACCGCACGTGCTCGCCGTGCAGCACGGGGACGTCGATCGGGCGGCTCATGGTGTTCTCCTCACGGGCTTGAGGCCGTGATCATGGCATGCCGCCGTGATCGCGGAGGACCGGCGGGCCTCGGGTCCCGGATGCCGTACGCCCCAAGGCTCGCCTACAGTCGCGGCGGGCGGGAAGGAGCGGTCATGGACACCATCGGCCAGGCGATCGGCCTGTTCGCGGTCACCAACATCGACGACATCGTCCTCCTCGCGCTCTTCTTCGCCCGGGGCTCCGGCGTGCCGGGCTCGGCGGCGCGGATCGTGGCGGGGCAGTACGTCGGGTTCGCCGGGATCCTCGCCGTGGCGGTCGCCGCGGCCTTCGGCGCGACCTTCCTCCCCGAGGCCGCCGTCGGCTATCTCGGCCTGCTGCCGCTGGCGCTCGGCCTCAAGGCGGCCTGGACGGCGTGGAGGGAACGGACCGGCGGCGAGGGCGGCGATCCGGTCGTCAAGGCGCCGGGGCTGCTCGCGGTCGCGGGCGTCACCTTCGCCAACGGCGGCGACAACATCGGCGTCTACGTGCCGGTCTTCGCCAACGCGGGCACGGCCCGCATGGTCGTGTTCGCGGCGGTTTTCCTGGTGCTGGTCGCCGTGTGGTGCGCGGCGGGGCGCTTCCTGGCCACGCGGCCCGTCGTCGCCAGGGCTCTGAGCCGCTGGGGGCACGTGGTGCTGCCCGTCGCGCTCATCGGCATCGGTGCGGTGATCCTGGTCGACGGCGGCGCCTTCGGGTTCTGAGTCCGACGACGCTCAGCCGGCCGGGGAGTCGCCGAGCCGGGCGAACACCGCCGGCCACCACGACCCGGCGTCGGCGAAGGCGCCCGGGTCGAGGGCCTCCAGCGTCCGGCGCAGCCCGGCGTGGTCGCCGCCGTCGGTGCGGGCGAAGAGGCCGAAGTGGTAGAGGAAGTCGAGGAAGCGCGCGAAGCCGGTGTTGACGGCCTCCAGTGACGCGGCGTCGACGTCGATCACCGAGACGGCGCCCGAGACGGTGTCGAGGACGAACCACGTCTCCGGCGAGCGGGGCACCGCGCCGACGATCACGAAACGCAGCGGCCGGTCCCCGGCGATCTGGACGTCGACCCGGTCGTAGAGCCCGAGCTCGCCGTCCACACGGGACGTGAACACCGCCGGCACGTCGACGGGGATGAAGTCGATCGCGGGGTAAGAGGAAGACGGCGCCGAGAAGCCCTTCATCCAGGCCGCGCGCGGATAGGGCACGGTGTTCCCACGGCCCCAGGCCGCGCCGTACTCGGCGGCGGTGGGCATCGTCGGCTCCTTAGGTCGGGTCGGCGCCGATGTGCGCGCTGCGGAGCCTCGGCCGAGGTCGAGGCCCGGGTACTCGGATCCTAATCGCCGATCATGCGCACGGCACCCCGCCGATCACGCCGCGGTCTTGTCGTCCTTCGACAGCGGCCGCGACGACAGCAGGTGGTTCGCCCACCGAGTGTTCGGGGCCGTGTCGACCAGCAGTGCCTTGGCCAGCAGGGTCAGCGGGACCGCGAGGATCGCGCCGAGCCCGCCGATCACCCACGACCAGAACACCAGGGCCAGGAAGGTCAGGGTCACCGAGAGGCCGACGCTGTTGCCGGTGATCTTCGGCTGGATCAGCGACTGGAGCACGAAGTTGAGACCGCAGTAGACCGCGATGACCCACAGCATCGTGCTCACACCGCTGTCGAGGAGCCCGAGCAGCGCCGGCGGGATGAGACCGAGGATGAACCCCACGTTGGGGACGTAGTTGGTGATGAACGACAGCAGCGCCCACAGCAGCGGCAGCGGGACCGCCAGCGCCCACAGCGCCACCCCGTCGAGGATCGCGACGGCCAGGCCGAACACCGTCGTGACGACGAGGTACTTGCGGGTGCCGCCGGCGAAACGGCGCAGCGCCGACACCAGCGCCGGACGCTGCGCCGCGATCCGTTCGAGACGGGTCGGGTAGCCGGCGGCGTCGAGGCCCATGAACAGCAGCAGCGCGAGGATGAACAGCAGGTTCGACAGCAGGGACAGCGCCGAACCCGCCAGCGAGGTCAGCAGGCCGACGAGGCGGCTTGGGTCGAACTGGGAGAGCGCCGAGCGCACCTGCGCGCTGTCGACGCCGTGCTTCGCCAGCCACCCGGTGACCTCGGAGATCATCGCCGTGGCCTCGGCGGCGTAGTGCGGAACGAGTCCGGACAGCTGCCCGATGGAGACCAGCAGAATCCCCGCGAAGGCGAGCAGCAACCCGTAGACGACCAGCAGCAGCACCAGTGAGCCGAGCCATCGCGGCCAGCCGTGCCGGACCAGGAAGGACTGCACCGGACTCAGCGCGACGACCAGCACGAGTGCCAGCGCCACCGGCGCGACGAGCCCCGCGGCGGCCTTGAGACCGGCGATGATCACCACCAGCGCGGCGGCGGCGACCAGACCGCGGTCGACGCGGCCGGTGGGGGTAGGTGCGATGCCCGGCATGAGTCCACTATGCCCGGTTTCGGGGGATGGGCGGGGCGAACGGGCTCCTACGCCCCCGGGAGCAGTCCCGAGCCCGCTGCGCCCGGCGCGGTAGGCCGAGGATCCGCCTCCAGCACGGCGCGGCGGGCCCTTCGGGAAACCAGACTCGACCAGGAGAGCAACCCCAAGTGCCAGGAGCGACCGTGACCCCACTATCCCGACGCACCGTCCTGCGCAGCGCCGCCATCGCCGGCGGCGCGGCCCTCGGCGTTTCCACCGCGCGGCCCGCCGTCGCCGCCGACACGGCGGCGATCGCCTTCATCGGCGCCACCGTCGTCGACGGCACCGGCGCCCTGCCGAAGACCGACCAGACCCTCGTGGTGCGCGGCGACCGCATCGTCGCGCTCGGCCCGCGTGAGCGGACACCGGTGCCGCGAGGAGCGCGGATCGTCGAGGTCGCGGGCAAGTACGTCATCCCCGGCCTCTTCGACAGCCACGCGCACAGCGGCGAGTGGGCCGACATCTCGCCCCGCCTCAACATCGCCAACGGCGTCACCACCGTCCGCGAGCTCTTCGGCATGCCGCACCTGCACGAATGGCGCGGCCGGGTCGATGCCGGCACCATGCTCGGGCCGCGGTCGGTGATCGCCTCCCGCATCATCGACGGCCCGGCGACCACCGGCGGCCCCGAATTCCTCACCGTGGTCACCACCGACGCCGAAGCCCGCGCGGCCGTCCGCAAGGCCAGGAAGTCCGGCGCCGACTTCGTCAAGGTCTACTCCGGACTTCCCCTCGACCTCTACGACGCCGTCGCCGACGAGTCGCGCCGCATCGGCATCCGCTTCGCGGGACACTGCCCGGACGCCGTCCCGCTCGCCCACGCCGCCGCAGCGGGGCAGCGCAGCGTCGAGCACCTGTACTCCACCTCCTACTCGGCATCGACCAGGGAGGACGAGATCCGCCGCCTCATCGCCGAGGGCGGCGGCGAGCGGGGCGACCTCCTCGGCTGGATCACCCGCATCCACCGCCTGGAGTGGATGGCCGCCGGCAGCCACAGTCCGCGCAAGGCCGCGCGCCTCTTCGCGACCCTCGTGCGCAGGGGCGTCCGCATGGTCCCGACCCTCGTGGTCAACCGCGTCATGGACCGGCCCGGCGAGGTCGACACCGCCGATCCCCGCCTGAAGTACCTCCCCGCCGCTGTCACCGGCTACTGGGCGCAGGCCTTCCAGTCCTTCTTCGTCGACTCGCGCACACCCGCCGAACAGGCCGAATGGCACGCACTGCTGGACTTTCGCCTTGAGTTCACCGGCGCGATGTCCCGCGCGGGCGTCCCGATCCTGGTGGGCACCGACGGCGGCGACGTCCCCTACGTCTTCCCGGGTTTCGGCGTCCACGACGAGCTCGCCAACCTCGTCGAGGCCGGCCTCAGCCCGATGCGCGCTCTCCAGGCCGCCACCGTCGAACCCGCCCGCTTCCTCGGGCTCGACCGGCTGCTCGGGACCGTCGAGCAGGGCAAGGCCGCCGACCTCGTCGTCCTCGACGCCGATCCGCTCGCTGACATCGCCAACACGCGGCGGATCCACGCCGTCGTGACGCGCGGACGGCTCATCACGGCCGGCGAGCGGACGCTGATCCTCGCCGACGTCGAGCGCGCCGCCGCCGCGGTCGACCGGGCCGTGCCGGTGAAGGGCGGGTGCTGCTTCCGTGGTGCCCGAAAGGGCTGAAAACACGACACCATGGTTTGAAGCTGGACAAGAAGTGCGCGGTGTTGTCTCATTGCGGCGGTCGAGACCGAGAGGTCCTCATCGGAAATGGGATTCGCACATGACGTACTGCTGGAAGAAGGCCGCGCTGGCCGTCGGGGCCGCGGTCGCGCTGAGCGGGATCGGCGCCGGGGCGCACTCGGTGCCGGTGTCCGCGTCGGAGGAGGCCGCCGGGAACGGGGTGCGGATCACCCGCTACCTGGGCTTGCAGACCCTGCCGCACAAGATGGAGTTCGAGGGCACCGTGGTGGGCGGCTTCTCCGGCATGGACCGGGATCCGCTGACGGGGATCTGGTACTTCCTGTCCGACGACCGCTGGCGCTACAACCCGGCGCGCTTCTACACCGGCCGGCTCGACATCGACCCGGTCACCGGTGACTTCGGCGGCGTCGAGGTCACCGGCGTCGAGACGCTCCTCGATGAGAACGGCGAGCCCTACCCCGGCTTCGGGAAGCAGCGCTCGGTCGACCCGGAGTCGATCCGCTTCGACCGCTGGTCGAGGCAGTTGCTGTGGGCGCAGGAAGGCGACCGTCCCGACGCCGGGCACCCCGATGTGCCGCTGGCGCAGCAGTCGCTGCGGTGGGCCACGAAGTCCGGGCGGCACCTCGGCGAGGTACGGCTGCCGGACAACCTGAAACTGACCGAGACCGACAGCGGGACCCGCCGCAACACCGGCATCGAGGCCCTGACCTTCACCGCGACCGGCATCGTCGCGGCCAACGAGGATCCCCGCTACGAGGACGGGCCCCTGCCGACGGTCGACGAGGGCGCCACCACGCGCATCACCGTGTGGGACCGCCTCCACCGGGTCAAGGCCCAGTACGCCTACGAGATCGACGCGCTCCCGGCCGCGCCGATCCCGCCCGGCGGCATCACCGACAGCGGTGTGTCGGAGATCCTCGCCGTCGACGGCGGCCGCTTCCTGGTGCTGGAGCGCTCGTGGATCGAGGGTGTCGACTACCGCACGAAGCTCTACGAGATCGACCTGCGCGGTGCCACCGACGTGCTCGACCGCGACAGCCTCGCCGACGGTGAGGGCTACACGGCCGTCTCGAAGCGGCTGGTACACGACTTCGGCGACTCCGATCGCCCGCAGCAGAACCTGGAGGCGATGGCCTGGGGGCCGCGCCTGCGCACCGGTGAGTGCACGCTGGTGGTCGCCGCCGACGACAACTTCGACTCGCGCGAGGTCGCCGAGTTCCACGCCTTCGCCGTCCGGGGCTGCTGAGTCCGGCGGGTGGGGCCGCCGACGGGCGGCCCCACCGTCAGGCGAGGAGTTCGGTGAGGAGCCCGCGGACGCGGCCGGCGGCGTGGTGGTCGAGGAGGGCGGCGGCCATTTGGGAGCGGCCGGCGTTGTGGACGCAGACGAAGAGGACTTCGGGGTTTGGGGCGGTCATGCGGGTTTCCCTTCGAAGCGGCGGCGCAGGGACAGGGCGGCGTAGACGAGGGCTACGAGGACGGGGACTTCGATGAGGGGTCCGACGACGCCGGCGAGGGCTTGTCCGCTGGTGACGCCGAAGGTGGCGATGGCGACGGCGATGGCGAGTTCGAAGTTGTTGCCGGCGGCGGTGAAGGCGAGGGTCGTGGTGCGTTCGTAGGTCATGCCGAGGGCGCGTCCGAGGGCGAAGGATCCGGTCCACATGAGCGCGAAGTACGCGAGCAGGGGCAGGGAGATGCGGGCGACGTCCCATGGGCGGGAGGTGATCTGGTCGCCTCGGAGGGCGAAGAGGATGACGATGGTGAACAGCAGGCGGTGAGCAGGCCGATGCCCATCGCCAGGGCGATCCACAAGGGTAGGAAGCGGTCCAGTCGCGACAGGCGCGCGACGACAGGTGCGGTGTCGGGCGTCTGTTCGGTGCTGGTCACGCGGCCACCGCCGGGAGCGGGGCGAGGACGGTCGACAAGCGCTCCATGGTTTCGGGCACCGCGCGGTAGTAGACCCAGCTGGCGCGGCGCTGGCTGGTGATCAGCCCGGCGTCGCGCAGGACCTTGAGGTGGTGGCTGATGGTCGGGCCGGTCAGGGTGAAGGCGTCGGTGAGGTCGCAGACGCAGTGCCGGCTCAGCCCCTGGGCGCGTACATGATCACCGCGACGCCGATCAGGCAGATCACGGCGCCGATCACGTCGTAGCGGTCGGGCCGGAACTTGTCGACGACCATCGCCCAGCCCAGCGACCCGGCGACGAACACGCCCCCGTAGGCCGCCAGGATCCGCCCGAAGTTCGCGTCCGGCTGGAAGGCGGCCACGAATCCGTAGGCGCCCAGTGCGACCACGCCGCCGGCGATCCACCACAGCCCTCGATGCTCCCGCCAGCCCTGCCACACCAGCCAGGCGCCGCCGATCTCCAGCAACGCGGCCAGCACGAACAACAGAAGCGAGCGCGCCACGGTCATGGGCCGGGACGTTACCCGAGCGGCAGCGGGCAGGCCGGTGACGCGGGCCTCGACCTCGGTGAGCCTCCGCCGGCGAGGGCGGCGGCTCGCCGAGCAGCCCGCCGTTCGTAGAAGCGCAGCGGCGACACCGCACCCGGCACCGACCGCAAGCCCGCCGCGCCCGGTAACCTTGCCCGCTGTGAGCCCCGCATCAGCCAGGACCGCGACCACCAGGTCGCCGCTGCGCCGTGCCGTGTTGCTGCTCACAGTCCTCGCCGCCGTGCTGGTCGGCACCGTCTGCGCCGGTCAGGCCGCCGCGCACGCCGTCGTGGAACCGGCCTCGACGGCCGTGTCGCAGCCCGACCCCGACGGGCCCTGTCTCCCGCACCCCGACCTGCCCGAGCACTCCGCCCGGGCCGTCGGAGCCGCCTTCAGCGGGACCGACCTCGCCGACGGCGACGCGCACGCCTCCGCCGGTCCCGACCGCTTCGCGGTGCGGGCCGTGGCCATGCCCGTGGAGCACCTTCCCGCAGCCGAGACGGGACGCCTGCTCGCTGTTCTGTGCGTCTGGCGGACGTAGGCCGGGTCGACCGTCCCTCCCCGCCGGTTCCGTCCGCGTACCGGCGCGCGTCAGCCGACCCGCTCACAGACAGGCGTGACCCATGGCAAAGAAGAAGAACACCCGTCCCGCGGGTGGCAAGAAGACCCGACCCCGCCCGCCCGCGGCCAAGGCCGCCGTCGCCGCACCGCAACCGCGTCGGCGGGGGATGAGCACCAACCTGAAGATGACGATCGGGCTCATCGCGGCCGCGATCATCGCGATCGGTGTGACCGTCGTCCTGTCGAACAGCGGCGAGAGCACGGCCGCGTCGACCTCGCCGACCGACGAGCGCCTGGTGCGCCCCGACTCGCACAAGCTGTCCACCGCCGCCGATGGCAAGGTCACCCTCGTCGAGTTCCTCGACTTCGAGTGCGAGTCCTGCGGTGCGCTCTACCCCGACATGGAGAGGTTGCGCGCCGAGTACGACGGCCGCATCACCTTCGTCGTGCGCTACTTCCCGCTGCCCGGGCACAAGAACGGTGAGCCGGCCGCGCGTGCCGTCGAAGCGGCCGCCGCGCAGGGCAAGTTCGCCGAGATGTACCGCAAGATGTTCGAGACCCAGTCGGCCTGGGGCGAGAAGAGCGAACCGCAGGACGGGGTCTTCCGCGGCTTCGCCGGTGAACTCGGGCTCGACCTGGCCGCCTATGACGCGGCCTTCGCCGACCCGGCGACCGCCGCGCGGGTGCAGAAGGACCAGGACGACGGCATCTCGCTGGGCGTCGACCGGACGCCGACGATCTACCTCAACGGCGAGCCGGTCGAGCGGCCCGGTTACGAGTCGCTGAAGGAGTCGATCGACAAGGCGCTGGCGTGAGCGCCGCCCGGCAGGCGCCGCTCACGCGGGCACTGGCGTGGGTGCTGACGGCCGGCGGCGCGATCGGGCTGGTCGCCGCGTTCGTGCTGACGGTCGAGAAGATCGCGCTGCTGAAGGACCCCGGTTACCGGCCCAGTTGCAGCATCAACCCGATCCTGTCCTGCGGTTCGGTGATGAAGACACCGCAGGCGGAGGCCTTCGGGTTCCCCAACCCGCTCATCGGGGTCGCCGGTTTCGCGGTGGTCGCCGCGATCGGCGTGGTGCTCCTGACGGGCGCGCGCCTGCCGCGCTGGTTCATGCTCGGCCTCCAGGTCGGCGCGACCTTCGGCGTGGTCTTCGTGCACTGGCTGATCTTCCAGAGCCTGTACCGGATCGGCGCGCTGTGCCCGTACTGCATGGTCGTGTGGGCGGTGACGATCCCGGTGTTCTGGTACACGACGCTGGCGAACCTCACCTCGGGCGACCTGCCGGTACCGCGGCCGTGGCGACGGGCCGTCGAGGGCGTCGCGCGCTTCCACAGCGCGGTGCTGGTGGCGTGGTACCTGCTGATCATCGTGCTGATCGGCGAGGAGTTCTGGTCGTACTGGCGGACGTTGCTGTGACCGCCGGGGCGGTCTTCGGGCCGCCCCTACCGTCGACGCCCGACACGGGACCGGCCCCTCCGAAGAGGGGCCGGTCCGTGCGGTCCGCCGCGCTCCCAACAGCCGCGGTCCGCCTTCCTACACGCTGATCCTGCCCGCGCCGGCGCCGCCCGTCACGATCGACTTGACGTTGCCGGAGGGGTCGAGGGTGTAGCTGTACGGGATCGACGCGACACTGCCGCGCGTCTCGGGTGCGCCGGAGTTGACCGAGGTGTTGTTGCGGAACACCAGGTTGCCGTCCGGCGAGCTGCCCTCACCGACGTGCGTGGGCTCCTCGACGTTCTCGAAGTAGTTGCCCTCGACGAGGACGCCCGCGTTGCACGTGGTCGCGACACCGTAGCCGCTGTTGCCGTTGTAGTAGTTGTTGTAGACGTGCACCGGGTTGCCGAAGCGGACCCGGGGGTGCCGCTGGGTCGTCTGGTCGAACCAGTTGTGGTGATACGACACGCGCAGGTGGCCGATGTCCTGGCTGCCGTTGTCGTCACTGTGCCCGAGCAGCAGCGTCTTGTCGTGGTCGTAGAACCGGTTCCACGACACGGTGGCGAAGTCGGAGCCGCGCTTGATGTCCACGGCGCCGTCATTGCCGTCGGTGAAGGTGTTGTGGTCCACCCAGATGTTCTTCGACGAGTCCTGCACGTTGATGGCGTCGTCGCCCCATCCGCGGAAGGTGATGTTGCGGATGATGACGTTGGTCGCGCCGTCGACGTCGAGGCCGCCGCCGGTGATGGTGGCTCCACTGTTGCCCAGCACGCTCTTGTTGCTCGTCACGTCGTTCATGCCGGAGATGTTGATGGTGCCCGACACCCGGATGATGAGCCTGCCGCTCTGCTTGAGGGCGGCGGTCAGCGCGCTCGCCGTGGACACGGTGACCGTGGAGCCGCCGGCCCCGCCGGTGGTCCCGCCGTTCTGGCTCGCCCAGCCCGTGGGGCTGGTCTCCGCCAGCGGGACCACCGCGGCCGGTTCGGCCGGCTCGGCGCCGGCCTGGTGCGGGAAGAGCATGCCGGAGGCGGCCAGTACCGCCGCGCCGATTAACGCCGGGAGTCGCGTCCGTCGTCGTGTGGTCATGGGGATCATCCCTTTCGGAAGGTGTAAACCCTTTGACACAAGGCTGCAATGGTCCCGAAATCATGTCAATACGCGGCATTTGCAGTTTTATTGCAACTAATCCGGACAGAACCGGCCGAGCCGATCCCGAAACGGATCGGTTGCCCGCTATATGTCCGTCTTGTGTAGAGTGTCGGCTGGTGCGATTTGCACCGACCTCGTCAGTTTTCGCGCAGATGCATCCAGGCGTGGACCAGCGGAACGTCGCCGAGGCTGATCAGGTGGTGGTCCTCGCCCGGCTCGATCACCAGGACGTCGCCGGCCTCGAACGGCGTCGTCTCGCCGTCGATCTCGACCAGCCCGCTGCCCTGGAGCACGCAGAACACTTCGGGAACATCGTGGGTGTGGTAGCCCTCGGGGTGAGTGCGTTCCCCGTGTCCGTACGAACTGACACCTCCACGGTCGATGAGATGGCCGTCCACGACGGGCGCGAAGACCGGCCCGGAGCCGCGCGCGGCCAGGTCGGCGAGAGTGAACTTGCGCATGTGGTTCCTCCTTAACGGATCGCCCAGGGGGCGGGGAGTTCGCTGAACAGTGCGGTACGGGCACCCGCCGCCTCGATGACGGAGTTGACGCCGTCGACGACGAGGTAGGGCCCCTCACGATGGAGGTGTCCCTCCGGGATCTGAGTGACGGGCGCGGCCGCCACCGCTTCGATGACGGCGGTGAACGGCTCGGTCGCCGACAGCGGCGCCAGCAGCGGCGATCCCTGCTCGCGATGCGCGATCAGGTCGTCGAGCAGGTCGACGCGACCGGGAACGGTCTCGGTCTCGCCTCCCGGAAGGCGCAGCCGGTCGGTCGGGTACTCGAAGAGCGCCTTGCCCGCCGAGCCGGCGACGGTGAGGTCGCCCTCGATCTTGGCCGCCTCGCCGCACAGGGTCACCGCGACCAGAATCGCCGGTCCGTCGTGGAAGGTCAGGCGCAGGCAGGCGGTGTCGTCGACCTCGATGTCGCGTGCCCGGAAGCGCTCGACCTCGATGCCCGAGGGGATCCCGGCCCCGGCGACGGCCAGTGCCTGCATGACCGCGTGCGCGAAGGGATTGGCCAGCGCGCCGTCGAGGGACCGACGGCCGTCCATCGTGGACTTACCGGCCCAGTCCGAGCGCCGGTAGTACTCGTCGGGCCGCCGCCAGGAACCGGTGACCGTGATCGACCGGACCTCGCCCAGATCGCCGTCGCCGATCGCGGCCCGCAGCAGGGGAAGGGCCGGTGAGCCGAGGGCCTGGAAGTTGACCTGGCAGGCCCGGCCCGACTCGTCCAGCAGCGCGGTGAGCCGGCGGTGCTCGTCGAGCGAGGTGACCGGGGGCTTCTCCAGCAGGAGGTCGGCGCCCGCGGCCACCGCGTCGGCCGCGATCGGCAGGTGCGTGTGCGGCGGCGTGCAGACCACGACGATGTCGGGACGTGTCTCGGCGAGCAGCTCGCGATGGTCGGTGAAGACCGGTGTGCCCTCGGGGATCGGGGCGTCCGGCTCGGAGGTGAGCGGGGCCAGGTCGCACAGCCCGGCAAGGCGCACCCGGCCGGACTCGACCCGGGCGGCGATCCGGCGGCGGTGCCACAGGCCGTGGCCACCCGCGCCGATGACGGCCACCGTCGGAACGCTCATGACAATCCCTTCACGAGGTCGGCGGCGCCGTGACGGGCCAGCTCGCCGAGCCAGCCGGCGACCAGGTCGCGCAGTTCGCCGTCGTCGGCGAGTTCGGGCGGGAAAACCTGGCGCAGGCCGAAGACCGCCGCCACGGCGTCCTCCGGTGAGCCGTTGGCCGATGCCAGGGCCGCCCTGATGGCGGGTGCGTAGGGATCGTCGAGGTCGAGCGCGGTGCCGTCGTCGGCGGTGCCGGCCGCGAAGCGGATCCAGGCCGCCACCGACAGCGCGCCCAAGGCGGGACGGGCGCCGTCGGACCGGCGTTCGGTGATGGTGCGCAGGATCCGCTGGGGAAGCTTCTGGCTGCCGTCCATGGCGATCTGGAGGGTGCGGTGGGCGATGGCAGGGTTGGCGAAGCGTTCCAGCACCTCCTCGCCGTAGTCCACCACGGACACACCGGGCGGCGGCCGCAGGCCCGGCGCGATGTCCTCGGCGATGAACCGTCGCATCAGCGCGGCCATCCCCGGCATGGCGAGGGTCTCGGCGATCGTCCGGCGGCCGGCCAGCGCGCCGAGGTAGGCCAGGGTGGAGTGGACCCCGTTGAGGGTCCGCAGTTTGAGGTCCTCCCAGGGGGTGACGTCGTCGGTGAGGACGGCTCCGGCGGCGGCCCAGTCCGGTCGACCGGCGGGGAAGTGGTCTTGGAGGACCCACTGGATGTAGGGCTCGGCGTCGACGGCCCCGAGGTCCTCGACGCCGAGGGAATCGGTGACGCGACGGTAGGTCTCCGGCGTGGAGGCCGGGACGATGCGGTCGACGGCGGTCGCCGGGAAGGCGACGTTGGCGTCGATCCAGCCGATCGTCTCCTCGTCGGCGTTGGACAGCGCCAAGGCCTGGAAGACCATCCCGCGCAGCCTTTTACCGTTGCCCGGCAGGTTGTCGCAGCTGACCACGGCGATGGGTGCCCGGGTGCGGGCCCGGGCGATCAGGGAGCGCGCGAGCAGGCCCGGGATCGTCAGCGGGGCGGCGGTTCCGGCCAGTTCGGCGAGCAGGTCGGCGTCGGCGACGAGTGAGCCGTCGACCGGGTCGAGTCGGTGGGCCTTCTCGGTGACGGTCAAGGTGACCACGCCGATCGCCGGATCGGCGATGAGGCCGACGATCCCGGCGGGGTCGGTCGGCAGGTGCCGCGTTGCGGTGATCGCGCCGCACACCTTGGTGTGCGCGCCTTCGCCGGACAGCGTGGAGACCGTGAAGAGGCCGTCCTGCGCGCCGATGGCGTCCACGAGGGACCGTGAGCGCGGCGCGACCGCCACGATGCCCCAGTCGCCCCCGGCGGCGGCCATCGCCCGCTCGGTGTAGACGGCCTGGTGGGCGCGGTGGAAGGCGCCCAGCCCGAGGTGGACGATCCCGGCCCGGGCGTCCCCGGGCGCCACGAGTGGCCCGGTGCCATCGGGGAGGGACGCCAGAGCCTGGCGGCCGAGTCGTGTCACCGCCATGCCGGTCCGTCCGGGAAACCGAAGCGGGCGACCGACTCCGGGCGCATCGCGACGCTGTAGCCGGGCTGCTCGGGCAGGTGGTAGCGGCCGTTCTCGACGCGGACCGGGTCGGTGAAGTGCTCGTGCAGGTGGTCGACGTACTCGATCATCCGGCCGTCGAGGGAGCGGCCGACCCGCAGGTAGTCGAAGATCGCCAGATGCTGCACGTACTCGCACAGGCCGACGCCGCCGGCGTGCGGGCAGACCGGGACGCCGAACTTCGCGGCCATCAGCAGGATCGAGAGGACCTCGTTGACGCCGCCGACGCGGCAGGCGTCGACCTGGCATACCCCGATGGCCGAGGCCTGTAGCAGCTGCTTGAAGATGACCCGGTTGGCCGCGACCTCACCGGTGGCGACGCGTACCGGCGCGACGGCCCGGGCGACCCGGGCGTGGCCGAGCACGTCGTCGGCGTGCGTGGGTTCCTCGATCCAGTACGGGTCGTAGGGCGCCAGGCGCTCCATGTTGGACACCGCCTCGTCGACGTCCCAGACCTGGTTGGCGTCCATCATCAGCAGCGCGTCGGGGCCGATCTCCTCGCGGATGATCGCCGCGCGCCGGACGTCGTCCTCGATGGGCCCGCCGACCTTCATCTTCACCGCTCGCCAGCCCTCGGCGACCGCTTGGCGGGTCAGGGCGCGGACCTTGTCGTCGGGGTAGCCGAGCCAGCCGACCGAGGTGGTGTAGGCCGGGAAGCCTTCCGTGCGCAGCAGTTCGAGGCGCTCGTCGAGGCCCTTCTCCCCTTCGCTGAGGATCGCGTGCGCCTCGGCGGGGGTGATCGCGTCGCCGATGTGGCGAAAGTCGACAGCGGCGACCAGTTCGTCCGCGCTCATCTCGGCCAGCAGCTGCCACAGTGGACGGTCGGCCAGCCGGGCGCGCAGGTCCCACACGGCGTTGACCACGGCGCCGGCGGCCATGTGGATGACGCCCTTCTCCGGGCCGAGCCAGCGCAGTTGGGGGTCGGCGGTCAGGGAGCGCCAGAAGGTCACCGGTTCGGCGAAGATCTCCTCGACCGTGCGGCCCTCGACGTGGTGCGCCAGGGCCTTGACCGCGCCGACGGTGAGCTCGTTGCCGCGCCCGTTGGTGAAGGTCAGGCCGGCGCCGGTGGGGCCGGCCTCGGTGCGCAGTTCGACGTAGGTCGCCGAGTAGTCGCCTCGGTTGATGGCGTCGGAGCCGTCGGCGTCCGCGGCGGTGGGGAAGCGGACGTCGTGCACGTCGACGGCGATGATGCGGGTGGTCACTCTCAGCGCTCCTGGTCGAGACGGAAGATGCGGCGGGGGAGGTGGTAGGCGAGGTCGACGACGGTCTCGGCGGCCTCGTCGGCGTCGAGGCGGTGCTCGGCGACCAGTCGGGCGCAGTAGGCGGCGTCGACCCGGCGGGCGATGTTGTGGCGGACGGGGATCGAGCAGAACGCGCGGGTGTCGTCGACGAATCCGGTGGTGTTGGCGAAGCCGGCGGTGTCGGTGACGGCCTCCCGGAAGCGGCGCAGGCCGTCGGGGGAGTCGAGGAACCACCAGGGCGCGCCGAGGTAGAGGGCGGCGTAGCCGCCGGCGAGGGGCGCCAGTTCGCGGCTGAAGGTGGTCTCGTCGAGGGTGTAGACGACCACGCGCAGGCGGGGATCGTTGCCGTGCCTGGACAGCAGCGGTTCGAGGCCCTTGACGTAGTCGGTGGCCTGGGGGATGTCGCCGCCGACGTCGCGGCCGTGGGTGGCGTGCAGCCAGCGGTTGTGGTTGCGCACCGAGCCCGGGTGCAGCTGCATGACCAGGCCGTCCTCAATGGACATGCGGGCGAACTCGAGGATCATGTGCGCGCGGAAGGACTCGGCGTCGGCGGCCGTGGCCGTCCCGCGCAGGCCCCGCTCGAAGACCGCCGCGGCGCCCTCCGGTCCGAGGTCGGCGGTCGCCGCCGTGGGGTGCCCGTGATCGCTGGAGGTGGCGCCGGCGGCGATGAAGGCCTCCCGGCGCGAGCGCAGCGCGGCGAGGTATCCCGTGAAGGACGCGGTGTCCTCACCGGTGATCTCGCCGAGTCGCGCGACCCGTCCGGCCCAGCCGTCCCAGTCCATGTCGACCACGTCGTCGGGCCGGAAGGTGGTGATGACCCGCCCGCCGGGTCCGCCCCAGCCGTCGGCGGCGAGGCGCGCGTGCGCGGCCAGGTCGTCCAAAGGGGACTCGGTGGTGGCCAGCGTCTCGATCCCGAAACGGGTGAACAGGGCCCGCGGCCGGTACTCCGGTTCGGCCAGACGCGCCGAGAGCTGGTCGTAGACGTCGTCGGCGGTGTCGCCCGACAGGGGCGTCTCCACGCCGAACACGTCGGTGAAGGTCTGTTCGAGCCAGAGGCGGGAAGGCGTGCCGCGGAACAGATGCCAGTTGTCGGCGAGCAGCCGCCAGATCTTGCGGCCGTCGGTCTGCGAGGTGGTCCCGTCGACGCTCGGCACGCCCAGCTCGGACGGCGCGATGCCCTGGCTGAGCAGCATCCTCGTCACGTAGTGGTCGGGCACGACGAACAACCGCGCCGGGTCGCCGAAGGGCGTGTCGTCGGCGAGGATCGCCGGGTCGACGTGGCCGTGCGGGCTGATCAGGGGCAGGTCGCGGGTCAGCGCGAACAGCTCCCGGGCGATGGCGCGGACGGACGGGTCGGGCGGGAACAGGAGGTCAGGGTGGGGCATGCGGGCTCCTCGGAGGTCACGTCAGGGCGAGCAGGTCGGCGACGGCCACGGCCTCGCCGCAGGCGATGGATGCGTTGGCGGCCAGGCCGGTGAGCAGCGCGGCGGCGCCGTCGCGGGAGGTCGCCGAGCGGTCCAGTGGGTCGGTGGCGCCGCCGAACAGGACGGCGGTCATCGCCGCGTCGGCGCCGCCGTGCCCGCCGGCGGGCGACGAGGGCAGCTCGACGCTCTCCGGTGGCCGCCAGAACGGATGCAGGGTCAGGCGGGTCGCGCCGCGCTCGGCGGGGGCCTCGGCTCCGTGGAGTGCGGCTCCCTTGACGTGGCCGGCGGTTCGCGGGTCGACGTGGTCGTTCTCGACGACCTCCAGCTCCAGCCGCCCGGCACTGCCGTTGAACATCACCCGGTAGCCCTCCCAGGGGGCGTAGGCCGTGAGGTGATAGGTCATCGAGGCGCCGGTGTCGTAGCCGACCAGCACCGACATGTCGTCCTCGATGGACGCTCCGGGAGCGAAGACGTTGCGGTCGCGCAGATACCCGTCGTGCTCCTCGGCGCCCAGGTAGAGCTCGGCGAGGCCGGGATTGTCGGCGAGGTGCAGGGCGAAGGGGTCGGACGCGGCTTCGGGGGATCCGTGCACGCGCTCGTAGCCGCGGTCGTAGCCGTGCCGGGATCCGTTCTCCCCGTAGAAGAACAGGCGTCCCTGCGCGTAGACCCGCTCGGGCCGCGCGCCCAGCCACCAGTTCACCAGGTCGAAGTGGTGTCCCGACTTGTGCACCAGCAGCCCGCCGGAGCTGGCCTTGTCGCGGTGCCAGCGGCGGAAGTAGTCGGCGCCGTGGCGCACGTCGAGCAGCCACTCGAAGTGCACCGACCCGATCTCGCCGATCACCCCCGAGGCCAGCAGCGTGCGGACCTTCTCGTGGGCTGGTTTGAAGCGGTAGTTGAACGCGACCCGCACGCGGCCGTCGGTGTCGGCGTCGAGGATGCGGCGGCAGCGTTCGGCGTCGACGGTCATCGGCTTCTCGGTGATGACGTCGCGGCCGGCGGCCAGCGCGGCGAGGATGTACTCGTCGTGCGTGCTGTCCACAGTGGTCACCACGACGGTGTCGGCGCCGGTCTCGTCGAGCATCGCGGTGAACTTCTCGGCCGGGTACAGCGCCGCGGGGGCGGCGCCGAGGCCGGTGAGACGGCGGTTGTGCGCGGCCAGCCGCGCGGGATTGGTGTCGGCGAGTGCGACGAGTTCGGCCCGCTCGGCGTGGTCGACGGCGATGGCGCCGACGAACATCTCCGCGCGGGCGCCGGTGCCCACGAGTGCGTACCGGTGTCGCTGCCCGGCCGGCTTCGGCGTGCTCATTGCGCCTCCGCTTGGACGGCAAACGTTTGCAGCCAAAGTTAGCGGCGGCGTCGAATCCAGTCAACAGCCGGAAATAATGCGTCCACTTTGGGTTGTTAACTACGTGGATGACGCGTCGATCGGCAACATCCCGGTAACCCGAGCTGTTGACAAGCTCACAATCGTTTGCATAAATAGGCCGCAGAAGAACCGACAGCACACTCCTCTAGGAGACGAACGAGAAGGCGGGCCGGCGACGTGGCAGTGACGATCAGGGACGTGGCGAGAGTCGCGGGAGTGCACATCTCCACCGTCTCCCGCGCGTTCTCCGCCCCGCACCTGGTGCACGCCGAGACGAGGGCGAAGGTCCTCAGCACCGCCGAGCAACTCGGCTACCGCCCCAACCGGGCCGCCCGGGCCCTCATCACCGGGCGCACCCACAACATCGGCCTGATCGTCGCCGACATCGCCAACCCGTTCTTTCCGCCGCTCATCAAGGCCGCCGAGAGTCAGGCCCGGATGCGCGACCACCACGTGTTCGTCGCCGAGACCGACGAGGATCCCCTCGTCGAGGCCGAACTCGTCCGGGCGCTGTCCAAGCAGGTCGACGGGATCGTCCTGTGCAGCCCGCGCCTCAACAACACCTCGATCGAGCAGCTCGCCCGCGAGGTACCGCTCGTACTGGTCAACCGCCGCGTGCCCGGGCTCCCCTCGGTCACCATGGACGTCGCCCACGGCGCCGGCCTGGCCATCGACCACCTGGTCGCCGACGGCCACCGCGACATCGCGCTGCTCACCGGGCCGCGCGGTTCGTGGACCAGCCGCGAACAGCGTCGAGCGGCCACGCAGGCGGCCGACCGATCCGGAGCCAGACTCACCGTCTCCGGCCCCAACCACCCCACCGAGGACGGCGGCATCGCCGCGGCCGAGCAGATCGTCGGCAGCGGAGCCACCGCCGTGCTCACCTACAACGACCTGATGGCGATCGGTCTCATCGAAGGCCTCGACCGGCTGGGGAAGCGCGTGCCCGCGGACGTCAGTGTCGTCGGAGTCGACGACACGATCCTCGGCCGCGTCACCCGCCCCCGCCTCACCACCGTTGCCACCCCGACCGCGGCAGCAGGACGCGCCGCCGTCGACATGCTGCTGCAGCACGGTGACGATCGCCGCACCACCGCCCAAGTGTCCTTGCAGACCGAACTGATCGTCCGAGACTCCACCGCGCCACCACCGGGAACGCCGCCGCACGGCCATGCGACCGCGTCCCCGGCCGTGGACAGCGCCCTATAGAGGCGCTGCGGCCGAGCCGCCGTTAGGTGGGGCAGCGACCTAGATCAAGGAGCAGCCGACCCCATGCAGTCCACCGACCCCCAAAAGCGCGCCACCCGGCCCGCGTCCGATCACCGTACCTCTGCCAGGCGAAGGCTTCGCAGCGCTCTCACCGCACTGATCGTCGCCGTGCCCCTCATGCTCGGCGCCGCCGCGTGCGGTGACGAGGAAGAGGGCACCACCATCGAGTTCTTCTGGTGGGGAGGCGAAGGCCGCGCCGCCCTGACCCAGCAGGCGCTCGACCTGTACCAGACCAAGCACCCCGACGTGAAGATCAACGCGACCTGGCAGGCCTTCAGCGGCTACTACGACAAGCTCGCCACCATCTCCGGCGGCGGCAACGCCCCCGACATCTTCCAGATCGACGACAACGGCCTCGCCGAGTACGCCGGCCGCAACGTCACCCTCGACCTGACCCCCTTCGTCGAGAGCAAGAAGCTCGACCTGTCCAACAACTACGAGGGCCTCACCGCCTACGGGCAGCTCGACGGCAAGCAGGTCGCCGTCGCCACCGGTGAGAACACCCCCGCCTTGATCTACGACAAGACCAAGCTCGCCGAGCTCGGCGTCGACGAACCGCAGGCCGGCTGGACCTACGACGAGTACATCGACTGGGCCGCGACCGTCACCGACAAGTCCGGCGGCGAGTACTTCGGCTCCATGGACCCCAGCACCGACTACAAGGCGCTGTGGCTGTGGCTGCGCTCGCAGGGCAAGGAGTTCTACAGCGGCAAGCAGCTCGGCTTCACCGCCGAGGACCTGACCGCCTGGTTCACCCTGTGGCAGCAGGCCCGCGAGAAGGGCGCGACCCCGCCCGCCGACGTCGTCCACGAGGCCGTCAGCGGCAGCGTCGACACCCAGCTCGTCGTCTCGGGCAAGGCCGCCACGTCCTTCATGTGGTCCAACCAGCTCGGCGAACTCGGCAAGGCCACCGAGAGCGAGCTGGCGATGGTCCCCTACCCGGGTGACGTCAAGGGCCAGTGGGCCCGCGCCGCCACCTACTGGGCGGGATCGCGCGCCACCGAGCACCCCGAGGTCGTCGCCGACATCATCAACTTCCTCACCAACGACCCCGAGGCCGGCGCCATCCTCGGCACCGACCGGGGCCTGCCGCCCAACAAGACCACCCGTGCGGCCGTCGAGGCGACGCAGACCGACGAGTACGCCAAGCAGGTCTTCAGCTTCGCCACCGAGCTCGCCCCCAAGTACGGCCCCGCCCCGGCCCCGCCGCCCAAGGGCCACGCCTCCCTCCGCGACACCCTCCGGGACCTCGCCGAGTCGGTCACCTACGGCACGGCGACACCCGCCGACGCCGCCGCCCAGTTCGTCACCGAGGCCACCGCCGCCCTGTCGGGCTGAGGCCAGCGACCCGGGCCGTCCCCTGTGGACGGCCCGGGCCGCGACGATCCCGGAAAGGACACCCCTCGCATGGCGGTCTCCACCGCTCCCTCGACCAGGTCCGGCGGCCGGCCGCGGCCACCGGCCCCGCCCCGCCGGGGACCGGTCAACCCCGGCCGCCGCGCCGAAGGCCGCGCCGGCTACGTATTCCTCTCACCGTGGCTGCTGGGCCTCATGCTCATCACCGCGGCGCCGATGCTGCTGTCGCTGTACCTCAGCTTCACCGACTACGACGTCCTGTCCGACTGGGACCAGATCAACTGGATCGGCTTCGACAACTACGAGCGCATGTTCACCGCCGACCCGGTCTTCAAGTCCTCGGTCGCCGTCACCCTCACCTTCGCGCTGATCGCCGTCCCCCTGAAACTCGCCGCCGCGCTCGGTGTCGCGATGCTCCTCAACCGCGAACGCCGCGGCACCGGCCTGTTCCGGGCCCTGTTCTACCTGCCGTCCCTGCTCGGCGGAAGCGTCGCGCTCGCCCTGGTGTGGCGCGCCATCTTCAGCCGCGACGGCTCCTTCAACGCGCTGCTCGACATCTTCGGGATAACCGGGAGACCCTGGGTCAACGACCCCGACTGGTCCCTGGAAACGCTGATGGTGCTGGCGATCTGGCAGTTCGGCGCACCCATGGTCATCTTCCTTGCCGGGCTCAAGCAGGTGCCGGCCGAGCTCTATGAGGCCGCCGAGGTCGACGGGGCCGGGCCGCTGCGCCGCTTCTGGCACGTCACGCTGCCGCTGCTGTCGCCGGTCATCTTCTTCAACCTCGTCCTGGAGACCATCAACGGATTCCAGGGCTTCACCTCCGCCTTCGTGATCAGCAACGGCAGCGGCGGACCGGTCAACTCGACCATGCTCTACACCCTCCACCTCTACACACAGGGATTCACCGAGTTCAAAATGGGCTACGCCTCCGCGCTCGCCTGGGTCTTCCTCCTGGCGATCGGCGCCATCACCGCCGCGTTCTTCAGCACCGGCCGCTTCTGGGTCCACTACGCCGACGGGGACGGAAAATGAGCGCCGTCACCGCCGTGCCCCCGCGTCGCCGCGTCGCCGGGTTCGTGCGCGTCGCCGTGCTCGTCGTGGTCCTCGCCGTCGTCCTCTACCCGCTGCTGTGGGTGCTGGGCTCGTCGCTGAAGTCGCCGACCGAGCTGGCCAGCAACCTCTCGGTGTGGCCCAGTGACCTGACGCCGTCGAACTACTCGACCGGCTGGAACTACATCGAGGACCTGAGCTTCGGGCGCTTCTTCCTCAACAGCACCATGATCGCGCTGGCCACCGTCGTGGCCAACGCCGTCTCGTGCCTGCTGACCGCGTACGCCTTCGCCCGCCTGCGTTTCCGGGGCCGCAACATCTGGTTCGCGCTGATGATCGGCACGCTCCTGCTGCCGGGGCACGTGCTGATCATCCCGCAGTACGTGCTGTTCAACGAGTTCGACTGGGTCGACACGCCCCTGCCGCTGATCGTGCCGAAACTACTGGCCACCGAGGCGTTCTTCGTGTTCCTGATGGTGCAGTTCATGCGCGGCATCCCACGCGACCTCGACGACGCCGCCCGCATCGACGGCTGCACGCCCTACGGCGTCTTCCGGCACGTGATCCTGCCGCTGTCGCGACCGGCGCTGGTGACCACGGCGATCTTCTCGTTCATCTGGACCTGGAACGACTTCTTCACCCAGCTGGTATACCTGCCCAGCCCGGAGAGCTACACCGTCCCCATCGGACTGCGCCTGTTCGTCGACTCCGGCGGGCAGACCTCGCTCGGGCCGATGCTGGCGATGTCGGTGCTGTCGCTGGCGCCGGTGTTCCTGTTCTTCCTGGCCTTCCAGCGGCTGCTGGTGCAGGGCATCAACACCACCGGTCTGAAAGGCTGACCATGGAGACCGCCACCCCCGCCACCCCTGTACGCGCCGACTGGAGAGACCTCCTGCGCGACGCCTCCGACCTCGCCCTGGTGGGCATCGCCGTGACCGTCTGCGCGCTGCCCGTGGTGACCCTCGGATCGGCGGTGGCCACCGCGAGCGCCGCCATCCGCCACCGCCGGGAAGAGGGCCGCTACCCGCACTTCGGGGACATCGCGCGAGGCTTCGCCCGGGGCATCCCGGCCGGCGCGGTCGCGGTCGCGGTCCTCGCGGTGGCGGCGGGGCTGGTGGTCTTCAACCTCCAGGTCGCCGAGAGCGGGATCCTGCCCGGCGGGGAGACGGTGACGGCGGTGACCGCGGTGCTGGCCGCGTTCGCCGCCGGGCTCGCGCTGCTCACCGCCGCTGTCCACAGTGGCCGGTGGCGCGACGCCGTCCGGGACGCCGTCAGGCTCACCGCCGCGGCGTGGTGGGCGGCGCCGGGCGCGGCGATCGCGGTGGCCTTCGCGGTCGTGATCGGCTCGCTGGTGCCCGCCACGATGGTGCTGCTGCCGGGATTCGTGCTCTTCGCCGGGCACGCCATCGCGGAGCGGGCGCGGCTTCGGCTCGGCCGGCGGACCGCGGAGTCGGCCGAGCGGTAGGGGCCGGGTGCGGCACCGCCTGGGGGTGCCGTGCCCTCGGCCTCTGACGGATGTGCCGAGACCGTGGGGTTTTCATGGTGGGGCGCTTCATCCTTCGAGACCCACGTTTCGAAGCCCCTGGAGTGCCCCATGCATCCACGACATCTCCTCGCTGCGGGAGCCCTGGCAGGTCTCGTCCTCGCCCAGCAGCCCGCGACCGTCCCACCCGAACCGAACCCACACGAAACCCTCACCACCGCGGTGATCTCGGACGAGACCGCCGCGATCCGACTCGTCACCGGAGACCTCGCGGCCCTTTCACCCGACGGCGCCGTCGAGCTCGAACCCGCCGAGGGCCGTGAGCACATCGGATTCACCACGCGCACCTCCTCCGAGGGCGTCTACGTGTTCCCGAACGACACCGCGGTCCTCCTCGCCGAGGGCCGGCTCGACCCGGAGCTGTTCAACCTCAGCTCCCTGACCGCCGACGGCTTCGGCGGCGGCGAGCCCCTGCCGCTGCTGATCCAGGGCGAGGGCACGGCCGCGCGCTCGTCGGCGCTCCCCGCCGCCGAGATCACCCGCCGCCTCGACAGCATCGGCGCGGTCGCCGTGACCACCGCCGACAGCGCCGCCCTGTGGGAGCAGCTGTCGGCGACCGCGAACAAGTCGTCCGCTACCGACCGGATCTGGCTCGACGGCCGCTCGAAGCCCCTGCTCGACGAAAGCGTCCCCCAGATCGGCGCCCCGGAGGTCTGGCGATCCGGCTTCGACGGCACCGGCACCGCGGTCGCCGTCCTCGACAGCGGCGCCGACCTGACCCACCCCGACCTCGTCGGCCGCATCACCGAGACCCGCGACTTCACCGGGTCACCGAACGGCGTCACCGACCTCAACGGCCACGGGACCCACGTGGCCTCGACCGTGGCCGGTACCGGCGCGGCGTCCGGTGGACGCTACACCGGGGTCGCACCGGGCGCCGCGCTGCTCATCGGCAAGGTGTGCGCCGACGAGGGCTACTGCACGGACAGCGCGGTCATCGCCGGGATGGAATGGGCCGCGGCCGACGCCGACGTGGTGAACCTCAGCCTGGGCGGCGGCCCGTCCGACGGCACCGACCCGATGGAACTCGCCGTGAACGCCCTGTCGGAGGCCACCGGAGCCCTGTTCGTCATCGCGGCCGGCAACGACGGCACGCCGTCGTCGGTGTCGACCCCGGCGGCGGCCGACGCGGCCCTCGCCGTCGGCAGCGTGTCCAAAAAGGACGTTTTCAGCGCGTTCTCGAACCAGGGCCCGCGCTACGGCGACAACGCGCTCAAGCCGGAGCTCACCGCACCGGGGGAGGCGATCGTCGCCGCCCATGCCGAAGGCACCGAGCTCGGTCCGATCGTCGACGGCGAGTACACCAGGCTCTCGGGGACGTCCATGGCCACACCCCACGTCGCCGGCGCCGCCGCCCTGCTCAAGCAGCGCCATCCCGACTGGAACGCCGCGCAGCTCAAGGCCACGTTGATGGCCACCTCACGGTGGCTCGACGGGCCGGGCCTCTACCAGCAGGGCAGCGGACGTCTCGACGTCGCTCGCGCGGTGCGCCAGGAGGTCACCGCCTCGATCGGCGCGCTCGACTTCGCGACTGTGGCATTCCCGCAGGACGGCCGTGTCGAGGAGCGGACCGTCACCTACGCCAACCCCAGCGCCGCGCCCGTCACGCTCGCGCTGGGCGCGTCGGTGCGGACCGGCGGAGCCGAGGCGCCCGCCGGCCTGTTCACCGTCGACGGGCCGGCGCTGACGGTTCCGGCCGGGGGCACCGCCGCGGTCACGATGAGCCTCGACACCTCGATCGCCTTCACCACCGGCCAGTACGCCGGCGAACTCGTCGCGAGCGTGGGCGAGACCGTCATCCGCACCGCCGTCTCGGCCTACCTGGAGCCGGAGAAGCACACGCAGGAGATCCACGGCACGGCCCGCGACGGCTCGGACCCGTACAGCATCTCGGTGGCCTACACCGACCTCGCGACCGGTGATACCGAGTACGTCACCGTCGGCGGTGCCGAGGCCCGCCTGCGGCTGGAGCCGGGCACTTACCACGTGCTGGGCTTCGTCACGGACCGACTCGACTTCCCCTACAACACCCCCACCACCGCGTTCGCCGACACGCTGACGGTCACCGGTGCCGGTGAACTCGACTGGGACGCCCGGCAGGGCAAGGAGCTGACCGTCGACCTGGATCGCGACACCTACCTCGATGTCACGGCCCTGGGCTTGGCGAGCGCTCCGGGCGGTGTCGTGGCGGCGGAGAACCTTCAGGCGTACGCGTTCGGCCAGCCGGTCTACGCCGTCCCGAGTCCCGCCGACGGTGGGAGCGGCATCCTGTTCGTATACGCACCCCTCCACCTCAACCCCGAAGGCTCGGCGCGGCACTTCCAGTACAACCTTGCGTTCGCCGAGCCGAACGGCATACCCGGCGACCTTTCGCACCGGGTCCACGACCGGGACCTGGCGGTCGAGGACGCCGTCTACGAAAGCCAGGGCGAGGCCCCTGCCGCGTGGGGGAGGAACAGTCCCTCCTTCGCCGGCGGCTTCAGCCTGGGGTACTCGCCCGTGGATCTGACGCTGCCCGACCGGCGTACGGAGTACTTCACGCCGGGTCCGGACATCTCGTGGTGGAGTGCGCTGTCGATCCTGCGAAGCAGCGTGGGCAGCGGCGAGGAATTCGTGCGAGAAGGGGAACGCACCGGACACACGCGGGTCGACTGGACCTCGGCCCCCTTGGCTCCCGGGCCTTCCCGCAGCGGCGTCGAGGATCTCGGTGCGACACGCGACGGCACCGGCCTGGCGGTCCTGGAGCCCATGTTCGCCGGGCCCGACCTGGGTGTCGCGACCCGCATCGACTGGTCGACGGTGACCGGGACGACGGCCGTCCTCGCCGACGGTGTCTCGCTCGGCGCCACCGACGCCCCCTGCCAGGGCACGTTCGGAGCACCGGTGACGGCGACGCGGTTCACCGTCTCCTGCACCGCCGACCGCACCGCGCCGTGGACGGTGCTCGGCACACACGCCGAGGCGACGTGGACGGCCACCGCCGCGAGCACCGGCGAAGCCGCACCGGTCGCGCTGACGTCGGTGGCGCTGGACTCCGGCACGGTGGTCGACGGTTTCGCCCCGGCCGGGCGGTGGCAGCCGCTCGACCTTGAGGTCTACCAGCCTTCGGGCGCGGCCGACCTGGCGACCACGTCGCTCGCCCTCGACATCTCCTACGACGACGGCGCGACCTGGAGAACGGTGCCGCTGCTGCGTTTGGGCGACCACGCCAAGGCGTTCGTGCGGCATCCGGCGGACGCGCGGTTCGTGTCGGTGCGCATGACGGCCACCGACAGCGCCGGCGGTTCCTACACCGGGACGATGATCCGGTCCTTCGGACTGAGGTAGCCGGTGCCCGCGGGCGGCGACTGTCACGCCGCCGCCCGCAGGCGTGCCCAGGTGCGCCCGCTACATCCGGTCCGGCGCCACGATCCCCAGCAGCGACAGTCCATGCCGCAGTGTCCCGCCCGCCAGACTCACCAGCGCCAGCCGGTTGCGCCGCGACTCGGGCGTCGGCGCGTCGAGCACGGGGCTGGTGTCGTAGAAGGCGCTGATCAGCTTGGCGAGGCGGAACAGGAAGGTGCTGATGCGGTGCGGTTCGTTGAGTCCGGCCGCCTGGGTCAGCACCGCCGCGTAGCCGTCGAGGTGCAGCGTCAGCGCGCGCTCGGCCGGGTTCATCGGCAGTGCGGCGTCCACGCCCGCCGTCCCCGCCCCGCCTGCCTTGCGCAGGATCGAGGCGGTCCGCGCGTGGGCGTACTGGAGGTAGACGCCGGTGTCGCCGTTGAGCGAGACCATCCGTTCGATGTCGAAGCGGTAGTCGGTGGTGCGGGCGGTCGACAGGTCGGCGTACTTGACCGCGCCGATCCCCGCGGCCTCGGCGATCCGGTCGAACTCGGCGGGATCGAGGGCGGGGTTCTTCTCCTCGACGACCGCCCGCGCGCCGGTCACCGCGGCCTCCAGCAGACTCGTCAGCGGCACGGTGTCGCCCGCACGCGTCTTGAAAGGCCTGCCGTCGGGTCCGAGGACGGTGCCGAAGGCGACGTGGACGACGGTGTGCTCGCCGGTGATCCAGCCGGCGCGGCGGGCGGTGGCGAAGACCTGCGCGAAGTGCCGCGCCTGGCGCGCGTCGACGACGTAGAGCATCCGCCCGGCCTTGAGGTCTCGGGCGCGGTGCCTGATGGTGGCCAGGTCGGTGGCCGCGTATCCGTAGCCGCCGTCGCTCTTGCGCACGATCAGCGGGACCGGATTGCCGTCGGGACCGTCGAAGCCCTCGGTGAAGACGCACAGCGCGCCCTCGGACTCCACCACGATTCCGGCCTCGGTGAGTTCGGCGATGACCTCGTCGAGGAACGGGTTGTAGCGGGACTCGCCGTCGAGGTCCACATCGGACAGTTCGACGCCGAGCCGACGGTAGGTCGCCGAGAAGGCCTCCTGCGAGACCGCGACCAGTTCGCGCCAGACGGCGAGGGTCGCCTCCTCCCCGGCCTGGAGAGCGACCACGCGGGCGCGGGCCCGTTCGGCGAATGCCGGGTCCTCGCGGAAGAGCGCGGCGGCCGCCCGGTAGAGGGCGTCCAGCGCGGCGACGCGCGCGACGGCGCCGTCGCCGAGGTCGCGCCACTCGGCCTCGGGGTGCTCGTCGATGTACTGGATGAGCATCCCGAACTGGGTGCCCCAGTCGCCGACGTGATTCTGGCGGATCACGGTGCCGCCGAGGGCTTCCAGTAGTCGCGACAGGGCGTCGCCGATGACCGTCGACCGCAGATGTCCGACGTGCATCTGCTTGGCGACGTTCGGCGCGGAGTAGTCGACGACGGTGACCGTGGCGGCGTACGGGGAGGGCAGGCCGAGCCCGGCGTCGAGCCGCCGCGCGACCTGCTTCCACAGTTCGGCGTCGGCGAGGGTGAGGTTCAAGAAGCCCGGACCGGACACCTCGATCCGGTCGAGGAGCCCGTCGCCGTCGACGGCCGCGGCGATGTCGGCGGCCAGCTCGCGGGGCGGGCGCCCGGCGCTCCTGGCCAGGGAGAGGGCGGCGTCGGCCTGGAAGTCGGCGCGGTCTCCGCGTCGCACCAGCGGATCCGGCTGCTCGGCTTGTGGCCGGGAGCGTCGGATCGCCGCGGCCATGGTCGCCTTGATCCGGTCGCTGAGCGCGGTGACTGCTGGATGCGTGTGCACGGTTCCTCTTCCTTCGGGTACGAGCGTGTTCTGCGAGGATATGGAACCGGACGGGCCGCGGCCTTCCCTTTTACCGCGAGCACCGGCACCGCTCGCTCCACAGGGGATGGTGCTCGCCTTCGGCTCGGGTCATAATCGGTGCCGCACAAACGATCTCCGCGAAGGGCCAATGATGATCGAGCGGTACGAGCTCCCCGGCGACGGCGTGTATCCCGAAGGGATCACCGAGGGCCCCGACGGCAGCACCTTCTACGTGTCGGGCTCGGCGGAGGGGGCGATCTACCGGGGCGACCTCGACCGGCCCGGCCTCGAACTGTGGTCCCCGCCGGGGGCCGACGGCCGCACCGGCGCGCTGGGCATGACCGTCGACCCGGCCGGGCGGCTGATCGTCTGCGGCGGGCACTCCGGCGTGCTCTTCGCCTACGACACCGCCAACGGCGGGCTCGTCGCGCGGCACGAGGTGACCACGAAGCGGACGCTGCTCAACGACGTCTGCGTCAACGACGGCCACGCCTACGCCACCGACTCCCTGCGGCCGGCGGTGTGGCGCTTCGCGCTGGACGACGAGATCGGCGCCGGCGAGCCGTGGATCGACCTGACCGGGCACGGCATCGAGCCCGGCGAGGCGGCCTACCTCAACGGCATCGTGTCCACGAAGGACGGTTCGGCGCTGCTCATCGCCGCGCAGGGCACCGGGCAGCTGTGGCACGTCGACATCGCCACGCGCGAGGCCGTCCCGGTCGACCTGGGCGGCGTCAAGGTCAGCGGCGACGGCATGGTCTTCGCCGGCGAGGTCCTCTACGTCTGCGACTACACCGGCGACGGCGATGGCGAACCGCACTTCCGGCTCACCGGGCTGCGCCTGACCGACGGCCACCGCACCGCCGAGATCCTCGGCCACCACGCGTTCGAGACCGCCGACACCCCGACGACGCTGGCCTACCTCGGAGGGCGGCTGCTGGTCGTCAACTCGCAGCTGGCGGCCGGCGACGGCGGCCCGAGGCTTCCGTTCACCGTCTCGGCGATCGAACCGCCGTTCGGGAAGTGACGACGGCGACCGGGCCGTGCCGGACGCGGCCCGGTCGTCAGCTCCTCGGCTCGCGAACCATGAACACGTCGACGGCGTCCTCGCGCTCGGGCGCGAAGCCGTGGCGTTCGTAGAGGCGCCGGGCGGGGCTGCCGACGAGGACCTGGAGCCGCACCGCCGAGCCCTCGGCGTCGGCCCGGTCGAGCAGCGAGCGCAGCACCGACGAGCCGAGTCCGCACCCCTGCGCCTCGGGCGCGAGGTAGAAGTGCTCCAGCAGCAGGCCGTCGCCGGCCGGGCGCAGCGCCACGCATCCGGCGAAGGCGCCGCCGGTCTCGATCACCGAGGTGTGCTCGGGTGCGAAGTGGTCGCGCAGCCGCTGGCGCACGCGGTGCTCGTCGAAGCGGCCGAGCCGTTCGAGGTCGGGCCGCATCACCACGGCGCGCATCTCGGCGATCGGCTCGACGTCCTCGGCGACGGCCGGACGCAGGCTCCAGGTGATCGACATGCGCGGAAGTCTCCCACCGGACGCCGTCCGGCCCCGCCGGTGAGCACGGGCCTGTACCCGTGATCACAGCCGCTCAGGCCGAGGCGGTCTCGTACAGCCGGCGCATCGACCAGATCGCCGAGCGGATCTCCTGGAGGCAGCGGTCGGGGTCGTGCCGCTGCCGGTGGCGCTCGTCGGGATGCGCGGCGAGGTCGATGCCGACGGTGTCGACGGCGCATCCGTAGGGCAGACCGATCGTGGCGATCGCGTCGGCGTGCTGGAACGGCAGGTAGGTCGTCGAGGTCACCACCAGCACCCGGTCGCGCGGGCCGAGTTTGACGACCTCGTCGGCCCAGTACCGGCAGGTGTCGGCGGTGTTGGCGCGCCGGGAGTCCGGCTCGCTCGACGGCGCGGCGACCACGTGCGCCGGCGTCGTGTCGGGGAGGTGGTAGGTCGTCACCCGCCACGCCCGGTTCGGTTCGGTGCCGGGATCGCCGCCCTCCTCCACCTCGTAGTGCGCGGTGGCGCCGAAGGCGCGGCGGACGCCCTCGGCGAGCGCGTCTACCTCGAAGCGCGGTTGCGGCATGCCCAGCTCGGCGGCGAGTTCCCGCTCGCCGGGCGTGAGGACGCGAAAGCCGCCGACGGCGGTGATGCGGCCGGTGGTGACGGCGCCGGCGAGCAGGTCGGCGGCGAAGCGGGTGCGGACCAGGCAGGCGCGGACCATCCCGCCGAGGATGAGGACCTGGGTGTAGTCGCGGTGGCGGGGCGGCCTCGCCGACAGCAGGCCCAGCGCTCGGGCGGCGTCGACGATGAGCGCGGCGGTCGCCGGTTCGAAGGCGTGGCGGCGGGCCTCGGCGCGCTCGCGGCCGTCGCGGAAGTCCCAGTGCTCGGCGGAGAAGGCGTCGAGCGCCGCCAGCGCCTCCGCCGTGGGTCCTTCGGGGAAGCGCCCGCCGAACTCGGCGACGAGCGCGCGCATCGGAGCCGAGCCGATCCAGGCGGCGACACCGGCGGCGGCCGACTCGCGGTCTTCGGGGACCCCGTCGCAGACCGGCAGCGGTACCGGGGCGAAGGTCGGCGGCTCAGCGGACATGAGGTGTGACGATAGCAAGCGGCGGGGCATGTTCTGGTCATGGACGCCGAAAAGGGCCGGGCGCCGGCCCGGCCCTTTCAGCCCTCGGTGGAGCCGATCAGCCCCACGCGCCGACCGCGTCGGCGGTACGGACGTACTCGGAGAAGTCGCGCGCCTCGCGGCCCAGGGCCCGGCGGACGCCGTCGGCCACGTGCGCGTTGTGACCGTCCATGATCTCGCGCATCAGCTCGGCGAGCGCGGCGGCGAACTCGGCCGGGACGCCGTGCTCGACCATGCCGTCGCGGAACTGCTCCGGCGTCAGCGGCACGTACTCGACGTGCTTGCCGATGACCGCGCCGATCTCGGCGGCCGCCTCGGCGAAGGTGACCAGTCGGGGCCCGGTCAGCTCGTAGAGCTCGCCGATGTGCTTGTCGTCGGTGAGGGCGGCGACGGCCACGTCGGCGATGTCGTCGACGTCGATGAAGGGCTCGGCGACGTCGCCGGCGGGAAAGGCGAGCACGCCGGCCTGCACCGACTCGACGAGGAAGCCCTCGGAGAAGTTCTGCGCGAAGACCGCGGCGCGCACGATGGTCAGCTGGATCCCCGGGACGGCCGCGACGGTCTTCTCGGTGACCTCGGCGCCGGCCTCGCCGCGTCCGGTCAGCAGCACGATCCGGGTGACGCCGGCCGCGACGGCCTGGGAGGCGAAGGAACCGATGATCTCGTCGGCGCCGGGGAAGCCCGCGTCGGGGGCGTAGGCCAGGTAGATCGCCGAGGTCCCGTCGATCGCGGCGGCCCAGGTCGAGCGGTCCTCCCAGTCGAAGGGGATCTCGGACGAGCGGGAGCCGAGGCGGACCTCGCGGCCGAGGGCGGTCAGCCGGGCGGCGACGCGGCGGCCGGTCTTGCCGGTTCCGCCGGTGACGAGGACGGGGGCGGTGGTGGAGTTCGTGTTCTGTGTCATGTGTTCAGTTAAGCCGGAGATCTTGAGACTTCACATAGCTCAGGAACTCGAAAACATTCGCCAGAGTCTTATACTTCGCTCATGGACGCACTCGCCGGACTCCTCGACGGTCCCCGCGCCAAAGGCGCCTTCCTCATCCGCTCCCGGATGAACCCGCCCTGGTCGGTCCGGATCGCCGACCGCGCACCCCTCACCTTGCTGGCCATGACCTCCGGAAACGCCCACGTCACCACCGCCGACGGCGCCGTCCGCGAACTGTGCGAAGGCCAGATCGCCGTCCTGCGCGGCCCCGACCCCTACGTCGTCGCCGACACCCCAGAGACCCCCGTCCACTGGATCATCCACCCCGACCAGCGCTGCACCACCCTCGACGGCGAACCCGTCCACAACACCCTCGAATTCGGCGTCCGCTCCTGGGGCAACGCCCCCGACGGCGCCACCGGCATGCTCATCGGCACCTACCGCGTCCACAACGAGGTCAGCCGCCGCCTCCTGGGCAACCTCCCGCCCATGCTCACCGTCACCGGCGAGGAACTCGGCTCGCCGCTTCCCGAACTCCTCGCCGCCGAGATCACCCGCGACGCCCCCGGCCAGGACGTCGTCCTCGACCGCCTCCTCGACCTCCTCCTCATCGCCGTCCTGCGCGCCTGGTTCAGCGGCGCCGACGCCCCCGCCTGGTACCGCGCCTGGGGCGACCCCGTCGTCGGCCGAGCCATGCGCCTCATGCACACCGACGTCGCCCGCCCCTGGACCGTCGCCGACCTCGCCACCGAGACCGGCGTCTCCCGCGCCACCCTCGCCCGCCGCTTCACCGACCTGGCCGGCGAGCCGCCCATGTCCTTCCTCGCCGACCTGCGCCTCACGCTGGCCGCCGACCGTCTCCGCGAACCCGAGACCACCGTCGGCGCCGTCGCCCGCGAAGTCGGCTACGGAAGCCCCTTCGCGCTGTCCACCGCCTTCAAACGCGCCCGCGGGGTCAGCCCTCGCGAATACCGCCGCCGCGTCCACGCGTGACCTGCCCCGCTCGGTTTGGGGCACGGCCCCGACCCTGCGTAGAGTTCTTGGTCGCAGTCGACGCCACGAAACGGGAAGAGCAGATGGAGCACGCCGAGAACGCCGAACACGCCGACGGGATCGACCCCGCCCGCATGGAGATCTGCATGAGCGTGCTCGCCGAGGTGCTCGCCCTCCCCGGCGACCACCCCGACTCCGTCGCCGTGCGCCGCGCCACCGCCGGCATCTACAAGAACGTCAAGCAGCAGCGCCGCCGCGACAAGCGCGCCTCGGTCACCGCCGCCGACGCCGCCGTCACCGCCGCGACCGCCACCGGCGCCCCCGACCGCATCGACGACGAGACCAACGGCATCCCGCTGGCCCGCACCGCCGCCGAGCAGACCGTCGGCTTCCTCCAGCGCGCCCGCTCCTGCTACATCTGCAAGGACCGCTACCGCGAGGTCGACGCCTTCTACCACCAGCTCTGCCCCGCCTGCGCCAAGGAGAACTGGAGCAGGCGCGAGGCACGCGCCGACCTGTCGGGCAAGCGCGCCCTACTCACCGGCGGCCGCGCCAAGATCGGCATGTACATCGCCCTGCGCCTCCTGCGCGACGGCGCCCACACCACCATCACCACCCGCTTCCCCAACGACGCCGTCCGCCGCTTCGCCGCCATGGACGACCACGCCGACTGGATACACCGCCTCAAGATCGTCGGTCTCGACCTGCGCGACCCCGCCCAGGTCGTCGCGCTCGCCGACGACGTCGCCGCCGCCGGCCCGCTGGACATCCTCATCAACAACGCCGCCCAGACCGTCCGGCGCTCCCCGGGCGCCTACCAGGCGCTCATCGAGGCCGAGGCCGCCGCGCTGCCCGCCGGTGAACTCCCCGAACGCGTGAGCTTCGGCGGCGTCACCGCCCAGAACGCCCTCGCGATCGCCGCCGCGGCCGACGGCTCACCGCACGCGCTCACCCCGCAGATGCTCACCGAACTCGCCCTGACCTCGGGATCGGCGACCCTGGAACGGATCTCGACCGGCACCGCCGTCGACGCCGGCGGCCTGGTCCCCGACCTGGTGGACACCAACTCCTGGGTGCAGGTCGTCGACGAGGTCGACCCGGTGGAACTGCTCGAAGTGCAGCTGTGCAACCAGACCGCGCCCTTCATCCTGGTCAGCCGCCTGCGCCAGGCCATGCGCGCCTCAACGGCCCGCCGCAAGTACGTCGTCAACGTCTCGGCCATGGAGGGCGTGTTCAGTCGCGGCTACAAGGGCCCCGGGCACCCGCACACGAACATGGCCAAGGCCGCGCTGAACATGCTGACCCGCACCAGCGCCCGCGAGATGCTGTCCGACGGGATCCTGATGACCAGCGTCGACACCGGCTGGATCACCGACGAGCGCCCGCACACCCAGAAGATCCGGCTGGCCGACGAGGGCTTCCACGCGCCCCTCGACCTCGTCGACGGCGCCGCCCGCGTCTACGACCCGATCGTGCGCGGCGAGGCCGGCGAGGACCTCTTCGGCGTCTTCCTCAAGGACTTCGCGCCGGCGGGCTGGTAGCCGTGGCCGTCATGAAGCGCGGGGCGCTGGCGGCCTGGCTGCGCACCGAGAAGCGACTGTCCAAAGCGGACGCCGAGAAGTGGGCGGCCCAGTTGCAGGGCCTCGACCAGAAGTTCCTCTCACCGCTGGTCGACATCGCCGTCGACTCGGGGACACCGCCGCTGCACGTCCTGGCGGTGCTCGCCGAGAAGCACCGCGACCAGGCCTTCGTGAAGGCCGCGAAGTCGCATCTGGCGCAGGCGGCCAAGCGCGGGAGCTAGGCTTCGGCGCCATGGACGCCGCGGCACGACGGGCACGCGCGATCCTCGCCGAGGGGCGGGGACTCGACGAAGTGCTGTGGATGCTCGACTAGGACCTGCCGGCCGCCGTCGCGCGGATCAGGGTGCTTCGCGACGTGACCGGCCTGTCCCTGCGCGACGCGATGGTCATGTGGGAGCGGTTCGGCCGGGGGACGCCGCTGGGCCATCTGCGCGCGCCGCAGCTGGCCGCGATCCGCGAGGTGAGCGTGCCCGGCGAGCACACCCGGCACGCCCGCGACCATTTCGTCGACGCTTTCGTGGAACGCCGGGCGGTCGAGACGATCGGCCGGGGGACCGGCCGCTTCGAGGGCGTGTACTTCCATCCCGGTGAACCGGCCGACGCTGGCCCCGATCCCCACCACTCCGGCTGGAGCAGCGGCGATTTCGACGAGTACCGCGGCGAACTGCTCGCGCTCGCGGCCTCCGGCCACCCCTTGGCCGGGCGAGTCACCGTCGAGGACCGCGGCCCCGACGCCCTCGTCCTGCGCTTCGACTTCGACCAGGGCTTGTCCTGTGGGCCTTCGGGGCTGCGGCACCCGTAAGATCACCGGCCACTGAGGACGCTGTACTTTCGCATCATGGACACCGATCGCTTCGACACCGCCACGCTCCACGACG